>WTFU01000165.1:9833-11641 GCA_011523945.1 Mariniblastus sp. | reverse complement strand
AGTAATACGCCGATCTGGAATCGGAAGAATCCGAAGACAGGTGGCTATGTGGTGATGGCCAGCAAGATTGGTGCGAAACCTGGTGAGGAAATTCCTCTCACTGACCGAGGGTATTCTGCGTGGGCTTTCACCTGTCTTACCGACGGCCGAATCCTTGTGCGATCGAATCCGCCCAAACAGGGCATGGGGTACTACCTGATGACCCCCGGGAAAAACGTTAATCCGACATTTGAGCGCATCGAGTGTGAATTGGCAAAGACGGGAGTGCTTGCGCGGGTCAGTCTCTCACCAACGGAAACGAGAGTCTGCTTCGAGTTCCAGCAGGGTTTTAAGCGACGAGTTCCCGGACGAACACTTTACGTCGCCGATTTCGATGCCAAAACCTGCAAGATCACTAACGCAAAGCCGTTTGCGAATGAGGACGGAAAACCGATCTGGTTTGCCTACCCGCGTTGGTCGAAAGACGAATCTTCGATCGTTTATCACGCTGGCGGTAAACTCTACCTCTACAAACTTAAAGACGGTTCGACGCACAAGGTCTCGACCGATGACAAGGCTGACTATCGGTATCCACATTTTGAAGATGCACCAAAGTGATGGCAAACTATCAAGATAACAGGCAGTTCGATGAACAGATTTACTTTATTTCTGCTCGTATCTTTCCTAAACCCTTGCATGCTATTTGCTTAGGGCGAACCCAAACCGCGTTCCACGGACTTCAACGGAATTCGAACCAAGAATGCGACAATCCCGACATGGAAAATCGCGGCCTATCGCTTATCAAGAGCTTATCAAGATTCTTGAATACATTCATCACAATGAGAAACTGAAACAAGTAAACAGCGACTGAACAAATAACATGAAAACCATACCCACATTTTTATGCTTTTTGGTGCTGACTGCGTTTGCCTCAGCGGAGGTGAAGCAACCCAATGTTGTTTTGATTTTCGCCGATGACATGGGCTATGGCGACGTTACCTGCTACGACGCCGAATCCAAAATCCATACGCCCAATCTCGACCGGCTAGCCCAGGATGGTATGCGATTCACCGACGCCCATTCCGCCTCCGCTGTCTGTACACCTTCACGCTATGCCTTGCTGACGGGTCGCTACTCGTGGCGAACCGAATTGAAGAGTGGCGTTCTTGGTGGTTTCTCACAGCCTCTCATTAAGGAGGGGCGCATGACTATGGCGAATCTATTCCAACGCAAGGGTTACCGAACAGCCTGTATCGGAAAGTGGCATCTGGGAATGGACTGGGGTGGAGGAATGCGAGGAGAAAAGGGCTACAACATGCGCAACAACTCTGAGGGAATCGATTTCACAAAGCCGATTCAGAACACCGCCATCGCAAATGGATTCGACGAGTACTTCGGAATTGCTGCATCTTTGGACATGCCCCCCTATGTTTTCATTCGGAATGACCGCGTTACCGAGCAACCCACGTCCAGCTTGAAGGAAGAAGACAAAGGTGGTCGGCAGGGCCCTGCGGTTTCTGGCTGGCGGCATAAGCATGTCATGCCGACCTTGACCGACGAGGTCATCTCTTTCATCCAACGCAACAAACAAAGTCCCTTTTTCGTCTACATGCCGCTTAACGCCCCTCACACACCTCACGCGCCGGGTGATGCCTTCGTCGGTAAAAGTAAATTGGATATCTACGGCGATTTCATGGTGGAAGTGGATCATCACATAGGAAGGGTGATGGATGAGTTGGATCAATTGAAACTCACAGACAACACCCTGGTGATTGTGACCAGTGATAACGGTCCTGAGACCAACATGTTTTCACGGCGGAGTAAGTTTG
>WTFU01000165.1:7919-9733 GCA_011523945.1 Mariniblastus sp. | reverse complement strand
GCCGGAAAACGCAGCAGTAGATTTAACGGAACGATCGAACAGAAGTCATTCAACACAGCGAACCGCCAGCTCTACAACTTGCGGACTGATCCGGATGAGACGACCAATCTGATCGAGAAGCGTCCCGAAGTCGTTAGTGGATTGACGGCTCTCGCGGGCGAATATGTCAGGCAAGGACGCAGCACGCCGGGACCTCGCCAAGAAACCGACCTGCAGAACTGGCCTCAACTCGACTGGTTACCGTCGCATCCGGTTCCAACTGAGTCAGGTAGCACCTCAGATAAAAATTGAGCTACGGATAACCGCAAAAAAATAAAGATAATTTGAACAAACATAATGAAAACTATCCTCACATTGTTATTCTCTCTGCTGTTGGCTTGTCTCGGTTTTGCCAATGACAAACTGCCGAATGTCGTCACACTTTATGTCGACGATCTGGGGTACCGCGACATCGGCTGCTACGACGGTCCCGTCAAGACTCCAGTTCTCGACAAGTTGGCTGCTGGTGGCGTGCGTTTCACCGACTTTCACTCGGGAGCCCCTACCTGTTCCCCTTCGCGCGCCTGTTTCCTCACTGGCCGCAACCATATCCGCACCGGAGTCTACTCCGTCCTCGACGAGCGCTTTCACCGAATGCACCTTCTGGAAAGTGAAACGACGATCGCCGAAGTACTCAAGGAAAACGGCTATGCGACCGCTCACTTTGGCAAGTGGCACCTCGGCATGCCTGTCCAAAATCGCGATAATCCCACGCCCGCCGATCATGGATTTGACTACTGGTTTGGCGTCGTCAACGGCCCGGGATCAAGCCACAGAAACCCGACCAATTTTCTGCGCAATGGAAAGCGAGTTGGAACCATCCAAGGCTATTCCTGTCAGATCGTGGTCGATGAGGCTCTTTCCTGGCTCGATCAAAAGCGAGATGGTAATGAACCCTTCTTCCTCAATCTCTGGTTCAATGAACCACACGACCCGATCGCGGCCCCCGACGAGATCGTTTCCCAGTATGGGGGGCTTAAAGAACGGGAAGCTATCTACAGTGGCACCATCGACAATACAGATCGAGCCATCGGGCGCCTCGTTGCAAAACTCGAAAAAATCGGCGAGCTCGACAATACCATCATTATCTACGCTTCCGATAACGGCAGCTATCTGCAAGAGCGAAGCGGTGAATTGCGCGGCAAAAAGGGGGCGCTCTTCGAAGGTGGGCATCGCGTCCCGGGCATTTTCTACTGGAAAGACGGGATTCGAGGTGGACGGGTCGAGGAGGAACCGGCGGGAGTCGTTGACCTTCTCCCCACGCTGTGTGGCTTGATCGGCATCGACAAACCCAAGGACTTGCATCTCGACGGCTCCGACCTCGCACCATTACTTACTAGCTCCGGTTCCTTCAAGAGGCATCAGCCCTTGTTTTGGATGGCTGGGACAAACATGGTCATGAGGGTGGATGACTACACACTTTTTGCTTCCAGCACTGCGAAATCTCCAATCGACTTCAAAACCGCCAATCGACTGGTGGAGCAAGTCAAAGAAGTCCTCGGCGATGATCTTGAGAAAGAGCTGGGTGGAATGGATCTTCGCTCCCGAATGTTCAACGGGAAATTCACCAATCCCGAGGCCAATCGACTGAGGGATCAACACCGTAGATTGTATTACTTTCAAGAGTCCTGGATCCCGGAACTCAAAAAGAGCGGACTTGGTCGTGTCCAACTGTATGACCTCTCCAAAGATCTCGGTCAGCAAAACGACATTGCGAAAGAACAGCCCGCACTCGCCGCCCGCTTGAAAGAACAAGCCGCGGCCATCTATCGGAG
>WTFU01000165.1:6030-7819 GCA_011523945.1 Mariniblastus sp. | reverse complement strand
AAAATGAAGAACGTAGGTCAGTCCTTCGTTCGAATCCTCGATTATGTCGCCAATGGAGAGAAGGCAAGCATCGAGGAGAAAACTGGAATCCACCGGCTTTCGACTAATAAGCGGTCGACGTATGACGCGTTTTCGTATCTCAATCGAATTCCAGACGTGGCTTACGAAGATGAAAGCGTAGACGATTTTCTCGGCCGAATTTTTGGGCGTCTCGCAAATCAAGAAGGACGCGTTTTATTAAAAGCTCCCACGGGGATGGATCGACTTGGATACGAAGGGCTAAAGACATTCTTGAATTATGAGGGGACTGAAAGTGTCGGCAATTGTGCCGCCTGTCATAACTTGCCGAATTTCACAGATGGAAAATCATATGTGACTCGCCATCGAACCGATGCGAAGCCGACTCCTTCGTTGAGAAACCTTGGGAAGCGGAAACTTGACTTACATAAAGTAATATCGCAAAAGATAGAGGCAGCAAAACAGAAGCAGCAGGGGAAAGCGGATGATATTAATGACGCTTATTTGAAGATGAAGTTAGAAGAGCGAGATGTTGCTGGGTTGGTGGCATTTTTGAGATTGCTCGAAGATCAGCCCGACAGTCGGTTTCGCCAATCGATTATCGACGCAAAAGTGCTTGACACCTCGGAAGACTAGGATTTGCAAAAATACTTGTCCACGATTGTAACGTTGGCGAGGTTTTATGATGTTCGCAATAATCGAGTGAAGAGAGAGAATTTGATGAGAAACGTCCTCTATTTTGTTTTGCTGGCTTGTTTTTTTTGCGGGCTTAGCAACTCAGTAGATGCCGACACGATTCGGGGTAAGGTCGTCGACCAATTTGGTAGTCCTGTCGAAGGTGTAATGGTATCGGCGATCGACGATGTGCATCGAAAATGGACCTCTGTATTCTCACAGAAGGATGGTTCGTTTGAAATTTCGAACCTGCGTGCCGTAGATCACAATATTCGAACCCGGTTGATGGGGCTGGCGGATGAGTGGGTCAGTGGTGTCGCCGTGGGTACTGATGACATGGTAATCCAAACTCGTCCGGCTGTTGGAGAAGAATTAGAATTGCAGCGACCTGCGAACAGCGCTTTCAGTATGCTTGATTTTGAAAATCCCCGGGACAAGCTGAATTTTAAAATGATGTGTTCTTACTGCCATCAGGTGGGCACGCTTGGTTTTAGAACTCCCGAGAAACCAGTTGACTGGGAAACAATGTTGCGTCGGATGGATGGTTTCGGTGGTCTCTATCCACATACTCAGGACACCATCATTGGCCGGTTGATGAATACTTACAAAGATGATGCGGTGGATAAATGGCCGGCCTTCGTCCCTCCTCCGGCACCGACAGGGATGGCAGCGGCGGCAACGATCACGATGTGGGAAATGGACAAGCCTCTCGAAGGTTCATTCCATGACCTGGAAATCGGTCGCGATGGGCTGGTCTATGCGGTCAACATTAGTAGGGGACGGATGATCGCTTTGAATCCTCAAACCGGCGAACAAACACCAATTAAGTTTCCACGTGGAGCGTACGCTCCACACTCTATCGAAACCGCAAATGACGGCAGTCTCTGGACAACGATGTGCGCTAGCGGAACGATGGCTCGCTACGACATTGAGACCGGAAAGTTTGATGTTTGCAGTAGCGCTGAGGCACCAAAGAAACGTGGTAATTATCCTCATACTCTCAGGATCAACCCTAACGATCCTGAGGGATTAATTTGGTACACCGACGCCGGCTCCAACTCCTGTTTTTCACTCCATCCTGATACCCACGTTGTTA
>WTFU01000165.1:2944-5930 GCA_011523945.1 Mariniblastus sp. | reverse complement strand
AATCGGTTCGATCCGGTAACGGAGACGCTTGTCGAGTTTAGATTGCCGACACGTGTATCGTATACGCGCGAGATTGAATTTGGCGATGACGGTAGTATATGGACCAGTACATCCGGACCAGCTCGGCATATGGAGCGTGGTGTTGGAGCGGTCATCCGTATTTCCTTGCCCGATGATTCGCCAACGACGGGCGGCATTCGATTATCTCCTAAAGTTTATCGAGGTAATCATGACATTGGAAATCTCGCCACTGCTCCGAAGGTAGAGCGTAAGAAGGATTCCGAGCGGGAGGAACTGTTCGTGATAATCGACGCCAATCCGCTACCCGATACTTACAAAAAGATGCCTCACCAAAAGTGGGTCGACTCGCGTCTGGCTGCCCTCCCAAAACACAAACGGAACCTCGCGGGTTCGCTGTTTAATGAGTTTCGACAGGCTCACCCGGATCGCAGAAACGACGGGCGGTTTTATGTGAAGATCATCGATTACATCAACAACAATAACGCGCCCGTAAAACGTCGTTTCGTGAAGAAGTGGCAGCATCACTGGTTTGGCGATACTCCAGATAATCTGGGGAAACGAAATCTCGAACGAGGCAGTATGGTGTTTGAGCAAGCCACATGTGCTCGATGCCACAACCTGGGCCCTGGCGAGAAGAAACTTGGTCCTGATCTGACCGAGGTTACGAAACGTTTTCGTGGATCAAAGCTATTGCAGCAGATCGTAAAGCCATCGGCTGAAATCCATAAGGACTTTCAGACTCAGATGATTCTTGTCGATGATGGTCGATTGAGAACGGGTTTAGTGATCAAGGAAACTAAAGATGAAGTTGTCTTGATTCCCAATCTTTTGAAGCCCGATATTGTCGAAACGATAGAGAAATCCTCAATTGAAGAACGTAACACGGCGGATGTTTCGACCATGCCTGCAGGATTGCTGGATACTTTTTCGGTGGAAGAAATTCTCGATCTTGTCGCTTACATTCAATCTGTTGGATCGCGAACTAAGGGGATCGAGACGAAATGATGGTGTGAACCGGTTTGCAATACTCAGCAACCGATGAAATCTCACCTCTTGCGACTTTTCCAGGGTTTGATTGCTTGAGGTTTATTTAACTTGGACGCTAACAAGCGGCTAATGGTCCGGAGACTGAACTCCGAGTCAATGTCGAAAGGGTCAAGCGTCCACTCTCTCCCCTGTTTGTCACTTGGTACGCGAATAAGTCTCAAGTTGCGAGGTGTCGCCTTACCGCCGTAAGAGATTTCGATGCTGATTTCATGTTGGACACCGTTATTTTCTTTTTTTGAGAGTAAGACTTCTTTGGCGGTTGCATCAATTTTTAGTTTTTTGAATTCATCGGTTGGTTTGAACTTGATAGATTTCAAGTAATCCCAGACAGCGTCTGCATCAGGATACCCGTTATCTGAAGTTGTCGTTTCGAGGATAGGCTTCCCGTCAAATAGGATCCTCGCAGTAATGATGCGTTGAGGCGTGGGTTCAACTGGTTGGATAAGTGAAAGGCATGCAGTAAGAACAACTGAAAAGGTAATGAGTGAGTTCATCTTTGTTCCCAGTAGAAATGAATCAAGAAATTTAGTTTCAGGAATGCACGATAGGCTTAAATAAGAAGTTTGAACAAAACCTTGTCAAATTGGTACCATCGAAAGTAGGTTGGGGGTGTCGGAGTTTTGCGAAAAGATAGGCTATTTCGCGTCTGTATTATCTTTTCCACCAACAAGGAAATTCAGCAAGAGCTCTTCGCCAATCCCGTGCGTAGCACCATGGCCTTCGTTGGTCACTTTGCAGTGAATGACGTCGCCGTCGAGGTAGCGAAAGACTTCCACGTTTTCGAAAATATCGGAAGGTTTTGTTAATTGCTCACCGCTATATCCCATTTGTCGAGCCCATAAATAGGTCGATTTTTCTGCGGCGACGAAGCCCAGTTTTCCATTTTTGGCTGGAATTCCTCTGGATGTGCCGCCCTGATAGGGAACTAAATTGTCTTTCGCCCCAGAGATATTCAGCAGTCGCTTGCCTGTCGCGGGAGTTGCCGATTTCCGGTAATTATTATCGGCACCTTTTGCTTTAAAATTGTTGCCATCGTGCTGCCACACGTTCAGCTGACTGACACCACTAATGTAATTGCGAATGTTAGGAAGCTTGCTTTCGATTGCGATTTGGTTCACAAGTGCAGCTCCGTTCGACGATCCCATGATCGTAAAGTTGTTTGAATCTACGTTCTCAAAAGAAGCAAGTTTGGACACGATGGCTTCGATAAAGCCAAGGTCATCGGCTTTGGAACGTTCTGACACAATGTTCCAGCTTTCTCGGTAGCCCTGCGCGAATACCAAAATAAACTGGGATGCGATTTTTTTTCGACCTCGCATGAATCCTTGCATGGCTCTCTCTGCGTTGCCGCCATTGCCATGCAAGAAAATCAAAACAGGAAGTTTTTTGTTTGCCGGTTGTCTAGGAATATTAACGAAATAGGGCCGCCTAAAGTTCTCTTCTTGTGACCAAGATTGAGTTACAAAATACTCTCCAGATTTCAGTTGGCCAGATTGCCCAATTTTCAGACGAGAATCTAATTCGTTTCGCAATTCGGTAGGTTCGTCTTTAGCCTCCAGCGCCTCGCGCAGATCATCGAGATGACGCATCAGTGGGTTCACTCGCGATTGCAGCCTTTCTATCTTGACGCGGTTGTTAGATGACCTCGCTTCTTTCAGTTGGGTGATGACACGGTCCAGCTCTTTTTTAACTTCAAAAATCTGGTCTAAATTTCTAAGTCGAAGTTCGATTGATCGGGATTTTCGTTCCAGAGTGTCGAGTTGCTGACGTAACTCCACCTGCTCCCGCCGGATCGAAGTGTCGTCCCAGGTACGTTGAGCGGCGACTGGTTCGGCTGCCAAAATGCCAAAAAAACAGAAGGTGAGCCAAATGTGAATTTGAAAGTTGTACATCTTGTCGCTTTACTTTGGATTTTCTG
>WTFU01000165.1:0-2844 GCA_011523945.1 Mariniblastus sp. | reverse complement strand
AGCCAAATGTGAATTTGAAAGTTGTACATCTTGTCGCTTTACTTTGGATTTTCTGGTGGAGAAAGATCTTAAGTTATACTCCCTTTCAAAGATTTGCCAGTATTTCTTGTTTGAGCCAGTAGTTTGATTCGACGGTGAAAGTCTGGGTTGATGCTTTGGTCGGCCGCAGAGCATGGAAGGGTGTTTTTTATTAAAGGCAAGCAGATTTTCAATCGTTTGCTTGCAGGGCTTACAGACAGAAGGTGTAATAAGTGCTTCAAAAGACGTTTAGCCAATTAATCTTGCGTTTGCAATTATGACCAATAACCGCATTTAGCCTGAACCGCGACTTACGCAAGAAAGCGTTACGTTGTTATTGCAGAAAGCGCGTGGTCAAGATGAAGCGGCGTTTGCTGATTTACTAGACAGGGTCAAGTTGATTGCCGTAACCGCATTAGCGAGATAGTCTGCCAGTTTGTTCAAATCGTTAAAAAAGACATCTAGCGGACCTTTTTCATTCTTTGCACTCCCAGAGGTGAACTGAATCAAACACGATTTGGCAATCGTCTCCCCCTTTAAGTGAGAACCTTGGTCCGTTTTTATCGTTCTTGTTAACGACGGTGACCGCCTCGTGTTCATAGGTCTTGCTGCGACCATTGACGCTTATTCTGATCGTCCCCTTCTTATACTCGATGATCAGATCAATCCAGTCATTTAGTTTCATTTTGGACTCAGGTACGGTGAAGGTGGGGCCGTCTGGCAGTTTGATTCGATGCCCTCCGCCTTCGAGGTAACTAAGGATGATCATGTGGTGGCCAATTTGAAAACTCGGGCGCCCTGCGGAGAGTTCCTTTTTTTCAAATTTGTAGCGCATATGACAGACAAACTTTTCGGGAATGCGATTGAGATGCACGACCGGTTCGAGCCCAAGATGATGATCGCGTTTGAGAGCCTTCATCGCCTCTTCTTTTGACTGAAACTTGGCTGACACAATTAGACTACCATTCTTGATTTGCTTGTCCTTGGTCGGTGCTCCCCAACGCTCTCGGTTAATCCCGCCATTGAAATTGTCGGAGTAGACAAGCGTGCCGGTTTTGAAAATCTCTGATTTGAATTGGGGGGGATCATCAGCAGATGCATCGAATGTGAAGAGGCACAAGAGTGCACTGAAAAGAATTGCTGTGTAAGTTGTCGTCATATGATTCATGGCTGAAGTCTCGTTGTAATTTTAGTTCAAAAGTTGAGTTGTTGTTTTCTGACGTTTTGGTTTAGATTGGATACAATATTCAAGTGAACTCGAGTCGAAGTTTAAAGGAATAAATTGCCGCCATTGTTTTGCAAAGTATCATTCGTCTTTCACTGTAAGCATGTAATCAGAGTTTTCCGCTCCAGATGTTTGTGAGGTTTTAACACTTCACCAAACCTCGCTCGAGCTATTTTTAGTCAGGTGCATTCTCTTGTTCGGCTTGTTCAATAATTTCTTTGTCTCTCAACCATTGCAGATATAGATCCGGCCAAGTGGACAGCGGGTGCTGTTTAGGTCGAAGGGAGAAGCCATGCCCGCCCTTCTCAAAAAAGTGGACGCGAATGGATGCACCGGCTCCCTCGAGAGCGTTGGCATAAATTTGACTTCCGGGAAAAAAGCCGTCGTCTTTGGCTGAGACAATCAGAGTTGGGCTAATTTCATTGGAAACAGTAAAATCCTTACTAAGCTCCGTCCCTTTGTTCATATAGGCCGGGTAAAGCAAAACCGTGAAGTCTGGTTTGCAGCTGACGGTGTCAATCTTATCGACTGCCTGATATGTTTTGTTTTTGAAACCTGTACTGGCCCGGGCCGCAAGGTGTCCTCCCGCGGAAGATCCCATCACGCCAATCCGCCTTGGGTCTATGTTCCATTCGGATGCTCGCGAGCGGACAATTCGGACAGCTCGCTGAATATCCTGAAAAGCGTCTTTGCGTTTCTTGGGAACGCGGTAGATCAGGATAAAAGCAGCGATTCCGTGATCATTGAGCCAATTGGCAATCGGGATCATCTTCGTTGTTACAAGAGAGTTGTATCCCCCTCCCGGGCACAAAATGACCGCGGGTCCGGGCTTCTTCATAGCGGGAACCGGGAAGTAACGCAATGAAGGCTTGGTTACATCGGTGAGGCGTACGTGTCCATCACCACGATCAGGCTTGGGGCTCCCCATGCCCTTGCTGCCTTGAATGGCTGAATCTTTTGGCCAAAGCAAAATTATATTGGTTGCCTTCTCTTCGTCCGCATTCGCAATGACTGCGGTGCTCCAAAAGAAAATGCCGCATAAAATAGAGACCATTCGTCGGTCTGTATCTCTGGGTTTCATATGTTTATTTCCAGTTTCTTTTTTATGTCGAACGCATTCGCTGAGGACGGTCACATCCAGCGGCTGTTTATGATCCCTCGTCCAGTAGAAAGGCTTTTGCGGTGGGTGTATCCGCGTCTTTCCACCCGTAGAAAAGGAGCATGCCCGCTACCCGCGTCCCATCGGGACGAACGACTGGTTGAACGTGATTGAAACGCCAGCCGGGATATTGTGCTCGATCCGGTGTCAGGTCACGGTTTTTGCTCCATGTTCTTCCTTTGTCCTTGGAAATCCATTCCTCAACACTTCCGCCACCACGGCCATCCATGTAGCCGCCTTCCAGATATCCCTTTCCGGTGATCAGGTAAGTGTGAATGACTCCATTGGCGTCATGAACCAGGTAGCCGCCATTCCAGTTGTGGTTTGAAGAGTGGATCCTGGTCCGGAGCCACTTACCTCCTTCACGGCGCACATAGTAGTAGCCATGCGTCTTCAGATCGCCCTCGGAAAGAATGTGCAGAAAAGTCGGATCGCCTTCCGC
>WTFU01000201.1 GCA_011523945.1 Mariniblastus sp. | reverse complement strand
CCACAGGGATACAACTTCTTTACTCTTGGTAAGGAGTTCTGCCATTTTCCAAGCGTAAAAGGTTAATTCGTACGGTTGAGCAGACCCATACGCGACACCTATTTTAAGGCTGGTGCGGCCTATTCCGGCTCTAACATTTAGCCGGGTACTTCCAAACGAGAAAGATCTTCGAAGCGGTGGCGAATCCAGTCGCTGCCGCGAAAACCAATCTGAACAAATCCTTGGAAACCACAGTCCGCAATCCGAAAATCGTGCATTTCGTCTGGTTTTTGTCCGAATTTTCCGAGCTCTGTCCGTCTCCGGCCGACCGTTTAGATTCATCTTTAGGTGTTCAGCTAAAATCACTACAGTACGCGAGATTTCACTGTGCCTTCACGCCTGCTTGAGTACAACCCATGCCACAGCAAATGCTCGCCAACTCATCTCCCATTCCCAAGTGGGATTACCGCTGGTTAACCATTGCCATGGTTTGTGTTGGCTGTTGTTTTTCACTTGCGCTCTGGTTCGATCTGGCACTATCCGGCAGTCGAAATGGCGAGGCAATCCCGGGCGATATCCGACGCATTGTCGAACTATCGGAAATTTTTGCCCATGGTTTCGGTGCAGCATTAGTACTGATTATTATCTGGCAGTTGATGCCGGACTATCGCAATCGCCTACGGACTCTCGCCGCGATTATTTTCGTTCCTGGCTTGGTCGCGCAAGGAATTAAGCGGGTGGTAGCCCGACGTCGTCCGATCTCGTACCAAGGAGAAACCCCTGAAGAAGGTCTTTTTCCCAACTCGATCGTCGATACCTGGGCCGGTTTCTCACCCAACGGCGAATACATCTACGAATCATTTCCCTCGGCACATGCCACGGGAGCGATCGCATTGGCCATCGGACTTTCGTGGCTTTTTCCACGTGGTAAATACATTTTTTTTACCCTCGCTTGCCTCGCGTCCTTTCAGCGCATTTCATCCGGAGCCCATTGGGTCAGTGATGTTGTTGCCGGAGTCGGTTTAGCGGTACTAGTCTCCTTCTTTGTTTTCAAACTGGAAGGCCGGCTTCAAGCCAGACGTGGAAATAAACAGTCCGATACGCAATCGAAGAATGCGTCCCAAGACGATTCCCCTCGTCTTGCTGCCTGAACCGGACCGACCGCGATTTCAGGCCAAATCGGATCCGCCGCGGCACCTCATCAATGTCGACTTCTACTTGTCGCGCGACCGGATCATCCCTGTCCAATCCACAGGTGGTAACGCCGATTCTCCCTTATCACCGAAACGACCGTTAAACTCGATCCAACCGGTGTGACCGAGAATACCCAAATAACGGGAGAGTTAGCTACAACGCAGAGGACCGCTACAATAATCGCCGATGGTAAAACCCGGAATGGAATATCAATTTCCGGAGTGATACGGCATGGCGACCGTCAAAACCCGCAAACTTTTACTACTCACACTTATTACGTGCTGGCTGAGTCTGGGAACGAATCCCGTTAAAGCCCAAGACCTTTTGCACCTCGCCAGGCAAGTCACAGGCGGGCACTCGCTCCACCCTTCGAAGTATCCACAGTTAGCCAAACTGGCACGCGAACTTGAGAGGCAAGCCAATTCGGAGAATCATGATTCGGATGACGCGATTCTCGCTTCCCACGGCATTTACAGCGAATCAAAAGCGTCTTCCCTATCAGACGATCAATGGACCCTGTTGGAACAATCCCTGCCCTCAAAAACAATGAGCATGCCGTCTTGCATCGATCCCAGTGATCCAACGTCGACGGCTTGTCACGTTTTGTACGAATGGAGTTGGCAAAGTCTATCTGACCAGCAGGGGGAATGGGTGGCCTTTAAAATCAACCCGCGAATTCCGGTCGAGCTTTGTGGACAAACGTTTCTGGCGCAGGGGAATATCCCGGTTCAAGCCCACACCGATTTGACCGGCCAAGGTGGATCGACGGGTTTCGGTGACATTCGAATGAAGTTCGGGTGGCTGGTCCCATTGCAACGGAGACGAATCTGTTCGATGTTGCCAAGCTTGGAAGCCATTGCACCGACAGGCGATACCAATCTCGGATTGGGAGGTGGAAACTGGCTTTACATGCCAGGCTTGTTACTGTCATGTCGACCTGCCAAGAATTTGGCTTTATACCCCACGTTTCGTTACCTGCACGGAGACCAGATT
>WTFU01000172.1 GCA_011523945.1 Mariniblastus sp. | reverse complement strand
GTGTACGAATCCGCTAAGATCCGCTGAGAACACCAATCCATCCGCAACGGCAACTGTCGACATGGTACGCCGATAAACCGCCTCTCGCTCCGGGCTTAGATCCTTTTCAGTAAAGTTCTTGTGCAGAATTCCATCATTAAATTTGCCTTCGTACTTTTTCATGAAATCAGCCAGACTCGCTGCAGAATTGGCAGGGTTCGCTTCAATTGACTTCAAATCAGCGAGCATATTCTCGACTTCCGCCAATCGCTCCGCTTCAACAATCGTCGGCTGCGTTTCGCCGCCATAGGCCCAGATGATGGCACTGTTTGGATTTGGTTTACCCGGTCTGCCAATCTCGCCAAGCTCCGCACTTACGTCGCCTGTTTTCGTAGCATCTATTCGCCAAAGATAACCAACTCCCTCGCCGTGCTCGGGATCCTGACCTACCGAAATCAGAACGCTATCGTCATAAAAAACGGGGGTTGATATGATCGAATTACGGGTCCCTTTTCCGTACAGCTCCCATTTCGTCACTTTAGGATTGAGATCGCATTTCCAAATTTCTTCTCCGGAAACAGCATCGTGGGCATAAACCCAGCCATCGCCACCCGGGAAAATCACTTGGGCTTTACCATTGACCATTCCGATTGCCGGGGACGACCATTGACCATGAAGGATACCATCGAACGGCTGGTTCTTTTCCCATAAAACTTCCCCTGTATTTTTATCAACCGCTAGAAAACATGGGGAGCGAGGAGAAGGAACATTTAAGTGAGCTTCATCAACTCCGTTCGACGTGACTACGTAGACAATGTCGCCAAAAACAACAGGTGAACTAGTCGCAAGGTTATGCGGAAACACACCCAACTCTTCAATCATGTCAAGATTCCAAAGAATATCGGCATCTTGTTTGGTAGCATCTACTTCGTCCTGGACGATACCGTCATTCGTTCCATCAAGAAAACCGTCAGTATCGAGACACATCAATTCACAGCGGTTCGTCACGACCCACATTCGGTCACCCTCTACCGCAGGAACCGAACAAATGCCCTGCAGCAACCAGTCATTAACGCGACCAGCCGCCAATTTTTCGCGCGACAGCTGCCACATGAACTTCCCGTCCGCTTCGGAGAAACAGAGGAGCACCCCAAGATCCTTTTCAGGTGGATACTTGTCTTTTCGCCAGCCGCCGCCATTGTTGGTTCCAACAAAAACTTTTCCGTCAGCAACGATTGGATTCCCGTAGGTCTGCGAACCCAAGCCTTGCTGCCAAAGGACCTTCCCTTCCTTGCCGGCCTGCAAATCGAAGTTGATCGAAACTCCTTTTGCACCGGACACCATATTCCTCGAAGGCGTTCCGCCCCACATTGGCCAATCAGCCGCCGCGTAAGGAAGCGTCAAAACCAGTGCGAGAGCCGCAAGCGATAATATTCGAATCGCTTTCATAATTATTCCTTGATCAAATGTTAGTCTAATTTTAATTTTTAATGGAACGAAGTTTGATATCGAGCCCGTTAAAAATGGAATCGATAATTCAACCATTCGAAGTGATTAGTTTTGCGTCACAATCACGTTGTCGAAATAGCAGTCTGCCAACGCATAGAAGTACAAGCCCGGAGAACCCGACTCGTTACCATGGGGATCGACGACTTCGATCGTCCATGCTTCTGGTTCGGCTTCATCACGCTTCCAAACCTTTCCAGATACTTTGGCCTCGCCGTCAGTAACGTCCACCTTCATTTTCATGGTGTACCAAACATCGGGATCACTACGGAACCGAACGCTCTTCGCCATTCGCTTGTGTGGAGCCCACGACAGAACTTCCAACTTGCTGGAATTCCCAATAAGAATCAGATTGTATCGGTTGTTTGAAAGTCCGATACTTCCCAACTGTCGACGTTTTTCCGTTAATCGTACATCTGCCTGAATTTCGTAATTCTTCATCCCAGCGTAACCGAGTCCGATCTGGTGACTCGGTCGGCCTTTCGCTTCTGCTCCACCGGTGACCTTCAAAACCTTTTCGCCGTCGACTTCGAATGGCTTCAGCTTAGCGAACGCTCGCATCCAACCGGAGGGAACGCCCGTCGGTGGTTTCAAGCCGTTGAAATCCCACTTCCAGACCTTCGCGGGATTGAACATTCGAATTCGTGCAACCGCGGTTTTATCTCCCACCGTCGCGGTGACAGTTCCAGCGATATGACTCTCGGTGGTCGGTGCGATAACCTTGCCACCGTCAGTGGTAAATCCAGCTAAGTCAGCATCAGCAACTAATTCTTTGATCGGTAATTTTTTTAGAAAACGACCGTTAGCATCAAAGGCATGCAGTTCGTACTCAGTTGTCGATCCGGGTTGAACGACGGTCTCATACGGTCGCAACTGAATCATGTCGATTTCGTCTACCGGAGCAGTTTCGGGAGCCAAGGCAACCGGTGTTCCATTGACGACTTCTTTCGATTCGTCTGCGATACAAATTGTGCGATCACGGGTGACGAGCACAATCCGACCATCCGCAATTACGGGGGAGGCATAAATTTCATCCATTCCCGAACCAACACGGGCAGATATCTTTTCATGCGAAAGCGTTTTACAACGTGCTCTTGAAGGCTCAAGAATCCACATGTTTCCATTGACTTCAGTCGCATATAACTTTCCGTCACCCCAAACGGGAGACCCCTTCCCAACGGTTCCAAGATCGTGCACCCAGAGTTCTTCGCCTGTCTTGATATCATAACAATACATATTTCCAAGATCTGCTACCACGAAAAGCATACCGTCGTGGGCAACCAAAGCAGTGTAACCGGCTTTGACACCATCAACTCGCCAAACACCGTGAGTGTCAGTCACATCACCGGTGCCCGTTGCATCGATGCATTGGACGCGTCCAAATTCGGTATTATCTATATTGTCTTCACCGTGGGACATATAAACATAGTCACCGACGACGACTGGAGTTGTATTCAAACCACGAAGAGACATCTTGAATGACCAAAGCGGCTTCCCTGTTCTCGCATTAAGCGAGTAAACATGCCCATCACAGTTTCCGCCAATTAATTGACGCTGGCCCTTAATTACTGCAACCACGGGAACTGAATAATTAGTATCTTTTGGAGGCCCCCCTGGAGCCGAAACCCATTGTAGGTCACCGGTCTTCTTATCGAATGCATAGTAAAAATGACGTGGGGACGGCCCTTTGGTTACACCCCAGTTCGTCGCCATAAAGCTCAATATCAATCGATCCTCATCGATAATAGGAGTTTGGGTTCGACCACCATACCCAGAAATCTTGCCGTACTTTTCCGCCAGCGAAATCTCCCAGACCTTTTCTCCGTCACCGGTATAGCATCGCAATATTCCACTCACCGAGTGAACGTAGACGTGACCAGTTTCCTTATCGCCGCACATGGACGCCCAGCCAACCCGTGGTGCCGGGATATCAGTCTGAAAAACATTAAACACATCACGCCACAGTTCTTTACCTGTTTTCAAGTCCCAACAGATTACCTGTTCTCGAGCGTTTACTTTTTCATCAGGGTCATTGACGTCATCGTCCGTCCGGCAATTGAGGTAAACCTTTCCATTAAGCACGATGGGAGTTGCACGCCCGCCGACCTCTGACATCCAAGCTACGTTTTTACTCGGTTCGAGCGACCACTCATCGGGAAGATTCGTAGCTCGCGAGATGCCGTTTTGTTCTGGCCCGCGCCATCCCGCCCAGTCCTGAGCAGACGTTAAACTGGTCATGGCGCCGGTCACAACAAGGACCCCGACCATCAACAGCGAAAACTGAATCGATCGATTGTGCCTACAACAACGATTGGCAGGTGTAAGGAAATGAACCGCTTTTTGCATTTTCGGTACCTGAGAGTTGAAAAATGGTTAGATTGTCTGTTGTCTTAACAGGAGCAGCGATTGAACCTCCGCTCGCTTCCGCGAAAGTAAGCGCCGAAGCGGGTGATCACCGCACTGAGCGACGCTCCCCTCTGCTCCGCAACCCATAATTTAATATCCAACGAAGTGTTTTACCATGCCGAAGCGGTTTATTATAAATTTATTGACCCTCGAGAAACGGTTGAAACGTCATCCAAACTTTTTGATGTAATTTGTCTAACTTATCCTGTCCAATTCCCTCATTGGGACGAATCTATTTAAACGCTAAATAGTTCATGAAAAACGAAAAAGAAGCCCCTTAAATCATAAATTTGCCATCATCCAAAACCCAACTGACTTAGGCTAAGTGTTAATTGAACAAAAGAACGAACTTCTAACCAACAAGACCTACCTTTCCATCATTTGTAACGAGAGAAATTCTGAAAGACGTCAATCTCATGGCCACTCCCCAATATCCCAACACTCGGATGCGTCGCGTTCGACAAACTGCTTGGTCTCGTAAACTCGTTTCGGAAAACCAACTCAGCGTCAGCGATCTGATTTGGCCAGTATTTGTCCAACCAGGAGAAGGAAAGTCTGACGCAGTTGAGTCGATGCCTGGCGTCTACCGCTACTCGATAGATCGTTTGACCGACTCGGTTCGAGAGGCTCACGGCCTTGGAATACCCGCGATTGCAATCTTTCCTCAAACCGATCCTTCCAAGAAAACTGAGCATGCGGAAGAGGCGATCAATCCGGACAATCTGGTTTGTCAAACTGTCGCCGCGCTCAAGCGCGCCGTCCCCGATATTGGAATCATCTGCGACGTTGCGCTTGACCCTTACACTTCGCACGGTCAGGACGGCTTAGTTCGCGATGGAATTGTCATTAACGACGAAAGTGTCAAAATGCTCTGCGAGCAGGCACTGGTACAGGCCCGAGCCGGTTGCGACATTATTGCACCTTCGGACATGATGGACGGGCGAATTGGTGCTATCCGCTCCGCGTTGGATCAAGCCGGTTTTGAGAACGTCATGATCATGAGTTACGCAGCCAAATACGCATCGGCGTTTTACGGGCCCTTTCGCGATGCCATTGGCTCCAAATCCAATTTAAAAGCAGGCAATGTTTCAGGCGGTGGGAAACAAACCTATCAAATGAATCCGGCCAATACAGATGAGGCCATTCGCGAAGTACAGCTCGACATTACCGAAGGAGCTGACATGGTGATGGTTAAACCGGGGATGCCGTATCTTGACATCATCCAAAGAGTCAAATCCACATTCGGCGTCCCCACATTCGCTTATCAGGTCAGCGGAGAGTATGCCATGTTGATGGCGGCCGTCAAAAATGGCTGGCTCGATCACGAAGCGGTGATGCTGGAGAGTCTGTTAGGTTTTAAGCGAGCCGGTTGTGATGGTGTGCTAACCTATTTTGCAATCGAAGCAGCACGTCGGCTGCAACAAGGCTGAGGCAAACCACGTTCAGTTCTACCATTTACAGTTTAAAAAAACCGCCATAGGGCGGGTTCCCTCGACCACTGTATTGGCTTGAAAACAAGTTCGATTACATCCGAGCTAAAAGCCACATGCCGCAACGAATCATGAGAACATCAAACCTGATTCTCAGATTGCAACTCGTGAAAATACATACTTGAATCAGTTTTCTTCGCTTTTAACGACCCTGCATCTCCGGGAATGCCGCCCTGACTACCACCGCGTGTGCTTGGAGGAACGTTAGGAATTCGAGCATCTGGGTCTGGTTCATATGCCTTAGTGCAACCGGTTATAGAAACTCCCGAGAAAACCAAAAAGCTGGACAACATTAAAACGCTACCGTATCTCGTTACAATATTCTTCATAATTCCTGCCGATATACAAACCATAAACTAAACGCTAATTTCCCACGATCGCGGACAAATTTACTTAATCACACTCCTGCAATACTCAGGCTGAAAAATTACTCGTACAAAATAATGTCTCGGCGTTGCAGCAGATCCGATCATCCCAAATCTGCAACAACGCCAAAACTAACATTGAGATTAACGGTAATCCAAGCCCACCTCCGCGCCGGCCCGCGTAGCCATTTTTTCTAAAACTGACATTTCAAATCCATTGCTGCCGTTGTTGGGATTGTCCATATCGTACGAGATAAACTGAGTGCTACCATCCGCGAGGCCCCAGGTTGCACCGCCGGGATGACTACTCCAGAAATGGAAACGATGGATGTTACCTGGACTGCGAGGATCTCCCGGTCGGAAGTAATCTGTTTCATAACCATTTGGATCGGCGCCCCAACCAACACCAATTCGTTCGTGCACTCCGAGAACAACGTCAGCCTCACCTTGTGCATTGTCGCCCGCACCAGCCCACTGCCAACCGTACTGCAAATCCTTGGCCGGCGTTCTTTCACCAATCATCAAAGTATTTGAAGTACCATCGGTAACCATTCCCATGGTTACTTTTGAATTGACGTAGATCATGCCATCTTGCCCGCCGGTTGCCATATAACTATCTCGCCCACTTACTCCGAGATAGGATGTCACCGCCACTTGAATATCCTCATTCCCAGGGTCTACCCACTTTTCGTCGCCACGTTGATCGGAGGGGCAAACGAAAGTTGGACAACTGACACTTAAGATTGTGTCACCGTTGGGCATAAACTGCCACCATGGCCACGACGCACCGCTGGCAGAAAAGTTGACTTGCTCATAAAGGTTGCCTTGCTCCAGAAACGGTGCAATGGCCATCGCCCAACTCCAGAACGCACCGCCATGCGGATATGAATTGGACGCATAGCCGTTAGGTGCGGGCTGAACCTGAAACGGCCCGCCCCACCAAGATCCATTAATTAAGTGAGCTGGGGGAAATTTCTGATAGGCACTTTCGTAGTTGTGCAACGCTAACACCTGCTGGCGAATATTGTTTGCACACGTAGCGCGGCGAGCCGCCTCACGTACCTGTTGAACTGCGGGTAATAACATCCCAATCAAAATTCCAATGATTGCGATCACAACGAGAAGCTCGACTAAAGTAAAGCCAACTCTGTGGAGGTGTGTACGCCGGCGCATGAATAACTCCTATAAACGGAATAAAACAACACGTTTTGTTAAGAAGATGTTAAGCGACAGATTTAAAGACTGCCAATGAATATCCCGTTATTTGACAATTTTTCCGGGGAGAGACTATCCACTCGGCAAAATTGTTCCCCACCGAATTCACGTTTTAAACAAATATCAAATGCAGGAAGGCTCAATTCAGGAGATTACGGATCGATCTCAATTTGTTCGAGCGAAACATCTTCGTTACGTAACAATTGAAAAAAACTATCAAAACACAAGGCATCGCCAGAGCTAGTAACTCAGCAACGCTCCTTCGAGCGCGTTGAGTTGAACGATCAGCAACATCGGCATGTTCGTCGCAGTCATTGTAGATCGTTAAACTTTGCCGGTCCTGTAGACTTTGTGGTATGCGGTTCGATAGCTCTTGTACAACAGCACTCCATTGCACAAGTGAATAAATATGACAACCGACGAAAATATTGCCCCCATTGAAAACGAACTCACCGATTTGAAACGTGCGAAAACACGAAAAACAAGTCGAAGCCTCCAGTCCCCCCTTGAAACCTATCTGCGGGAAATCAACGAAACCAATCTGCTCAATGCGGATGAAGAAAAAGAACTCGCCCGCGCCATTGCGCAAGGCGACGTTCGCGCCCGCGACCGAATGGTCCGAGCCAACCTTCGTCTCGTTGTCAACATCGCTCGAGGATACACGGGGAAAGGACTCGGACTTCAAGATTTGATTGAAGAAGGAAACCTCGGATTGTTGAGAGCCGTAGAAGGATTCGATCCCGACATGGGAACGAGATTCAGCACGTACGCCAGCTACTGGATCAAACAATCTATTAAACGGGCCTTAATCAACTCTGCCAAGACGATTCGAATTCCCGCATACATGGTGGAACTACTATCGAAATGGCGTCGAGCGAGTGTCCGATTGACCGACGAACTCAGACGAAACCCAACTCCTGAAGAGATCGCTCGCCTGCTTGGCCTACCCAAGCGGAAACTCCCAATAATCAAAAAGGCGATTCAGATTTACAACTCAACACCCCAAACAGATCAATCTGATTCAGGGTGGTCGCTCGGCGAGATGGTAATGGACGAAAGGATGAGAAGTCCAGAAGAAGAGCTCCTTGAAAACGATATCATGAAACAGATCAAAACCATGATGCATGATCTCGATGAGAGAGAATTCAATGTATTAAAAATGCGATTTGGTTTGGAAAATACGGAACCTCACACTCTCAAGGAAATTGGTGAACAACTTGGGTTAACCCGCGAGCGTGTTCGTCAAATCGAAACCGAGGCACTTCGCAAACTCGGAGATGGGCTTCGAGATCCTCTCGATATGGAAATGACACTTCCCTTTTAATGCTTTCGCTTGCATGACTAAAGTCGGTTAATATACGGTCGATCCTTATCGACCGTATTTTTTTGTCGCTAAACTCAATCCTGTCCCCAACCATTGGTCGTGTCACACAACGATGGACTGAGTGAAAAACCTTGGATAAAAAAGTGCCCTGTTTGGCCAAGTTTCCATTGGTAGGATCATATTAAGCGATTTAATGTGAAACCGCAGCCCGTGTCACGGTTCTCGTGAACAAAGAGTTCGTTCTATCACGAAGCCATCTTTCGATTTATTGCATCCAGTTCCAAGCAAAACCAATACCCCAGAATTCAGGCGAAACTATGCAAATTGCGGTGATTGGAACGGGAATCGCGGGGCTAACCTCAGCCTGGCTTCTTCATCGCTCTGGACACGAAGTCACGCTATTTGAAAAGCAGTCTTCCTTGGGAATGGCATCGCATGGTATTCAAATCTCCAACGGATCTGATTCCCTTTGTTGCGACGTCCCATCAAGGATGTTCAACCCACTGCTTTGGCCGAATCTCTCAAATTTGTACGAATGGGTTGGAATCGAATCTACCCACGTTGATCCAAGAAAGTCATTTTGCGATTTTGAAACCAGCAGCAAAGTCGCTTCAAAGGCTATACTTAAAATCGGTGATACCTTCGACTTCAGTCGCGTGCCGCAACTTCTTTTGCTTCCAACTTCCCGAAAAATTGTCACGGACATTGGGAAGATGATAGCGAGTGTTGAAACCGAATTAGAAAACCTGAGTGGGTCCCGCACTGCACCTGCCGTCACACCCAATTTCAAAGAATTTCTCGAACTCAATGGATATACGAACGAGTTTATTTATCAATTTTTGTATCCCGCCCTGTCTTCTACTGTTTGCACCTGCTCCTACTCAGGCCTTGATCTTTATCCGGCGGACATACTACTCTCCGCAATGAGGATGCTAATCGGCGCGAAACCCTTACAGCGAACTACTCTCGGGACACAACACACCGCTGACCGGTTATCTCAGAATGTCGAATTCATCCATCTCAACACGACAGTCTCGAATGTCAGTTCCTCCAACGAAAAGGCTTACGTTGATTTTCAAAAAAGCGGGAAAGTCACGCATCAGGAGTTTGACCACGTAATCGTAGCAACCCAAGCAAACTCAGCGACAAATTTCCTGGGCTCCGAATTCCAACTCGAGAAAGAGGTATTGGGCAGATTTAACTATGAGGACGTTTTCGTCAACGTTCACTGTGACGAACAATTAATGCCCGCGAGGCAAAAAGACTGGGCGACCTTCAATTTCTTATCTGCAAGAAACGATCGGGCCGCAATGTGCTCAATCTGGCTTAATCAGTTCTACCCAGAATGGGAGACAGACAACGACTATTTCCAAACGATCATGCCGCTGACTTCCCCCCGTCCTGAAACGGTGATTGCTACCGCGAAGTTACAACGGCCAACCGTCACTCACCAGACACGGAGCGACATTGAACAGCTTTTGGAATTGCAACGGCAACCAGACCGACGGGTATGGTTCTGTGGTTCCTACGCAAGCCCCGGCATTCCGCTTTTAGAAAGTGGTGTCGTTTCTGCTCTGCGACTGGGAAAACAATTAGGGTGCGAACTGCCAGACGCCTGCGAAATCTAAATAGCCAATCCGCTCTGCAATCAAAAATGAAAACGTAATTCTGCCTTCATAGCCTAAGGCAGAACATTTGTTTTCAAAAGTTTACCTACATGATCGAAAAGTAGTTTTCGCAAGCGAAATCTATTGATTCTTTGGTAAGTTCAACTGGGCGTTTAAAGTAACGGCAATAATTCCGAGCCTGCAGCAACAAGTCCCTTGGGTGGCAGTTTCGCAACTCACGCTTAATCGGAGCATAGTGCTGTTTGATCAAGTATTGGATCATCTTCGGTCGCCACTCAAAACCGTATTGCGCACACATGATTTTAAACAGTCTGACAAAATTCTCGATGCTTGGATTAGGAACTTCAATTTTGTAGGGTATCCGCCGTAAAAAAGCATCATCCACTAAATCTTTAGGCTCTAAATTGGTTGAAAACACAACGAGCTGGTCGAAAGGGACCTGCACTTTTTTGCCGTTACTCGTATTGAGATAGTCATACCGTTTTTCCAACGGCACGATCCATCGGTTGAGTAATTCATCGACGGTCATGCGCTGTCGGCCAAAATCATCGATCAGCAGCACACCCGTATTGCTCTTCATTTGTACCGGCGCTTCGCTAATGCCCGTCTGGGAGTTGTATTGCAACTCTAAATGTTCCATCGTCAGTTCACCGCCCACAACGATGGTGGGACGTCTGATTCGAACCCACCGATGATCGAAAGGCTGTTCACTAATAATCCCTTCACCTTTATCTAGGGGACATTCCTCGTGGCTCATAGGATCAAACACTCGAATAATATCCCGGTCCACCGTGATGGCACGCGGCACCCAAACATAGGGGCCAAATGCAGAAGTAATTCGCTCGGCAATACTCGTCTTACCGTTACCGGCAGAACCAAACAGAAACATTCCCTTTCCGCTGTTCACTGCGGGGCCGAGCTTAGCCATCATCTTGTCATCGATTAACAAATCTGAGAACGCTTGATTCAATTCGGCTTCACCAGGATGCTGATTACCGATGGTCTGTGCTTTGACGCTCGCAACATAGTCAGAAAATGCAACGGGCGCTGCTCCAAAATAAGAACAATAGCTCGAATAGTTCGCCGCCCGATTTCGACCCGCCTCGGTTAACTTACATGTATATCCGTTGACGGCGGACTGCCCAATGAAACCCAGTAACTGCTCACTTTTTAATTGGGTGACCGCATCATCCGTCATCTGAAACGGCAATCCAACCTGTTCGCTCATTTGCCTAACAGTCACTTCGCCGCGTGCCATCAAGAACTTCAACAACAGTTGTTCGAGCATGGACTCCGAAACTTTTGACTCAGCAAGACTTGTTGGCTCGAAAGGGAAAAACTCACCATTCGCGTCACGATTATTTGTCGTTTCAATCGGCGCTCCGTTGGGTAGTTTCAAATTTGAAAAAACACCAGAATCTGATTGAGACTTTGGCTCGCCTGCTTTCCCCGTGATGCCATTGATTCGCTCAAGCATCTCCTCGATGCTCGCATCAGGGTTAGGCCGGAATGAGTGTGAGGTTGGCACGTTCGACATAATCGACTTCAAGTTTAGATAAGTAAGCGGAGGAACTCGCCCTTTTTCTTCACGACCGCTGGATGACGGGCTAAGATATAGGCCGCAAAAAAGTAGGTCGCCCTTGATTCTCTGTCAAAAAGAACCCACAAGAATTATCGCTTAGAACCACGGAATTTGACGGTGAATCGACAATCCCCCGTAATCGCCCCGAATATTCCGGATATACAGTCTTCCCCATGCGACAGAACCAAACCGCCTGACTCAGGGTTGCAATACTGCTCTCCCAGAAACGTCCCCAGAACTTCGACCGAATGCCGCTGACTAGATTATAAACAACAAAGACGACGCTTCCCCAATCAGAATGTTCCGTTAAGCAAATAACAACGAGTAAATAACAACGAGCAAATAACAACGAGCAAATAACAACGAGCAAATAACAACGAGCAAATAACAACGAG
>WTFU01000207.1 GCA_011523945.1 Mariniblastus sp. | reverse complement strand
ACGGTGACGAGGCCGGTCAGCGAACCATGAATACTGTTCTTGATTTGTTTGTCGCTCATGATATCGACTTGAGGATTCTTAGTCTTCCTGATGGGTTGGATCCCTTTGACTTTTTGATGGCTGAAGGTGGCGGGGCGTTTCAGGCATTGATCGATAAGGCGCCGGATGCGATTGCTCATAAGATCCTCGTGGAGACTCGCGGCGTGGATTTAGTTAATGATACCCACCGCTCTAACCAGGCACTTGAGAATATTTTAAAAACCCTTGCCAGTATTCCTGAGAAGACGCTTGAGGGTTCGACCGCTAAGAGTATTCGTGAAGATCAAATGTTGTTGCGATTGGGGCGGCAATTTCAATTGGCTCCGGAAATGGTGCGACGACGCTTGAAGGATCTTAGGAGTAAAACGCGTGTACGACGCGATGCCAGAGAAACAGAGGCGAAGCAGGATTTGTTGGATTATTCAAAGTTTGACAAAAAAGAATCCGAGCTTGTGCAGTTGCTGATTCAAGATCCATCGTTATTGGATAGGGCTGTCGAGAATGTTTCGCCCGAACAGTTTGGTGTTGGCGTCCTTCGAGATTTGTATGAGGTGATGGGCGAGTTTTTTCATGAGGGTAGAGGGGTAGGATACGAGCAGTTAACGGTTGAAATTGAGGATCCTCGGTTAAGGAAGTTGGTGGATTATCTTTATGACGAGGCGACAGCAAAAAAAGAGATAAATGAATTGCAAAACTCGGCTTATGCAATGGATTTTGAGGCGCAGTTGCAGTCGATCATTCTGCGATTTAATGAGCGAGAAGTTGAGTCGGGAACTCAGGCGAAGATTTCAAAATTGCATTCCGGTGGCTTGAATGAGGATGAAGAAAAACAGGCTCTGGAGGAGTTGTTTAGACAGCAGCTTCAAAAACCAAACAATTCAGTATGAGATTTTGGAAAATTTGATTGTCTAAGGCGTGAATATGCGGTTGTTCGCATGTGCCGGCAAGGTAATTTGAATTTTCCGTGTGATGAGATTAAAAGAAGCAGTCAAGTGTTTTGCAGGCCCATGGATGGGAGGCAGCTTGAGTGTTGATCGAGAGTTGAATTTGAGGCGAGTGTACGGTTTGGCTGAGCCATCCGTTGATCCGTAAGTTTTGCGTTTAGTTTGGTTCCGTTTGAGAGGAACATTCCAAAGGCAATTTGGCGGGAGGACTCGACTTCAACCAGGTTCAGGTATTTCAACGTAGATCGGTTGGCGTCCAGCGCGAAATGGATTTCGCAGGAGTACGACGTGGAAATGACAGCGAACGGTGTTAGCACCGCAAACCAGCAGAATTTTGAAATTGATGAGAACGAGCTTGCGAAAATCATCAAAAAAGGGAAATCTCAAGGGTTTTTAACCTATGAAGACGTTACCGATTATCTTCCTGATGAGGTTGTTGGTGCTGAAAAACTTAATGGTTTGATTGCCGCGATTGAAAAATCCGGCATTGAATTGTGCGATGCTTCGTCTCTTCCAGGAGAAGCGGTTGCTGATGACGTTCCAAAGGCAGATTCAGACGGCGAAATTGCAACGCCACAAACCCTTGGTAAGCTGCCTCGCCCAAGTGACGATCCCATACGAATGTATTTAAGTCAGATGGCAGTGATCCCGCTGTTGGGTCGCGAAGAAGAGATCTCGTTGGCAAAGCGGATTGAGATTGCGCGTAAGCGGTACCGGCGAGGTGTGCTCACCAGCAATTATGCATTGATGGCTACCTTTGAGACTCTCAAACGAGTTTATGCCGGTGAGTTGCCATTCGACCGAACCATCAAGGTTTCCCTGACAGAGAATTTGACCAAAGAGCAAATTCAGGCAAGGATGCCGCATAACTTCAAAACAATGGAGCACCTCTTAAAAGAGAATGCGAAAGATTTTAAACTCTTGATAAGTAAGAAAACGGATGAAATCGAAAAAAAGTTAGCGAGGAAAAGATTTCTCAGTCGTCGGGCCAAGCTTGTTGTTTTGGTAGAAGAGCTAAGTCTGCGGTCTCGACGGATAAGTCCAATGATCAAGCAGTTGAGAAACTATTCTGATCGAATGAATTTGATTCGAAGCCAATTAAATGATGAAGGGCCAGATGCGCCAACTGAAGTTGAGCGAAAACACCTTCGGTCGGAATTGGCTAGGTTGGTCACTCTTTGTCAGGAAAGTCCTGCAAGCCTTGAAAAAAGAGTTGGGGACTGTGAGAAGTTTTTCTCTGAATTTGAAAACGCTAAACGTCAATTATCCAGTTGCAATTTGCGGCTGGTTGTTTCGATTGCAAAAAAATATCGCAACCGTGGTATGAGCTTTTTGGATCTGATTCAGGAAGGGAACACGGGATTGATGCGGGCTGTCGATAAGTATGAGTATCGGCGAGGATTTAAGTTTTCAACGTACGCGACGTGGTGGATTCGCCAGGCAATCACCCGTGCCATTGCGGATCAGGCTAGGACAATCCGAATTCCTGTTCACATGATTGACGTTCTCTCTCGACTTAGAAACATTCAGAAGGCACTTCATCAGGAGACAAGACGTCCACCTACGATGGAGGAGATTGCTGTCCGTGCACAAATGGATGTTGATGAAGTTCGTCGCGTCCTCGATATTGGGCGGCATCCTGTGAGTTTGGACCGCCCCGTTGGTGAAGGAGATGACTGTAGTTTTGGCGAGTTCATTGAAGATTCGCAGACCGATAATCCGGTTCGAGCGGCAACCAACTGCATCCTGCGCGACAAAATAGATGGTCTTCTAAAGACGCTGACCTATCGGGAGCGGGAGATTATTCGATTGCGTTATGGCCTGGGTGACGGTTATACGTACACGCTGGAAGAGGTTGGACGGATTTTCAAGGTGACCCGCGAACGTGTTCGTCAGATTGAAGCGAAAGCGGTTCGAAAACTGCAAAATCCTGTGCGAAGCCAGCAGTTGGAAGGATTTGTCCCCGCCCTAGGGAATCTCGACCTCGCATCGACTTCGGACCGTGATGTGGTGAATAACTCGGAAGAGCCTGAAGTGAAAAACGGTTCAGCCGCCAGCAATAACTCACTCGAATTGTTCGAATTGGGTGTTGGGCAGGATAGCCAGTATTAAAAATGGCTTGTTGAATTTCGGTAAAAATTGCCTAGAGATGGAGGAACCGCTGACCCATGATGGTCAGCGGTTTTTTTTATTGGTACGATGCGATAACTTGGCAGGTGGCTGCACCGATGTGGATATGCAGATCCTTGCCGTTCCTAAACCAGTGGAGGTGAAAGCTAGTGAGTCTTGACTACGGGTTGCTTCGAACTTTGCATCGTATGTTGCGTCAATTGACAGATATTGGTGAGCGCATGGAGAAAGGCCCTCGAAAGGTTCGAATCGTGGCCGCGAACGAGGCTAACTTTGGTAAGGCCCTTGATGAGGCTAAGGCTTCCTTGCTCGAGATGCGGAAAGCTTCGAATGCCAAGCAGCTTCAGTTGAATGAGCGCGAGGGAAAAGTAGAGGATATGAAAAATAAGCTGAATGCCTGTGATTCAAATAAAGAATTTCAATTGCTGAAGGATAGAATTGCGGCGGATCTACAGGCCAACAGCGTTTTGCAGGATGAAATTCTTGAGCAACTTGAGAAAATTGATGTTCTCACTGAGGGTGTTGACGAAGCGAAGAAGAATCATGAAAAATCTCAAGCTGAGTCCAAGCGGGTTAGCGACGAGGTTGCCCTCGATCTAAAAGCGCTCGCGGCAGAAAAAGAGAGGGTTTCTTCGGAATTGGCCGAAAAGGAAAAAGAAATCCCCGGGGATTTACTTATCCAGTACCGTCGTCTCGTGACGGCAAAGGGAGAGGATGCCCTTGGTGTTACCGATACAGAAACCTGCGGGAATTGCAACCAAACACTTACGCCACAAACGATTAACGATTTATTGATGAAGCAACCTGTGTTTTGCAAAGGGTGTGGTTGTTGGATGTACCTTGCAGAGAGTCATCCATCGGCGTGAGTATGGATTAAATTATCGGATCAATTAGTTTTTTCTTCGATCTTTACTGAAATTTTCGCGTAACACACCTCGGCGGTGCTTTTCATTGGTGGATTCCACCGTTGTTGGAAGCATGAGTTTTGTTTTTTCTTGGGCCGTAGCGTCGGTGATATGTCTGGAAATGAGACGGGTGGCAACATAACTGAGTCTGCTGGCGACGAGATCGTTGTTGAACGTCGGCGGAGTCGCGCAAAGCGAATTCTAATCCGTATTCTTTACGGAGCCTTGGCCCTATCGGTTCTGGCCGTGCTAGTTTGCCGTTGCTCACTTGCCGAACCCGTTTCTTATCAAGTTGCGCTTGCGATGACTCAAGCGGAGGCGAAAGTTCACCGGACGGCATTTGAAGCCAATGTAATTGAGTTGGGGAATGTCGTTCGCGAAAAGCGTGAATGGAAGACAACCGTCACTCAGGCGGAGTTGAATGGTTGGCTGGCAGACAATCGCGAGTTTTCTAAAACGCTTCCTAGGGAGGTGAGCGACCCCCGAGTGGTTTTGGCTGATGCAAAGATGTTCATTATTTTTCGTTGCGAAATCTTTGGGTGGGATGCCATTATTCAGGGGGAACTGGACGTATTCTGTACAGATGTGCCCCAGCAGATCGCGTGTCGGATATACCGAGTCCGTTCCGGATGGGTGCCACTGCCAATCGATGCGTTTGCCGATCAGTTGACTGAGAGGATGGTCGCTTATGGTGCAGACGTTGAGTGGAGTGAAATTGACGGCGACCCGGTGGCACTTGTGGCTTTTCCGGAAGATGCATTTCAATTAGGTGCAAAGGTATTAACAGTTCAAGCGATAGAAATAGAAGAAGGTAAATTGATGGTTACCGGCAAGTCAAAATCAAAACTGCCCTAGTCTGGAATCGTTGATAATTGTGCGGTTAAGCCCTTGAGAGGTATTGTCCGGTTCTGGTATCAACTTTGACGCGCTCACCTTCTTTGAGGTACTCCGGAACTTGTACCTCAAGGCCGGTTTCCAATTGGGCGGGTTTGGTTCGGCTTGTTGCTGAATTTCCTTTTACGCCTGGGTCACATTGGGTTACGGTTAGTTCAATTGTGTGGGGAACTTGAATTCCGACACAATCTCCATTGTAGAGGAGGGCTAAAATGCCCTCGAGCGAATCAGTGATGTAGGGTTTTTCGTTTTCAATGTCTTCTATCGCGATCGAATATTGCTGGAAGTCAGTTTGGTCGAGAAAATGATAATGGGTCGCATCCGAATACATTAGCTTGACTTCGTGTTTTTCAAAGTCCGCGTTGGCTAATGATTCCGTTCCTTTTAATGCGATGTCAATCTTTTGTCGAGTGACAATGTTACGCGCTCGAAATTTATAAACGGTAGAGGCGCCTCGTGCGGATGGCGAGTTGACTTTGATCGATTCGATGATCACGGGAGATCCGTCATATTCAACGATAGACCCGTTTTTTATCTCTTTAGCTTGCATACTGGTTTAGCGTAGATTGAAGGGTTGAGAAATCAGTTTGACAATACTTTTACAAACTTTGAAGCGGTTTTAAAGCAGCGAGTTTGATTGAGGGTCGAGGCCGATTCCTTCGCAAGCCATGGCAAGTCGCTCCATAATTAACAAGAGCCCTCCAGGGTCGAGCATCTCACCATCTTCTTCGGATCCCTGCTGGCGTTCGAAGTGATAGATGTCGAACCGGGCGTTGGATTTTGAAAGAGAACGTAATTTTTCGTGCTCTTCCGATGTGAGCGTCATGCTCAGGAATTCTTCCCGAAGATTGTCGACTTGTTCGACTACCTCTTCGCCTCCAACGTAGCTAATCTCCATCGCGGAGCTGTCGTGGGGGCAAAGAATGGTGACGGATTCAAACTTACCGTCGACTTCTCGCACATTTTTAAGTTCGTAATTTTCAGCGATCTGTTCAATTACCGTTTTCACGGTCGTACCACTGGGGCGGTTGTGGTTTTCAAAGAGAATGAAAAATGTATCGCGATAGACGTAACTGTCGTTTTCAAATAGAGACACGCGGTGCTCCCGAACTATCAAAACCAAAAATCCCCGTTGCGATGAGTTCTCCCATTCTAGCGGCAGGCGGGGGGCTCGGTAGTAGACTAAAATCCAGCGCTGAAAATCACAAAAGAAAACCGAAAAACTGTTGACTTTGTAGGAGTTGGGAAGGTATTAGCCGAGTTCCCGTGATCGTTCTGTTGCCGCCTGAACTGCAGAGATTACCGCATCCCGGAATGAATTTTCCTCAAGCGCTTTGATGCCTTCGATGGTAGTCCCCCCCGGGCTGGCCACGCTATCTCGCAAAACTGCTGGGTGCTTCCCTGTTTCCTGAAGCATTTTCGCTGAGCCCACGACGGTTTGGATGGCCAATTGCCGAGCCGTAGCCCGAGGCATGCCGGTTAGGACTGCTCCATCAATCAGCGATTCGATAAACGAGAAAACAAATGCGGGGCCTGAACCCGACAGGCCAGTTACGGAGTCTAGGAGCGTTTCTGAGACCTCTACGACAACTGCCATCGGCTCAAGCATGGTCTTAAGAGTTTGTCGATCTGAAAGACTGACGGCCGAATTGGCGGTCATGCCGCAGGCTCCCATACCGATCAAGCAGGGACGGTTTGGCATCATTCGGATAATTCTTTGAGTTCCAGTGAGGCGTTCAAGCTCAAAGGTTCGAACACCTGCAACGATTGAGCAGATCAGTGGTGATTGTTGAAATCCGACATTTTCGAGGGCATCGTTGAGATACTGGGGTTTGACGGCAAGAAAAATAAGTTCGCTGGAGTCAGCGAGATGTTGATTGTTTTCCACGCGAGTAACATTGTGCGGTTTTTCGATCAGTTCAACGAAACTATCGCAGGCTGCGTCACAAGGATCTGAAATGGAGAAATTGATGGTTTGTTCAGCGGATTTTGCAATTCCAGCTGCGAGCGCCTTGGCCATTTGGCCAGCTCCAATGAATCCAATATTATTCAAAGCTCGGTCCTCAAAGTTAGCGTGTTCGTCGTGGACGGGGAGTGATGCGAATTCTTAGTGTACTGTTAAAGGACAGGGATCACTATCGTGCATCGGTTAGGCTCAGCGAAATCTATTTTGTCGATGCCAATTTGACACTCGATTTTTGGTAAAAAGCGAGAGCGAGCTGAGCTCTAAGTGTGAAATCATTGAGGCGTCGGTCGCTCGACCGCTGGGCTAAATGCTGAGATTCATTTAGACTAGAGCCATGTTAAAAGATCTCATTCTCGGAACTGCCGGGCACATTGACCACGGCAAAACTTCGCTTATCGGTGCTTTGACGGGGACAAATACGGATCGTCTTCCTGAAGAACAAAAGCGTGGAATAACGATTGAGTTAGGGTACGCGCATCTGGATTTGCCGCCATTTCGCTTGGGGATTGTCGATGTTCCCGGTCATGAAAAGTTTGTTCGTCAGATGCTTGCCGGAGCAACGGGGATGGATCTGGCTTTATTGGTGGTCGCCGGTGATGATTCCATCAAACAGCAGACCAAAGAGCATCTTGATATTCTACGAATGCTCGATCTTCCCGCAGGTGTGATCGCATTAACAAAATGCGATTTGTCTGATCCTGAGTGGCTCGATTTGGTGGAAGATGAAATACGGCAAATGGTCTCCGGCACGTTTCTCGAGGACGCACCAATTATCCGAACCAGTTCAAAAACTGGAATGGGGGTTGAGGAGTTAAAGAAGGCGCTTAGTGCTGCTGCGGAGATGGTCGCGCAATCGGATCGTGTGAATCGGAAAGATGCCCCGTTTCGAATGGCGATCGATAGAACCTTTACGATCGACGGATATGGTACGGTAGTGACCGGGTCGGTTAGTAGTGGATCGGTCAATGTGAGCGACCAGGTTCAGATACAACCGGGGGATCGATCGGTTAGGGTGCGCGGAATCCAGAACCATGATTCAGCATCGGATGCTGTATGGCGAGGGCAGAGAGCAGCGATTAACCTTGCCGGCGTGCACCACCTCGAGATTGATCGCGGTCATGAGTTGTGTGCCAATGGGCATCTATTGCCGTCGACGTTGATGACGGTCAAGTTGCATTTGCTGGACAGGCTGAATAAGCCATTAAAGGATCGCACCCGTGTTCGTTTTCATGTTGGCACCGCGGAGCTGTTAGGGAACTTGCGTTTACTGGGTGTGGGGGAGTTGGAACCTGGCCAGGAATGTTACGCTCAGGTTTTTCTTAACGACGCTGCTGTTGCGGTGTGGAATCAGCCCTTTGTCGTTCGTTTGCAATCGCCCGTAGTAACGATCGGCGGAGGGCGTGTGTTAATGCCCAACGCAAAGCGGATTAAGAAAGCTACTGATCTCGACCTACAAATGATTTCCGATTTGACCAGCCAGGATTCCTTAACTCGCGCTTCTGCAAGTGTCTACCTTTCGGATGACCTTGGTTGGACTCCAGCAGATCTTGCTAGAAGTGCCGGGGTAGTCGGGTTCGAAGAAGTTTACTCTGAGTTGAAAGACAGGGGGGATCTTATCGAAATTCCGATTTCATTGAATCGAAGTGTCAAGGTTCATCGAAGTAGATTTGAGCATTTGGCTGACCGGATCATGAAGGCTCTTGAACGGTTACATCGCCTTCAACCGCTTCGGTTTACCCACCCCCGCTCGGTACTTAATGTCGAGTTCAAGTATCTTGATACACCCGAATTACTTGATTTGGTGATTGAAGAGCTGAAGCGGGAAAAGAAGATTATTGCCAATGTTAATTCCGTGGGGATTGTTGGTTACGGCCCAAAATTATCCAAGGGGCAAAAGGCCTTGCTAGGAGAGTTGATTGAGATTGTGAGAAAGGCAGAGCTCAAAGTTCCCACAGTTAATGAACTCGAGGCATCGGCTAAGAAAAATAAGGAGTCGGTCAAGGAGCTGTTGGAGATGGCAAGCGAGAATGGCGATTTGCTAAAGATCGCTCCGGAGTACTATATCCATAGCGAGGTTGTCGCGGAAACAAAGCGAAAATTGATTCAGGAAATTGAATCGGCGAATGGCTTGACGATGAGTGAAATTCGTCAAATTTTGGATACGAGTCGCAAATATGCAATTCCACTTTGTGAGTATTTTGACAAGACCGGATTCACTAAACGAGATGGTGACAAGCGGTTGTTGGGTGCGGAGGCAAAACCTTAGACGCCACGAATATAAATGGTTTGATCTGAGTGAGATAACGTTTGACTGTACCTAAGGTTGGATTGTGCTGTGGGAAGACGCTTAAAACTAATGCGGATCGCGGGCGTCGATATCTACCTGCACTGGACGTATTGGTTAGTGCCGGTTTATATCATTTATAGCACTCGCATCTTTGGTGAGCAGTCGTGGTTTGTGGCTGGTGTTATGTTGTTTCTGTTGTTGAACTTGTCGTTGTGTGTATTGTTGCATGAACTGGGGCATGCGTTGATGGCGCGTCGATTTGGTGCGACAACGAAGGATATTATTATCACGCCGATCGGAGGCCTTGCGCGATTGGCAGGGATGCCCAAAAATCCAATTCAGGAGTTCTTGATTAGTTTTGCAGGTCCAGCAGTTAATTTGGGGATCGCCTTACTCTTGGTTGCGGCTATTTTTATTGCGGGTGGCTCATTGACTCCTGCGTTTGTCTTTGACGGTTTGAGCCAATTGCCGGTGATTCTGCTCTGGATCAATCTTGTTCTGTTCTTGTTTAACTTAATTCCCGCTTTTCCGATGGATGGCGGTCGGATGCTTAGAAGCATTCTTGCGCAGCGGATGGGGTATCTACGAGCAACGTTAATTGCAGGGCGGTTGGGGCAATTTATCGCCCTGTTTTTTTCAATTTATGTCTTACTGGAAAGGCAGTATCCCTTAATACTCGTCGGAGTATTTGTGTTTTTTTCTGCTCAGTTCGAATTGAATCAGGCGCGGGCGTCACAAGTCAATGAGTTTGATTTTGATTCAGCCGATTCTTAGTTGGGGCTTCAAGGGAAAATTCCTTTTATGAACTCGCCGGTTCGGTCGATTGGGGTGAATTTTTTCGATTCTGTTTCTGGCACGTAGAGTGCAAACCCGGAGTCTTTATAGATGCGTGACCAGCCAATTTGGTTTGCCATTTGTGATTCGTTTTTGGCAAGTAATTCTCCCAAAGGTGAACTCACCGGAACCAAGACTGCGTGAGTGTCATAACGTCGGAGTGTGTCTTGCCATCCCTCGCGTGCTTTGTAGAAATCATCATTTTCAACGATCGCTAAGTCTGGATAAGCAACTTCGTAACGGCTGTCGATGCTCACTTTGACGTGTGGATAGAGTTTCCATTGCACGAAAGCTCCCGTGGAAAAGGGAACGAATAAATTAAGTTCACCATCCAAATCTTGCTGACTCAAATATTCGGCAGCACCAACGGGATAGATTACTTCGTGCTGTTGCGTCTTTGAAACCTGGTTAGGTATTTTTAATTCCCAAAATCGAACATTGATGGAATAGCCAGTTGCGATCAAGGCAATTGAAAACGCAGTAACGGTTATTTGAGCTCGATAGCTGTCGAACATGTTCTTTATCTCTTGCCCCAATCCTGAACGTTCGATCATCGGAGGAACCATACAGGCCCAGGTTACGGCGTAAAGGGAACCGTGGCGGTAGTGCTTGGCTGCGAGATACGCGGTCAAGACAAGAGCCATGCTTTCAAAGATGGACGATCGTCCTTCCCGAATAATTGCATAGGCGGCGATCAGTACCGAAATCCCATAAATGATCGGCAGGCGGATTTCCCAAATTGGACGCCATTCAAGAATGAGAGGGCGATCCATGGCAACAGCTCGATACAGATAGGGTATGTATTCCCAACCGTACGGATTAATGATCAATAGAGTCATAGTGACGAGTCCGATGGCAACGAGATGCCAGACTTCTTGGAGAGTCTTCAAGGGGGAACGAGTTTTGAAAGCAGCCTCGAGCAAACGTGCGAAGCAATAGACGCCGAGGATTCCCATTCCGGAGACCACGCCACCGTGCATATTTGACCAAATGACGAATAGAGGAAACCAAATCAGCACCCACCAGCGTTTACCACGTTGATCAAGGTCTAATAAAAAAAATAGAATGACAAGAAACAGCAAGGTGAACAGTTGCGCACGGATATTGTTGAACGCCATCCAACCACCAAGATTTAATGCGAACGGTGCGAGGATTGAAAATACAGCAAGACTCGCACCCTGTTTCTTTGCAAAAAGAAAACAGCCCAAACAAACTGCGAACGTGAGAAAATATTTCAACATTACCAATGCAGTCGCCCCCAGGCCCGTCGATACTGTTGCCAGATAAATTACCGCACCGGTGCCCCATTCGTGGTGGACCACTGTTTCGTTCGTAGGCGTGTAAGCAAAGGCATCGGTAGTTGGCATTGAGCCTTCTGATTCCATCTGCCGGTAGAGTGCCATTTCATGAAAGAGATCGAGATCGACGATCATGTTTTTCGAGGCGACTGCGAGTACACCACCCAATAGGGCGAGTGTGATTGCCAGCGGCATTAGTCTTGAAAAAGATGGCATTGGATACTCAGCATACGGTCGATCTGTGTGAGCTCAGTTAATCGCTCAGCGAATGATAGCAGAAGCAATCGTCCCGGTAGAATGCCGATTGTGAAGCAGACGAAGATGCGCTTTGCGTTGTCTGTTCGATTAAATTTAAAACAAGGCCAAAATGTTCGAATTAGAGAAAAGCTCTGTTTCTTATTCTTCGCTAGCTTTCTCGGCATCGTTGGCTGGTTCAGCCGGCGTAGTTTGCTGGGCGGGTGATTCATTGAGCCGTTTTTTATAGGTGCCTAAATCACAACCACAAAAAAAAGTTATCGAAACAAGGCCTAGGATGGCTAGGCGTGCTTGGGTGCGATTTGGATTTGATGGCGTTGGCATGATGTAAAATGTATTTAATGGGCGAGAAAATGTGGACAACCGATTCTGTGGAAGTGCTCCCTCTTAAATCTTAGCTAATTCTAATCGTCTTTCCGAGGTGTTTTTCAAAAAGGTGAGATGAT
>WTFU01000100.1 GCA_011523945.1 Mariniblastus sp. | reverse complement strand
GTTGGGTGACCGTCTCGGAGGATTCACTTTGGTCATCCACAACCGTCGTCGGCATGGGGAGAGAACGCATTACCGGTTGTGCCGCACCCAGCGGAGCGTTCTTGCTGGCACTCGATTTGGACTTCCGTCGAACCTCATCCGGAATAAACTCCAAATCGCATTTTGGGCATCGAACCGGTTTGCCTTTCAGCTTTTCCGGAACGCCAAGTTTCCCGCCGCAATTTGGACATTTTTCGTTTTTCATAACGCTTGTCTATTTGAGTTTGGCCACAAACTATTAGAAACTTTCTCTGAGCCTTGAGCTAGTCAATGTTAAAACCAAAGATTAGAAAATTCAGTGCAAAAGGGCCGATAATCACGATCACCGTTGCCGCCATTACCAACACACCGGGCAGCAGCATCTTAACGGCCGCTTCACCAGCAATCGCTTCTGCACGCTGGGATCGCTTCATTCTCAACACGTCTGCCTGAGTTCGGAAAACACCTGAAAGCGGCGTTCCCAATTGTTCAGCTTGCAACATCGAGCCAATAATGCTCGTGATTTCATCATCCTGAAGCCTGTCCCGCATCGACTCGAATGCCTGCCTTCGCGTCTTGCCCAGATTCATATCCGTTAAGACTCTTGCAAATTCATTCGATAACGCATGCCCACGATACTCTCCCACTGCCTGTTCAAGCGCGTGTAGAAATGTGGTTCCTGCTTCCATCAGAAGCGTCATCAAGTCAAGCATAAAGGGCATCCGCCGTTTGATATTAGTAAGACGGATCATTGCTTTGCGCCGAAGATTTCGTCGCAGCAGAATAATAAACACAAATGTAAATATCACACCCATTACAATTCCAAACCCACCCATCCACTGAACGCAACCAGCAATAATGAAAGGGGAAACCAACAATCCAATCAATTGTAACTTTGCAAGGTATTCCTCTGGCAGCCATGTCCGTGGCAAACCCGCGGCTTGTATCTCCCGATAAATATTCGGGAGAAAGTCACGAAAAGCACCCCGGTTCAACTGAGCCAACACCCTGATTACCGGTTGGAACAAGCGATACATAGAATCATTTCGACGCAGGTCATTTATTCGACTGACGTCAAATCGCCACTCGTTGCCCTGCTCGAGGTCGCCTGTTTGAAGGGAACGCGCAACCCACCACGCAAACATGAACACAGAAGCCGCGGTAACGGCAGTCGGCACCACTGCAGCTGCATCAGCAGCGCCAAGTAATTCAAAGTTCGGTTGGTTAAACAATATCACAGTTTTTCGTTTAGTTTATTTAATTAGGGAATCGATAGTGAGTTGAGCCAAAGGCTGTCTGATGGACTAAATATCGGGAGAAAGAATCGATCTTGCCCACAACCAGGCAGACACATTTAGCAGGACTGCAATTGAAAGCATAATTTGTCCGGGAAGGGTTACGAACAGTCGACCCGTATTAATGGGGTCCACGAAATAATAAACCAGCAAAATTACAGGAGGCGCGATTGCCATGTAGGTGGCTGATTTTCGAGCTTGGGCCGTCTCGGATTCGATCTTTCGCTCGAGCCGCTGGAATTCCCTCACCGATTCTGCGATTCGTTCCACCGTTTCGTTCAGTTTTCCGCCGCTCTCACGACTCGCAAGCATCGCGGCGGCGAACATGGAAAAATTCTCACTTTGCAAACGTTGTTTTGCCTCAAGCAAAGTCTCTTGAAGCGTTTTGCCCATCGAATACTGGCCAACCATATGCTGAAATTCAAGCCGAATCGGTTGCGGAGACTGTTCAGCCAAAATCTCTAACGCTTGTGCCAGCGAAAGTCCGGCTCGAATCGCCCCCGCCAACGTCGTCATACTTCCCGCCAATTGATCTTCAATTTGTAATCGACGCCGCTCAGCCATTCTCCGAAGAAGATACCAAGGAAGCGGCCCCATAATCGTAACCGCGACGATGGCGAATATTGGATTGCCGTATCCGAACCATAGTCCGGCCAAAGCAATGACCATCAAATAAATCCAGCTCGACAGGTAGAACCGTAGCCGCGGTGACACAATCCGCATGGCCTTCAATTTCTTCTGCACATCAGATTCAATAAAATCGATGACTCGCCCCACCCAGCCACGACTACTCCATGAAGCAACGCCGGCTGCAAGGCCCATCAGCGTGCTCAAAAATAGTGTCTCGGTGATGTTCATGAATTTCTGTAATTTAATGGATATAAAACTTGTTTGATCAGGCCTAAAATACTACCTACGGCAATAACTCCGCAGTCGGTGGATTCCCAGCAATATTTCTTGCCAACGGCGGTTGAGCATCAATTACGTTGACAACACCATGCGATTTACGATCTTCGTGGTAAAGGAATCTCAAATCCAAAAGGTTCTTATCAACTAATTGATCAACAAAGGTTGGAAGATGACCCGTCGGTCGGAGCATGACTCCATCCCTGGCGTTAAAGATATCAGTCACGATCAAATTACCAGTCTCTTCGTCCATTCTTTCAACCTCAGCAATTTGAGTTACCATCCTTCTACCATCCTGCATCCGTGTCAGCTGAACGACCAAGTCGAGGGCAGAAGCAATTTGCCGATGGATCGCTTTAATTGGTAATTCAACTGCCATTAACACCAGCAACTCAAGTCGCTCAATGACCTCGTTCGCGCTGTTGGCATGGACGGTTGTCATCGAACCATCATGACCAGTATTCATCGCTTGAAGCATGTCGAGGGCTTCGCCGCCACGGCATTCTCCAACAATCAAACGATCCGGCCTCATTCGGAGTGCATTTTTCACGAGGTCACGAGCTGTGTACGCACCTGTACCTTCCACATTGGCAGCTCGCGTTTCCAAAGTAACGACGTGTTCCTGGTGCATTTTCAATTCGGCAGTATCCTCTACCGTTACGATGCGTTCTTTAGATGAGATAAAACTGCTCATCGCATTTAACATCGTGGTCTTTCCACTTCCAGTCCCACCACTCACCAGAATATTGCGCCGATTCCCAACCGCCGCCCTTAAAAAGGCTGCAGCCGAACTGGTTAAGCTTTGTTTGTTTATCAATTCCTCAATGGTTAACCGATCTTTGGGGAACCGTCTGATGGTCAGGCAAGGACCGGAAACCGAAAGTGGAGGAATGATGGCATTGACTCGCGAACCATCCGGAAGACGCGCGTCGACCAACGGTTGGCTTTTATCAATCCGCCGCCCTACTTGTGCTACGATTCGTTCAATCACTGATTCGGTAACGTGATCCGAGATGAAACGCCGGCCCGACTTTTCGATAACGCCGTCCGTCTCGACATAAATCTGATCACTTGAAACGACCATGATTTCTGTGATCGTTGGGACACGTAACAAATCCTGGAGCGGGCCAAATCCAAAAACCGTATCCTTTAGATCTTTCTTTAATGCGCGCAGAATTACATATTTCCGTAATTCACCATGTAGAAACCTCTGGAATGAAGGAAACACGGCCTGAGCTTTTTGATCAACAATTCTAACTTTTTCACTGGTGTCGGTTGGAATGTCAATCTGCAGCTTATCTTTCAGCATGCGCAATAAGTTTTCAAGCTCAGTCTCACGTTCAGGAATCAGAGTGGCCGGCACATCAAACTCATTGCACGCAAGTGGCGCCAGTTTCGCCGCATCCTGTCCGCCCTCCAGGATTATCTGATTGGTCAGTAAATCTCTGAGCACTAAACCGACAACACTATTTAACAATTCCTCATTTTCTTCCGAAAAGACTTGCATTTCACGACAGCAATCCTCAATGTTGTGCTCCAACAAAAGAATACTTTTTTGGTCAGGCGTGCGGGAACTTTCCATACCAACCAGATCAAGTCGTTCTAGCAATTGTTTGTGTATCTTTTGCTCAAGATTGGCCATCACCTTTCGAACGTGACCGTCAAACTCCTCGCGACTGACTTGCGGAAGTGTCTCCAACTCAAAGCTGAGTGTGTACGGCCAAATCCTAACCGGCATTCCATTGTCAAATTGAGCCGATTCGCCAACTCCAATCTCCGTTTCACCAATCATGCAGACGTTTAGGCCAATATTCTCAAGCTCAAAGACATTATCTTTTCGACGAACCACGGCGTGAAAACGAGAGACTAACGGACTCTCTAGTACCAACATATTGGCTTCATCCCTACCGATCGTAACCTCGACATCGACAGGAACTCCGTTTTCGTCCTTATCCTCAACCTCGAAGATAGAACGACGACTCTCATTGATTTTGTTAAACCAAATTTTCACGTTGTTTCTTTCCGTTCATTGGATTGCACCAAAGCGTGCTATTTTGACTTCGGGTGCAATAGCACACCCGCTTTTCGAAAACCTGCAGAATTAACACGCTGCAATAGACGTTCAGCATTGGGTTCGTACCGGTCGCCAACCTTGGTGACGGCAATGCCAATCACGTTTTCTTGACCGCTGGAAACACCGGACGCGCGAGAAACTTGAATACTTCCCAAACGCCCGCCGAGCGAAATAATTCGAAAGGGTCCAATCGTTTCAGAGCCACCAAAAATCATTGGTTGATTTGGTTTCTCTTTTTCACCACCGTCAAAGTCCCATTCTTGATCATCCGACGCTTCAGGAGGGGCAGTTGCCGGCATACTTGCTTTCGCAGAAGGAGCAGCAACATAGAATGAAACCATGTCACCGGGAGAAACTAGTGAAGAAACAAATGATCCTCCGTCAACCGGTATCCAGACAGCGTCCTCATTCGGATTCAGATTCAGCTCGGCTGGAGGCGTTTTCAATTCTTGCAGAAGAATGACGTCCCCTGTTTGATATTCTCTTACTGCTTTAAGCCCAATCACAGTAAAGCGATCCTCGTAAAGGACAGCAGATTCATTGAGAAAGCCGACTCGTTTTTGCGGAACGTCCAGTGCAACTAAATGCTTTTCTAAAAAGGTATCACCCGGTTTGAGACTGACGTCCTCATCAATCGCAACAAACGAAACCATTTCGATTTCTTTTGATTTTGTTTCGAGGTAATTCCAATTTAAAACCCCAGCAATCATCGCCAACGAAACGGCAATCAATAAACCGATTGCGTTATTCATAACTAATCCCTTCTCTCGAAGTCAGGTGAGAACGGCCCAAGACCGGCCCCTTGTCACTCGTTTTTTTCATGATTATCCCAGTCAATGATTTACCTTTTGGATGAGATAATTGGACTCGAAAATCCACTACTTTGTTTTCGTCTTTCATAACAACCGAAGCATTCCAACTGGTGTCTGTCGATTGGATGTTCTGAAGCTCAACTTGGTTTTCCTCGCCAAACCTCTCATAAAACTCAACGGCCTCTCGCAAATCCCCACCGGCAAATCCAATTACAGCTCCACCTAATTTGTCCGATAAAGAGATGTTCTTATTCGAATCGGTTGGAATCATCTGCTCCAGCCAATCGTTGCGGTCCTTGTTTGCAGCCGTGCCAACAAAAGTCGTCCACTCATTTTCCGCTACAGGCATGGCCATGGCCCAGACCGCCATTCGAGAACTCGAATGTCCAGAGGCACCTGAATCGCAATCATCCCGTATTCCGACTGCCGTAGGATAACCCGCCAGCATAGGCTCAGAACGTTCGCAGAATATTCGGTATTTGCCCGAAACCAGCTCAACCGGTGTCGCTCCGACCTGGGCTTCAATGAATTTCTTTTCCTGAACTCCTAGCGTTCCAAATGGTTTTACATTTCCTTTCAGCTGTTCACGACAGACTCTTTCAAGCAAATCGAAAACTTCTTGCGTTCCACCCGAAAAATGAGCGCGCGTCAGTTGGTAACCGACCTCGCCAAATTCTAAATTACACTGTTGAAACGTAGGCCAATCCTTAACGATGTCCAATTGGTCTGAAAAATTTGCTCTGTCCGATGGAATAATCGAGGAAACTAATTCCGGACCAAACATAATAACGATCACAATGACTAAACCGGTCGCAATCAAATTGCTCGTCCAGCGAATTACAATACCAGCAGTCAATCCAATGGTACTAGACGTATCGGAGACATCCGTCGCAGGCGGGCGATCGGACTCTAGCCGAGTTCCCCCCGGCCTGATTAATTCAGGATTGTCTAATATTTTATTGCGCATGCTATATACGATTGACTCAAACCGGTCTATCTTCCCTCCGCACGTGCATCGAGACGTTCTCGATATTCTTCAAGTTCTCGAATTTTTCGTTCCAGCTCCGCGATGGCCGCATCGGTCAAAGGCGGTACCGACTCATTGATTTGTTGGCGATACAAGCCGATGGTGCTATTAACCATTCTTTGAGGCAATCTTTCAATCGAATTGAGCAGCCCTTCGACGCGCTGTTGCCGTACCCAGTCAACATCTAACTCATAACTACGGGTGCTTATCCTAGGATGGAAATCCGGCGCACCGCCGCGCCAGGCAATGAATTCCGGATCCTGATCCAACGCAATCAGAAGTTGACGCCGCGGATTATTTTCTATCGCCGAAATCGCCATTAATACCGGTGCAGAATCTCTCACAAAATCAAGGTCCAGTTCGTAGATTCGCGGAATTCGACGCGAAGAATTAGAAATACCCATTTCCGAATGGGTAAAGAAATCATCTAAATATTGGTGGTTCGTGTCGTAGGAAATTTCGCCCAATCGGGGAAGCAAGGGTGGATTTCGGCGGATTTGGGCACCACTTTGAGTTACGTCCCGACTCAAATTTAGAACATTTGAATTCACATTGACTTGTGAAATTGGGCCGCGAATTATCGGTGCGGCAGTTACAGAGTACTGATCTAAATCGTCAAGTGGAGCCGCTCCATGGCGATCAAAGGTTCCAGTCGTTGGCCACTCGGCGGGGTAGGCATTCCAATGCGCCCAACGCGGATGCCGATTTCGCCAGCCCACGTTTCTAGCGACAACTTCTGAACGAATCTTCCAGCTCGCGGCATATCCGAATGCGACCAACGCTGCGACAAACCCCATCAATAAGGGCAGTGACAGAGCCATCTCGACCGGGGCTAGTCCGCGTCTATTCCGGCGACGAGTTCGCCCGATTTCGGATTGAGAGGGTCGCATGCTTCCCAACGAAATCCCAAATTTAGTGGGTATTAAGTTGTTGAAATTCCTCAACATTGACCCCTCCTAAGTTTGGAACTGAAACCTGAATATTCTGCGGCGAGCTCTGTATAATCTGCGGTATCGCTGGTGCTGTGGCCGGCACCAATTTGCTCACCCAGTTTTGATTCATCAAATTATGTGCAGTAGAAACTCGATGCCGAAACACTCCTTCCGGAAAAGAAAACCGCGAGTCATGATAAAGGCGTCCACGAGGGATAAACAGCCGACTTTGGGCGTAAGCGATTTGAACACTCTGACTCGGATTCGAAAATAATCCAGGCATTCGCTCGTTCATCCGCTCCCAATAGGAAACGCCAACAAACATATAATCGGTCTCAATTTCATTTTGACGGGACAAATCAGATATGCGAATCTGATACGGAACATTTGAATCTGGATATTCCTCTTCCAGCAACTGACGGAGATAGGCTTTTGAAAAACCGCGCCACAAATTTGAATATTGGCTCATCTTTGCGTGCTCATCGAAATCGCGAAGCATGTGACTATTTAAGTAATTCAAGTAACGATTGGCGGCGTCCCTGCGTTCTCTGATACCTCGCGAAAAATATTCCGGCTGGCGCTGACTGATGTCATGAATTGGGTCGGCAACAGGCATTTGTGAAAATCCGGAGCTCCCAATTGCCTCAAACTCTTCTCCATTAGTTCGCCACATTCTGGCTCGCATAGCCTCGCCCCCACCTAAGCCTCGATTTGACGGACCAAGTCTCGATGCGATCTCATCAGCGGCGGTCACGGACAGTTGAGGCAACGCAATGACTAAAGCACGTTGAAATTCGGGGATCATTTCGAAATCAAGGATTTGCTCCATGACCGGAAGCAGACTCTCAGAAACCATCGCATTTTGCTCGGCAAAAGCCGTAATTAGGTCTCGTTCCAACGGAGTTTTCGAAGGAATACCTTCTGCTAGATCAGAAAATTTTGTATGCGGTGCATCCGAAAACTCGGGCGCGATCTCATTCCATTTCGCGAGAATTTCCGGGGTCAAAGATTCAGAATTTCGATCCCTAGCTTCACGAAGGTAGGCAGTTAACGCAAAGATGTCGCACATCAAATGATTGGTGAATGCCAGCGTATTCATGCCACGCGCAAGGACCGTAGAGCCAGTAATGGTAGCGGAATCCGCAGCGTTTTGAATTTTAACCTTTCGATCGGCATGCCGGCCAACGTTCATCAACATCCCCAACACCATGGTCAAGAAAATAAACGCAAATACGGTCACAACGCTTATCGATCCCGTTTGATCGTGATGAATTCGCCTAAGCAACGGCAAAAATGGCAAACGGTGCTTTGCACGGTCTGAAGGTATAGCAACACCACGCTTAATCATTGAGAAGTCCCCTGCCAATAAGGAAGCTGTGGTTTTTGCCCTTCCAACCCCATCGTTGCAAACGCCTTCAAAGGCCAGATAAATACCTCACCCGTCTGATCTCGCGATGGAATGGTACCATCAGCAGCAATCGACCCACTGGTTGGTGCAAAAAATCGAATCGGACCGGGCAGCAGCGGCAAGTTAAAAGTTACCAAGGCGGTCAATTCGTCCTGCCACCCTAATTCGTTTGCATAATACTCATCGAAATAAGGAGACACCCCATAAGACTCGGGATAGATAGGCTGCAACGGCGGATCACGCCATTCGACTCTCTCATCCCGAATCCGGACAATTCGTGGTCGCGAACGATGCCAGAATGTTAACTGGACGTCCGTGTTAGGATACGAATACGCGAGTTTGTTTCTGAGACGATCGGAGATTTTCGAATTAATCGACGAGTCCGGATCAAGTCCTGAGTAAACTTTTCCCATCGCGATGTGAGAACGTGTGCCGTATTGACCAAGCGTGTAACCAAGGTTCCGAGATGGGGCAAGCGGCATACATGCCAACGTCGCCGCTTGACGTATCTCTGAAAACTTCCCATCCAATGCCGGATTGATCAAATACTGCTGCCCTTCATCCGTAGAATTTATCAACGTGATGGAACTAATTCGATTGGCTGTTTCAAATACGGGATCACGGTTGGCGGGAATCCAAACCGACGCTGAGCGAACTGCAGCAAAGGCCGAGTAGTGTACCAGAATGTTCCCAAACATTATTTGGTTCACCTGCACAATCAGCATTAGAACCATTACAAAAAACGGCAACGTCAATACGAAACTCAAACTTTGAACCGACCCTGATTCATTCGAATGAACACGCCTGATTCGAGAAAAATCAAGCCTGGCACCGCTGACTGCCACCAAGAGACGCGCAGCAACAACAGCTACCACCAAGCAAATGGCCCAAGGCAGACAGGATGTGAAGATCGCTTGATTCATTAATCCATTTCTCAAGAATGGTCTGGTGCAAGAAGTATAAAAATGGCCTATCGATTTCCAAGGTTAAACAAAAACGCCAATCACACGTAAATTCATTCGGGTCATTATTTTCAGGCTACGGTCAGTTAGAAAAAACAAATTCGCTACGGCAGCAACTCGACAGCTTTGAATTCCACAATCAATACCGCAGCCAGCGCCGCCGGTGCCAAGTACAGTGGAATCTTCAACTGTTTCTTCTCCTCATCGGACAAATCATCCCAAACGCCAACGCCGAGTCGACACATCAATTGCTGAACAACGCGTTTGAACAGTTTGATCATGCCAATTTTCCAAATCAGAATCACCAGTGCCATCGCTCCGCCTATCACAAAAGTCCATAGCAGAGCTTCGATTCCGGGTTCCAATCCCAAAAAAGCCCCCATCATGGCAAGTAATTTCACGTCACCACCGCCGATCTGAAACAACAAAAAACAAATCAACATAATCACGCCACAAGCCGCAAACCCTGCCAGTGAATCTCCAAGGCCAACCCCGGAGTACACCTCTGACTTCAGCAATGTCTGCCCGCAGGACAGAAACAAGGCGAACACCATGCCACTGTACGTCGTCCAGTTATATATTTTCTGCTGCGTCACATCCGTCAGCGTCGCAATAACTGCCAAACACAGTAAGACATAAGTCGCAATCATAGATGTGCTTTTTTACTGACTTTGGGCGTTGAGAGATCCATTCTCCAAGTCACTCATGCCTTGCTCGAAGAAATTTTTCACACGAGGCCAGGCAACAGTTATTAGAAAAATCAAAATTGGCAGGGCAATTGCACCAATAATTAAGATTGTTTCCAGACTAACTCCTCCCTTTTCATCGTTGTGGATTCGCGTCAAAACGCGTTTCACGTCCAACATTCGCTTCATCTCTTTTTCCTTTATTAAAATTTACTAGCTTTGATTTTTTAGCGGACACCAATCGATTTCTACATCAACGGTGATCCGATAAGCGTAATCGTCATTTCATACACAAGTTTTATCATTCGAGGCAACAAATAAAATAAGAATGCCGCGAGCGGTAAAATGATTCCCAAAACCAATACCAAATCCAGACTCGCAACCGCGCTTCGGTTGCGAATTCGATTCCTACTCAGGGAGCGTTGACAAAATTTCATATCATGTCTCTTCGTCAATAAAATTAGGCTGGTTTTTCCCGATTCCACTAATTTGTTATGTTAGGTCGTTTCCACATTGACGCCGATGCCCGAATTCGATCTGCCATCCCGCTTTCATAAGGTTCTTCGCCGAATTGTGGAACACTCCCGGTCGGTGTCAATTGCATCTCAACTCGCTCGTCTGAATCGTGATCCGCATCAACGTTCAATGGCTTTAACGTATAGAGTTCATTGAACTGATACTGTTGATCCGCAGTTAAACGCAGGGCTTCTGTTATGGCATGAATTCTTCGTCGACCATCTTCATTGGATCGAGTCAACTGAATAATGACATCGATCGCAGAAGCAACCTGAGCTCTCGCTACGTAGACGGGAATTTGCACATCTGACATCAGCGACAAGGTTTCTAAACGGACCATCGCATCGACAGCGGAGCTCGCGTGGACCGTCGAAAGGCTCCCCTCATGCCCGCTGATCATAGATTGGATAAGATCTAGCGCTTCTCCCGCTCTCACCTCACCCACGACGATTCGATCAGGCCGCATTCTCAATGACGCCCGGAATAGCTCACGAATGTCCATTTCCGATTGCGTCGATTTGGTGGCAGGCTGTGCTTCAAGATAAAGGCAGTGCTCTTGATGCAGTCTTAGTTCAGAAGTGTCTTCAATAACAATGATTCGTTCAGTCTCCGGAATTGCCCGGGAGAGTGCGCCTAACATAGACGTTTTACCAGTACCACTTCCGCCAGAAATGATGACATTTTTTCGTAACCGCACACAAATCTCTAAAAACTCGCGGGCCGATTCGGTCAGGCTTCCAAAACCCATCAGGTCATCGAGAGTTAAAGGTTCACTCGAAAATTTTCGAATCGTCAAACATGTTCCGACACGTGAACTCGGTGGAATAATAGCGTGTACTCGGGAACCATCAGGCAGCCTCGCATCGAGAACAGGATGGTCCTCATTGATTTCGCGTCCGACTGATTGAGCCAAATTGTTGACAGCTGATCGCAGGGCGTCTTCGCTGTGAAAAGTTGACGCCGTATTTTGAATCTGCCCTTTCTTTTCGACAAATACCTGCTGATAACCGTTTACCATTATCTCAGTGATCGCTGGGTCATCGAGAAATTCGCCGATCGGCTGAAGAAAGTATCTCAGGCTTGCTTCAAAAACCGCTTGTCTTGACATCTTGGCCCCATGAAATGGTCTACTTCGTCGCGCCGATTCGAAGTGTCAGGTGTTTTAGCTGATCTTATTAAGTTGGAAGTGGATCGAGGCTCGAAGGTAAGTGTACCTCAGTAAACGTACACGGCAAAAAGTTTCCACATCATTTTCGCAGCGGTTCTATCAAATAATCCGAATTTAATGGGTATTTAAGAGCTTTTAAACGGCACTACTACCGTCCGCGCATAAAAAAAGCCTTCCCCAAAAGGAAGGCTTAATTCAGTGGAGACGAGGGGGCTCGAACCCCTAACCCCCGCCTTGCAAAGGCGGTGCTCTCCCAATTGAGCTACGTCCCCTGATTCACACCAAGATAACGATCTATCTCAGTGTTTTCAACCTCATGAAGCCAAACAAGTGGGCGTGCCAGAATTCGAATCTGGGACCTCGTCGTTATCAGCGACGCGCTCTA
>WTFU01000126.1:2250-12223 GCA_011523945.1 Mariniblastus sp. | reverse complement strand
TGTGATAGGTGAGGCCTATTGGAAGGAATCCCAAGGTAAGTTCTTCCCGGGTCCAATTCCAAAAATCTTGATGAAGAAACAACAGACTTAGCACCATCAGAATAATTACTAATCTCATTGTTGTGTCCGGTTTAAAGGGAGGATCAGCACATCGGCCTAGTTTAAACCACGATAGTTTGTGGAAATAGCACCCAACTTGCCGAAAATGCAGAATCCAAAATTAGCGAATGTTTGGAGTCTGTTTTCAAATTTCGGAGTGAAAACGATGGTTTTTTAAGAGGGTTTTTGACGCAATATGGACTGGCGTCAATCGTGATAAGTAATCGAGATGTTTCCTGAAAAACAGACGTCAGCGTCGTGATCGGGTTGGCGCGGGCGATCATTGTAAACGCCGCAGTAGAGTAGTCGTCCGTCCGACAGTTTTGTGTACTCGGCCGGTAAAGGAGTCGGGTCTAGCCGCGACTCTACAAGCTTCACCGATCCATGGTCATCGGGATTAATATCGGGGAAATTGATATTTATCCAACGGCGTGGCGGAGGGGGTTGTTCTATTATTCGAGGCAGGATATTGTTCGCCATTCGGACGGTCTTGGACCAATCGAATGGTTGTTTGAACTTTCGAAGGTGTTGCGACAATGCGATCGCAGGACAGCCAAATAGGCTGGCTTCTCTCGCTGCGGCAACGGTTCCAGAAACACAGGTGTCAGCGCCCAGGTTCGCTCCTTTGTTGACACCCGAGAACACCCAGTCGAATTGAACGTCGAGTTGAGTCATCGCAACACGAACGCAGTCCGCGGGGGTTCCATCGAGAGAGTAAGAGCGGTCCTGTTTTTGTTGGAAACGCATGGGGCGTTCAAACGTTAATTGGTGAGAGATTCCTGACATCGGTTTTTCCGGCGCCACGATCCACGTTTCACCAAATTGCTGAGCTACTTCCTCCAAGGCGAGGAGCCCTTCAAATCCCCACCCGTCGTCATTGGTCAGAAGAATTTTCATAAATCAACTTGCGAGAGGCAATGAGTGAGTCATGGGCCTAGATGGAGGGAGTGGGAGGGCACTCGCTGACAATTTCAAGCAGTTCAATTGCTGGAGACCCGTTGCAGTAAATAAGGGCGGTTCGGCCGTAGCATAAAGATCCGGTTTCCAGACCCAGCATATTGGCCAATTCATCACCACACTTAATTTCCAGTAAGCTCAGCAATTTGACCGTGCGTAGCACATCGTGGTTGATCAAGATCCGGCCGAGTGGCGTTTCCAGTTTTTCAATTTCGTCTTGCACTTCATTGGTAAGGTAAGTCTTGTTAATTCTCACGATGCCAAATTGAACCACACAGCCATCGGACTGACGCGTCAGAAGTATTTTCCGAGAGTAATAATTTTCGTCGGTGCGAGTTTCCATAACCACAACATCAACGGAGCACTGATGTCGTTTTTCGACTGTGACTGTCATGTGCTGGTCGTGAGCCAGTAGCGTCCGCCCAACGGCGGAAAGTTGGTTTGCTTCGACCTGTTGGAATGCACCAAGATCCTTTGCATCTTGGTAGAATAAGCTAACCAGTTGATCCAGTTCGACATCTGCAGATTGTGGTGTTTTATCCATGGATCAAAGTCGTGAGTTGACGGGATGAGAGGGTGTCGTCTAAGAAATGCGAATCAAGGAAATCAGGAACGTGTCGGTGCAGCGGTGAAGACGCCGGTGCGATTATGACGATTGGCCGATGGATACAATTGGGAGTACTTCCTTGTAGGACAAGTGCTGGATATCGATCGTTGGTTTCACCTCCGCCGTATGGTCGAGTACGGTATCGACGAGGTAATACATCAGGCGGCGGAGTTCGTCCGGTTGGATTTCATCGGCGACTTCCTCGGCTTTCTGCTGGTGTTTATCGACCAGTTGATAGGCTTTTCTGAAAACTCCTGCCTCAAAATAGAGCGCCCGAGTGCGTAAGATCTTTTGCTCTGAAGAAAGATCGGATCGGCCGTTTACCAGATCCAGTAACTCAGTTCGTTGGTCATCTTTGAGGTTTTCGAGGGCGAGCGCCAGGAGCACTGTGGGACGTCCCTCGAGTAAGTCACCACCGACAAGCCTCTTGTTATCATTGTCTTTTTCCCAATCTTTCAAGTCGTTTAAGATTTGAAAGGCAACCCCGAGATTTCTCGCGAATGCTCGAACCGGTTTGAGGTACGCTTCGGCCGGACCGGCTAAGCGAATGCCGCTATAAAACGCAGCCTCAAATGCAGGTGCTGTTTTAAGGGCATAAATTTTCAAAGCGTCAATCGGCTTCAGTGTTCGGTTTTTACTGTCGCGCCATATCAGTTCGGCTCCTTGTCCCTCGGCTAAACGCTGGTGGGATTCGGCGAGGTAGTCGAGAATGTCGGCGGCTGTTTCTGCTCCAAGCTCCTGTCGATCTCGGCTAACTAAACGATAGCCCATCCCAACAAGGTAATCTCCAACATTGATTCCAGTGGGAACGCCGTACTTTATATGCAGCGTTTCCGCGCCGTATCTAAATTGATCGTTGTCCTCAATGTCGTCGTGAACCAGGGAGGCTTTGTGAAAGGTCTCAATCGACATTGCGGTTCTCCGGATGGCATCCGAATAACCCGCCACGACTTCGTTTCCATGGGAAAGGGTGGCTTCTCCACCGCTCACTGCATCGTAGACGGCAAGCGTGATAAACGGCCTGGAGTGTTTCCCTCCTGCGGATAGGAAATCATAGGCAATTGCTTCGGTTGCGGCGATCGGATCGAGCGCACCAATACCTTGCCCGTTGGCTTCGGCGAGTGACTTTCCACCACGAATCCGCGGGACAAGTCGCTCTAAATGCTCACGCTCGAAAAGCTTGGATGATTCGCGTAGAAGATGAATGTAACTTCGTGTCTCCTGCTTTGACTCTTCAAAGGGAACTCGCACCATTTGCTCTACCCAGTCTTCATCGACACTGGTGTTTCGACAGTCACTGGAGAGCAAGGGAACGGCCATGCAGGGGATTCCCGCGAGCATGATCTTGTCGATTGCTTTTTCGAGAACATTGAGGCAGGCAACACCTACGATTGCATCGACGTGCCCACTAACAATGATCTTAAGAACAATCGGTGAGCCTTCGGCGACCAGGACTTTGTATCCGAGTTCTTCCGCAGAGGCTCGAAAGTCAGCAATGCTACAAGCCCCGCACGTTTTGCAGGCAAGGCCGAACTCATCGTAGTCTGCCGGGCAGCCTTCTGCGTGTTTGAGGCAATGGGGTAATAAGAACAGGCGTCTGGAGTGAGGGATGGATTTGATCTGTTCTTCCCAGAAGCAGCTAGAAAGAACAACCATAATCCAACCAAGGTAACCTTCGGGTTCACCGGCATCAATCAATAGCTTTCGACACAACGCTTCCAGTTCATCCTTGGAAGGAGGGAGATTTCGATCGAGCGTGTCTGCAACCGCTTGGCACTTCAGACGCAGTGCCTCCCGTTGATCCTTTGAAGAAGGGACCATCTTTAGGTGAGCGGTTTTTCGCCGGCGCGATCGCCGAACCGGTTTCTCTGATGGGGATTGATCCGTCGAAGAATCCGTTTCAGAGGGGCTGTTGATATTGGTCGTCGTCAAGTTGATTCCTAACGCTTATTAAAATCGCAAATTGAAATTTAGAAGGGATTTGCTTCGGTCAAAATTTCATTTGCGAATAGGTAGTCGCCGTTTCAGTTATTAAACAATAAGTATTGTACAAACTACGTTTTTGAACTCTCGTTATCTTCTTGAAACCGCAAAGCGCGATTAAGGGTCGAAGTTGCAAAAATAAGTGGATACAGTTTTTCAAAATACCAAAGCTTGGCGAAGTAGAATCCAATTGGCCACGCTTCGGTAATTAAATTTGATTCGGTTGCTTCGAGTAACCAGCGAACGCCATTTCGGGCAGCATTCTGAGATTCCGGATTCGGGTCATCCAGCATGATTTCTGTACAAAGTGCCGTCTCTTCAACGCTGCTCTTGCCTAGAACTGGGTTTTGCCAACTGATTGAAGGGCCTCCGCCCCAACCCCCATCATCATTCTGATTATCTCTCAACCATCTTAAACCAAATTGAGCTTCTTTGGTATCGAATAGATTTGCATCGCGGTAAGCCATAAGGACTTTAGCGGTTCCGTAAAACGGGTTGATGTCTTCCGGCATGTCCTGATTTCCAAACCAGAGTGGTAGCCAGCTTCCGTCTTTTTCTTGATGCTGTTTTAGGTAGTCAAATCCTGTTTCAATCGCACGACTAACCTTGATTTTACGGCTTTTTGAGTCGCTGATTTCATCCCGCCATGCAACAAAACTTCGGATGACATGGGCTGTGAGGTCCGTTCCGCTTCGGTCAAAAGGAAGTTTTAACCAGCCACGACAAAATGTTGGCCAGCCTTTATCTGTGTTTTGTAATTTGATTAACCAATCAATTCCGAGCTCGGCCGCTCGTTGAATTTGGGAGTCTTGAGAGTTTTCATCGTTTCCTGCCAATTCACGTAAAAGGCTGATCTTTTTTAAGGCGAGAAGTGCACCTGGTGAGTCGTCGGCGTCCGGAACAGCGCCGCTCAAATCAGTCCAGCCCCATCCCCCTGGTGCAGCTCCCGTAAACGGGTGGGTTTCTCCGTTTTGGCAACTGAGCACCCAATCAACACAAGAATTCCACCGTTGAGGGTTGGCTGAGTATGCCTGAGCAAAAGATTCCGGATGGTTTGCCAGAGCATTAATCGCGAGGGTTGTGTTCCAGGTTGCTAGATTGGTATCGATTGGCCAACTGCCTAGGTTTTCGCCTTCGTACCGGAAAGAATTCAGAAGAAACTGAACTCCTTTTTGGGCTACTTCGTGGCTCGCCCGATTCGTTTTAATCAGGGCCATGGCAACAAAACTGGTCAAGGGCACCGCTTCTAAAAATCCGCCACTGGCGGGCAGCATTTTTTCGAGCACCTTAAGGCTTGGTTTCACAAAGCATTTCAGGATGGTTCGAGAGATTGTATTTCGTGGTGGGTCAAGAATAAACTTGGCTTGACCAATCGCAACTAACGCAGGCACGGCATAGCTGACAACTGGGAGTTGGATCATGCTGTAAAAACGTCTGGGAACACAAGCGGCAAAGAACGGTAGTGTTGCGACTTCTTTCCAGGGAACAAGTCCTGCCATCGCACAGTTGGCAAGAATTGGGACGGCAAATGTTTTGTCCTTCCCATATCTCCTGCGAAGGCCATCGATCCCTCCCTCGGATTCGATGTAAGATTCCGCTTTTTCAATTGAGTCTTTGAATTCCTCCATTCGATTGCTTGCGTGCAATGCGGCGACTACGAGCATGCTGGTGGAAATATTGGAATAGTTAAGTCCCGTATCTCCCCAGCCGCCATCTTCGTTTTGTTGTAATTTTAGCCACGTAAGACCGGCCTCGACCTGGGTGTCAATTTGGTTGACCAACTCAGGCTCGCAAGCATCCGAAGATTGATAAAACGAGAGAGCGCTGATGGCTGTCGCGGTAGAAAGAGCTGACGCGGAGAGTTGCCCTTCCCAGTGACCATTTGCGACTTGTTCACACAAGAGTAAATCGCGAGCCTTTTGACTGGCTAGTTGCAGTCTTGATTTAAAAGAGACAGGGGTAGCGTGGTCAATTGAAATGGTGGTTGCCGATCGTTAAGCCGAGGGATAAATTGCGAGTGAGCTAATGAACCAAATGATCTGTCGAGTTGGGGTGATTTATTGAAACGAAGTGGTAATGCCTTGAATTGCGATTTCAGACTGTTTGGATTAGACGCGTGAACCGAAAATTGGCGGACGAATTCATATAATTTTGCCATTTTGAGGATGAATTTCCAATACTTTTTATTGCATACCATCAAACGGTGGGGGCCGGCGAATTTTGCCTAGGTTGATTTTCTCTGGGTGCTTAATACAGAAATTCACGGTTAGCCTCAATATTTGATAATTCTTGAGGCAGACCTTGGAGGGGCCATGGCAAGCGAGCCTTTTTAACCAATCAAAGAGCTGAGCGTTCGATTGAGTTCTTGGTTGCAGCTTGTTTATCGCTGGCTAAGTTCGTGGACCGCGTCGACTAAAGCAATCGCATTGTCGACAGGAGTTTGCGGAAGAATGCCGTGTCCCAGATTAAAAATGTGCCCTGCCCTTCCGGCTGCTTGGTCTAGCACGAACTTTGCATGCTTTTTTATTTCGGTCGGATTGGTCAGTAGTACCGTGGGGTCGAGATTTCCTTGGACGGCGCGATCATAACCAACGGTCTTCCAGGCATCATCGAGTCGAGTTCTCCAATCGATTCCAATTACGGCTGCCCGCGTATCGGCAAGCAAAGGTAGAAGTGATGGATTTCCAGTCGCGAAATTAATCACGGGTACATCGGAGGGAAGGCTGGCGATGATTCGTTTGACGTAAGGGTGGGCGTAGGTTTTGTAATCTTCAAAGCTCAGGCATCCCGCCCATGAGTCGAAGAGTTGAACGCATTGCGCTCCGGCTTCGATTTGTCCTAATAGATAAAGTGATATTGAATTCGCCAAATGTTGCATGAGCTGATCCCAGGCGCCGTGATCGCCATACATGAGTGTTTTGGTGAATGCGTAGTTACGACTTGAGCCTCCTTCAATCATGTAGCTTGCAAGGGTGAACGGCGATCCTGCAAATCCGATCAATGGCATATCTGCTGGTAGGTCTGCGCGGGTCTGCTTGACCGTGTCCATCACGAACTGGAGTGGATCATTCGATTCAAGAGGCTTGATGCGATCAATGTCTGCAGCCGTTCGGACGGGGTTGTGGATTACCGGTCCGTCTCCTTTGACAAATTCCAGATCACAGCCCATAGGTACGAGAATTGGAAGTAGATCCGAAAAAATGATCGCTGCGTCGACTCCGAGACGGTTGACGGCCGTGCACATTACTTCGCTGCAAAGTTGAGGGTTGGCACAGAGTTCCAAAAATGAAGTTTTGCTTCGCACTTCTCGATATTCGGACATGTATCGACCGGCCTGCCTCATCATCCAAATTGGTGTCACATCGGTGGGTTCACCACGGCAAGCTTTCATGAATGGGCTGTTGTACCAGGTGGCGTTAGGATCGGAGTTGTGGGTGGTTGGGCCTGACATGCTGACTCTAATAATCGATTTTTGTTTTGTAATTTGGCTGATTTGTGTTTTTATTTCCGCAACGCCCTCCACTGGATCAGTTGTTTCAGTGGAATAATCTACCGTGAATCCTCGATCGGCGAGGATTTCCGCGGTGCCTTGGCCAATTGCCAACACTAGATGGTTGTCTAGCATATGACGGGTGAGCTTTGCTCTGCCATATTGTTTGGCGAGAGTACAGAATCTTACTGCGTTTTCCGGAGATGGGAATAGGATTATGTGAAATTCACCCGCTTCAAGTTGTTCAAAGAAATCCGTCGCGACCGGAGCCCAGTTCGTCGAAGGCGCGGTGAATAAGGGCACTTTAACGACTTTCGCCCCGCGTGCCTCAAGGCCGCTGATTAAACTGTAAATTGATTCGGATTCTTCGAGAGCGATTGATTGATTTACAACTGGAAATGACCGGTCCAGCGCGATCAAAATATCACGCCAGGAATTTGAAGAATGAACCGCGATTTTTGGAGTGATTTCGATTTGGTGTAACGCATCGACGGCGGGTTGTGATCCGGCGACGGTATTGATATCTGAGAGGCAGTCGAGAAACCGTTGATGATCCACACTTTTGGATGCTTGCGTAACAATGGCCCGGACCCCGGCGCCCGTTACAAAAATTACAGTATCAATGTCAGCCGTTAAAATGCGATTCGCGAAATCGTTGGACTGGTCATTAGGGTCAGGTTTTGAGCTAAATACAAATGGTCGCGTTACTCCACCGCTTGCCTCAATGATCTCTGCACAATTTCGAGCATCCCTTTCGCCGATCACCGCGATAATTAAGTCTTCGAAATGTCTGCGATCTTTCATGCCCCAATGCTAGAGGAATATATGGTGCTGCCAAGACCGGGCGCGGCGATTGCTAGGAAAGCGGCCAATAAGCTCCTGATGGGTGAACTATCACTTTGCATGAAATCGTGTGGTATATTGAGACGCTTGGAAGCGCAAGTTGGAGAGTTCGTAAATGCCGGGTAAACATCCCTATAAGATTGCGGAATTCTTTCCAGTTGCCTTGTTTTACCTTTACTAACCACTTGCTAGTGCAGCATTAAATGTCATCTATTCCATTTGAAGAGTTTTCGAGCGTCGTGACGGAATCCGGTGTTGAGTCGGCTTTAGATTTCCTCGAGCAGCATTTTCGTCGTGAACAAGATTATTTCAAACTGTTTGAAGTTTTGAAAATGCGATGCCGGAATCAGCTTGGGCTTCCTCTAATTTATTCGAATAAACCTGACAATCTTGATGACGCTCAACAGAGGCAACTCGAAGATAGTTTGTTAGAGGCCTGCCGCGAAATTGGCATTTTGTTTTTTAAATCAGGAAAGTTTCAAGAAGGCTGGATGTATTTGCAGCCCGTTGGAGATAAGGAACTGAATGAAAAACTAATTCGGAAAATTGAAGCCGATGAGGAGTCGATTGACGCTTTGATCGACATGGCCGTCTCGCAAGGCGCCGCACCAGTCTATGGTTACCGCCTGTTGTTAAAAAATTATGGTACGTGCAACGGGATCACAACTTTTGACACGCAAGCGAATCGATTTGACGCAGAGATTCAAAAAAAGATGGCCGAGGAGCTGTTGGAGCATATCTATCTTGAGTTGGTAGAGAACGTAAGATATTCGATTGAAAATGCGGAGGCGGAGTCGGCCGAAGAAAACAGCGAAAATATTTTAGCGTCCTCTTCAAGGGAGAATTGCAGTCTTGCAGAGTGGTTGCAGATGTATCCAGATTTGACGGCTGGCGGGGCGCACCATATCGATACAACCCACTTAGCATCAGTGATGCGAATCGCGAGACCGGTTGATAACCGAGAGTCGTTGCGAAAGGTCAGCGAGCTGGCGGAATATGGGAGTCGGCTTCACGAAGATTTTAAATATCCAGGCAACGCCCCTTTTGAAGATACCTATCACGATCATCAGCTTTTTTATAATGCGTTGCTGGGTAAAGACGTTGATAAAGCCGTCGGGCATTTCCTTGCAAAGACAGCGGCAACAGAAGCGGATCAATTAGGTCCGGTGGTGGAAGAGACGTATGTTGAGTTTCTGGCAAGGTTGGGCAAGACTACGGAAGCGGTTGAGTTTTTGACTGAGCGTTTGCTTGGGAAATATGAATCACTGGGCATCGCACCTCCCCCTTTCGAATTGGCAGATTCCCCTGAATCACTCGAGAAACTGCGAGATTTTTATCGATCTTCGGATGATCTTTTGGGGTATGCCGTTTGCTGTTTAAAAGCGGAGTGAGCCACGGGGGATAGCCGCTGACAGAAGTTTCCAGGCAATAAAAAAGCGGTTTGACGTAAACCTCGTCAAACCGCTTTGTTTTTTAATTGCCTTTAGAGGGCTTCGTCGCTGAAGTTCGAAAGACTGCAGCGTGTGGAAATTAACCTCGGAAAGACATGAATAGGCTTGGATCAACTTTGATGCCGTTGGCAGCGTGATCGTCACCCGCAGCCGCTTCGTCAGCTGATCCGCAATCAGAGCAGCCAGAGTTTTGGAAAACTCGGCAGCCATCGTTGCAGCGACTTCCAACTTGACGGATGCGATCTAGCAAGTTTGCTTTGCAAGGATCGTCGCAAGCAGGAGCTTCTTCGCAACCGCAGTTTTGACCTGGGCGAGGCATGCGAGCAACGATGTTCTTGACAACCGCTGGTCGTCCACATCCGCAAGCGTCTTCGCAAGCAGGCTCAGCAGCAGGAGCTTCTTCGCAACCGCAAGAGTTACATCCCATGCTTCCGACTCGTGCCATAAGGCCACTAACTTTTCCGCGAAGGTCAAGGTTCATTCCGCATCCGCAAGCGTCTTCGCAAGCAGGCTCAGCAGCAGGAGCTTCTTCGCAACCGCAAG
>WTFU01000126.1:0-2150 GCA_011523945.1 Mariniblastus sp. | reverse complement strand
CCGCAAGCGTCTTCGCAAGCAGGCTCAGCAGCAGGAGCTTCTTCGCAACCGCAAGTGTTGCATCCCAAGCTTCCGATTCGAGAAACAAGACCACTAACCCGACCACGAAGATCTAGGTTTAGGCCGCATCCGCAAGCATCTTCGCAGGCTGGTTCTTCTTCTTCGCAACCGCTGTCGCAGCAACGTGAGAAGATTCCGCGAGAGAATAGCTTGCAACCGCAATCGGCGGCTTCTTCGCATTCTGGCTCAGGTTCTGCACAGGGATCTTCCTGGCAGCAACCGTTGAATACTTTAGCGAACATTGCTTTGATTCGTCCGCCACCGCAGCATGCGTCTTCTACTTGCTCTTCACATTCAGGTTGGCATCCGCATCCATTGAACAATCGACCTGGAAGACCGATATGGAGGCTGATGCTAATCCCTCTTCCGCAACACGGATCGGGAGTTTCGCAGCATGTTGGAGCGGCTTCGCATTCACCACATCCACTTTTTCCAAGCATGCGACCCAAAAGGTCAGCATTGCTTTCGCTGCAGATCATGGCAACGCATAGAAGCGTTAAAGCAGCTAGTTTAATTTTCATCGAGACTCGTCTCCTTGAGTTGTGCCGTGCTACCTATTCCACCAAACCTACCCAACGCAAATGATTATTGGCCGCGTGGATCAAATCGCGTTCTGAGTGATTGACTCAGGACAGTGGGTTAGCCCCGTTGGCTGTTGAGGCTTGGTTTTTCGCGCTAGTTAGCAGCGGTTCTAGTTGCATCCGAGCGGTCTGACCCATCCATTGGGTCGATTGACAAATACCATCTCGGTTGCACTTACGCCATTTTCGGCGCAAGTTCAGATTGCACTGACGTCATCGACTTGATCAAACAGGCTACTTCACCAACGAAAAGCGAATGCAGGTGGTGATTAATGCCCGTTTCGTAACGCTTCTGTTTGAAATTCGGGTTTAAGCGGTGTCAATTATTGGGTAAACCTTACCGGTTAGTGAATTGGGTTATTTTGTATCGCCCACAACGGCTCGGGGATTAGGCGAGTGACTGTTTTTCACGGCCATTTAAGGCTGGTTTATAGGTTATTGAAGCCGCCGCTAGTGTTTCGATAACGGTTGTAAATTCAGCTGCTGTCTGTAGGGACAGCAACGGGGTATCAAAAAGCGGGCAATAAAAAGACATTTAGAATTGTTTTTGCCAAGTTGATACACGTTGATTGGATTGTGGGTTGGAGTAAGATAGGAAGAGCGTTATTGTCGCCATCATTTCGAATCAGGAAGTTGCGTCGGTAAACAGCGTCAAACAAGTCGAGTGATGACTAAACCTTAAAAGTACGATAGATAGATTTATGATGCTTACTACCAAAGTTCGATGGGTTTTTTTCCTGCAAATGGTTGCGGTTGGGATCTGTTTGTTGTCTATCTGTGTAGGCTGCCGGCAGGGGCGTTACAAAACGGTTCAGAGCCGGAAGTCATTGGGAAATCAGACGTTGCCCTCCGAGCAAGAGGCTGGTAAAGGAGGGAACTGGACGAGTTTGCCAAGTGGCCGCTCCGGTTCGACGCTTCCTGGGCGAAACTGGTCAACGCTCCCCGGTCGAGGTGGAACGACGCTTCCGGGACGAAATTGGTCGACGCTCCCCGGGCGAGGGTTTACGACGCTTCCGGGACGAAATTGGTCAACGCTCCCCAGGCGGGGCGGAAACACATTGCCTGGTCGTTACACGCCTTGGCGTCCGACAGGTTCGACGTTGCCTCGCCGAGGTGGAACTACATTACCTGGTAGGTAGAATCTCGTGGACCGCGGCGGGATAGTTGCACTAGTTTTGTGGCATCTTCATTGATTCAGTAATAATTGTGCCTGTTTTTAACCTGGTATTAAAAAAACCGTGCTCAAAGAAGCACGGTTTTATAATGTTTGTCGAATCACTTTGCGATCGCAGTCGGCCTTACTTAGCCTTCTTTTTCTTCGTAGCCTTCTCTTCGGCGGCTTGTTCTTTTAACTGCTTGGCCGTCAACTTCTTTTCCTTCTCCTCGACAATATCCTCTTTGACTTTTTGTACAAAGTGAGGTGGTTTGCCTTCGGGAGAAAGTTCAGCAGCACGCTTTTCAGCAGCTTTTCGCTGATTAAACTCATAAAGAGCGACTCTCTTCATGGCA
>WTFU01000084.1 GCA_011523945.1 Mariniblastus sp. | reverse complement strand
GCATATTTCTGGCACTTTGGTACAGAAAAATCAAGCGTCGTAGGGACTTTGAAAGATGGCTACATGGTCACTCCCGTAAATAAAGAAATGGCAGACCTTATTGAAAAAAAGTTCGATTCCAATGAGATAAATCAAGGCAACCCGCAACTGCAATCTCTTGGTGATGTTTTTGAAGAAGACGAGCAGAGCCAGACTGAAATTGAAATGGAAACTCATCTTCAGGAAATGGCAGATGCAGTTAAATTTGGTTTCGATTTATCTAACCCTAGCTGGTCAAGCCTAGCTAATGAGTGTAAAAATCCAAAGACGGCGGCTTTCTTCAGATCCCTAGGAGATTGCTCCTTTTCTGATTTCGTAGAGTCTATGCTTCAGGCTAAAACAATTGAGACGAGAATAACTGAATCTCTTCCAGTTACCGATACCAGCCTTAATAACCCAGTGATGCTGATTGCATCGGATCCCGGAAATTTATGGGGTAATGTCAACTCTTGGATGAATCAAGAACGTTGCCAAGATTGGCTTTTATATATCAGATTTCTAGATATTGAATCTCAGCCAGAAGTTATCTTTGGCCCATTCTCAAATCAGGGAAACAAACAATTTGGGATGAGGCCATGGGACGAAGAATCCCGAAAGGAATGGCACCGCTTAGCCAAAGGAACAAAGAAAAGCAATCAGAAGACGTTTCCAGTTCGTTTTCGATATATCTCTCTAATCAAACCAAAATAAACTATCTGAAATCGATCCGAGATCTAGCGATTCTCATCGGGTTCGAGATTATACAGCAAAGGCATATTGATCTCGCGATGATTGCCTTTGGTGCGCCGAGTGACAGGGTATCCCTTGGCTTCCCATTCATTGCATCTACGGCGAATGGTCGATTCACTCTTATTCATAATTTCGGCAGCATGTTTGACTCTCACCCATTTTTTACTCGGATCAAAAGAAGTTTTTTTGATCTCATATTCGCCGGGTTCAAAACTTTCAAAGTAGTCAAATGGATTCCGCCCAATACTCTCGTTCTCAACTTCTGCAAATTTCAATTTGAGCCAAATATCATTGCGACAGAGTGACAGCCAAGCATTCAAATCCTGAGGTTTCTTTAACCCCAAGACACTCGAGAACTGAAATATTCCAGCGTCCTTGGCCGGGTCAATAAAATCACCAATGACAACATCCTGAGAGGCCAGTTCACCTCTCGAAATTAACATCCCGCGATTTTCATAAATTTCATAGATCTCAAATTCAAGGCGAATCAGGTGCAAATTGCCATTGGAGGGGCAATTTGCAATCGGTCGCTTGGAAACCTCGCGTAAGTTAGCCGCATACCAGGTATTTTCCGAAAATCGGTTTCTAGTCATTGTAGCTCGGCTTTTACGTGACCCTTGAAAATTAAGCACCAACTCGATTCTATCGCAGGCCCACTCATTGATTGTTCGGGCATACGAAGTTTCGCCGCTTCAGTAACACCGACTTGGACAAGTGAAAGACGGCGACTGCCAACTTTACTATAAGCGAATCGAAAGCTTTCACAAATCTTGTCAAATCCATCATTTTCTGATGCGTTGCGTTATATAGATATTGAATAAACCATACGGCCGCAATTCAAGGGCTTTGTTTGGAAGAACCATTCGACTGTATTTGAGGAACACGATGAAGTATGAAAAATTTGGCGATTCGACAGAGATCACATTCACCCAAGAAGAAGTCGAGTTGCCCCTTGGATGGTTGGGCAACATAAGTCCACACCCTATTGAATTCGACGGTCTGACATGGTGTACCAGCGAGGCTTTATTCCAAGCTCTCCGATTCTACGATGGAACGATCCGCGATGAGATCTGGGAGCAGACTTCTCCCATGGACGCCAAGTTGAAGGCTAAAAGCAAGAAGGATCAGATGGATGTTGAGCCAAGGGGTGAAATAGACGTTCAGAATATGAGCTACTGCTTGCGCCTAAAGGTCAAACAACATCCTGATCTAAGACAGCAACTAATCGATACTGGTTATTCTGAAATCATCGAAGACGTCACCAGCCGTGGCCGTCGTGGGTCCAATTTATTTTGGGGTGCACTTCGCCTAGAAGATGGTAACTGGGAAGGACGCAATAAACTCGGCATCCTATGGATGGATCTTCGTGGAGCGCTTCGTGCGGAGGACGCGGACGACGATGAGGACTCTGGACACTGGTTTTCACCACCCATCTATGATGACTATGGGGACGATGAGGACGCAGCAGACGCAGAGGAATAGAAGTTGCCTTAAGTCTGGAGCCAGAGTGGACTGGAAAGATCACTCGACGTATTTCAAATTCATACACACCCCCTTTTGATGATCACTCAACTGATTGGAGAAATTTTGAAGACTTACAAAATCGATATCCTATGCCACAACAACCGTGTCTACCGGCTCATTGTCGATGCCGAATCTCAAGAATCCGCACGCCGTGAAGTCATCGGCAAAGCCGTTTCAAAGAATCTTTGGGTGCAAAGAGTGTTTGTCAAAAGCTGTATGCCCAAAGAAGACTACGACAAATTGCAGGGCCAAATACGAAATTCTCAAAACCGGCCTTTAAATCCCAATCAAGGTTCTGAGGGAAATCATGATGAAGGTTGCTGAGCCGGGACTTCGAAATCCAACTACCGTTCTGCATTATTCTTTGGTCCAAATTTCACGCCCTTGAGGAGTACCGCATCCATATTCAAGTCAAAGTTGTCACGAATCTTGTCAAATTCAACATGAATTGGAATTCAGACGTTTATACCAACGAGAGCTCACTTTCTCTGTTGTTTCTATGCTCTCCCTGGTTACTGATCCTACTTCTGTTCCTGTCCTTTTGTTTAGTGAAAGACCGATTTTGAAAATGCAAAACACCTTTACGATTCGCCACTCGATCAAATTAAGCTTCATTTTCAAGTTCTTACTCACTTACACGCCATTGGCGCGAACTTGCCATCACCTTCAACCATTTGGAGATCCACATGCATCAATATCAAGCCAAAATTCGAATTTCAGGACGCGTCAGTTACGTATCTGTGTTGGCGAGCGATTCAGCTCACGCGCGACGCTTAGTCAAGACGCAGTACGGCAATTCTGTCACCGTTTTGGAAACAAAACGAATTGCCTGATTCAATCCTTTTAACAATCGAGCCAATTACTTTTTCTGGAGAAATGCCTATGAAAACTGCACTGATCGCTGTTACTGAATTTCATCGTCAAATAGGTGCGCCCGTCTCAACCGCACCGAAATTGCTAGACGGAGATCCCGCGAAAGCCTCGGATGCGGCTGACAGCCTCAAAAAACTTATGAATGACCCAATTTTCGTAGATTCAAATTGCGACGAATTCTTGCAGCGTTTGCACTTCGCAATTGAAGAACTTTACGAATGGGCCAAAGCCCATGCTGATTCAGACCTTGTCGAAGCTGCTGATGCCTGGGCTGACCGGTGCTACCTCCTGTTTGGAGATGCAATCGCCTGTGGATTTCCTGCGGAAGCAATATTCAATGAAATTCATCGATCAAACATGACCAAATCCGCTTCCAATGACTCACATGGAAAAGGGCTTAAGAGCAGTCATTTCAAGCGACCGCTTCTTGACCCAATCTTAAAAAACTCCCTCGCCAACTAAATCCTCCGGGAACTTGACTGCAACTGTATTACTTCGATTTTAACCCTCGACTTTTTAAAGGTAGCGTATGAAAGCACTGCTCGTAATGAATCAATCTAAATCAACCGTAGACATCGATTTCGATCTAGAAATCCCAACTTTTCCAATAGAAGTTGTTCCCCCATGGCTAAGAGGATTCAGCATTCATGTGTTCTCTCGTGTGGATAATCCAAAGAACGTGGCCAAAGAAATGGCCTTTGAAAATGCTGGCAAACTACCCGTTGAATTCTCTAAGTCGAGTCGGGAAATCTACCATGACTTTCTCCTTGATCTCGTTCGAATTGAAGGATTCGTATGCATCAAGAACTCCCATCGATATGGGATTCAAATTGAAGTCGGCCGCTTGTTCGATCTACGGACAGTAGCTCGCAATGTCGCAGCAACCATCCACCTTCATTTCTACCCTGATGATTCGTTTGAAGTGCAACCTGAAAAGGAACGAACAGCCCAATCTGGAAACAACTTGTTCATCCCGATTCCATAGATTGGTACGAGTTTTGAGACACAAGTATACCCTTGTGTCTCCTTCTCTCAGATTCCTACAGCAAAGAGACATTTCCACCTCCAATATTATTTCGTTTCACCAATCCATGGAAAGACTATTTATGCCGCCAACTCCTCACAAAAAAGCAGGCCTGACTCTTGGAATCGATCTCGATGGAGTCATTACGGATGCTCCCGATTTTTTCTCCGCTTGGACACACAGCTGGCCCGGAACGGTCATTATCATTACCTTCCGCTCCGATCGACAAAAAGCAGTCAATGACCTCGCAATCAGAAACATCAAGTGGGACCAACTTGTTTTGGTCAACCGTTTCGATGCGAAAGCAGAGGTAATCGAAGAAAGAAATGTCGATATCTATATCGACGACCAACCTGAAATGCTAATCAACATTAAAAGCAACACCCACGTAATGCTATTTCGCAATGGTGGCAATTACGACTTCAATGATAAAAAGTGGATGCTAAGCGAACAAACGGGCAAACTTGTCTGCTAAGAACTTCTGCTTTTTTTCTCTAAAGAGCCGGTCACTTTTACAAATGACCGGCTCCTTTATTTAACCAGTAATCGTTTCAACGCATATCCATGGCCGAGCGGGCCATTTCCGTGTCCAATCGAAAGTGAATTCCGTAATGCCTCGGTAACATAGTCTTTGGCGGCTCGGATCGCTTTTTCTGATTCCAACCCGAGTGCCAGATTAGCTGCGATTGCCGCTGAAAGGGTACAGCCTGATCCGTGAGTATTATTGGTTTCCACTCGTTCGGTTTCAATTACCTTGCAACTCTTCCCGTCGCTCCAAACATCGACCGCCGTGGGGTTCTCTTTCAGCGCACCCCCTTTGATCAATACCGCCTTGGGCCCAAGCGAACCCAACTCCCTTGCAGCCATCATCATATCTTCAACAGTGGCTATCTCGTCACCTATTAAAATCTGCGCTTCGAAGATATTAGGCGTTAACACATCCGCCAAGGGAAGAATCTCTTGACGAAGCGTTTCGATGGCGGCGTCATCAATCAGCTTGTCACCGGCTCGCGAAACCATCACCGGATCGACAACTAGATTCGCGATGGGACGATCGCGCAACTCACTTGCAACCGCTGCCATAATTTCTCCGTTGAGTAACATTCCCAGTTTCGCACTACCAACACAAAAATCACTTGTCACTGCAGCAATTTGCGCAATCACGGCCTCGGGAGGTAAGGCATCGACTCGGGTTACCCCCGTCGTATTTTGAGCCGTAATGCAAGTCAGAGCAGAGGTTCCATGGACACGATGAAACGAAAACGTCCGCAAGTCCGCTTGTATTCCGGCGCCACCGCCACTATCGGATCCAGCAATCGTGAGTGCGATCGGAGGAGATGTTTCGTTGGATTTATTCATTAGTCTTAAGTCGCTTTTTCAAACTGTTGAGTCAGCCGGGCGATTCGATCGGCAAGCTTTTCACTTGATAGTTTCATCCGCAGCCGGTCGACCAAAATAGGGAATGCCAAAGGCGTTGGTTTGGGTGGCTGCTTGACGACTAGCCTTGCCTTCGACAGCCTCCACATCGCTTCGCTTAATCGCTGGTGTTCAAGCTGAAGATCCAACACTTCTCGCCTCGCTTGTTTTAGTAACAAATTTTCTGAATCGTATTCGCGAAAAACATCGAAAAACATATCGCTCGACGCTTGCAATTGACGCGAGGACTTGCCTTGACCAGGCAAACCGCCAAACACAAGCCCTGCGATCCTGGCGATATCCCGAAACTGGCGACGGTCAAGCTCTCCAGCGTTCATGCTTTTGTCGATCTGGTCTAACAGGTTATTGGTCTGAAACAATCCACTCTCGATCGCTTTCTCAAGCGGTGGCTCGGTAGGTGAAAGCAATTCAATTCCATAGTCATTGATGGTCGTTGCGAACGTAATCGGCTGAAGTCGACTCATCCTCCAGGCTAAAATGGCGGCAAGCCCTTCATGAACCAATCGACCTTCAAACGGATAGACAAACAGATGGTATCCATCCCGCGTCTTGACCTGCTCAATAAGAAGTGAGCTCTCATCTGGTATTTCCGACCATTGAGATTGCAACTCCAGAAGCGGCTTTACCGCTTTCATCTCCGGGCCGTTAAACTTTCCACGCTTCGCATCTCCCAGCTTATCTCTCACTGCTTCCGATAATTCGCTTGATAGCGGCAGTCGTCCTCCCGCCCATCGGGGCAGTGCTGCAACTTTCCCCTTCGCCCGCTTAACCCACGCCGTCATATCTCGAATCATGACCAGCTTGAGCGTACGTCCAGCGAATAGAAAATTATCTCCCGGCTTCAGCTTCGAAACGAACCGCTCTTCGATCGTCCCAAGCCTTCCACCTTTGAGAAATTTGACGAGCACTTCCCGATCACTCGAAATGGTCCCGATCGACATCCGGTGGCGTTTGGCAATCTTATCATCGGTGACGGCCAATCCTTCCTCAGAGTTAACCACTCGCCTAAAATCAGGATAGGCCCGCAGACTTTCACCACCTCGCTGAACAAAGTCCAAAACCCACTGCCATTCAACTTCGGTTAAGCCCTGAAAGGCGTTGGTCCGACGGACTTCGTGGAACAGCGCATCTGCGTCGATGGGCGTGCCCGCTGCTAACGTAACCACGTGCTGCGTTAGTACATCGAGACTCCCCGTTAATGGAATGCGTGACTCAATCCTGTTTTGCTTGAGCGCATCCTTGGCAGCAGCCAGTTCGATCAATTCGAGTGCATGGGTGGGAACAAAAACGAGTTGACTTTTCCCACCGGGGTAATGGCCGCTTCGCCCCGCCCGCTGCATCAATCTCGCGATCCCTTTGGGGCTGCCCACCTGCATCACTTGTTCAACAGGAAAAAAATCGACACCTAAATCGAGACTCGAAGTACAAACAACGCAGTGCAGGTTTCCTGCGTCCAGTTCCCGTTCTACCCATGCTCTTTTGCCACGATCCAATGACCCGTGGTGGAGACCAATCTTTCCTGCCCATTCCGGTTTCGCATGTAGAATCGCGGAATACCATTTCTCTGACTGCGATCGGGTGTTAGTAAAGATGAGCGAACTTCGTACCGATTCAATCGCTTCAATGACTGCGGGTAATGACTTCAGCCCCATGTGCCCGGCCCAGGGAAATCGCTCAATCGTCTCGGGGATCAGGCTTTTCATCGACAATTTCCGACGGGCCGGCGCCTTGACCACAGTCGCTCCCACACTCCCCTGCTCTGCTGCACAGCCAATGGCTGTCTGCATCGCCTGCTCAACGTTGCCAATGGTCGCTGACACCGCCCACGTTTGGACATTCGGACTCAACGACCTTAATCGCGAAAGGCCAAGTTCGGCTTGAACGCCCCGCTTGGTTCCCATCAACTCATGCCACTCATCGAGCACGATCAATTTCAAACTCGAAAATTGCGACTGTGTTTTTGGGTACGACAGTAGAATCGAAAGACTCTCGGGGGTCGTAATCAGACAACTTGGCAATCGATTCTTTTGTTTTGTTTTTACCGAACTGGAGGTATCACTGGTGCGTCGTTCAACCAACCAAGGTAATCTGAGATCGGTCACAGGTTCTTGCAAAGCGAGCAAAGTATCGGCCGCCAGTGCTCGCAGTGGCGTAAGCCAGATCACCTGGATTGACTCAAAATTGTTTCGATTAACCCGCTTCGTTTTCCGCTGGGCTTTCTCTGTTTTCGACTGCAATTCGTCTGCTGACTGCTGCTCATACCAGGCAGCGATCGCTCCTAACCAGATCGCGAGTGTTTTCCCGGTTCCTGTTGGACTGTGAAGGATGCCATTGTCGCCGGCGACGATCGACTTCCAAACTGCCCGTTGAAACGGAAACGGTTTTCGCTCTTTGGAGTTCATCCACCGCGATACACGACGGACCCCCGAGGCTTTCGATTTGGAAATGGTTGTATTCAATATTCGCCTGAGCGTTCTACAGGTTTTCTTAAACTAGGTCATCACTTGGCAGGTTTACTGCTAATCGTCATCCAGCATCGACACGATTGTTTCAAGTCGATCTGCATCCACCGGTTTCTTGTCGTGGCGCCAGCGGCTAATTCGAGGGAAACGGACGGCTACCCCCGACTTGTGGCGAGTCGAGCGTTGAATATTCTCAAACGCCAATTCGAAAACCAACTCCGGCGTGACGCTCCGCACCGGGCCAAATTTTTCGTTGGTATTTTTGCGAACAAACTTATCAACCTTCCGCATTTCTGCATCGGTCAGACCCGAATAGGCTTTTGCGAACGGTACCAGTCCATCCTCTTTCCATACCGCAAACGTGTAGTCCGAATAGAGATTAGCCCGACGTCCATGTCCGCGCTGTGCATAAATCAGGACTGCATCGATCGTGTAAGGATCAACTTTCCATTTCCACCAATCGCCAACAGGACGGCCAACCTGATAGCTGGAATTAACCCGTTTGAGCATCAAACCTTCCGCTCGCATTGCTTTGCTCGACTCACGTGCTCTCGCGAGACTTTTCCAATCTTGACTTGGCCCTTCAACTACTTTCGGAGGCTCTTGGATTGCCTTGGATGTCAGTCCCGACAAAACCTGATGTAGTTGAGATTGTCGATCAGCGAGAGATGACTCGCGGACATCAACTCCGCCAGTTTCGATCAAATCAAACGCCAGTAAAACGACCGGTACTTCGGTGAACAATTTCTTACCCAATTTCTTTCTACCAAGTCGGCGCTGTAATTGATTGAAAGCAAGCGGTCGCCCGTTACTTTGATCCCATCCGAGAATTTCCCCATCGAGGACAGTCCCATCGGGCAACTCGCTCGCAGCGGTTTCCACTTCTGGAAATTGGTCGGTTACTAAATCCTCGCCCCGCGACCAAATAAATGTCTGACCCTGCCGGCGAATAACTTGAGCACGGATGCCATCCCACTTCCACTCGGCAACCCATTGACCGACTTCTCCGAGCGACGCCGGTTCCTCCTTCAGTGGATTGGCCAGAAAGAAAGGATACGGCTTGCTGATCGCCGTTTCGTTTTCATCTGGATCGATGAGTTCTTCATAAAACTCGACCGTCGGCTCCCAATGCCCCATCAGCCGATGAGTGATCGTCGCAGCATCAATCCCTGTGTGCTTTGCGAGCGCACGAATAACCAATCGCTTGGAAACACCAACGCGAAACCCACCCATCATCAATTTGCCAAGCACAAAACGCTCGCGCTGGTCAAACTGTTGCCAGAGCTTGACGACGCTCTCCCGAAGCTCGGCCTCCTCCATCTCTCGAAGAGGCATCAGTTGATTTTCGATTAAGGACTGAAGCGAAGGCGCTGATTTACCTTGGGCTGGTTGCTTCGATGGTAAAACCAGCGATATCGTTTCCGCTAAATCGCCAACGCGATCGTAACATTCCTCGAACAACCATTGAGACATACCAGCCTCCTCAGTTGCCCACTGACGCAACAACCCCGTCTTCACCAACCGCTTGATTCGACTGCCGGTCAAAAAATAGATGGCCCAGATCGCATCCTTGGGTGCCGCCTGACAAAAGTACGCTTCCAAAGCCAAAACCTTTTCGGTGGTTTTGGTAGTCGAGTCAAGTCGCCAGTAAAGTTCGCAAAAATCTCTCATGATTTGGTGATTGGAATTTTGAACTTAGGTTCTGAGTATCATCTCGCCAGTCTCAGCTCGCCTGTTCCGTCTCCCCCTCCAATTGCTCACCGGTAAATTCTGTTTCGACAACTTTTGCGTTGAATCCCTTCTCTTTTAAATACCGAACCACGACGTCTGAGTAGCCATGGGTCACCCAAATATTTTCTGCCTCGGTGTCGTGGATCGTTTGCATCAAATCAGCCCAGTCCACGTGATCTGAAAGAATAAACCCGGCATCCATCGAACGGCGGCGACGGGTCCCTCGAATCTGCATCCACCCCGATGCCATGGCAACGCTGATCTTTCCAAACCGCTTTGACCAAGGTCCGCCAACCGCAGAGGGCGGAGCAACGACTAAGGCTTGACTCCAATCCACTTCCTTCGAATCAACTTCACCGACATAAGTTGTTTCGGGCAGCTCAACACCTGATCTACGATAACCGGCATTGAGCTTCTCAACGGCACCGTGTGTGTAAATGGGACCAATCGACGAATCAATCCCCGACAACAGCCGCTGGGCTTTGCCTAGTGAGTACGCAAGCAAAATACTTGTTTTGCCGGAGTCTTGGTTCAACTTCCACCAACGGTCAATTCCATCGAACACAGTTTGCGGATCGGGCCAGCGGTAGATCGGCAGGCCAAAGGTCGACTCGGTAATAAAAGTATGACAGCGAACTGGTTCAAACGCTTGGCAAGTTGGGTCGGGATTCCGTTTATAATCTCCAGAAACCACCGTCGCGTAACCGGCTCTCTCGATTTTCACTTGAGCCGAACCGAGAATATGACCGGCAGGATAGAACGTAACGCTAACCCCATTGATGGTTTGCGATTTACCAAGCGGCTGAAATCGGAGGTCTGCCTTCTCTCCCATTCTTATCCGCAGCACCTCAGCGCTCGTATCGGCAGCCAGATATTTCTTGGAACCCCAACGTGCATGATCGGCATGAGCGTGAGTAATGACTGCGTGGTCAACGGGCCGCCAAGGATCTACATAGAAATTCCCTGGCTCGCAAAACAGCCCTTTCGAAGTCATTGTTAGTAGTTCGTTACTCGAAACCATTTTTACTGATCGAAAGGAAATTCCTAAACCTTTCTCTTTTTGGTAGCAATGTGTGAATTTAACGGGCAATCTTGGAGGGAATCGGTTTAACCGAATTCCAAAGACCTTTGCAACGGTGGCCTATACACCCCTGAATTTTTCGGTTTTACTTAAGGAATGTCTTCGTCTCTTTCCTCAGAAATCGAAATCCAGTGTGCCGGTGAATCAGTGATTCTACGAGGCGATGGAACAGTATTGATTCCAAAATTCAACGCACTCCTCGTCGCCGATTTACATCTGGGTAAGTCAGCTTCCTTTCGCGCAGGAGGCATCCCCGTCCCCGAGGGTATCGATCAAACCACTCTTGAAGCCTTAACCGTTACATTACAAACGACGGAAGCTTCTCAGGTTTTTTTCCTCGGCGACCTGATTCATAATCGCGATTCGATGACGCCCACGCTAATTGCTGAGTTCACCCATTGGCGTGAGGCGCATTCCAGAATCGACATGACGCTTGTACGAGGCAACCACGACCGACACGTTCGACAATTCCCGGAACCATGGGGACTTCACGAAACAACATCGTCGTCCGTAGGTCCGTTTCAATTATTACACGAAATCTCCGACTCGCTCACGCCCGACGAATTCGAAAACGCTGGCGAATCAGCGATGTTCCAATTCGGCGGGCATTGGCATCCTGTCATTTCTATTGGCCGAGGTGCAGACAGAATGCGCTTGCCCTGTTTTGTCTCGGGCTTACATCACATCACTCTGCCAGCCTTCGGGCCGTTTAAAGGAGGAATGAAACAAGCCCCGACCAAATCAGCTGACTTCTTTCCAGTATGTGACGGGAAAATCTGGAAAGCATGACATAACTCATGAGGCAAGCTTTTCGACTAGCGCATGTGTGAGTTTTTACGCTCTGCTCGCCTTCAAGGAGGTTTCTAATTCCTCTGCTTACCTCTAAGTACCGGCAGTTACGTGATACTTTTTTTCAGACTTTGTTAGATGGTCAATCAAGCTCCTACTGCTAACGCTCTTTCAATAGTTGCGGGAGCCGGTTGATTTTAATACTTCATCGCGGCAGCTGGATCGTGTCCCAAACGTCGGTGATAGCGCTCTCCTCATTCAGCGTTTGCTTAGAACTGAGAGGGATACAACGCGAGCCAACAAGCTCCAACGATTCCAGCGACAAGATGAATTAACACCAACAACAAACAACCGGTAAACAAACAGCTTGCTGGCTTCGACGATGGAGCCTTGGGCGGAGCTGCTTGCTGCTTAATCGCTAAAAAAAGCACGAGAACGATAGACCCAACAAGGACGGTCCCTAGGCCTGCAGCGAGTAAGGATAGAAAACTGAAGCCAAACATTTTCACTCCACAGCGTTAGATCTTTAATCAGAATGACAAAAACCTCCACACTTACTGTTTCGCCTCTTAATCGAATTTCTTGCGATTTTTCGC
>WTFU01000198.1 GCA_011523945.1 Mariniblastus sp. | reverse complement strand
TGTTCCAGTCGAGCAGGGCAAGGGATGGAGGATTCTCCCTGAGGATTTTTAAAGTAGATTGCTTTGGGATGAAAAAGTGGGAGACCATCTGAAAACACCCTCACCTCGGCCCCACCACACTTGAGCGCACTTAAAGCCTCGGGCGTCGTGATGAAAAGATTTAAACCTGCAATAAATTTCGAAACCGTGTACTTATCGCGAGGTAACCAGTCGAGTCCACCCTCAGTTAAAAAGGCGATAAGCACTTTGATTTCACTCGCCTCAGCAGCTAGTTCTTTTAGCGTTTCAATATAATTCTCTGCCAATAATTCAGTCATACATTTTCCCAACTGCTACGAAACCGATCACACAATATTAAAAGGTAAATTTAATAGAATTTACTCACGAAAACAGAATGGAGCGGTACTTCACTTGTTGTGGGTTTTATCTGGGGGTAATACGTAAATAAACTTTCTAATTAGCTACACTTACGTGCTAAATTAGGTGAAGCCACCATAACTCCGCATTTTACATAGCAAACAACACCTCGCTACTTACAGCCTGCAATGGACTCAAAAGCCGAGGCCTTTTCTACCCTAATTCTGATTTCCAAAAGGAAGATTTCGGATGCTGATACTAAATGCTAAGACAATAGCCAACATGCTTGCTTGGGGAATCTTCGCTTTCAGCCTCTTCAGCGAACCCAACTTAACTTATGGCCAGATTAGACCTGTCAAGTTCATTCCACTTGGTGACGCACCCGGAGGTAATTTCTGCAGTTCCGCATCAGCGGCATCGGCCGACGGGCGAGTGGTGGTTGGAAATGGCGTTAATGATCGCGGACCGGTCGCATTGCGTTGGACAGAGCAAGAAGGCATTACAGAAATACCTCCGGCTTATCCAGAAAAGAAATATCGGAGTACTGCTAGAGGAGTATCGTCTGATGGGAATACAGTAATCGGCGAGTCGTCGAGCACTGCAAGTTTCCGCGGCGTAAACATGAGTCAAGGATATATTTGGACAGCCGAAAAAGGGATCCATTTGTTGGGTTCACTGCCGGGGGGATTCCCCGCGAGTGCCGCTCGCGCAGTCTCTGGAGATGGAACAATTGTCGTCGGACAGGTTGCGGTAAAGGGCGGCGCCAAGGGCTTCACTTGGACGCTGTCTCAAGGCATGAATAAAATACCGTCCTCCTCTACGGTACTTCCCCAAGACGCCTGGGGAATCACATCTGATGGAGTCGCAACAGTTGGTGTGGCCACTGAATTTACTAACGACGGTCCACTGCTTTTCTCAAATGGGAAACGAGGCCGTAGAGTAGCCTTCAGGATTCTTAACACTGGAGAGCCCGAGGCGTTGGGCATCCTGCCAGAGCACTTTTCTAGTGTTGCAATGGATGCTTCACGAAAAGGAAAATACGTAGTAGGAGGCAGCCAAAAAAAAAGGGGCGGCGGCAGTCAAGCCTTTATCTGGGATGCTACGCAAGGTATGCGCGGACTTGGGTACTTACCGGAGCACGACAATAGTCGTGCGACCGCAATCTCCGACAATGGACGAATCGTCGTGGGTTTCAGTGCCAGTGGGAAAGAAAATCAAACGGCGTTCATTTGGACCCGAGGCACTGGTATCCAAAATCTTCAAACACTTGCTGAAACTGCCGGAATAGACCTCAATGGCTGGCTTTTGATATACGCGAGTGACATATCGGCCGATGGCAGTACGATTGTTGGTTCGGGAACCAACCCGCAAGGCAAACCGGAAGGCTGGATCATGCGGTTGACCGGCGCGGCCAAATAAGCAGCAGAACAGATCAGGGAGTCTGAAAATTGTTTATGACACTTTGATTGCTACTACTGTTCGCGGATTTTTGTAATTAATGAGAACATAAATCGATTTCTCTCGACGAAGGAATTCGAAGGTATCTTGCACCTGTTGGAGCCAAAATTGACTGGCACCTGAAGCATCAAAAAGTATTTTTGTGCATACCGTTGAAAAACTTCAAGGCGACCGCCAAGTTGTCGGTTCGATAGCTATGCAAAGGTGCTCTGCGTAATAAGTGGATTGAGCAAGTTAATTCCTACGACGTGTTATTCCATCCTTGAAAACAAAGGAAGTTGTTTTCTCCCGTGTTTTAAGGGACTACCCAAAGATGCCCTATTGCTTATATCGAATTAGAAATCAAAAGCTCAAGCTGATAAGAAAATGCGGTAAGCCAAGGTGATCGCATAAGTCCAACACCAAAGCTCGAATTTATTTCCCCCGTTTCGCCAATAGCTAAAAAAAAGCTTGCGACTCAAAATGAATCGCAAGCCTAAAAGCGTCTCCCGCCTAAATCCGGATCGATCCGTCATGGATATTGATAGCGACTAGCACACCAAGTGCTAAAAAGAAAACAAACCAGCTACCCAAAACCCCTCCGATCAATCCGGCAATCAACACGGACCCAATCACATAAGCCCCATTGAGCTTATGCTTTGCCGTCCTCGACACATTCCTCATAAACACCTTTCAAAAAACTAAAAAAACCACCACCACTAAATAGACCTCAACCAAAATTGGTTCACGCGCTACTAGCCCGCCCCTCAACAGCTAAAACATCTGAATTTCGTTTCAACTCATCGATCAGACAACTAGCTTCACGAATCGAAAGATCTTCAATCCGCTTACGACCGAACCGGTTTTGCACTAAATCAAAAGGATTCAAGTTCTGGCTTCGGCAAATCGCGAATACCGCCCTCACCTGCCCGGCTGTTGCCATGGTCGTGCTCGGCGTAGAAATCTGCCTCGCTTCTCTTCTTGAACCGTTTACTTCAATGGCTTCTCCTCCATCCAACTCCTCGTCAATTGCCTTGCGAGCAATCGCATACAAAGCACGCGCCCGCTCGCGCAACCGCCGAGGATCAATCGCCACAGAAGAATCAATCTCCACTTCAACCTGAAAACTCGCTCCCCGCGAACCGTAATTCGGTTCTCCCTTCTTTTGGTTAAGTCCAACATTTAATTTCATTGGCATAAAACACCTCCTTTAATTCCGGAATTAAAACTCACTCATCCAAACATGTATTTTTCGAATGCTCTACTCTTCGACCGCGCCAACGATTCCTCCCAAATCAAGCGAAAACCCGCGGCTTTCGATCACTGAAATCGACTCCCCAGTACGTTCTGCAACGCATTCGTTCAGCTCACCCTGAGTCATTACTCGCTCCTTTCATAAAAAAAACGCGACTACCGAAGTAGCCGCGTAAGAAAATTCATCCGATTAACGCATCAGCCGCGAACTAGGCCGCCAGATGACAAACGCGATCCATCAGGCCGTGCAGCGCATGAGATCGTCGGGGAAGCATTTCCAATGACCTCCCTTTGAAGCTCTCCGTAAAAGCGTTGAACAATCTCCAGACCGTTCGTCCATTTTCAGTGAATGCTTGGTGGCTGGGCTCTCGCCACTCATCAAGTACTTTGGGGAGCTGGGTCACCGGAATCACACGGGAATCGACTGCCTTGACCAAAAGATCATGAACCGTGCGATCTGAGATTCGCTTCTCTTTGTAAGCGCCAATCCGATCTGCTTGTTGAATTCGCAGATCCGATAGCCGCCCAAACGCCTCATTAATGACGCCAGGCAAATCACGCTCAATGAATCGCGTGTGCCGGCGTTTTAGAACCACCTCACCAAAAAACGAGAGGTTATCGCAGACTAAAACCTGACTCCCCAAAGCAAGAGAGGCTGGGAACGATTTGTCATGGCTATTTCGCAGACCGAGAACAAGACTGAAGTCTTTATCCGCCGATTCACAACCAAGTTCCATCAACCCGAAATACCTTGCCCCTGCTCCCCATAATCCGTGAGCTTCATTGGTCACTCGAAACCCCTGCCCCTCAATCGTCTTGTCAACGATCGAAAGCATTCGATGGTGAGGGACAGGAACCCAGGTATCGGTACGCTCAGGAGTGGGTGCCCAATTAAGCTCATCACGTGTGATGTGCTTACCGCCGCAGTGCATCAAAAGATTTGCCATTAGTTAAATCCTCCAGTTGGATCGCCCCCGCGGAGCGATCGTGAAATGACACAAACGCCCCGCGAAATACGGGAGCGAAACAAAAACGCCCTACCCGTCTCCCAGATGTTTCCATTGGGAGACCGGCAGGGCTTGTTGAAGCGGTAAGAAACTGGCTCCGGAAAGAGCTAAGCTTCCGCTTCATCTAATAATGACACCAAAATGGCAAAAATTTAGGTAATCCATTCGCCATCCCCAAAGCAAAATCGATGTTGATCTGGCACTTAAAGAACAAGTTTTTTTTGAGCGACTAACTGCTCTCTTTTAGCGTTAAGCTTTTTTGACCAGCGGCATTTTTCAAAAAACAACGCGCGCGCAGGCTCTGCCTCAAAAGTATTTCAAAAAAAGTCCAAAATATTTGAGACGGAAATTTACGAGGTCTTCTTCTCTCGCTTGTCCCCCGAAAGAGAACATTTTGGGACCTTGCCTCAAAACTGGTTTACAAGAAACGACCCGCACCTTTGTAAAATTAAAAGTAACGAGCAGCCAAGTGGATCTACTTCCGGAAGAACGAAAAAGAAAGGAGAGCACATGCCCTGGGAAGAGCGAGGCAAGAACAGATACTTCTACAAAAAAGTGAAACAACCGGATGGCAAATGGAAGAAGACCTACTTTGGCAAGGGTTTGCGAGCAGAAGTTGAAGCCATGCTCTACGAAAAACAACAAGCCCAAAAGAGGATGCAGAGAAAAATCTCCAAGCAGGTCGCCGATGCGAAAGCCGCGCAAAAACGTCAAGAAAAATCTACTTTTAAACTCGTTGACTTAATGATGGCCGGTGATGGCTATCACAACCCAGACTTTCGTGGCTGGCGTAAAATTTCAAAAGCTAAATCAAAAAATGGAGCGAAAACCATGGATGACAAACAACCAAACGAAAACGAATACGACCCACTCGATGTACAGCAGTGTATCGAACGCGCTCGGAATGGTGATGAAACCGCATTACCCTCTTTAAAAGAGCATATCCAAAAAAACCCGCAGATTCTGAGCGAAAATTTCGACCTTGCGACTTCAACACACCATAGATGGATCACCCTACTCTCCAAAAACGACTTTTTTAAAGCCCAATGCCTTTGGAACGAAATACATCACCTCAAAGAGAAATTAATCAAAGAGGGGAATGGAACGACCGTCGAAAAACTAATCATTGACCAAGTCATCTCGACCTACCTCCAAATCTATTATCATGAACAACAAAACATGGAACGTTTATCTTATTGCTCTGAGGTACCGGCCTCGGAAACCAAGGCCCTCGAGGCGACTTTTAACCGCCATATGCGTTCCCTCTGCACTTACAGCGCCATCAATGCGATTAGCGCCAAAGCTCAAATTGAAAAAGCGGTCAACTCCGCTATGGAAAACTTAAACCTAGCGAGCTAGTAGACTCAATGAAACTCTTACCGAGCAAAGGGTTGTAATTCGTAGCCCATTGAAATTTCAACTTGTCGCCCAACCGTTATCTTTCAATAATATTCCGACTCTCAAACTCAAATTCCTTTCTGGCAAATCTCATGCAAAAACTATATTTCTCGATCCTTCTCCTGGTCACACTGCCGCTATCGGTAGCAACCGCCCAAGAAACTAAAACGAAATCAACTCCCGTTCTGGTCAATGCAAAAAACGGTAAACTGATCTGCGAATTGGTGCCGGGCAACACGAGCATCGAGTTCATCGGGACTCACGTCGGTGACAAACCTAAACCGAGACTTGGGGGTTTTAAGAAATTCACAGGCCAGGTCGAAATCGCGGATGGGAAACCCGTCGCTTTCAACGTCGATATGGAAATCACCTCAATCTGGACGGAGTTCGATAATCTTACGAAACACCTAATGAATGCTGACTTCTTTGAAGCTGACAAGTTTCCGAAGTCAAAATTTGAAAGCAACTCCATCAAGATTTCAAAAGATGGGAACTGCACCATTCAAGGCAAGCTGACGCTCCACGGCGTCGAAGGCGATTTTGAATTTCCAGCGAAATTCCAATCAACCGATCAGGGCCTCCTCCTTACCTCCGAGTTCAAACTCGACCGGACCAAATTCGGCATGACCAAGATGACTGAGGGAGTCGAAGCCGCAGTAACAGTGAGCGTGTCCATCGGCAAACCCACCCGGGGAGTCAAATCCAAAGCAGGTAATGGAAGTGATTCGAGTGACAAGAAAACCAGCCTCGACGATTTGAAGGTAGAAGGTGAAAAGGTAACGATCAGCCTCCCTGCGATGACCTGAACGGGATGCGCCGCTTCCGTGCGAAGCCGATTGAATACCGTTGCTAAAATCCGTGCCTTTGACATTAACCTCGACGAACAAACCGTCACGATCATCCATGCAGAGGATCTCGACCTCGAGTCAACACTCAACGAACTCGCCAAGGTTAATGACAAAATGGCTGGATGGTCGGTTAAACGGAGGCCTTGATACTGCCTGCTCGGTAGATTGGCCAATAGATAGAACTTTTCATTCCTCTTTTATTGGATTAAAAAATGTCTAAAGACACGCCGTTTATGGCAAAGAACAAAATAAAGAGAAGTTTGAAAGCGATATGCGACCCCCATCCGTCAAAACTAGAGAGGGATTCACTCTGGGATTACTTTAATTCTCAATGTGCCTATTGCGGCGTGGACATTGAGAAAGCATCGAGAACGGGCCACCTAGATCATCTTATTCCTTCCTCACAAGGTGGGACAAACAGCATTTTCAATCATGCTTTATCGTGCGCAAAATGCAATGGGGACGAAAAAAGAGAAGAAGAGTGGGATTCGTTTTTAAAAAAGAAAACAGAGCAAGATGATATATATCAACAAAGGAAGCATCGCATTGAAGCTTGGCTTCAAAAAGCACCTAAAGGGATAAATGCTCCTGAATTCACATTGAAGAGAGATTCAATCATCGACCAAGCTCTATCAGACTTTGATTCTTCTGTCGCAAAAATGAGAGAACTGAAAAAAAGTGATTTGGCTAATTAGCCTTTGAAACAGGTTTTTAAAAAATGGGCTACGCACTTCTACAGTAGTTTTAATACTCTCAATCGGACGAATTAAGATGCATCAACCTTGGAGCAAACAGAAACATTTATGACAACGCAACCGCAACACCTTCCGAAACCTTTTCCGCCCAAGTTGGGTTACGATCAACTCTACATTGATGATGATATAGATGACAATCATTACGAACCTGATCAATGGAAAGAAATTCGGCTAAGACCTGGGTTGACCGCAGAACAAGTCTATCAAAAACTTCCCTCAGCCGAGACATTCGAATATGGTGGCTATTTAACTAAAACACGCATTCGATTTGTCAAATGTGGCTCAACTAGTGCTGACGTGCCTCGTCACAGATCTTCTTGCACCTTTCATTCTCACCCAACAAATCTTTCAGGAACTTTTCCCGATCTTCCTTCAAGCAGTGACCTATATGGTTTCTTGTTTAAAGAACCACTTCGCAGCATTACGGTTGGCAAGAACTTGGTCTGGGTTTTCAATAAAACTCCCAAAACGCTTCCGATGATCAAGAAGCTAAAACGATGGCAAACCAAGAACCTTTTGGCAGTCACTAGAGAACTTAGGGAAAACCCGAAATATGAAGGGAGAGTATTGGATGAGTTTCAAAACATCGCGCTCACTGCCTTGGGATTGGACTGGCCATCTAGACGTAGAGACTTAAATGATTCTTTACTAAAACAATGGCCAAAACTAATTGCCAAAACCTTGAAGTTTGATGTCACCGTTTACTCGAGAAACCAGTAATCCGTGACTGATCTGACAAATGGCATGCCTTTCTCCAGAAGCTTACTGAAAGTAAAAAAATCAGAGTACGGGCATCATCAACTCCACCACTGGCCGCAGCAATGCTTTTCTTACAACAAACTAAACCCAAAGAGTTGTAAACCACGCGGCTTTAACTGAGCGAATACCCATGGTTTAGTCGAATACCCATTGTTTAATTATACGCAGGCGCTGAAACTGCTTGAACATTACAAGGTAGTTGGCTAACTTGCGTAGTGACTCCACTGAACCGCCAGAGTAATCCTCGAAAACAAACACAATATGGCTCTTAAAATCCTTCATACCGCCGACAATCACATCGGTCTGTCCTTCGCGAAATACCCCGACGAAATTCGTGAGCGTTTGATAGAAGAGCGTTTTCTCGCACTCGAACGGTTGGTGGAAACAGCCAATCAGCAAAAAGCTCATTTCTTCGTGGTGGCTGGAGATCTCTTCGATAAACAGACGGTTGCGAAGCGACTGATTAAACGCACGGTTTCCATCCTGGCAAAGTTTGAAGGCGATTCCGTTTTAGTTCTTGCCGGCAACCACGATTATTATGAGGGCAGTGAAAATAAACTGTGGCTAACTTTCAAATCCGAGGCTGAGGGAACCTGTGTCACGCCACTGCTCAAACAGGAAACCAAAGAATTTGAGTCAGATGCTGGCCGCGTTTGTTTCTACGCTTGTCCTTGTCCGAGTAAGCACAGCAGCGATCATATGATTGGCTGGACTAGCGACTGCGATAAAGAGGAAGACACCGTCCACATCGGAATTGCTCACGGAAACGTCGATGGATTTGGACTGGATTCCGACAACCGTTATTTCAACATGTCCGAAACAGACTTTCAAAACTCCGGACTCGACTCGTGGCTCTTAGGACACATTCATGTCCCGTTTCCGAAAAGTGGAACGACTGGTAACCCAAGCTTTTTTATGCCAGGAATCCACACACCCGATTCCATTAAATGCACTCATCCTGGCTATGCCTGGTTAATCGAAATATCAGACTCCAAAGCATTTACTTACCAGCAACTGACGCCCGGTGGCATTCGGTTCGTCCGAATCAGTGACTCATTGACCGATAGCGACGATGTCCAAAAACTCAGCCTACGTTGCGACGAAATGGAATTGAAAAACACGATCCTGAACTTCCAGCTTGAGGGTCGTCTCGACGAAGAGGGGAAAAAAGCATTCAAAGAGCTGTGCACAAAACTATCCGGGGAATGCCTTCACTTTTCGGACGAGTCGACAATCGCAACGGTTCTCGATGCAGCGGCAATTTCCGCCAAATTTCCGGATGGCACAATCCCCAACTCTCTACTTCTTGATTTACTGAACGACGAAGAGCATCCAGAAGATGCTCAAATTGCTCTTGAAATCATGGAATCGATCAACGCCCAATGAAACTTAAAAAAATCCAACTTCATCCATTTGGGGGTGTCGAAAATCGTTCCTTCACTTTTCACGATGGCCTCAACGTCATTGAAGGCCCCAACGAATTCGGCAAGAGCACACTTAGCAACGCGCTATGGCACGCTCTCTTTACTCACAGCAAACTCACCCCATCCAAATTAAATAAGACCATGGGACGTTGGCTTCCCAAGCCGAACGGCGACCATGTCCAGGTCAGCTTACAATTTGAAGCAGATGGCAAAAGCTGGACTCTACAAAAATCATGGGGCGCGCGGGCGGAATCCTCGCTCGAAGAATCGGGGGGGCAGTCGATTGTCGATCCCAACACCGTACAGGATAAACTCTTCGAACTTCTTCAGCGTAATGAAGCCACTTGGCAACACGTGCTTTTTGTTAATCAAGCCCAATTAACTCAGACCGTCCACGAATTGCAGAAAAATGCAAACCGGATTGATAATATTCAACCGTTTGTTCTCGGTGCAGCTTCAATCCCCGGCGACATTTCCGCAGATGATCTGCAAGACGCCATTGATGAAAAGATTCGTGACCACTATGGGCGGTGGGATCGAGATTCCGACGGACCTCAAAAAGGGCGCGGGATCGGAAACCCATGGGCACAAGGAGTTGGTCCCTTGCTGTCGGCTTACTACGGACAAGAGAGGGTGCGGGCGGAGTATCACAAAGTGATCGCGCACGAAAAACAGGTCGACACCTTGAATTCCCAAATCCGTCAAGTTCAGGAACAACTCAAAGAAGATCAGGAGTTTGTAGAGACTGGCCAGGAACTTAGGAACGGTTTAGCCCAACGTGGAAGTTTAGAAGAAAAAGAAAAAGGATTTGAGAAAGAATTAAAGCGACTCAAAAAAGTAATGACGGACTGGCCGGGAGCAGCCAAAATCATCGAAAGCAAGGAACTTGAATACAACGATGTTACCAAAAACCTAAAGACCCTCGAGCGCGAATTAGAGATTGCTGAACAGCTAAAGGCGGCGGAGAATTTTAAGAAAGGCTACAAAAGGATTCTTGATTCCAAGGAACAACTGAAAGCCGCCTCCGAACGGTTGGCAACATTAAACAGTATCTCTGCGGATTTATTGTCAGAGCTGAAAAACCTTGACCAAAAAATCAAAGAGCTTCAAATCAAACTGGAAGCCCAAAAACTCAACGCTTCGATCGAAAGCCAACAACCCAAAAAAGTCACGATAACTCGTGGAGCTGAGGCTGCCGAAGATATTTCTTTAGATTCCGGTGAGAATTGGAACGCTACAGCAGATGGGAAAGTAACGTTTGACTTTGACGATCTGTCGATTCGGGTTGAAAGCGGAAATAGTGACGTCAATCAATTGCTCGATGGTATTCAGGTCGCGAAAGATCGCCAGCAAGAGATCTTACGCACTCTCAAAGTTGACGACATCGCCACTGCTATCGCTGCGGATGAATCATACAAAGAAACCCTTGCAGAAGAAAACCGACTGAAAGGCCTCTATAAGTCGGCGCTGCAAGACCAAACGGAAGAATACTGGAAATCCAAAATCGCCGAACTCGATGCACTCCCTCAAACAAGATCGATCGAAGTACTCAAAGACGAGAGGAGCTCCTCGTTTCAAAAAGAGGCACGACTCAAGGCTGAAATCCAGCAGGAAAAAGACAATATCGAAGAGTGGACCAAAGAATACAAAACCCCCGACTTACTCACCGATACCATCATCAACACAACGACTGAGCAGAAGGAAACAGTATCCAAGCTGGAAAAACTCCCCTCACTCCCAGATGGGTTTGATTCTGTACCTGAGTACTTTGATAAGCTCGATAAAAAGGCCACTATCCAGCGCCAGATGAATGACCAACTTACTGGATTGAATATTGAGTTAGCAGAACTTTCAGGTGCTTCGCCTGAAAAAACGGCTGAAGAATTAAGAGAAGAACTAGACCTTCAGGAGCGAGTATTTCAAAGGAGAGTCAACGAGGGTCTCGCCTTGCAAAGAATCGAGTCAAAGCTCGAGAAAATCGTTGCCAACCGCGATGAAGCCGATCCGATGGCGAATCTAGAGACCTCTATCGCAGCGTATTTTAGCAATCTAACGTCCAATCGCTATCAAAAAGTACGCTTGGATGGCAACGCGCCAGTTGAAGTCATCGGTCCAAATTCACTCGAAATCGATCTATTATCGCAAGGTACCGCAGGCTCTTTAGCATTGGCCACTCGACTTGCCATGGCTGAATTGTATCTCGATGAAATGAAGGGTTTTTTAATACTCGACGATCCATTTACCGACATGGATCCGAGCCGAAGAGAGGCCGCACATATCTGTTTAGGTAAATTCTCCGAAAATCATCAAGTAATTTTATTCACCTGTCATCCCGAGCATGCCGCCGAAATTATCAAATTGACCAGTGCGGCCAGAGCTGAGATGACCGAAAGATAAACTGCGCGACTGGATAACATTCTCAAGCTCTTTTATTTCGATCGTTTAGAGCTATTACAATAATTCACTCTTAAACAGCTAAATGAGGTATTCTCGTCATGAGCATTGTATTTAGTGGTTTTGACTCAGCATGGGGAGGAAAAGAAAAAGGTGCCATATGTGATCTTCTCTCGACGATAGAGAAGAATGGCTCTGCAAACTTAGAAATAAAGGTAACGAAACCTGTAGACTGGGACGGAGCGATTGAGCATGCGAAAAACAATTACTCAAAATTCAAAAACCATGTCCTAGCAATCGACCAAGGGTTGATCGTACCCAACAAAACTGGTCAAAGGCCAGTCGAAAATAAAATCGCATCTGCATTTATGGGGCGATATAGCTTTGGTGCTCATACTTCAAATCTCGAAAATCCCTGCTATTGCGAAGAGGCCGGAATCTGGAAATTCCTAAAGACTCTAGATAATCTAAACTATAAACACGACCCAATTAGTGTTCCGGGTATGGAAGGAAGAGCTTACTTTGAATGTTACCCACATCCAGCGATTATCGGCTTATTCAATCTTGATAAACGACTTGATTACAAAGTCAAAAAAAAAGATCCTAGTGCATGGGGAAAGCTAATTGAGTGCCTACATTCACTGCAGTCGCGTAAAGAGCTTCCAATTGTCAATATTAAGGAATGGGTCCCCTGCGACTTTCCACAGAATAAAGAAAATGAAGATAAACTCGACTCTATCATTTCGGCTTATGTGGCTG
>WTFU01000131.1 GCA_011523945.1 Mariniblastus sp. | reverse complement strand
ATACACTACGATTTTTGTGAAAATATTCCTGCGGAGTTGTGCGGGACCGTTTACTTTGACCGAAACAATGACGGAATTCAAAATCCGGGCGAGGAGGGGATAGAGGGCACTCGGTTGGTGCTGACTGACGCAAGTGGAAACGTCGTTGCTGCAACGTTTACTGACGCAGACGGGCAATATTGTTTTTCAAATCTTGTTCCCGGAGTTTACTGCGTTAAAGAAATTCAACCCGTTGGTTATATCGACGGGATTGATTCCGTTGGCGAAATTCAAGGAGTTACGTCGGGAGTCGCAGAGAACGATAAACTGAATGATATTACGTTAATCGGTGGCGTTACCGGAGAGCACTACAACTTTGGTGAGTTAAAGCCATCCGAAATTTCTGGCCGCGTCCATGTCGACCTTAATGGGAATTGCGTTTACGACGCCACTGCGGGTGAAACGCCGCTTGCTAATGTCTCGATTCAACTGCTTGACAGTCAGGGGATCGTTGTCGCAGAGACGATTACTGATTCATCCGGTGAGTATCGATTTGAGAATTTATTGCCTGGTGAATATTCAATTCGCGAAATTCAACCGGAAAACTACGACGAGGGAGGAGTTAAGCCAGGCTCGAGCGGAGGAGTGGTTGGCGATAATTCGATCTCGGCAATCGTAATTTCGGCGGATCAGATATTGACGAATTATGACTTCTGTGAGATCGAGGCCATACCGCCGGAGGTGATTCCTCCCGGGGTACCGCCATTGAATCCACCCGTTCCTGGGAACCCCGTTACACCGAGTCCTGGGGTTGCAGGATTGCCGGGGCTGTTGGGAGCTCAGGATTCAAGCCCAATCCAATTCGTCAATGAATCTCGAGTCTTGTTTTACGCCCAAACATCAGCGACGCCGTATACGTGGCATTTGAGTGTGATCAATGCGGGTGTGCCGCGCGGGGCAGAAGACGGGGTAGAGAACTCGCCGCGAATGGTACAAGCCGGTTTCATCAGCAATCGAGACTGGTCGAGATTTGATATGACGGAAGCAGTTTGGAATTTTTCACAAACGACTGCAGAAGGGATTGCTATCGTCGACACCGATGAACCGATTCGATTTGGAATGCTCGAAGGAATTCCGGTCGTTGGTGATTTCAATGGAGACGGTGTTGATGACGTCGGTGTATTCAGAGACGGTTATTGGATGATCGATATCAACCGGAACGGTCGGTGGGATAACGATGATCTGATGGTTCGACTGGGAGAGGCGGGAGACCGCCCAGTCGTCGGCGACTGGGATGGTGATGGTAAAGACGATGTTGGAATTTACGGACCTATTTGGGAAATGGATCGTGAAGCAATTGCGAGAGAGCACGGACTTCCCAATCCCGATAATCAGCCAGGAACACCACCGAAGAATATTCCACTTGGCTACGAAGATGCCAATGTCGGCTCGCGTGTAATGATGAAAACTAGTTTCGGTAATCCACGAGCCGACGTCGTTGACCATGTTTTCGGACTGGGCGATGGCGAGGAAATTCCACTTGCAGGAGACTGGAACGGAAACGGCGTTCGCTCGATCGGTACATTTCAGGGCGGTGTCTGGCAGTTGGATGTCAATGGCGATGGTAAGTTTGGGGATGATGACCTATTTGTCAATTACGGTCGTTCCGGTGACTTGCCCGTGGTTGGGGATTTTAATGGTGATGGCATTGAAGAGATCGCAGTCTACCGCAGCGGTTTGTGGATGATTGACTCGAATGGAAATTATAAAATTGATGCTACTGATCAGACATTTGAAATGGGTGGCGGTCAGGATCAACCGATTGTCGGTGACTGGGATGGTGACGGCATTGATGAACCGGGGCTTTATACTGAAACGCCTAATGCCCCTGATTTTAATTGATCGCCTGCCTACAATTTAGTGCAGAACAGCCAAGCATTGATCGTAATCTGTTTAGATTGAGATCAAGTGTTTTTGAAACGGCACGACCTTAGTTGCGCTACGGTAGAAGTTGGCCCGATTTGATTCTCCGCGGTTCCTCAGTGTCAGTTGGGTCGGTTTTCTTGACGACGTCGCCGTCCACTGTGTTTTCATCACCGTGCATCGGCATCTGGACGTACTGGAAATTGACACTCCTTCTTAACCACTTGGCGAGAACCGACCGATACCAGCGGCGAGTTTGCGGGATGAGAATTGAGAGGCCGAAGGCATCCGTGAGAAAACCAGGGGTGAGGAGCAGTCCCGCAGCAAACAGTATCATTGCTCCGTCAGTGAGAAGATCGGGTGATATCTGCCCACTCGCAAAATTTCTCTTAATCTTCGCGAAGACAGAATTCACTGACCGTTTCGCCAAAATGGCACCAATGATTCCTGAAATCACGACAATCGAAATCGAGAAGGCCAAGCCGGTATAGGAAGACATCCAGACCAGCAATGCCAGGTCAGCCAAGGGAACCGCAATGAAAAGAATAATTAATTTGCCGAGCACGACAATCCTTTACTAGACTACGAAACGATACCATTGGTAATTCTAAGGCATCTTAGTCAGCCCGAAACTGCATTGTCACTTGTATTGAGTGATTAAACAAGTTCGCTGTGGCTTAGTTTCGTTCGAAAATGGTTTGTTGTCCAGTTTAGTCGGTTTGTTTCTGGCCATGGAAGTTCTCAAGAGCGGCTGATTTTCAATTGCCGGTGAACGTTCGTTTATTTGAGTTATCGCTAGTTTAGTGGCCGTGTTGCTTCAGCGACTCGTGATTGGTTAAATGGAGTTCGTCCTCTGTTTGTTAAAGACGACGCCTGGGGACGGTGTTCGTGTTTTCTCCATCTCTAGTTTGTGTTTCGAGTTGCAGTCAATGCCCGTCGTATTTTTTAAACGATTCCGAATGCAATTTGATTTGCGCAACGCTCGCTTCAGTGATACGATCCTGCCGGAGGGCTACGAGTTATTGCCATGGCAGCCGGAACTTTTGAACGCTCATGCGGAGGCAAAGTATAGAAGTTTCCGAAATGAGTTGGATGCAAATGTGTTTCCCTGTCTCGGTGCTGCCGATGGTTGCCTGCGACTCATGAAAGAGATTAGCAATCGACAGGGGTTCGTTCCTCAATCGACCTGGTTGGCGACTCACCGCGAGACCAATACCGGTAGACTCGAGTATTGCGGTACGGTGCAGGGGCTTAGGGAGAAATTAGACGTAGGTGCCATTCAGAATATTGGTGTGGTCCGCGACCATCGTGGAATGGGAGTTGGTTCGGCAATCGTTCGAAACTCTCTAAAGGGGTTTCAAGCCAGCGGCATCAAGATCGTCACTCTAGAGGTGACCGAAAAGAACACTGGGGCTTTGAGGTTGTATCAACGGCTTGGTTTCGAAGTTGTCAGTACAGTTTTTAAATCGGTCGAAGTCAAACAGGTTTAAATGAACGGTGATTATTAACTTGGTTTGACGATTATGTTTGTGGCATGAGTTACGTGCTGTGAAGCTTTCATGTGGTTGATGAGGTGTCGCCTGTCGTGCTAGCTTCCGCGATTCTGCTTAGACTGGGTTTCTGTGCTCGGTTTTTATCGAGAAAAAACGAGGTTGTTGAATTGCCGGCGAAATGTAAAAATCGGACGGTGGTCAGATGGATCTGACGACTCGCAAAGGATGGCGAGTTCACCGAATCAAGGTTGAAATGTCTGGTAGTGTCCAATGGGAAAACGAATCAAGTTCTCGAATGGGCGGCGGTTAGTTGAAGACATCATTCATGTCGCCAACAAAACGCCACTTGCGGGATTTGTCGCGGATCAAGATGCCGGATTGGTTGCAAAATTTCGACGGTATAGCCGGCCCAAGATTTCTTGGAACGTGCTTTACATGAAGGCATATTCCATCGTCTGTAAGCAAGACGCTAGCCTTCGGCGAGCTTATGTTGGTTTTCCATGGAGTCATCTTTACGAGCATGATAAGAACGTCTGCATGATGACCATTGCGCGGGAATACAAGGGCGAGGAGCGTCTATTTTTCGCGAGATTTAATTCACCAGAAGAGAGTACGTTAGTTGAGTTGCAAGAACAGTATGATCATTACCGGCGGGCGCCGATTGAGGAGATCAAACAGTTTCGGCACCAAATCAACTTCGCGAAGGCGCCGCGTTTTGCTAGGCGATTTGCGTGGTGGGCACTCGCGAATTTATGGCCGAAGAAGAGGTCCAGTCATATGGGAACTTTCGGGATGAGTATTTCCGGCAATAAAGGCTGTTACGGAGTCTCCCATCATTTAGGTCCGGCAACCACGACGCTGGGAGTGGACCCTTTTCCCAAAAAAGGGGTTAGCAAGATCGTGATGACGTTTGACCACAGGGTAATGGATGGTGCTCCAGTTACCAAAGCAATGCAAAAAATGCATCACATGTTGACCACAGCCGTCAAGGTTGAGTTGGCGGAATTGACTGGCTTCCATCCAGATACTGGAGAGAAGATGTCTGAAATTGAACTGGCTGAATTTAAGCGGAACCAGCGACTTCGGCGGATTGAGACGAATCGAAAGAGACGGGCGGCTTAGCTTCGCCAGGCGTCGAATTCCCTCACGCGGTACAACGCGTTTGAGTTACTTCTGGCTAGGGACTACCGTCTAAAACGGTTGACGGAATCCGTCTGTTCCATTGCTTGGCGTACCGTTTCAAGGTACTGCTTGGGGGATGCCTCGAATTGGTTTCGGGTCTTCGCGCCACTGAAGAGGATGATGCGTTGATTTGGAGCTTCGCCCATAAAAACGCCATGGTTTAGAAGTCCTGTCGTTAGTTTTCCAGTTTCATGGAAGACAACTGGATCGAAACCAGCGAGGATGGGACTGAAGGCTTCCGGGTTCTCCTTGAAGCGTTTTAGATTCAATTCTGAGCTAAAGATGTAAACTTGGTTTCGATGAACGCAGCCCCATTGAGGATTACCATTCACCCATTTCCCCTGCAAAAGCAAAGAGACAGGGCATTTACCTCGGAGTGCATAGGTTGGTGTGGTCGTTGCCTTCTTTTTATTTACAGGAGGTTCTTTTAATGGGCTTCCAGATTCCGCGAGCATTTGCTTGGGAGAGATCGCAGGTGATTTTAAGATTGATTCAGATGGTTTGAACTGATTGTCCAATTCTGGTTTTGTCGATTTGTTTTTCGGATTCAAAAAGTTGTTGGTAGGACGTTCTGCGAGCATTGGAGGATTGGGCGGCCGAAAATCATTATTCGTTTTTTTTGCTTCGTCGACTGGGGGAGTTTGGGTTGGTCGAGGTGCTGGTGTTTGGGTTAATGCCAAGCTTGATTCGGGTGCCGGTGTTTTGGGCTGCGGTTCTGGAATCTTAAATTTTGGCAGTTTGAGTTCGGTGTTTATTTCTGGATTTGTATTGTTGGCTTTTGTTGCCAAAGGCGTCGCTTGTGTTTGCGGAGCAGTGAAGAATGGGTTTTTCTTAACCTGGCCCGTGGGGACTTGGATAAAGCTTTGTTGCTGTTCTTCCTTGGAGGCAAACCTTTTATAGTTTTGTCCGCTAAAGGCACTTGATTGATCAGGTATCTGGTAAGCCGGTAGCGCGGTTTCCAGTGGCTTGGGTCGGAATGGCTTGTTTTCGGCGGCTGTGGTGTCGTCCTTTGTTGGCTTGCTGGTCGGGGGTTCTGTCAACTTGGGTTTGGCAAAGGATGGGTTTTCTGAACGCCGCTTTAGTTCTGCGGATTCGGGTGATTTGCTGGGCGCTAGATGGTTTGGCGTCGAGGGTGAGAAAGACGTTGTCTGCCCCTTGAATTTTGAGGCGGGTGAGGTTTTCAAATTTTGCAGATCGTTGATTGCATGATTTACTTTGTTTGCATCGTTAAGAAGGACTGCCCACTCGGTAACCATTTTATAATAGGCGGAGCTGTTATCGGGACTCTTGCGCTTCGATACGACTTTTTTGTCTGCCGTTAATATGACCTCGAAGGGAACCGACGGCACTTCGTATTGCTCGACAATTTCCGGGTTTTGGTCGACGTCAATTTTGACTGCAATGACGTTTTCACGGAAAGCGTTACGAACGCGCGATTCGGTGTGCACAAAGTTTGCTAAATTCCTGCATGGCAGGGACCAGGGAGCGGTGAAATGGAGCAGAACTAGCTTATCCTGCTGCTTAGCAAGTTGTTGAGCACGTGCCGGATCAGTTTCCCATTGGATGGCCTGTTGAGCCTGTGTGGAGGCGCACGTCAAGAATAGGCAGACCGAGGTAGCAGCAGCAATCAACCGTGTAAAAGAGGGAATCCAGTGCGTTGGTTTCTCAATAATAATTACAGGGTTAATTTTCATGATGTGACGCCCAACACGTAATCGTTAAAACACGGGTACATGTCATCGGAATCGGCATTAGAGAGTGAATAAGTTAATAAACCTTGACGATTATTTGGGTTTTTCAGTTCTCAAATTACCTATTTGGCTTATTTGTTGACATTCTGTGGCGGATGGAAAATTGGGTAATTTTTCAATTTCTGCTTGACAGCATGCTCTCTTTCGTCAACACTTTTAACAGATCAAGTTTTCGCCTGTTTTCAGCGGGCACGGTTTATGCAGGGGTACTTTTTTCAACCCTTTTACCTGACGGATTCAGGTATCTTTCTCTGGCATTTTTCTTCGACTTTCGTTGTTGATTTGAGAACATGCGAGTTTGGAACTCACAAGGGCTGATGGTTTCACTGTGATGGCTCGGATTGGATTTTCTTTGTAAAGCATTGGAGAACCAGGGTTGTCGCCGGTTTGTTCTACCTGAGAGATTGGTTGGGAGAACTTTGATCATTGTTCAGCGAGTTGGTTGTCTCGGATGGCAGCAAACTCTATCACACGAACTGATTTGAGCATGCAAAGGATGCGTCCTCGAACTCGTAACCGCTTTGTTTCTGTTACTTGAGGTCGCGTTTTTTCACAGAATCGTTTGATTCAACTCCGTAGGAAGTTTCCTGTTTCGGGAACCACCAGTTAAGGGTTTCAGTGAAACAGACATTCGGTGCCGTTTCGGCACGGCAAATATTAGGTGCTTTATGGCAAAGAAAAGTTCTCGTTCCGGTACGAAAAGTTCATCGGTAAACGATTCCCCAACTACTAGTGATGACGCCCGGTCTGAAACTAAACCATCCCGTCCTAGACGTTCGTCCAAAAAGGCGTCCTCAAGTGAGTCTTCGCAAAGCAATTCGGAACGAAAAGATTCGTCTTCGAGTTCCGGCAACGATGGCGACGGTGGGTCGAGTTCTACGGAGGGCGGTCGCCAGCGTGGGCGGAATCGGGGTTCATCGAGTAATAATCGCTCCGGTGGAAACAATGGTGGAGGTGGTCGCTCGAATCGGCGTCGTCGCTCCGGTGGAAATTCGGGCGGTGGAAACCGTAACGGCAATTACCGAGGGCAGAAAAACAACTCTCGGGGCGGTCGACGCGGCGGACAAAAACGGAGCAATGAACCGGTTGAGTTTGATGATGCAGAACTAAGCGAAGGAATCGGCCTTCTAGAGCTTCACCCCAACGGATATGGTTTTCTGAGAAGTTCAGAAAATAATTATTCTCGTGAGAGAAGCGATCCGTTCGTTCCTGGCACAATGATCGAGAAGTACGAGCTACGTGCTGGTGTAATGATCAAGGGAATGGTTCAACCGGCGAGGCGTCAACAAGGGCCTCGGTTGCGTGAGTTGCTCGAAGTTGACGGATTGGAGCCGGATGCATATTTAGAGGTGAAGAGCTTTGATAAGCTAACGCCAATCAATCCGGTGGCCTGGTATCGTTTAGAGACGGGCCCCATGCCGTTGACTACGAGAGTGATGGACCTTTTGACACCTCTGGGAAAAGGCCAGCGTGCGTTGATCGTCGCTCCGCCAAGAAGCGGTAAAACCGTAATGCTGCAGCACATTGCCAATGGTATTTCGGAGAATCATCCGAATTCCAAACTCATTGTACTGCTGATTGACGAGCGGCCTGAGGAAGTCACCGACATGAAGCGGAATGTCAATGGTGAAGTAATTGCGAGTAGCCTCGATGAGGATATTGAGAGTCACGTTCGGCTTTCACAGTTAGTAATTCAGCGGTGTAAGCGGTTGGCTGAGGCTGGCCAGGATGTCTTTTTACTCATGGATTCTATTACCCGTTTGGCGAGAGCTTTTAATAAGTGGGTAGGAAATACCGGCAGAACGATGTCGGGTGGTGTTGATATCAAGGCGATGGATATACCTAAGAAATTGTTTTCTTCGGCCAGAGCGTTTGAGGAGGGTGGTTCATTAACAATCGTCGGAACTGCTTTGGTCGATACAGGAAGTCGAATGGACGAGCTTATTTTCCAGGAGTTTAAAGGGACTGGAAATATGGAGCTTGTTCTGGATCGTAAACTGGCGGATCGACGCGTCTGGCCAGCGATCGATATTTCCCAATCTGGAACTCGACGGGAGGAATTGTTGTTGTCTCCTGACACATTAAGTGCGGTCACGATGTTGAGGAGGACCTTAACGACGATGCACCACGTGGAAGCGATGGAGCAGTTGACCCGTCAGTTAGAACGTTTCAAAACAAATGAAGAATTTGTCAAGCTGATCAGTGGTAAGCTTGACGATATGTAAACGTTGCCAGTGAGTGAGATTTATAGACGATTCCTGAAGCAATTTGGGAATCGTTTTTTGTTGGTGTTTTAGTCTGTCCAGGCTTACATCGGTAAGAGCATCATTTGTACGAGCTTTAGTTCGCTGTTTCGGGACGCGAAAGACTTTCTTCATAGGACTCGACGGCGGCTGCGGTGTACCAATTTCGAATGCACAGACCAAACACAATAAAGCCCGCGGTGCCGCCCCAAATCATTCCGCAGACGGTACCAATGAAAGCGATGTCGCGGGCTAACTCGGAAAGGCCCATCACACTGGCAACGGCGGCACTAAAAATCCCGAAAAAGATGCTGATTAACGCGAAAGCAGCCGCTGAAAAGAACAGGGATACGACGGTGAGGCCGGTCGATTCTAGAAAATAACGAGAGCGTCGGAGCCAAGTGAACTGGACTCCTTTTTGAAGATAAACATCCGATGCAATAGCCGTGCGAACAAAGGCAGGGGTCAGTATGATTGTGCCAAGAATTGCAATTAGCGGTGACGCTTGAAGCACGGCGAAAAATACACTACAGCCCGTGACGATCTGAAATAATGTCGTCAACGTGAATGATGACTGTCCGAGGGGATTGGGGCGACTGAGTGGTGATGCAGAATTGGACTGTGTATTTAAGGCGGCAGTTTGCTGAGAACTTTTATTCCAAACGGTTTCTTCGTTTTCTTTATCGAGCTTCAGTTGGTTAGGCCTCGACATGAACTAGGGTATCCGCTGAAAGGAATTCAATTGGCGGCAACGATGCCGCTGGATTAATTTTTTGACGCTTGGCGAAAAAGAAGAAGGCAGGTTTTGAGTGGTGTTACTCCATTAAGTTGTAATACTCCTTATAAGTATAGAGGATCTGAAAGGAGTCGATAAGCGTATTTTTACCCAGCAAATGAAGTGGCGGAAAATCGTCCGTCGTAGCATTGCGATTGTGAAACGGCCGCCAATTTTGGATCTTTTAATGGCCTCAGAACTGAGTTTATATCGGCCGAGGTCTTAAACAGGGCGGCAAAGATAACGCCTGCCCGTTTGCAAATATTGAAAACGGCACCTAATTGAGGGGATTAGATGTTTTTTCGGAAATTCCTGTCCTGGTGCGAACCGAATTGCGTGCACGTCCAGAAGAGATCGTCGTTAGTTGTTTTGATGGCTAGGCACTCCTAAAGATTTGAGCAAGTAAAGTTGGCTTCGACTTTTTTGATATCTTAAATCAAATCTCACCAATGGGGTTCCAGTATGTTCCTTAAAGCACCTTTAACAATGAGTCTGCGACGCGGTGTATTGGATTGAATTATACAGAATTTGACAACTCAAAAAGTTTGGGCGAGAATCTGGGCGATCTTGAAACCGGTGAGGAGCACCTGTTTTTGTGGCCTAGAAAAATCGCAGGCTCAAATGAATTTTTGGGTGATGTCATTAAGGACTAAGAAGAAAAAACGAAACTTATCACGGCGAGGCTAAGGCACGTTCATTGCGAACGTTTAATTCAGTAATTTTCATCAGGAAGAATTGAAAATGGGATTGTTAACACGTAAGCAGCAGCGATTGGAATATCAAAGTCTTGAGGATCGTCTCTGTCTGACGGCGGTCGCAAGTGTAAACCATCATGGGGTGTTGCATGTGGTTGGCAATGCGGATGGGTTGGTGAGTATAGAGGCAACCGGTATGGATACATTCGAGGTTGCTGATAACGGTGTATCCCTTGGTTCTTTCGAAAATGTAAATCGAGTATGGATTTCGCTTGATCGTCACAACGGGGACAGTAATACCGTCAATGTGAATTTGCACGGTGAGGTCATCGATGGTGTCTTCGCCGCCTTAGGTGGAGGTGAAAACGAGTTTAACATTCAAGGCGAACAGCCAATTGGGCGAGTTGATTATCACGGCGGCCATGGCGTGGATACCGTTAACGTAAATGTCGAAACAACGAGAATTGTTTATGGCAGATTGCATGGTGGAAATGATGTAATCAATGTAAGTGAGAATGCTAATCGAATTCGGCTTCGTGGCGGAGGCGGGGATGACGTTTTGAGTATTGGGCCTATGGCGGATGTTAATTTTGTTGGTGCCATCATGGAGTCGGGGGATAACCAAGTTAATGTTGCGGGGACTGTCGCTCAGAGTCTCTACGTTAGGGGCGGTCACCAGAATGACATTGTTCGGCTTGCCGAAGGAGCGAGTACTCGTTATCTGCAGGTCAATCTTGGCCATGGGAATAACACCGTCAATATTGCGGGTGAAGTTAGCAGTAACTTTTATTTCCGCGGCGGAGATCATGCGGATACAATTCGGCTGACCGCTGAGTCAAGTGTTCGAACGGTTGCCGTGGATCTTGGGCACTCGCAAAATATTCCGAATAAAATGTTCTTGAATGGAGATGTCCGAAATTTATTTGTCACCGGTGGGCATGGTGTTGATTCGGTTGTATTTTCTGAAACGGCCACCACGCACTATTCGAGTTTGGTGTTAGGAAGCGGTGATAATCGGGTCGTCACCAACGGAATCCATAGTGACAACTTATACTTTCGGGGATTTCATGGAAATGACACGTTCCTTATCGGCGAAGCTGCTGAGATAAATGGAAGTGTCCGTGCGGTTTTAGGTGCCGGCGCTAATTATTTTCAACATGATGGACTGATAGAAGGCAATCTATTGGTACTAAGTAAAAATCCCAACGATGTCTTCTCTGTTAACGGCCTCGTGAATGGATTCACGCGACTCTTCCCGGGTGGGCAGAGGTAGGGACTTGCTTGGTATGAAAGATAGGTTTAGTAAACGGGGCAGCAGTGACTCGCGGTCCCATTTTGTGCTTGTCTACCTCTAAATACGTTTAGCCATTTAGGTAAGAGCATGTGGCTTAGTACGAGGGCCGCTGGTTTTGCTAACTTAATGGTTGGGTATCGCGGCGATCGTCGCGAGTATATTTTTCTACCAAATCAAAAATGCCGCTTTGATTCGGAGGATTCGATAGGGATAAAGTCGATAGAAATCTCGGGAATTGCATTGAATTTGCACATTTCGAGTCCTTGCAGCCTGACTCAATTTAAAAAATTTGGTTTGAAATGTATTCCTAATGGTCGAAGCGTCTTAGCAAACTTCTAAAAATAGACTAAGATGGGCGACCTTGTCAGCGCATCCAAAGCGATGAACTGAACTTCCGGGAGAGTAAGCGAATGGCTAGCGGCTTCATTGGAAATGAAGTGCCCCGCAAGGGGTTGCGAGTTCGAATCTCGTGCTCTCCGCTCTTTTTTTTTAGCCAAATGGACAAGTGTACATAAAAGTATACTTGGATCGTTCCGCCGAGATGGGCGGGTGAAGAGATCACTTGGTCGGGGGCTGACCGACAGCCTTTTCTCGATTGGAGTCAGTTAGGCTCCAAATTTGCGACGAAATATGATCCACATCCAGTTCTGCATAGAATTGGCGAGTGGTCTCTATAAATGTTGGGATTACATCGCGTTCCCTAGAAACAAGAATTCAAGAAGCACGCAAGAGGTATCCAAGTTTTACCTCTCGGCAAAATTTGACATGATGATTTTGGACCATCCCAAAGACGCTCGAAATGGTTAGCAAAAACTTCACGACGACCTCGAAAAGTATGAGTTTATTCCTTCGGCTGAGTTTGCTGGCTGGACCGAGTGCTTCCACTTAAACCATCACAAAGAGATTGTCGCAGCCTTTCGTGCGGCGAAGGAGAAGTGCGAAGGTTGATGGGGGAGCGTAGGCGGGCATGGCGTTAATTAGCTTTCGCCTTCATTGCAAATGTACCGGAGGTGAACTGTGCGACCGGTTTTTTTAGTCTGTATTTTCTTAAGCTGAACATTCCGACATCCGTGTTCGGGCAAGAATCCGAAGAACATCGGAAGTTGTCGCGAGAAGTTGAAGTACTTCGAAAACAGGGTTTGTCTCATATCAGGCTTATTGAAAATGTATATGATCGCGAAAAAGACGAAGCGGAAGACGTCTTTCAAGATGAGGTCGCAAAGCGCAGGAATGAAACTCTGACTACGCACAATGCTAAAATTGATTCTGCGATGGAGGCAAAGGAATTAGATAAAGCGATCAAGCTAAAGGAATTGGTTGAGAAAGTTAA
>WTFU01000137.1 GCA_011523945.1 Mariniblastus sp. | reverse complement strand
ATTTTGGCTCTTTCTACGAACGTTTGAAATTCGATTGGCGCGGAGACTCGCGCGTCGGCAAATTTCAAAAGGATGTCACCCGTAAGTACTCCGGGATTGGCTGCGGGGGATTCTGGGATAACGTGGGTTATCAAGAGTCCTTGCTTGGGAGGCACGTTAAAATGGTCAGCCAATTTTTGTGTGATTGGTTGAATTCCAACGCCAAGAAAAGCTCGTCGCACGCTTCCGTGATCCATCAATTGATTGGCAACCCAGTTTGCTAGGTTAATTGGAACCGCGAACCCGACTCCATCACTGCCGCCGCTACTGGAGGAGATTGCTGTGTTAATTCCAATGACTTCACCATCCAGATTGACCATCGGTCCACCACTATTACCGGGGTTAATGGCTGCATCCGTTTGAATATGGTTTTCGCTATCGGACAATCCAATTCCTCTTCCCTTCGCACTGATAATACCGGCTGTTACCGTACTCTCGAGTCCAAACGGTTGACCCAAAGCAAGAACCCAATCGCCAACATAAGAATCGTTGCTATTGCCTATTTTGGCAGCGGTTAGGTTTTCGGCGTTTGGGATTCGAACGATTGCGATATCAGTTTTGGGATCGGTTATGACCTGTTCTGCCATAAATTCGCGTCCGTCATTCAGGCGAACGACAATCGATCCTGCTCCGGCAACAACATGGTTATTTGTCATAATCCAGCCGTCTGGATCGATGATTACTCCCGAGCCAACGCCGCCTCTGGGGGGCATTCCGTTGTGTATTTGCTGTGCGTTCCTCGAGTTGTCTGTTCTGTTTTCGATTGCGACGACCGAAGGAAGCAGTTGATTCGAAATATGTCTAAATGCCCGCGACAGATTCTTCGCCGACTGAATTGCATTTTTTGCTTCGCTGTCCGTAAGTGTCTTTAACGCAGCCCCGGTAAATGTGACTGGTGGAGTGAGGCGATCTTTTTTCGTTCCAGACTCTAAGATTGTCGATGCATGCCCAATTGCTACCGTACTAAGCAAGAATGCGGTTACCATGCATGCAATGCAACCCATTTGTGTGCTTTTGGCTACTTTCATGTTTTTCTCCCTGAATGAATTTTGCAGACTTGCCGAATTGCAAACCTCCATGTCGTTTTTTGTTTTGAAGATCAACGTCAAATGCTGTTGAAGGGAATGTGAGTCTCTTCTGGGCATATTGCGTAAGGTAAGTCCCGATTGATCTGTGGTGATCTGGGGTACTGTTCCTTTTCAGAATTCATTGCCGACACTGTCCTTAATGCACACTTCGTGCCAAAGGTGCTTTCGAGAGGTGGACTTTTTTAAAAGGCGAAGGTTCTTCGTGAGATAAAGAGCGTTTGTTGAAGCCAAGCTGCTCGAATAAGCAAATTGACGTATTTTGATTGGGGCAAAATGCCGCGGTGTCCAAGCATGCCCCGTGTTGCACCTTATCAACAGTTCCTTGTTTTAGTTTATACTGCAATGGTGAAATCTAATTCGCTAGTCGCTTATAACGCGAGATCTCTTTAATGAAATTGGCTGCAAAACTCTCGCTCGTTTCGGTGATTGCTGTAATAGCTGTACTTGCCGCATCAAATTATTTTGCTGCTCAAATTGCGATTTCTAATATCAAGAAAGACCACGAAGCCTACGCTTTGAAAGTGGCATCAGAAATGGAACGCTCAATCCTGGACGCATGGCAGGCAGGGGGAGTTGAAGCAATGAGGGCAGCGTTAACGACAAAAGACGCTCCGCCAATAGCGAGATGGGTTTGGTTTGAAGAGTCAGTCACATCGATGACACGTCCGTCTGCAATAGGTGATTTTTCTAAAGTAGTCACTCGAAAAGAGATCACTTCGTTTGTTTCAACGGCCGGTGACGGAGGGCATCTTCTACACACTTATTATCCGGTAGATCTTGGAGCCCCCCGGAGTGGAGGTCTTGAGTTTACAAGGTCGCTGGATGATTATGATCGAGAAACGATGAGTAAGCTTATTGAATTCTTGTCGGTCGTTGGTCTATTGGCAATCGTTTCGATTCTTGTCGTTTGGTTCGCCGGCGTTAGATTGGTGGCAAGGCCACTGACTAAATTGACCGCGGCGACCGAGCGGATTGGAGAAGGAGATTATCGTTGTCGAGTTGAGTTGAGCGGTAAAGATGAGTTAACGCAACTTGGACAGGCGATTAATAAGATGTCTTCGCATTTGGAAGCTCAAAAATCGGCAATTGAGCAAGAGACCCGTGACAAATTATTGGTTACGCAACAGTTGCGTCACGCTGACCGGCTTAAAACGGTAGGGCGAATGGCGGCCAGTATTGCGCACGAAATTGGCACACCGTTGAGCGTGGTGTCCGGACGCGCGGCTTTGATTGCGAAGGGTAATTTGTCACCGGAAAAAGTTAAGCAAAATGCAGAAACAATTCAGGCGGAAACGGATCGGATTACAGAAATGATCCGGCAAGTATTGGATTTCTCAAGACAATCGCCGAGTGAAAAAACTGAGATTGATTTAAATGAAATTTTGATCGAGGTGACAGAACTTCTGACGACGGTTGCTGAACGAAATGGCATGTCGATTGAATCTTCACTGGCTGGGACGCCAGCTCTCGCTTTTATAGACGGTGGGCAAATTCGCCAAGTGTTGACAAATATTATGGTCAATGGAATTCAGGCAATGGAATCGGGAGGAACCTTGTATGTATCGCTGGGTCGGTTTCAGAAAGAGACGGGGATGGATTCTGGTGACTCGTGTTTTGAATGGGAAATCAAAGTTAGAGATGAAGGCACGGGAATTCCTGCAGAGAATCTCGAAAGTATTTTTGAGCCGTTTTTTACGACGAAGGATATTGGGGCGGGTACCGGGCTTGGTTTATCGCTGGCTTATAATATGGTTCAGGAGCAACAAGGGCGCATTGAAGTCAGCAGCAAGGAGGGGCGGGGCGCGGAGTTTAGGATTCTTCTCCCAGGGTTACCCCGTGAAGGTTGAGTGGACGCTAGGTGTTTGTTTGTTCGTAACGAATCAGTTTTCGGTATAGCGTCTTTCGGTCAAGGCCGAGGATTTTTGAGGCGAGCGTTCGGTTGCCATCCACGGTATCTAGCACGTGTAGAATGTATCGTTTCTCAACTTCTTCAAGCGACCGGAGTTCCTCTGGTTTGTCACTGGCAATTACCATTGTTCTGGATTGGTAATTGCGAATCGATTCCGGCAGGTCTTCGATTCGCAGTCTCTTGCCATCTGAAAGTGTGACCGCTCGTTCCATGGTATTTCTGAGTTCGCGAACGTTGCCGGGCCAATGGTAATCGAGGAGTCGCTGAGCCACACCTTCGGTGATTTCCTTGACTTCAACATTCGCTTTTTCGCTAAACATTTTTACAAAGAATTGAGCCAAGATCAGAATATCGCTGCTTCGCTGGCGAAGTGGAGGCAGGTGGATCGGCACAACATTGATTCGGTAAAATAAATCTTCGCGAAAGGTGCCAGCCTCGACCGCAGTCTCCAGATCGCGATTGGTGGCGGCGACGATTCGGGCATCGAAGGGGATTTCGTCAGTTCCTCCAACAGGGCGAACGCAATTCGCCTCAAGTGCTCGCAGTAGTTTCGGTTGCATCGAAGCGGACATTTCACCGATCTCGTCGAGAAATAACGTCCCACCGTTGGCTCGAACCAAGAGACCTTCATGGTCTTGATCCGCTCCGGTAAACGCCCCGGCGACATGACCGAAGAGTTCGCTTTCCATAAGTGACTCAGGCAGTGCGGCACAGTTGATCGCCACGAAGGGCTTGTCTCTGCGTTTACTGTGTTGGTGCACCGACTGGGCCGCTAATTCCTTGCCGGAGCCACTCTCCCCAGTGATGAGTACCGTCGTGTCTACCGCAGCGACTTGCGAGAGTTGTCGGTAAAGTTCCTGCATTGGAGGGCTCTTGCCAATCAGTTTCCCAAAGTTGACGCCAACGTCGAGAGAGGTTTTCAGCTGACGAACCTCCTGCTGTAATCGAGCTTGCTTGACTGCTCGCTCAAGCGCAATGTCTAAGAGATCCATATCTAGCGGTTTGGTCACAAAGTCGAATGCGCCTGCCCGAATAGCAGACACCGCCGCTTCCAAACTGCCAAAGGCCGTCATTACGACTACCGGGAGTTCGGGGTGGTTTCGATTGACCTCTTGGCAAAATTCAATCCCGTTCATGTCGGGCATTTTCAAATCGGTCAAAACGACGTCAAACGCCAGTTCCTTCAAAAGGCCTAATGCCGCAATGGCTTGGGTTTTCCATTGAACCTCGAAGCCATTGGGGGAAAGTGTGTCTACCAGCATTTCACACATCGATTGCTGGTCATCGACAATCAGAATGCGCGGCGGGAAATGGTCAGAATCGTTTGTCATGAGAGCAGATGAAGGCTTGGGTGTTGGATGGATTGGTGCAGCCGACAGTTAATCTAACAGGAGCGGTACAGTGCGAAAAGCTCGCCGTCGAATCCACTCTTAAAACTTTGTCGAAGGATTGCGACACCCTTTCTGTCACGTGGTGAGAGTCTGTGAATCTCAGGAGCCGCGCTGATCGGTGGGCTTGCTGGTCCACCTAAAACCGGACGATCGGAACAGCCATCAAATTCTGAACGGTCGAATTAAATCTGTATCTCTGCTGGAATTAGTCATCGACTTCCAATTCAGCTGTCTTATAATTTTTAGACGGCTTCACAGAGTCTTCGGCAACGGCGCAGTTCGTTTGACGAGCGGGGCCTGAATTAATCACTCAGTGAGTCAACGGCTCGCTTGATCTCTCAGATTTGGATTTGCATCAATGATTCGCTGGTACGGTTGGATTGCCTTCATTTTTATTCTGTCTCATGTTTCGATTGGCATTAGTCAGGAAGCGAATGCTTCTCGTCAGGATTTGGGGCTCAATAATCCTGCTGTGAAACCAGCGTCATCGGCTGGATCTGAGGGTATTCGATTTGAATATTTAGCAATCGAAGATGCGATCGCTGGTTATTTAGATGCCATGAATCGACGCGATGCTGAGCAAGCTGCGAGCTATTGGAGTCGTCGTGGTGAGTGGGTCAAGAAAAACGGGGAACGTGTTAGAGGCCGTGGAAATATTGCAAACGCGATAAAAGAGTTGTTTGCTGAAGAACCCCGAGGCACGACTATTGCTTTAGATGAGGTTTCGATTCGGTTGATTACTCCTAATGTTGCGCTGGAAGAGGGGGTGGCCGTTGTCAACTCACCAGAGAGTGAACGTCGAACACCTTATTCGGTGGTGCATGTGAAAATGGACGAGGGGTGGAGGATTGATTCTGTTCGGGCGACACAAGTTCCGGTTGTTCCGAAAAAAGTCGCTAATTTGCAAGCCTTGAATTGGTTGATAGGCGATTGGCAAGACGAAGTCTCAGGCGGGATTCGCGTAGAGACGAATGCGAGTTGGACATTGGGAGGGCAATCTATTCGTCGTTCATTTCAAATGTTTGACGAGCAGGGGCTGCGCGAGCAGGCAACTCAGGTGATTCTGTGGGATGCAAAACTAGGGAGTCTTCGTTCTTGGATTTTTGATTCTAAAGGTGGTTTTGGAACCGGCGTATGGAAGCAGGTTGAAAACAATAAATGGGTCGTCGACATGGAGTTGCAACTGGCTGACGGGGGATTGGCTTCTGCGAAAAATGTTTACAAAGTTATCGATGACTCGAGACTGGAGTTTTTTTCCACGTCTCGAAAACTCAATGGTGTCGAATTGCGGGACACCGAGCCAGTTATCGTGAATAGAAAATAATGTTCAACGTCGTTGGACGCGAATTAAGCGATGGTAGAAATCTTTTTTGGATATAAAAATGAAGTTATTAAGTTTGGCAATGGTGTTTTTCCTAGTGGCGTTTGCCTTGATTGCCGATGCTAACGCTCAACGCCGTGGTGGTGGGAGAAGTTTCTCGGCTGGCGGTTCTCGTTCGTTGCCTTCTGGAGGAATGAATCGATCGTCACGGAGTTCAGACTTCAATCGAGGTGGTAATCAATCTTTTGGAGGATCTTCCTTTGGCAATTTAAATAACCGTCAGCCGAGTAGTAATACGCGTTCGTTTTCTATGCCCAACAGCTTCCCAACCAGTGGTAATAATCCGGGCAATCGTCGAAGCGAACCGCGTTCTCTCAACCAGGAAAGGCTTGGCGGGAATTTTAACAACGGAGTAACTGACCGGGCAAACAGGCAATTTGAAAGCCCCACACAGAACCAACTGAATGACTTTTTGAACATGCCCGGAAGCTCCTCAGGTCGCCAGCGCAACGGCGGTAGTTCATCGCCCAATGACTATAATGGGAAAACCTATCAAGGCGATAATTATACGATTGATACATATAAGGGAGGCGGAAGCGGTACGACTAAGGGTGGTGTTGACTATGGTGGTGCTGCCGCAGGAATTGTAGTAACCGATGCCCAGGGCAATAAGCGTGTTGTCGGTGGATCTGCGGGCGCAGCCTCGGATGGAACGAATGCTGTTGCTGGACGTGGTGGCTACGCAGGAGGAAAGAATACGGATGGTTCCGCTGCAGGAGTTAGAGGTAGCTCACGCGTTGCGACCGACGGCGAGTCGATCGGAGCATCAAGAACAGTTGTTGGAGGTGCACGGGATGCTCAGGGGAATGTGCGTGGTGGAGCTTCTGGTGGCTATATTGGGACTGACGGGAATTCGGTAGTCGCGGGGGCAGGGGCGGTTCGTGGGCAATCCAACGTCGATGGTTCAGGGGGCTACGCTGCTCGTGGCGGTCGAATGGCAACCGACGGAACAAACACGATTGTCCAGCGTGGCGGTACTGCCGGGGTTCGAGATTCAAATGGAAACGCTCGTGGTGTTAGCGTGGGCGGTGTACGGGCCACCGATGGATATAACACTTATGCTCGAGGCGGGGCAGCGCGGTATGTAGCTGGCCCTGGCGGAAATGTTTATGCTGCCGGGAGGTACGCTGCGGGCTATAACGGAATCGTGACGAGCTATGGTCAGGCCGCTGCAGTTCGAATGAGTTTTGGGGGGTATCACACCTATTACAACCCGCGTTGGTATGCCCGTTATCCCGGTGCTTGGTACGCGGCGGGCATTGCAACAGCGGCATGGTGGTTGGCGCCATCCTATGGATATGCATCAGGGTATTGTGGTTGCAACGAAGCGCCAGTTTCTTACCAATATGGAGATGGTGGAATCTATGTCGAAAACGGCAATGTCTATATCGGAGAGGATCCGATCGCATCAGAGGAGGAGTACTACAATCAAGCCGTTACGATTGCAGATAATTATTCAGCAGAAGACAATCCTGAGGACGCTGATGACTGGATGCCGTTAGGCGTCTTTGCCGTCGTCACACCCGGGCAAACGAAGTCTGATTTGACCTTGCAATTGGCCCTTAATAAAGACGGAATGATTCGAGGAAACTTGTCGGTTGGTTTGACGGATGAAGTTATTCAAGTGAAAGGAAGCGTTGATAAGGAAACGCAACGGGTCGCCTTCAAGCTCGTCGGTAAAGAGGACATTCTAATTGAAGCTGGCCTGTACAATTTGACGGAAGATGTACTGACTGTAATGGTGCATCGAGGGGATAATCGTCAAGAAGAGCGTGGTTTGATAAGACTTCAGGAAGGTGACGAAAAAGAATAATTTCACTCGACACCTATTCGAGTCAATTGGGCTGGAGTTTGCGATCGATTTTGTGAATCAAAGGGGGCGGTTTTCCGGCTCCCTTTTTTTGTCAACTTAAATTTTTGATAAAGCTCACAAATTTTATTATTTGTCGGGAGTTTGCAACGTCGGTAGCGGAATTGATGAAGGTGGGTATCCAAATGAAGTCGCGCGTAACCGACTCCGATATACGAGAGGAAGCGTTAGATTTCTTCAGCTCGAAAGCATCGGTGAATTTGAGATGCAAAAGTCGGCACAATTCTGGATTGGCGTTCTAATCTGTCTGATTGGAGGCACCGTAGGTTGCCGTTTTGATAGCAGGGATCGTGCTTACACTGTTCTCTTTTTCCAGTCGAACCACGGTTCAGGTGTATCGGGGGCGTCGCAACTAACAAACGCGAAGACGCTGCTCCGTGACGGTTGTCGATTGGATGGTGATAAGGATGCAGGGTGTATCGCGCAATATCTGTGTGCTGCTCAGACCATCTGGCCGGTCGTGGCTTCGGAGGCCGTCAGCAATGATCTCGAAAACAGTTCAGCGGCTAAGATTTACAATCAATGTCTTCGAAGAATTATTGACAGCGGGCAAGAGTATGGGCTATTCAAACCGCAGACGGGCCAGTTTTTACCACGCCCTTCGAGCGGGGAGTCGATTCCTATTTTGTACCGAGGGTTTCCTTGGGATCCGCAAGATTTCGATTTGGTAATCCCTGCGACTACCGAGGTCAGTAAAAAATTGAATCATGATTATCGATGCAACGGCCTCGGAGTGCCGGTCGTCGTGATAAACAAACGCTTGGAAGGTGAGCGTTTCCTAAGGGATCAGCAGGCCTTTGCAGCAACACTGGTTTTACGTGAAGCGCGTCCGGAAGAGAGGTGGGGCTGCGGTTTTGTTTTTGAGTTTATCGATCCGCTTCGTGTGAGTTCAGTCAATGTTGGCGGTTGTGAGGTTGTTGTTGCCCGCGATCTTTCCGCGCCGCTTGCTTACCGTATTGCCAAACGTGACAAGAACTATCTCGAAGGGTTCTTGCAACCGGGTACGACGGATGAAGGGCCGGGGCTGTACACGGTAGAGCCATACCAGCGTGGTAAGATTCCGGTCGTTTTCGTGCATGGTTTATTGTCAGATCCATTTACCTGGTCAAACGCTGCCAACGAATTGAGGGCGCGGCCGGAATTGAATTCGCGATACCAGCTCTGGGGTTTTCAGTATCCAACTGGAGAGCCGTTCTTAAAAAGTGCAGCTGTTTTGCGAGGCCATTTAAATAGTATCACTAAAAAATTAGACCCCACGGGAGAAGACCCAGCCCTTTCTCAAATCATCTTAATCGGTCACAGCATGGGCGGATTGGTAGCTAAGTTGCAGGTCACTTGTAGTGGAGATCAGCTATGGGATTCTATTTCTAAAGTGCCTCTGGATTGTTTGGTAACAACCGAGGAAACACGCATGGCACTTCGTGATGCGTTCTATTTTCGGCCGGTTCCCACCGTTTCCAGGGTTGTTTTTCTTGGTACACCGCATGGAGGGTCACCCAGGGCGAACCGCCCGGTTGGCCGTTTGGGGACAAAGTTGGTGGATGAGCCAAGTTCGATGAATGCGATTCGGGAGCAGTTGTTGCGAGATAATCCGGAAGCCTTCTCCGAGGAATTTGCAAGGCGAATCCCAACCAGTATTGATTTGTTACGTCCAGAAAGCCCGTTGCTACGGGAAATGAACTGTCTAAGCTTTAGCGATTCCGTGCGGCTTCACTCAATCATTGGTTGTGGCTATTTGCTTTTGGGATCCGGTGATTCTGATAAAGTTGTTCCCGTTAGCAGTGCGAGAATTTCCGGAGTCGAATCTGAACGTTTGATTGTTTCTAAGCATACAAAGATTAACTCAAATGAAATGGCTTTAGAAGAATTGTACCGGATTCTTGAAACTCATCTCATGGAGAGCCAGGTACCTGATACTGGCTTTTCGGTTGGCGGTTTGCAAGAATGAGGCGGTTCGTTGAAGTTGAAGCTGCCTGGAATGAGCAACCGTTCATTTACGGCAATTTGTGCTTTGTCTTGAGAACATTATTTTAATTGGTTGATGAATTGATGTCGGGGTGAGGTCATGGCAGGGATGGAGGATGAAACAAAAGAGCAACGTGGCGTTAGTTATGCAGATAATTTCTTTGCTAATGACGAGTCGGGGTTTACGGTTGAAATTGTTGCGGCGACCCATGTTGGCAGGGTTCGTAAGCGAAACGAAGATCATTTTGCGGTAATTCGTCGAACGCGCCGTTGTGAGTTGCTTTTATCTAATTTGCAGGAAGACGCGGTCAATCTTGTAGACGGACATGCGTATGGTTTGCTTGTGGCAGACGGGGTTGGTGGAGCCCGACACGGTGATTTTGCATCTCATCTCGTTTTAGAAGCTACCTTGCACGCGGCAGATCTTGCATCGAGTTGGGTGATGAAATTTAAAGATTTTGACGCGCATGAGATACGGCAACGGGTCGACGCTTACGTTTCGAGAATACAGGATGAGTTTCACCGGCACGCGAAACTTGACCCAGACAAAAGTCAAATGGGTACAACACTTACCGGCGCTTACCTGCTTCCCCCCCATGCAATCATTTCTCATATAGGCGACTCTCGTGCGTATATTCGAAGGCAGGGTAAATTGAAGCAAGTGACGCGTGATCACACTTTGGCACAGTCACTAATCGATCGAGGGGCTGACCTCAAGGACGCGAAGGCATTCGGGAATGTATTGGTCAATAGTATCGATGCGTTTCGTGACCACATTGAGGCGGATGTTGTACATCTTGAAATGGAAGCACGCGATCGTTTATTGCTTTGTTCTGATGGGCTCAGCGATATGGTTTCCGAAGAACAGATTTCCAGCCTTCTGGAAGTTCAGTGCTTGAAGGAATGTTGTGATGGCTTGGTGAATGCTGCGTTGGAGAATGGAGGCAAAGATAATATTACCGTGGTGTTGTGCGAATTAACGACAAATTAAATCAATACCCGGCTATTTGCTCGTCTCGAACTGTTTCGTTTCGGATGATCTAAAGAAATCTCATCTCAACAGAGAGTAATTCGAACTATACTTTAACGACGGGGCGTGGTTGATGCGCCTGATTCAGTTCTTGTTTTCTCGTTAGGGTGTTTGTTTTATGCGATCCGGTAAAGTTTTCTTTTGGCTAGGTACATTTCTGTTAACTTTCACGTTTTTGAATTGTAGTGACAGTTTGGCCCAATCCCAGGCGCGGGTCTATCGCACTTCACCGGCAGTCTGGGGTTACGCGAGTCCGACCTGTGGCAGTTGCGACTATGGTCGATATGCTCAAGTTCCCGGTAGTTTTCCTGCTTATTACGCGCCTCAGGTTCCGATGGGGCCGATGATTGGCGGTGTCGTTCCAACTATGTCAGCCTATTACGTTCCAACTGTACCAGTGATGGGAGTTTATTCTGCGCCAGTCGTTCCTGTGCGACGCGTCAGGCGACGTGCTGCCCTAGTTTACCCAGCGGTGATTGAGCCAGTGTATTGGTATCCCAATTAGTCAAGTGCTGGATCGTCTTGGCGAAAAAATTGCAAACAAAAAAGGCTGCCTTTTGAATAAGGCAGCCTTTTGAATTGAATCAAAAATTGTTTGATCTTTAGAGGTTAGTCGCGAACGCGAACTTTGCCGCGACCATTAACGATTGCCTTTGCTTCGAAACCGCAAGAAGGCCAGCAAAGCGTGGCAACTTGGCGATCCAAAACGCCCGATTTCCACGTGATGATCGGTGCCTCTCCGACGCAGCAAGCAGGAACTTTAACACACGCTTCGTATTCACAACCACAAGGATCCTGCAGGTGAAACAATGTTGGAACCGGTTGTGGCTTGCAACAACGCTTTCGGCAGCGAGGTTTGCAGCACGCGTCGGTAGCTACCATTGGCGCTGGAACTGGACCGGCATTCTCGAGGATCACCGAAGGGCTTTCAACGGCGTCCGCTGGAATTGGAACGGCTGGCTCCTGAAGCGCGGGAGTAATGTCAGCTTCCTTTTTAACAATCTTACTTTGCGTAAGTGGAGTCTTCAGAACAGAAATTAAACCGTCATCGGAGTCTTTGTTCGAAGCTAAGAGAGTGATTGTGCTGAATGAAAACGCCAAAAGGGCGATCAAAGAAGCAGTGGTTTTCATCTAATTCTACCTGCGGATTTTGGGTCATTTACTAAGATTCAAAGCGAGGTTCCCGCTGCCTACGATTTCGGAGAAGTTTGGCTAATCGAGAACTACCCTCCAGTCTAGCTAATTCCCCATGACGGTAAATGGCAGGCCAGTTAAATCCTAGCCGAAAGGCGTAAAACCTAGTTTACAGCACTAAAACCCGCGTGAAACTCCCAAGAATAATCTTCCATTGATTGGACAATTGAGTAACCCAACCCGGCGTTATCCCTACAAGGGACTGGATAGGGACTCGCTCGTGGCTCGAGGAAATCGTGGTTTTACCCGGCGATGCTTCCGTGTCGTAATTAACGGCGTCGATCACGAACTTTGGCGATTGGGCCAATTTGAGCCCCCGGATAACGCTGGAGCGCGTTTTGGGCTGCTTGTCGACTATTGGTTCCCGGAACGACCACTTTCGTTGGGCGACCATAGTTTCCTCGGGGGATCAGTGTGACTTCCCACAGGTCATAAAGACCGGCATTGTATCCCTGCAGTTGTAGATTCATTTCAGAAATTTCTCGAATTGACTGCAGGTTTTGGGCATTTGCCTGTGCCTGGGCTCGCAAGTAAAAGGACTCTTTTTCTTGTTGCTTTTCATTCTCTTCGGCTGACTTATAGCGTTGCCAACCTCGCTCTAATGTCGTTCGATCCGCCGCGGAAAAAAGAAAGAAAGGGATTCCATAGCGATCACCGTTTTCCAGTTCCAGCATGACCCCTTCACACTTGTACTCAACCTCGCCGTTGGGTTGTTTCGCAAGCCATGTATTCATTGCATCAACATTTTCAAATTTTTGTTTGGCAAAGTGAGCCACAATTTGGGGGATGAGTTCCTGGTAGACCGGAGGAAGGTTTTCGATGTCTCGGTCATTCACATAAGTGTCCCCGCGCAGGTACCTCTTGACTTTAAGGTCGCGTTGACCGTATTCGACGACTTTCCCGTTGATCTTCAGACCGCTATCCAGCTTCCAAGTTTGCACCTCATCCAGTTCTCCCCCTCTGTGTTCCGTTGCTTCACT
>WTFU01000027.1 GCA_011523945.1 Mariniblastus sp. | reverse complement strand
CGACGCCCTCCGGATTCGTGACGCGCGACGCGAGCTTTATTACGGCATGCACGATATGAGCGTTCACCTTGTGGGTTGTACTCCCGGTTATGACGAGGTGATGAAGCTGGATATCGCGGAAGGCCGGTTCTTGGAAGATCTGGATGTTGAATCCCGCGACAACGTTTGTGTCCTATCGCATGAATTAGCCAGCAAGCTATTTCCGATTCGTAGTGGGGTTGGGAAAATTGTCCGGGTACGGGACACACCCTATCGCGTGGTCGGTGTGATGGAGAGTCGTGGCATGATGGCGGCGGTGGGCAGCTCGCTGGAATCGCAGGACTTCACAGACGATATTTATATCCCGATCACTGCCTTTTGGCAGCGGATTGGCGATTGGACCATGGAGCGAAGTGCCGGTGCTCGTATTAACGAGCAAGTTGAAATATCGCAGATTACGTTTCGCGTTTCTGACATGGATAAGGTCCTACCAACAGCCAGTGCGATTCAGTCGATTATGGAGGAGCGGCACCCCGAAAACGACTTTGGCGTCGTAACCCCTTTGGAACTTTTAGAACAGGCCAAGAACACTCGATTGATGTTCATGGCTTTCATGGGCCTGATTGCGGCGATATCTCTGGTCGTGGGCGGTATCGGCATTATGAACATTATGTTGGCAACCGTGACCGAACGCACCCGAGAGATTGGAATTCGCCGGGCATTAGGCGCGAATCGAAGCGATATCACACGCCAGTTTCTTGTCGAGACTGTGGTTTTATCGGTGGTAGGCGGTTTGACGGGAATTGCCGGCGGTTTACTTTGCCCGTTCGTAATTAGAAAGTCCCGGGATTTGGCTTCGGTTTGGTTCCCCGAGGTGATGGCGCAGTTACCAGATACGGTGCGTGATATCACCCCGATCATTGTTCCGCTTTCAATTCCACTTGCCTTTGGAATTGCTGTCTGTGTCGGTATCATATTTGGAATCTATCCAGCAATTCGCGCTGCCAAACTGGACCCCATTCAGGCATTGCGACACGAGTGATTGACCGTTCAGGCTTGGCATTGGGTTTTCACACTCAATTCTCGACGTCGGTTCAACCACAAAACGCTGGACGTTGGCGTTACGAAGTTTGGCTCCCACGGATTGCAAAACATGAATCAACCCGTCGTGAATCCCCTGATTGATCAGATTCGAGATTTAGGACCTTGGCACCACAATATTCGATTGACCGAAGCGATTGAAATCATGGATGCCTATGATGAACAAGAACGCCAACGGGTTAACAATAACAATATCAGCCTGATTAACAGCCAGTCGGCATTTGAAAATAAAACAAAATGCATTTATCCGAATGGTTTGCAGGGGAAGCGATTCCTTGACTGCGCTTGCAACGGTGGAGGGTACTGCTTTTGGGCGGCGGAAATGGGGGCCGACGCAGTTTTTGGTTTCGATGTTCGCGACCACTGGATTCGACAAGCCGAATTTGTCAAGTCTCATCGAACCGTTGCTCCGGTTGATAACATTCAGTTCGAGACCTGCGATCTGATGACTCTTCCAGAAAGACAACTAGAGCCCGCCGATTTCACGTTATTCAAAGGGATTTTTTATCACCTCGCCGATCCGATTCGGGGCTTGAAGATTGCCGCCGATCTAACGCGCGAGGTGCTGTGGCTTAACACGGCGAGGTGTTTTACAGATAACACGGAGTCACTTTATTGCACCTTTGAGAAACCGGAAAACCTGATGTCCGGAGTTCACGCTTTATCGTGGACACCCAGTGGTCCATCGGTGGTGGGGAAAATGCTGTATTGGCTAGGTTTTCGTGATATACGCCACGTCTTCTCCAAGCAGTACGAAGATCGCCCCCGGTTTGGCCGGATGGAAGTCATCGCCGCCCGTGAACCGGGTATGTTGGACCGCTTGGCTGAGGTCGAAAACGCTGAAAAAGTCGATGTTGCCGCGTTTAAAAATTCCAAGCAGGCGACGGACGAAATGAAGTCGCTTTTTTAAGACGATGGCAAGGCCTTAAAGGTCGTGTTTCGGTTTTCTTAGAAGCCACGCGGTGTCTTACTCTCAGGTCTCCGGAGCTGTGTGCTTAACCGTTTAGCTCAGGTGGTTGCTGGTTAGCAGAACCAAAATCGGCATCGATGCCGAGCTGCATCCTCAATTGCTCGAACTTGCGTCGATAGTCCTCGCTTGAAGTGTGCACATGGTCGGCTTCGGTGATGAATCCCATTTGCTCATCGCAGAAGACTTGATGGTTTTCCAGTAGAAATTCAAACGGCTCGAGCGGGCTACCGTACATGATCAGCAATTTATGCTCGTCAAATTGAATCTCTTGGGGTGTCTGAGGG
>WTFU01000142.1 GCA_011523945.1 Mariniblastus sp. | reverse complement strand
TCGACCTGAAAATTGGATTTTAAGAACTCCCCGTTGTGGTTCTTTCTTTCTCCCTCGGAATTAAACGTTGGCTCTTTGGGAAGCTTCTCAACGCGAAAAATACCGCGGGCGCCGCGCGGGGTCAGCGTGATCTGCTTAATGACGTCTTCGAGTGGTTTTTCGTCATCGGGATTGGTGAGGACCTTACCGTCATAGTCCTTGCCTTCGAGTAGGTTTTGAAAATACCGCAGTGAAATGGTCGAGGTCTGCGAATTGCCCCACTGCATAATTAAAAACAGAAGGAGTACACCAATCAGCAGCATCGGGATCAGCAAATTTGGATTTCGTGAAGGCCCTTTAGCTTTGCGGTCTTCGTTTTTTTTACCGTTGTCGCGTTCGTTATCCATTGACTTTCCTCGACCGTTCCACGGAAAAACCGGACGGGCGGTGGTTTTAATTTTCGTTTGTCGTAATAAGACGATTTCCCAATATTCATCCGAATAAACCGTTCTTTACTTAACAATTTGACGATCCAGATTCGAATGACGCAGTTCTGAGATTCATCTCGATATAAAACTGCGGACACGTATTGTAGCCCAGTATTCAAAGGTTGGCGATGAGGGATTGGCGGACAGACGATGATTGCCCGAGAAGCAATCGGGTTTTAGTGTCTGAAATCACATCTTGTGTGGTCGGGTATTAATATTTTCAACATCTGTTTGGTTTTTGTCGAAATTGCCTGCTTCTTCCGCCTCTTTCCAAGAACCAACGGCAATATCCAATGCACTTTTTGTTATCGGTCAAATTGAGGCGGCGAATTGTCACACGGGCAAGAAGAACCGAACGACGTTTCGTTAAGAATTCGATCGGCATTTGAGGAAATAAACAAGTTCCTGCGGTAGAAAATCGGCAGGAAGTTTTGAGATTAGTTTCGAGGCTCTTGCTGAGGGGTGTTTCAGTACTAATTTGTTTAACGTGTCTATTTTTTCTTTGGAAAGTAACCATTCCGCTTGAACCGGTAGGTTGTTTTCTGTCGCGCGAAGTACGTGATTAAAGATGGTTTCTTCATCAATCTGTCTGACTTGCCTGAGGTGATCCATGGAATAGCCGTCCGCGAGCAATCTCCACGTCCAAAAGAAATTTGGCTGGACAGAATTCGGTTCGGGGCGGTCAAGGCGGAGCTTACTTAGGTCCTGTTGAACCGGTGGATCTTTTTCGCTCTGCAGATCTGATTGAGGCGGGTTGTTGGGGGCGACGTTAACCGTCTGCTTTTTCGTTGAGGTTTCCAAGTGTTCGTCAACCGATTCAAAGAGACTCGGCGTGGTCCCCGGTTCCGGGAGCGATTCGCTGGTTTTTGTTTCTTGTGATTCTAAAATTGATTGGGATTCATTTGATTCGCTGCTCGGATCAGAGGTTGGGGTGTTTCGCCGTGGGATCTTGCCTTGAAATTTAAGCGAGAGTGCTTCGACCAGATCTCCGGGCATAAGTTTGGTTAATTCAAGTGAAAAATCACCTGCCATTAGTTTTCGCCCAGTTGGTGAAATAGAAAGCACTGGCCGATACTTCGTTGTTTCGGTTTGAGCAATAAAGCCCTGATGAATTAAAAACTCCATCAACAAAACCACATCCGCTTGTCTTAACCCTTTTAGTAACGCGAACGTGCTCAGTCGGTCGAGGCCAAGCTGTTTTATTTTTTTAGATGCGGAGCCTGTAAGCATTTGCGCGATTAACGTTTTGCCAATTCTTCCGTGCGTACGTGCGGTACCACTGAGTGCGACTTGCGCGGAGTAAAGGCAGGCATCCTCGTCAGAATGCTTGGCAGTACCGACCTTTAGTTGAGGTCGTTTTTTGCAATTGTCACATGTTCCGCAAAGTTTTCGGTCTGCGTCTCCAAAATATTCTAAAATCTCGAGCTGTCGACACCGGCGGGTCGTGGCGAGCCGAATAACGCTGTTGAGTTTTTCATGCTCGGACTTTTGACGGCGATGCAACTCAGCAAAGTCAATTTTTAGATCTGAGAATTTTCGTTTTCTATCGACAATATGGATCGCACGTCCACGAAATGGCGGAATGTAATCAACCATCGGAAGTTTACGCAGTTGCCGAATCGCACGGTTAACGGCTTCCCATTTCATCTCAAGTCGATCAGCAAGTCTTTGGGGTTGGAATAGCACCCGTTCTCCGCGAAATCCGCTGACAATTCGTTCCAGCTCGCGCATCACATGTCGTTGAGTCCTCGCATCTCGGGGGAGAAGGTCGATTAACGTTGGTAAATCTGAATCAATTTTAATCGCTGCAGAGTTTTGTTTACTATCCAGACGCTCGATAGCTCCAGCTTTCTCAAGTAAATTTTCACAAGTTGCG
>WTFU01000088.1 GCA_011523945.1 Mariniblastus sp. | reverse complement strand
AAGATGATGGCCGCTGGATCAGTGCGTTTCAGTTTGACCCGCGGCGGGGACGTATCGTCTGTTTGCTTGAAGAATTGTTTTGCATTCTTGCAACCAGGGAACAGACCATTGATAACAACATTGTGTTTGCATTTTGGGAATTTGGAGAAAAATATTGATCTAGCTAGGTGAGCGAGGGGGATGCCAAAGATCCCTTCGGGGCGAGCATCCGACAGGCACTGGATCATGTTTTTCCGACCCATGCCGGGATCAATTAAGATCGTCACAACCCCTGACTTAAACAAACCAAAAACGGATGCGACGAAATCAATTCCGGGAGGCACCATCAAAGCGATTCGCATCCCTGGCTGAACTCCCATGTCGATTAAACCATTGGCAATTTGGTTACTTTTTTGTTCCAGTTGGGCAAAAGTGATAGATTCGTAATCGATTGATTTACCGGAAGCGACCCGTTGAGGTTGACCCTTACGGGGACAAGCGACGGCAATCGAATGGGGCATGGATTCAGCCATTTCTGTCAGCGAATAGCCGATGTTTTGGAGGCTGTCCAGAGATAGGGGGTGAAACTCAGCCAAAGGGGGTTTGGTTGTCATTGCTTCCGCAGTAGGTTCTTGAGAGTTTATGTGCGTTGTTCGGATTGCAGTTTGCCAAGGTGTAATTGTATGGCAAAACTGAGGCCCATAGGCTTTCGGCAGGCCCTAAATTCACGTAAATTGTAAAGACCGAAAATCGTTTAAAAAGTCAATGATTCTCTTGGTCACAGGGCTTGTGTGGTCTGAGTAATTGGCAAAAAAATAATTCACTTGTGTTTGGCATGTCGGACGATCTGCATGGCAAACCTGCGTTGGAACATTATATGGATATTGACATTTACCAGCAGTGCCCCTGCCACGCCGAAAAGAAAATTAAGTTTTGCTGTGGCAAGGGGGTGATTGGTGATTTGAACGAAGTACTTGCCAAGAATAAATCCGGTCAGTCCACGGCGGCACTTGACCAAATTGATCGGGCGATAAAAAAGTCGGGGCCTAAAGACTGTCTGTTAACTATTCAGACACACATTCTTATTACAAATGGGGAAATTGAAAAGGCTCGAGAATCTAACGAGCTCTTTTTGAAAACCAATCCCAAGCATTCCACAGGCTTGCACCATCGGGCACTTATATTTCTCGCAGAGGGCAAGACAGAAGATGCGGTTGAGGCACTTCAGGATGCCATGGACGCGATTACAGGAAATGAAATTCCGATTTCTCTCGCCAATGCTTTTCGGATGGTTGGTGTTGCCCTTTTCAGTGAAGGGAAAACGATGGCGGGGCGAGCGCATTTAAAATACGCGATGGTGCTCAAAAATGATTCGGATCCTGAGATCGGGCGAATGTTACAGGAGTCACTGGCCGCTCCCTCGACACCGCTTGTGTTAAAGCAGGACTTTCCGCTTGCCCCAGTTCCTGAAGGCGTTGATTGGGAAAAGCGTTATGTCAACACGTTCCGGGCGTTGGATCGCGGGCAGTTTCGTAAAGCGCTTAAGTTTTTAAATAAAATTGACTCTGAATTTCCGGATTTACCAATCATCGCTCGCGGGATTGCCATCGTGAATTCCTATCTTGGTCGAATTGACGATCAGGTTGCAGCATGGCGTCGATATAGCCGGCTCGACGGTGTGTCGGTACTTGAAGGTGCGGAAGCTGAGGCGATCGCCCAGTTATTTGATACGAAAGCCTTGGCAGCAACTGTTTCAATCGTTCGGCATACTTACGAAATTGATGGAGTGGATCTGGTAGGCGAACTTGCATTGTCAAATTCAAGATTGGCAAATTCAGAGCCGATGCCATCTGATCCGTTTGATGAGGGACCAGCGCCCCGGATGAATTTCTTGATATTGGACCGTGATGCCGTTACGGATGCTGCCGAATTGACTCTGGAAAACGTGCCGAGCGTAATTGGTGAACTTCTTGTATTCGGAAAGCAGACTGATCGTGGGGCCCGACTCGAAGTGATAACCGCGAAAGATTCTCGTTTGGAACAAGTAACTTCGTTTGTCACGGGCTTGTTCGGTGAATCGATAACCGGTGAGGTGGTTGAGCAAACGATTGGTGAATCTACTGCCATGAGTGAATTGCTGGAGTGGCGTTGGCATCTACCAGAAGGGGTTACTCGAAAACAACACTCAGAAATGGTGGAAGCCCATCGTGAATATTTGATGGTGGATGAATGGCCCAAGCTGGAATTCAAAATTTTGGGCGATCGGTCAGCAGAAGAGGCGAAGGGTGACCCGGAGGTTGAACTTGCACTTCGAGCTCTGGTGCTGATGCTAGAGAACGCGTCGCAGGGGCAAGGGTTTACCGATAGTCTGGGCCGCAAGATGCGTGAGAAACTTGGTTTGTCAGAATATGATCGCATTGCTCCGGAGGGAGATCTGCTAACCAGTTCACCGATTCTCCAGCAGTATCTCGACTTCGGTGCGCTTTCCGAAGCTCAGCTAATGTCTGTGCAGCACGCTGCAATGGGAGTCGGTAACGTCAGGGTTTTAAAACAGTTAGTACGAGAAGTTTTGTCGCGTCCCGACATGGAATCTATGCCGCGTGACGTCAGCTATTCGATGATGGCTCATTTTGCAGATGACGATGCTGAAGCTTTGGATTTCTTGGAAAAAGCAAAAGAGGAGGCGGTAAAATCGGGCAGATCTGTCGGGATTTACTATGTTCAGGAATTTGAGTTTAAATTGATGCGTGGAATGACGGACCAAATTACAGAACTACTCCAAACGATTCAAAAGAATTACCTGAATGAACCGGAAGTTGAGTATCAGTTGGTAAGGGTTCTTGACCGTTTCGGAATTGGCCCTGATCGCGGTCCAATTCGAGGTGCGCCGGAAGCCGCTCCGCCGGAATCAAGCCAGGGCGGCATCTGGACTCCCGACCAGGGAGGAACGCCACAACCGGAGACAACGGTCAATTCGGATAGTGAGGCCAGCGGTGAAAGTGCATCGGGATTGTGGATTCCAGAGTAGATTTTATTTGCAGAAATCGAGTTGGAGCGGTTTCCTGATTGATCGGAATTGATTGCAGGGTCGGTAGAGCAAGCGATTGCAAGCGGTAATCCTAGATTCGAAAAAGTTGTTGAGTCCGAAGCGACCGGTGGATTGGCTAAATGTTAGGGTTTTATCGACGGAGAGTACGGAAGTGCCAAAATACATTGTCAGATACGGGATCATGCGAAGCATTGGCGTCATGGCGTCACGTAATGACATTGTATACCGTCGTAGCATGGAGGTGATTGTACGAACCGATCGTGGAATCGAAGTGGGGCAGGTTCTCTGTGAGGCGACCGAAGATGCGTTATCTCATTTGGATCAACCAGCGACGGGGCATGTAATTCGTGAAGTTTCCAATGATGACGTCATTTCTATCGATGGAATTGACGGCGATCGAAAAAATAAATTAGCTGTCTGTCAGAAACATATCGATGCACTTGGGCTTGATATGAAACTTATCGACGTGGAACAGTTATTTGGCGGCGAGCGTCTTGTTGTGTTTTATTTGTCTGAAGATCGAGTCGATTTTCGGGAACTAGTCAAACTGCTCGCCAGTGAGTTTCAAACTCGGATTGAGATGCGGCAGATTGGTGTCCGCGACGAGGCAAAACTGCTGGCGGACTATGGAGACTGCGGTAAGCCGGTTTGCTGTAACAGCCATTTGATTCAAATGCCGCCGGTATCAATGAAAATGGCAAAATTACAGAAAGCTACGCTGGATCCGACAAAAATATCCGGACGATGCGGGCGGTTGAAGTGTTGCCTGAGATACGAATTTGATACCTACGAAAGCATTCAAAAACAGCTTCCGCGTGTTGGTGCTTACATTGTAACACGAGAAGGTAAAGGTAAGGTTCTCAATCAGCAGATTATTTCAGAACAGCTACTGGTGGAAATGGAAGATCATCGAAGGGTGGTTATCGACGCAAGTGACGTGCTCACGGTGGTAAAAAAATCATCCGGTGCTTCGGGGGGAAAAACTAAGCAGGAGAATCGGAATATTTCAGAACAGGAAACTGGTGATTCCGATTCGAAAAGTAAAGGCACCGTGGTTGAAAAGAAAAGAAATGCGAAGCGAAAGGTGGCTGGGGAAGGTGCCGTGGATCCGAAGGGTGGCAAACCACCTCGCGGGAAGAGGCGTCAACGAAGACGCGGTGGCAAGAATAAAAAGTCATCAGGAGGCGATGTCGAGGGAGAGAAATGAGAGATTCGAGTTGGTTTCTACGTGTTTAACGATAAGATACTATTCGAGCGGGCGTTTTTAAACGCTCTTGAATCCAATTGGTAAGTTTGCAGCGAACGAAGCTTTTCATTTAATTTTAGGCCCATCATGAATGACGAAGATTTATACATTTGTGAAATTCTAGAGAATGACGACCGGTATCCGAGCGCTGCGTATTATTTTATTCGAGACGCGTTAGCATTCGCCGCAGACTCAATGGAACTCAATGAATGTTGTGAAGAGGAGGCGAACACTGATATCGAGTCGGAATTGTTCGGCTGGACGAAGGAGCGGCACCTCACCGGGCAGCAATTTTGCGAAGCGCTTCGCCTGTATGCACTCAACCAATATGGCTATATGGCTAAGATTGTCTTGAAGTCTTGGGGTGTTGATAGTACACGCTGCTTTGGTGATATGGTTTACAACATGATTGCGGTTGGAATGTTCAAGAAATCGAGCCGGGATGAGCAATCGCATTTTGACGATGTCTACGATTTCGATGATGTGTTCGAAGTTGATTTTGAAATGAGCGGGGCGGTAAGCCCTCGGAGATCTTAGACGATAATCATAGATAAACGCAGTTCTCGAGCGAATATGGTACTCTTGATTTGTGTTACACTTGGCTCCGCTTGTTACGTAGTATGGTTCTTTAAAAAGACAGTTAAACAAATCGGATCTACAAATGGGGGCTACAAAAAAAAAGCAGGAATCGCCAACTGCGACGGATAGGCAGGGTGCTATCGATTCCGGTGGGAAAGAGCAGTCTAATAACCCCGTCGCCTCTTGGTTAGTTGCGCCGCAAAAGGGGCTTTTTTATCTTTGCTCGATTCTATTCTTGGGGTGGTTGGGCTTCTTGAGTGTTATTGCCTATATGGTGAATTTTCAATGAATATTGTCGTGCTTGATGGCTATACCCTTAATCCAGGAGACAATCCGTGGGACCCCATCGAGAAGCTGGGTGAACTTACGGTTTATGATCGAACAGAGCCTGCCGAAGTTATTCCCAGGGCTATTGAGGCCGATGTGATTCTCACTAATAAGGTGGAATTAGGCGGTGACGCGATTGGTGAACTTTCGAATCTCAAGATGATCGCGGTGATGGCAACCGGGTACAACGTGGTGGATGTTGAGGCGGCACGAGCGCGTGAGATCCCAGTTACGAATGTCCCTGTTTACAGTACCGATGCTGTTGCACAGCACGTATTTGCAGCGTTATTGAGCTTCATACATAAACCCAGTGAACATTCGCAGGCAATTCAGAACGGTGACTGGGAATCGCAAAAGAATTTTTCATTTTGGCTATCTCCGCTTGTCGAGTTAAGCGGAAAAACCATGGGTTTGGTGGGGTTGGGCCGGATTGGTCGAGCCACCGCAAACATTGCAAATGCTTTTGGTCTCCGAGTCGTTGCTTGTAGTCGACGGAACGTAGACCCGCTTCCATACGATGGATTTGAGTGGTTGTCGATTGAGGATTTATTTTCCCAATCGGATTACATCAGCCTGCATTGTCCACAAACTCCTGAAACCACGGGATTTGTTAATTCAGACCTGCTTAGGAGAATGAAGTCCGACGCTGTATTGATTAATACGGCTCGGGGCGCTTTGGTGAATGAGCAAGACCTTGCTAACGCATTGAATGATGAGCGTATTGGCGGTGCTCTTTTAGATGTCGTTTCTGAAGAGCCAATTGTTGAGTCGAATCCTTTGTTGCGTGCTAAAAATTGCGTGCTAACGCCACATATTGCGTGGTCTCCAATCGAGGCAAGGCGTCGGTTGATGGAAACTGTGGCGGCTAACATCCAAGCGTTTATCGATGGCAACCCGATTCATGTCGTTAATTAATTGGCGTTCTATAGCTCGCTCGAATCCAATTCGTTTTCGATATCACTAAATTGTTGATGACGACTATCGATTAAGTTGTAGAACCAGCTGAGTTCTTTTGCGATGCCTTCGGCGAGAGTCTGTGATTGCATTTCGTGGGGCAGCACATTCCAGGCGTAGGTTTCGACTTCAAAATGTGGACTTTCTTGGCAGAAAGATTGGATGGAATCGAGGCAGTTCTCGATGTCGAATTGAGTTGTGCTGATTTGGTCGACTGCTTCGGTGAAAATGGGAACGTGAAAGTGAACCCGCCAGCACCCTTGAGGGGAAGCTCCCGCTGAATTCAGCGCGTCAGTTAGATCTTCAAAAAATAGTGTCTCCGTATCCGACCGGATAACCGTTTGATGGAGGTACTTGGGTTCTGCAAATCGAGCGAGTTGCTCAATCTTTTCTTGGTTTTGAGTTGGTGTCGATTCGTCAAAATTGACTTCAACGGCTGAGGATACTTGTACCTTCCCCACTCTGATCTTCGCGTTGCAATATTGTTCGATTGCTTTGGCCTGAGTCTCAAACATTACGGCAGAATGGCAAACATCATGGCAGACACCAATGTGAGACCGGATGATGTCGGTTGCCGTTGAGTTTTGGTTAGATAGGTATTCGTCAAAAAATTGAATGACATCCTCGCACTTATCCAGCACACAACCGGGTTCGGGTTCAAGGCAAACGAAGAGATTTCGTCCGTCAGCCTGAGAGATTCGGTCTAGGTGTTCCGCGCACTTCTGGATGTTGGTAGCGCAATGACGGAAAAAATCGGAAACCTGAGTTTGTGGTGTGCCTTCGGGAAGTGGCCATCCCAGTGGAAGTGTCGAAATTGTCCCGTTTTGTCCCTCGGGAAGCAAGATATCGAGAATCTTGGCTAATTGATTTGTATATTGAAGGCGGTCAGAGTCCGCCCAGGTTGGAAGGTAAACATCGTGCTTTACGATGTCTTGGTGAAAGTCTCCGAACGGGAATCCATTGAGCGTGTACGGTACCAGTTCATGTGATTGCAGCCAGTCTCGGAATTGCAGGCAGGTTTCCGTATGTTCCAACTGGTTCGCTGTGGTCGCGCTGAGCCAAAGGCCGATGCCTAATGGTTCGTCGGGTGAGAATTTTGATTTGACATCGAGACTGTGTTTAACAAGATTCTGTTTAACTTCTTCAAGCGTTTTTCCCGGGTGAACATTCCCACAATAGCCTATCTTCATTGATTTTCTATCTGTCGTATTAAGGGGTGTGTCTGGATAGGACGCGATTTTATCAGTCGCCAGATCCCGAGTCCAAGCGATTTTCGATGCAGAGGTTGGGGAGATGGAAACGGAATTGGAAAACAAAAACCGTCAGTCTTTAAGTTGAATTATTGTCGGTCGTGAGAGGCAGCAGGTTGCGAACGCCAGCAAAACCCAACCTCCGATAAATGATAAACCGCCGAGTGGCACGATCGCGCCAAGAAAGGGCTTTTCCAATAACACTAATGCATATAGCAGTCCTGAAAAAAGGAGGATCCCTGTCAAAAAAAGATAACCCGCTAGACTGGCCAACTTTGAGGGGTAAAGGAGCGTAATGATTCCAACAAGAATGATTGCGAGTGAATGGTGCATCTGATAGGCCGTGGCGGTTTTCCAATTGTCAATACGCTGGCTAACCAGTGCGGCGTTTTCACCATGGATCGCTGTCAGACGATTTTCCAGTCCGTGAGCACCGAAAGCGCCGAGCCCGACGGCGAGCCCAGCGAGAAGGCAGCCTAACAGCATCCAGTGACGATTCATTTGTATCTCGTAAGGGTTAGGAGCACATGCGGATGTTTGAAGAAAACAATCGAAATGCCCGGTCAATGGTTGCGGTTTTCATGAGTGTGTTTTCAAATATTATAGCGGTAAATGGATGTCTAATGTTGGACGTGGTTGTAACTCGGTAATCAACAGTGCATCCTTATTCTCTATTAATTTGATATGAGCTGAAGTAAACATGAAATTACTCTTCTCCTTGGTTGGCGTCTTCGTAATTATGAATTTCTCGATAACAGCAGGTTTTTCACAGTTGAATGACGATTTTAAGCCGTTTCCATTAACGGTGGCCGAGTCGAGTGAATTTCAGTCGACATCGAAATCATCCGAAGTAATTGAATTTATCGACGCGTGCGCGAAAAAAGCGAGCCATGTTTCTCGGTTCGATTGGGGCGAAACCGTCGAAGGTAAAACGCTGGTCGGAGCGATGGTCTCCCGTGAAGCTTACAAGCTGGGGGATCAAGACGACCGAAATGTGGTTTTGTTACTCGGCAACATACATAGTGGCGAATGTGCAGGTAAAGAGGCGCTGTTGATACTGTTGCGGGAGTTGACAGATAACCCTGAGCACCCCTGGTTAAAAAAGAACGTGATTCTTTTCGCGCCGAATTATAACGCCGATGGAAACGATCGGATGGGCAAAGACAATCGCCCCGGACAGATCGGCCCCATCAATGGGATGGGGCGTCGTGAAAATGCTCAACAGCTAGATCTGAATCGAGATTTTTCAAAAATTGAATCACCCGAAGCACGTGCATTGGTTCGTTTAATCGATACCTGCAATCCTCACCTTTTTGTCGATTGCCACACTACCAACGGTTCGAAGCACCAATACAGCTTGACCTATGACATTCCGCATAATCCGGCAGCCGCTGAGCCAATTCGCCGATTCTTACGTGAAAAAATGATGCCGGTTGTGACTCAGCAGTTGGAGGCGCAAGGTACGAAAACGTTTTATTACGGAAACTTCAATCGCGAGCATACGCGGTGGACAACGTACGGGCATGAACCGCGCTACAGTACAGAGTACGTTGGGCTCCGTGGAAGACTGGCGATCCTTTCAGAGGCTTACAGTTATTTGGATTACAAAGGAAGGGTTTTTGCGACGAAGGACTTTGTCTCAGGTTTGTTGGACTATGTCACTGAGAACTCGCTTGCGATCCATCAGTTACTAGAATCAGTTGATCGGGAATTAATTGAGACTGCGTCAATTGAACCGTCTCGTTTAGTATTATCGCTGGCAGCTAAGAATGGTCCATTCGAAGACAAATTTATATTGAAGGGTTTCAAAGATGGCGAACCTCACGATTATGAGTGTGAGTTCATTTCAAAATATGAGCCCACAAAAACAACACAATTCGCATTTGCCTACATTATTCCAGAGGGTTTCGAGCGTGTGGTCGATCGGTTGCTAATGCACGGAGTAGAGGTTGAGCGTTTAACCAATGATTTAGAGACAGAAGTCGAGGTTGACCGGATTGTCGAGCTGGATCGTGCAGAGCGAGCATTTCAAAAACATAAGATGGTTCGATTAGACGCGGATCGAGAAAGTCGCGAGCTGGTTATCCCGTCTGGAAGTTACCTCGTTAAAACAGGGCAACCGTTAGGGCGTTGGATTAGCTACATGTTAGAGGCGAATTCTGATGACGGGTTCGCCTTTTGGAATTTCTTTGACAGTGGTTTGAAGCCCAAGGAATTATTTCCAGTTCTCCGTTTGCCCCGACCTTTAAATATCGAAACCGAAGCGGTAACGGAAGTGCCGCGGGATGGTCGGCTCTCGCTTGAGTTGATTGATGGCCCCAATAGTCTGATGTCCGGTTTAGCAAGAGCTCCTCGTTGGTTTGGGCAATCCAACTGGTTGGCCACTGGCTTGTACAATGATTCGGCGCTAATCGATGCCGAAAGTGCGTCCATCGTCAGCCAGCCGGGACGTCCCTACCAATCCGAGGAAGTAAAAGAAGCGTTGATAGAAGCCGGTCTTGGGAAAGATGATGCTGGTTCGCTCTCTCAGAGCGATCCAGTGTTGCCCACCAACAATCGGGTCGCGGTATTTAGTGGAGACGGCTATTCCGCAGTTTATTTTATTGAAAATGTTGAAGCGGGACTGCCGAAGGCAATGGTGGTTGCCAATCCCGGAGATGCGGCCGACTTGTTCCATTTTAATGATCAAGAGGATCAAGTCGCGTTCTGCACAAAAAAGGGCCTGTTTGTTTTGGACTTAGATTCTCGTCAGATTAAAACGGTGGCGGCTGATGATGAAAAACAGCTCGTAGGAATGCTTGACTGGGTCTATCAGGAGGAACTGTATGGACGTGGTAATTTTAAAGGTTACTGGTGGCAGACCAATGGGAATAGGATTGCGTTCATTAAGTTAGATGAATCACCTTTGATTCCATTTACGGTCATGGATCATCTGCCGGTTCGGGGTAAATCAGAGATGACCAATTACCCCAAAGCGGGGGATCCCAATCCTATCGTCAAAGTCGGAGTGGTTGGTGGGGCATCGTGGGAAACTAAATGGGTCGATCTTTCGGCGTATGATGGATCTGAAATTTTGATTTCGGGAGTTTCTTGGTCAAGTGACGGGAAGCGATTGTTGTTACAGGTTCAGAATCGTGAACAGACTTGGCTCGATCTTGTTGCGGTTAATGAAAAAGGAGAGGAACCAAAACTTCTTTTTCGGGATAAGACCCCTGCCTGGATTGAATCTCCAGGCGATCCTGTGTTGTTAAGCGAAGGCGATTTTCTTTGGCGAAGTCCGCGGACCGGTTACAGTCACATTTATCGGTATACATCAGAAGGGAAGCTTAAATCTGCTGTGACTGAAGGGAAGTGGGAGGTTCGATCTCTGCTGGGGGTTTCTGAAGATAAACGATATTGTTTTTTTACCGCCGCCAGAGAGTTGCCGACGGAGATACATGCCTACCGGGCAGATTTAGTTTCTGGAGACCTAGTTGATTTGACTCCGGAAAAGGGCGAGCACGCCGTTGATTTTAGTAAGGATATGTCGTTTTTTATTGACCGTTGGAGTGATGTCGAAACGGCTCCTCGTTTTTTATTGCGTGATTGCGAAGGAACTGTTTTAAGGGAATTTAACAAATCCTCGGATGATCGATTGGATTACCTTGGTGGAACGAGTACAGAATTTTTAGAGGTGCCATCTGGGAACGAACAGCCGATGGATGCCATGTTGATCAAACCCCCAAATTTTGATCCCAGCAAAAAATATCCCGTCCTTGTTCATATTTATGCTGGTCCGCAGGCTCCTCGTGTGCGAAACCGATTTGGAGGGGCGCAAGCTTTGTGGCATCAGATGCTTGCCCAGAAGGGATATGTTATCTGGATTTGTGATAACCAGTCAGCAAGTTACCGCAGTGTAAAGCACGCTTGGCCTATCCATCGAAATTTTGCGGTGAATGAACTTGCTGATATTGAACGGGGGGTTGCTTGGCTAAAAGAGCATGACTGGGTTGATGCTGATCGAATCGGCATATGGGGTTGGAGTTATGGCGGTTACATGACTGCCTATGCACTGACGCATTCGGACACGTTTAAGATGGGGATATCGGGGGCCCCCGTCACGGATTGGAAAAACTATGATTCGATCTACACCGAACGTTACATGGGTTTGCCCAATGAGAATCCCAAGGGGTATTTCAATGCTTCGGTTTTGCACGGAAAAGCAAGGGATTTAAATGGAGATCTTTTGTTAATCCACGGTACGATTGACGACAATGTTCATCTAAACAATACGGTGCAGTTGGTCAAAGAGTTGCAGGACGCGGGCAAACAATTTGATCTGATGATTTATCCTGGGAATCGCCACTCGGTACGGGATGAAAAACAGTCAGCTCATTTGCGTAAATTGATGACCGAATTTATCCAAGATCATCTTTAATTCAGATGAACATTGGGCTGCCTTACTCGGATAGGTGTGCAGGAAGGTTCGAGTTTATGAACAAGTTTCCCTATGTGTCGGTGTTCAATTGGCTTGAAATTCGAGTGCTTGCTAGTGCTTTCACTTCGGTGATATGATGACTAGAGTTTCTTGATTTGTTTGTGAGATTGGTGTTGACTCAATTTTGGGCGATATTTTAGGTTAGAGTGCTGTGTCATGGAGGGCACTAACTTCATAGCAGCAAACCAGCAAAAAACAACGAAAACCACAAGGAAGTGGATTTGAAAATAGTTGCTTGGTAACGGCTATCACCACAATAGAGCGTAGGTCGGCGTAACGTTTGTTTACCCGCGGTGTCTATTGATCGCTGGCGAAATATTCGCTTCGCGACCTCCAAACGAACAAGGGTTCGTGACTGTGTCACAGTATGGAGTTCTCTGGTGTCTCAAGTTCCAAATTTCGACGTAAAAGATCAGGTCAAGCAAGCAACCGATGTGGTTGATTTGATTGGCAGTGAGATGAATTTACGACGTCAGGGCTCTATTTATGTAGGGCATTGCCCCTGGCATGATGACCAGAAGCCAAGTTTTCAGGTGAATCCAAATAAACAAAATTGGGTTTGTTATCCTTGCGACGTGCGCGGTGATGTATTTGATTTTGTGATGAAACGCGAAGGGGTGGATTTTCGGGAAGCACTCGAAATTCTCGCGGAGCGCGCCGGTATTGAGATTCGCTCCTACCAGAAAAAAGTGGTTAAGGGCTCGGTAGATGATAAGGCGACTTTGTACCGAGCGATGGCTTGGGCTGAGCAAGAGTACCACGAATGCCTGTTAAATTCAGATGCTGCGATTCCCATCCGGGAATACCTTCGTGAGCGAGGAATTACGCAAGAAAGTGTCGAGCGTTTTCGGGTCGGATTTGCCCCGTTGTCTTGGTCATGGTTGGTTGATCGGTCGAGTGGCACGAGTTTCTCGCCCGAGATATTGCAGGCCTGCGGTCTCGTGTCTGCGAATGATCGAGGGGGGTGGTACGAAAGGTTTCGTGGTCGAGTTTTGTTTCCTATTCGGGACACGCAAGAGCGCACTATCGCGATGGGGGGGCGAGTCGTGCCCAGTCTTTATCCCCAGGGAGACGCTCCACCTGCGAAGTATGTCAATTCGCCGGAGACGCGGTTATTTTCAAAAAGTAAGAATTTGTATGCGTTGAATCTAGCCAGAAATTACGTTCAGAAGACAGGTGTTAAGGATAAGCGTCTAGTGATCGTCGAGGGGTATACGGACGTTGTCGCAGCGTGGCAGGCGGGTCTTACTAACGTCGTTGCCGCCCTTGGTGTCGCGTTGAATGAACAACATATCCGACTCATCAAGCGATTTGCAGATGGCATTACCT
>WTFU01000155.1 GCA_011523945.1 Mariniblastus sp. | reverse complement strand
TTGCGGGGACAGGATTTGAACCTGCGACCTCGAGGTTATGAGCCTCGCGAGCTACCGGGCTGCTCCACCCCGCACCGATATAGTAGCGAAAGGACGTTCAGTGTCGAGGCCAATTTCAGATTTTCTCAAATTTACTTAGGACACGCTCATCCGTGCGCGGAAGTCGAGCGGCAATTATCGCATTTGAAAATGCATGACCGTTAAATCTATCGCGATCGGCACAGCAAGATACAATTACCCGTATCCCTCACATTGGCTTGCGAAGATTAAGGCCTGCTAAGATTCAACTGCCGAACCGCCTCAAAAGCGGCCACCCCAACACTCGTTGCCAAATTTAAACTGCGAATATGTTCCGTTGTATTGATCCTGAGCAACCGATCGGCATTTACTTTTGTCAATTTGTCCGGCAGGCCAGATGTTTCGCTACCGAAGACTAAAGTATCCCCTTCCAGATATTGAATGTCAGCGTAACTCTGGGTTGCAAATCGCGAGAAAAACCAAAACCTCGTCTGACCGACCCGCTCAATTAAATCGTCCCAGTGATCGGCCACCTCCCAATCAAGATGTTGCCAATAATCGAGCCCGGCTCTTCGAAGACTTTTTTCGTCAACACGAAACCCTAATGGACGGACAAGCCATAGTTTCGCGTTGATACCAACGCAGGTACGGCCTACCGCCCCCGTGTTTCCGGGGATTTCGGGTTGGTGCAAAACAATGTTGAGACGGGGAAAGGGTGAAGTCAAAACAAGATATTTCGGTTAAACTGAAGTCTTTGGGAATCGAAAGTCAACGGCTGGCTTCGAACGTATGTTCTCTTGTCCCTTAGATTAACGCAGGATTCCCTGTTTTCCCAGCGACAGTGTAAAACTTCCTTCGGGGATCGTTCCAAACGCGGTAGATTTCCCTCCGGCAACGTTTTCGTAAAAAGGCATTTTCGTGGTAGATATTAAACGAAACCAAACACGTGCGGTCAAAATTGGAACAGTTGTGATCGGTAATGGTAACCGAATTGCCGTCCAGTCGATGACCGCAACCAAAACAACCGATATCGACGCAACCGTTGAACTTGTTCAGTTGATGCACGATGCAGGAGCCGATGTCGTTCGCATTGCCGTCGATAGTAAAAGAGACGCGGCAGCGCTTGAAGAGATTCGCTCCCAGACAACCGCCAACCTCTCGGTTGATCTTCAGGAGAATTACCGACTCGCTGAAATTGTCGCACCACATGTCGATAAAATCAGATACAACCCAGGTCACTTATATCACCACGAAACTGAGAAACCGTGGCAGGAGAAAGTCCGTTTCCTAGCCGAAATCGCTAAACAAAACGACTGTGCCATGCGCGTTGGCGTTAACTGTGGCTCGGTAGATCCTGAGAAGAAATCAAAGTACGATTCCTCTGATTCAATCACGCCAATGCTCGAAAGTGCACTGGAGCATTGCGATTTCTTAGATTCACTCGATTTCACGCGCTATTGCGTCTCGTTGAAAGATTCCGATCCAGCCAAGGTAGTTGAGGTTAATCAAAAATTTGCAGCTTCACGCCCGAAAATTCCACTCCACCTCGGTGTCACCGAAGCAGGCATTCCACCCGACGGCGTTATTAAAACCAGAATTGCTCTCGAACAACTGATCGGAAAGGGAATTGGAGATACCGTTCGAGTTTCTTTAACCGTACCCAATGTTCGCAAAGGAGAAGAGATCGCGGCAGGGCAGGGGATCATTGACGACATTTACGCAGGTCGCGTCAGGAGTGTCGTTGATTTTAACTCAAACGCCCTCAACATTATTTCCTGTCCAAGTTGCTCGCGAGTCGAAAATGAAGCCTTTGTCGATCTCGCGGAACAAGTCAAATCAATGACCGAATACGCCAAGGAACACGCGATTACGATCGCTGTCATGGGGTGCCGAGTCAACGGTCCCGGAGAAACCGATGATGCTGACCTTGGTCTTTGGTGTGGCCCCAAGGTCGTCAACCTGAAAAAAGGAACCGAGGCATTAGGAGCGTACGGCTACGACGAAATCCTCCCCAAACTGAAACAGGAATTGGATCGACTCATTGGCAATCGGTAGTGCGCAGAAGTTCTCAACCCGTAACAATTTCCGCCCCGCCAGCAGACCACCCTTGGTCAGTATCGGTTAGGCGAGGGCGCTTTTCGAAACCGGGAATTTTCAAGTTTTCCGCATTTCCCGGGGAGCACTCCACCCCCTTCCCATATTCTTTTATCGCTACATTACTACCTTTTTTGCCGTCAGATTCGGCCTCTCCCAAAAACGGGCATATCCAATTTAGATACGATTGAGCATAATTCAAACAGCTTACTGTCCCGACTGATTTGGTCCTTTTTTAATCATTTCAGCTCAGTGAGCGCCCTTTACTCTTCCACCTCGCTGTCTCCTAGTTTACTAGCATTCAGCTAAAATAAATAAGCCCTATGATTAACACGCTTTACCTACCTGAATTACGTGAGATGCTTTCGGCAGACAACGCCGAAGGTTTGCGTGATTTCTGTGAAGCGATTCATCCTTCACGGGCGGCTGAATTTATGGCCGGACTTAGCCCCAGTGAATCATGGCAGGTCATCCAGCATGGTGTGATGGAAGACCGCGTCGACATCTTTTCGTTTTTTGGAAAAGATAAACAACACGAAATTTTAGAAAACGAACCCCTCGCCTCGGTCGCCGCGATGGTTGCTGAGCTTGCTCCGGATGACCGAGTCGATCTTCTTCAAGAGCTTGACGATGATCGCCTCGCAGAACTTTTAAAGTTACTTCCGGTAGAAGAACGACGTGATTTTCAGCGTCTCAGCCAGTATCCCGAAGGAACCGCTGGCGCTGTCATGACAACCGAAATCGCCAAATTAAGTGAAGCACTAACCATTCGCGAAGCACTTAACGAAATCGGCCGGCAAAGTGAAACATATGAGACGATCTACTATTTGTATATCGTCGACTCCGAGGATCATCTCCGAGGCTTGGTCTCGGCGAGGCAACTGCTGGCAGGCATGAAGCAACCGGAAACATTGCTCCACGAAGTCATGGAAACCAATCTAGTCTCCGTCGATGTGCTGGATGACCAGGAGGATGTGGCTAAGCAAGTCGCAAAGATGAACCTACTGGCCATCCCCGTCGTCGACAATCAACACAAACTGCTCGGAATCATCACCCACGATGACGTAATTGACGTTGTCCAGGAAGAAGCAACCGAAGACGCCCACCGAATTGGTGCGGTTGACCCGCTCGATGAATCATATTTACGAACGTCAGTTTTCACGCTGACTTGGAAACGCGGAATTTGGCTGGCAATTTTATTTTTCTTTGCCCTGCTAACCGCCATCGCAATTCGAGAATATGAGACTGAAATTGAAAAATGGGTTTGGCTGGCCCTCTTTATTCCTCTGATAATCAGTAGTGGTGGAAATTCAGGTAGTCAAAGTGCAACCCTGATCATTACCGCACTCTCACGAGGTCATATTTCCTTGAGTGACTGGTTGCGCGTGTTGTTCCGCGAGTTGGTCATGGGTTTACTGCTCGGTGCTGGATTGGCAGCGATGGGATTGGCAGCGTCAATCTTTTTTGTCCCCCCGTCGGAGACGTTCATCAGTGCCTCCCTATTTGTCGTCCCACTGACACTTTTATTGGTCGTTCTCTGCGGTACTTTGACGGGATCTATCCTTCCCCTCTTATTCGAAAAATTGGGCTGGGATCCTGCGATGATGAGTACTCCCTTTGTTGCAGGGATCGTCGATATTCTTGGCATCCTTATCTACTTCAAGGTTGCTACGATCTTTATCGCATGAGTGTTTGGCAGAAAGAGCATGGTTGTTCCCTTTCGCCTAGTGTCGCATGGCGATAACGCAAGGTTGCTAGAGTCCTAACCCATCTCAAGAGTAGGATCTCCAACGTAAAGCCTCAACAACTGATTTTGAACTTTAATTGATCGAACGAGCACCCAAATTTGCTCTGAGGAAAAATCCTGAGGATCAGAATTAGTAAGTGCTTCAAGTTCCTCACTTACGGCAACATGCTGATCTGTGGCAGCCTGCAATCGAAGGTTAACCTCATCCCATATCTCCAAGAACTTCTTTTCGTCAGCCAGCGTCGAAATATCACGAACTGCTCCGCACATTAGCGTACACATTCTGGCAACCTCTAACGCATCCGCGTAAGGAATTTGCCTTTCAACTCGTTTAGCGATCGCTGTAAATTTCATATCGGTTATCAGTTACGATGAGTGGGTCTGTAAAAACGTAGCTCATGGATGACAGAAAGTGCCCTCGTGCTTCAAAATTATGAAATCAGTTGAAACCGGTTGTTTCGACTCAGATTTGTGTTGTATTTTCGAATTTTCTATCGCCATTTTGTTCAATTATTGCAACCTAACCAAGCAATGTTAATTTTCTGAAACAAGTGGTGGCCGGACCAAATCTCACAACCGCGACTAATTTTAACTTGGAAAATCAAACTTACTTACCCTCAACTGGCATCAACAAACCGCCGCCTTTTGTTCAGATCACAGAGCGATTTTCAATATTGTTACCGCCTTGGATCGCGGAGATTGGTTTTTTAGTTGACGCATTCTGGAAGCGACTGCAATCGAAAACATGAACACTGGCCAAAAAGCCATGAAGAAGTCGTTCACATAAAATCCCCGTATTAAACAAAAGAATCATCTATTACGGACAGCGAGAAAATATAGATTGATGTCCCGATATCATGCGTTCCAGCAGGACTAATTTGATGAGAATTGCCCCGGTGATTGACCAAACAGAATAAAGACCTTGTCAAACCCTGAAAACGTTTTACCTTCGACAGGACACACCACGTAAAAACAGAATAGAATGTGTTCCTTAAATTGGATTCTTTAAAAAATAAAGTGTCTAGCCGAAAACCCCAAACCAAATTCAACTGTTTTGACAGAAGGTTCAATTACAGGTAATATTCGGGCGAAATCTGTTAGGTTTTTGTTTTGCGGATATCATTTTGCGGGTGTGGTTTTGCAGGTGTAGCTTTATGCGATTAGCCCTCATCATATTGTGCTTAATTCTCTCGATTGATAAGCAAGCGTGCGGGCAGCAACAGCAGGGCGGATTCAAATTCTTTCCGTTTCCTAATGTGCAATTTGATTTCGACCGCGAACTCCCGTTTAAGCAGGCTGATTTCGGCGACGATTTTCTGCGACAACTCGTCGGTGATCGCGACCAGCAAAAACAGCAGTTATCGCGGATTACAGTTTCGAAAGCTGACGAAAAAAAAGTTGGCGAGAATCAGTTTCGCTCTTATGCTCAACATCTGAATTCTCAGCGGATTAAACTGACCAACCAAGGAAAAGACGTGGTCTACCTCCGGAAACTCGTCGAGAAACTACACCCTTTGATGACCAACAATAATCGATATGAATCAATAACAATTTTTGTAGCAGATTCACCGCTCACCGATGCAAGATCATTTCCCGGTGGCAAAGTTATTGTTTATCGCGGCCTATTAAAATTTGTCGCCAATGAAGCAGCCTTAGTCGGAATTCTCGGCCATGAACTCAGTCATATCGATCGTCAGCACCAACTGGAACAATTCAAGAATTCACTATTGGCACAGGATGCCTTGTCCAAGGGTGGCCAGAGCTTTGGACAGTTCGCCGGATTCGGTCAGTTAATGATGAAGTCGTTTATGACGCCGTATGCACTGGACCAGGAGAAAGAAGCGGACGCCGATGGCTGCCTTTGGGCATTTCAAGCAGGCTACGACCCCCATGAGATGGCCGAGGTTTTTCGCAGGCTAAGCGTTCGCGACAAAAGAACACAATTTCCAGTCCCGAATTTTCTACGCAGTCACCCATACCATATCGATCGCTTTACGGCCATTAGAGATTCGAGTCGCAAGCTCGTCGCGGCAGAGCCGAATAAAAAACTGATCACCGGTCGTGAGAATTTACGCAAACGAAAACCGCACCAGTAATGGCTTTTAAAACAACGGGAATGATTATTTTCCTTCGTCAGGCTCCGATTTTGAACTCGGCGGAGATTCCGACTTGGATTCTCCCGATTCATTTTCAGGAATAGTTGCAGACTCGCTTGGGTTCTTGGGTTCTCTAGCTCCACCATCGACCTTACCGGCATCGTTAGTTGCCTCCTTTTCCGAAGCCTCTACCTTGCCCGGATCAGCGGCTGGATTTTCAGCAACCGGCTCTTTCATTGGTTTTGCTTTTTCAGGATCCGCTGATTCTACACCTGGAGGGGAGTCAATATCCTCCGAGGACGGTGGCGGTTCTGGATTAGGTGGAATCGGCAAGTTTGGAAACGATAAATTTGGTCTCCCGGCAGGTCCTCCACCAACAGGCGCTGGTTTGGTAGTCACCAAATCACTTCGCTTCGACTGTAAAGTGCTTAAGTTCTCACCACTAATGACATAATACCAATCGCCGAACCTTTCATTTAATTCAGCGACTAATTTTTTTCCTTCAGCAATTTTATCCTGGAATTCTTTCGTTTCGGTTTCGAATCGAGTCTTGGCAAGTTCATAATCGAGTTTTAACTCCTCGAAGGCAGCAAGGTCGGTATCATATTTAATGAATGCGGGATCACGCTCTGGCGCCGTCTCGCCGGGTGGCTTTTCCGCAGGATCCTCGGACGGTTTGGATTCCGCATCAGGTTCGGTTGTTTCCGTCGCAGGCGTATAACCATCTGGTTTTTTGGGAGCAATGGGCTCTACCGGTGCCACAGGTTTTGGAGAGATTAGACTTTCGTCGAACGCAACCCGTACCATCATGTACCTGTCTTGATTCTGAACCTCAGGTTCTTTTGCTGCTTCTTGGGCCTCTTCATCGTCACTGCTATCTTCGGCCGTCCCGATTTCGATATCCGTATCCTCACCTTCAAAGGTCGCACCAACGCTAAGCGTGTAAAGAACCCCTTGCTCCGTGCCAATCGAAACGTCGCCATTTTGAGCAACCAGTTCCATTTTCTCCGCCGTACCAGCAAGGTTGAATCCCTTTTGATCAAGTTCTCCTTGAAGTTGCTGGATCGCCTGGGCGAGCCCTTGTTTGTCCGATTCAAATTCAGGCTGCAGGTTCAGTTTTAAATCGGGAGTTAACAGGAAGAACCCTTTGTATTTGGATTTAGGCCGCACACCTGCAATTTTCAACTGATCGAATACCCCTAACATCTCCGAAATTTTAGCCGTCTGCAGTTCCTCAACTTCTGAGATCAGACCATCAAGCTTCCAGGCTTCCGTGCTGGACTCCCGCGTCATCTGAATCTTGTCGCCTTGCGCCTTAAACAGAGATTTATTTGGAGAAAGCGGATTGGATTGATCTTCCTCCAGCGAATAATTATCAATCGTAACCGCGGTGACTAAATTGGGATCAATTCTCAGAAGATCGGGATCTATCCAGTCAGAGAATTTAGTGGAAAGATCAATCTTCAATTTCACTTTGTAGGTTTGCTGCTCCTCTGGATTTCGGACGAAATAATACTTCTCTCCCGATGAATTACCAAAAGGTGCTTCCGCCCCCGTTAGCACAACGTCACCTGCTTCTTTACCAACAATTAAATCGACAACGACTTCATCGTCAGCCCCTTTAAGCGTGATTCGTTTGCCAACACCCTCAGGATCCTCGATATCGTCAGCAAGGGGATCAAGAACCCCAAGTTTTGCGTGCTCATTACTCAAACGTCCGGCAAGAGACTCCCGAACGATCCCCATCACCGACGATGCTGTCGTCGCTAGCCGATCAGCGGCTTCCGCGGGATAGTTATACTCCGATGGAATTCGCCACAACCCATTTTGGTTGTTAACTTCAAATCGTTCGAGCCTTCCGGATTCACTGTCAACCGCCGATACGGTAAGCGATTGAGCTTGAGATGCTGAATCAAAATTCTCGAAAAATGGTTCGCCAACAAGTTCAAAGTCCTTGGAATCGGACGGCTGATTCATGAAATGGCTGCCTAGCGCCGCCGCTGCAAGAATTGCTGCAAACACCAAAAAAGTAAACGTTGTTTTAATCTCATTCATCGTATCAACTCAAAAATCAAATTTGTTTTTCTAACATTGCCATTCCATGAATAGCACTCATTAAAATCAACTATTTATGCACCTTAAACACGCCGGTTGTCAGCGATACCTTTTTCTTCATTTACCTTTCGGAACCAAAGAACAATGATTCCAAGGAAAAGGGCTGGAAGCGGCGCGGATAGGATGGATAAATACCGCGCTTTGTTCTCCAGCCCGGATATCTGCTGGCTTTCGCGGGTATCCAATTCCGAAATCGTCTGCCTCAAGTCCCGATCAAGTCTCTTCTTTTTGAGGTCAAACCGCCGCTGCGAATCCGATGCCTCCTGAGACGTTCGCTGAAGCTTTTCAAAGAAACCGATATTTGCGTCCTGCTGAATCTCTTTATTAGCATCCTGAAGTTTCTTCTGTTCTTTTTCTAACTCGGACAACATTTCCTTTTCAGCCGACTCTTGTTTTTGAGCTCTTTCCGAACGAAATTCTTCAATAACGCTCTCTAATTTCTCCAGCGTCCGGGGTGTGGCGCGACGATTTCGCAACGCGACAAAATCTTCATTCCCGGCAAGAATATCAATCGAGTTTTGAAGCAATGACAAGTTATCTAGCTTCTGGCCCAACGCTTCCTGTTGCGAATAGTACAAGTCAGAAACGAAATCCATATCAGCGATCAAAACCACATCAATCTTATTCTCGCCCCCGGTAACACGGGCAGCCACCACCTTATCTTCATCATCTAAACGAGTGGATGGAAACGGCTCCAGGACTTTCAATGGATCCATGGTGATTTGACTGGTTGCAGGTTGCGTCTCTTTCGTAATCCGACCGGTGCGAGGATCAAGCAGTTGGCTCGTTTGAACGGGAGTCTTCGTCAAGCGATCCCACGGAGTTGAGCCTGACTGAGTTCCGAGTGACACAAGCGGCGTAAATTCAAACACACTGTCTGCCGACTTGGAAATCGAACCAGGATAGAACATCAATAGTTCTTTCAGCCCATTTGAGATTGGTTGATCGGCATCGAATGCATAATTGTCGCCACGATTTCGAATGAACACGAACGCTTTGTCCTGCGGACCGTAATACTCAGGCCAGCGAGTACCAATATATTCAGGCCAGGTCGGTTTAAATCCCGGATGAGGATCATCAACGCCCCAGGCCGCCGCACCGCTGTTCCATTTCACTCCGATCGCCTTCATTAGTTTCGCCGCAGAACCGCCATCAGCTTTGGGCATTTGAGAACTAGAAAGAATTTGCGAATACGGTGAACGACTACCTACGCGAGGCTGATTCGGAGCATTCAGGACCCCAATCGATACCGGATTCTGGAAAGTCCAAAAGAAGGGCAGGGGATCCGTCAATAAAATAGTAGGATTTCCAGCCTTGATATAGCTAATCAAATTTGCCATCGAGGGCTCATCCAGACTACTCGGATCGGCAACAAGCAACACATCGGGCGCTTTTTTGACTGTCTTTTTCTCCGCCTTTTCTTCCTCAGTCTTTAATTCATCCTCTCCTTCCGCAGGCACGTAGCTTCCTAATTCATTTGCGCCAATTTGTTTTAATTTAAATTGCTTTTCAAGCTCCTCCAACGTCGTTGAATAAGACCACGGTATGCGACGACCCTCAATTTCGGGGCCACCGAAATGAGCATCCGTATCCAAAATTCCAAGCGTGATCTGTTTACTTTTATCGACCGTCGATGCAAGTGACCGACTCAATTCATACTCAATGGATGCGTCATCATTAATAAACGGCAACGTCACATCGCCAAGAGAGCTGGACACCGTCGCGCCAAGGTAAACCTGTTGCTCAACCGTCTTCCCTCCAATCTCAGACCGATCGTCCTCCGGCTCAATCCCAAGCTGTTGCGCTTCGAGTGCCGCATCACTATTGGGCTGAACGTCGACAAACCGAACATCGACATTGTTCCCACCATACTCACTGTACTGCCGCAACAAACCCTCCAGCTGCTTCTTTACGTTCACATACTTCCGCGGAACATCTTCACTGATAAACGCCTGAACGGTAACCAAGCGGTCGTCGGCCTTTGCCTGTTCCAGCGTATCGACCGTCGCCTGATCGAGGGTAAACAATCTCTCCGCAGTTAAATCAACCCGCGACCACACGCTGGAAATAGCGTTGTTGCTTAGAAACGCGATGGATATCAATGCGACACCTAACGAGGTTGCCCGTACAAAGTACTGTCCAGCCAGACCGAATTGCTGACCTCGACTCCAATGCCGTTTACTAATTACGATCAAATTCAAATAGAGCATAAATATGGTCAGCGAGATAAAATAAACGACATTGCCGAGCGGGACTAAACCGAGCGTAAAGTCGCGGAGGTTCCAACTAAATCCAAATCGTTCGATTCCAACCCAACCGTTGAAGTAGTAGCCAACCAATACCGGGACTGCGCAGAAAAGAGAGCCTAAAACAAACGCGACCGTCGCACTTCCAGTCAACGAAGACGCAAACATTCCAACTGATAGCAAGGCTAAGCCAGACAACCAATAACCAATGTAAGTCGAGACAATTACACCGACATCCGGATTGCCTAAGATTTCGAGCACGATTACCTGAGTCAATGAAAACAACAGTGCTACCGTGTAAACGGCAGCGACCGACAAATACTTTCCCATCAAAATGTCAAAATCCGATGCCGGCAAAGTAAACAGTATGGAATCTGTACCCTGTCGTTTTTCATCAGCCCAAACAGACATCGTAATGGCTGGAATGAAAAATAATAAAAGCAAAGGAAAGTACAAACTAAGCTGATCCAGCGTCGCTTGATTGTCGGCAAAAAACTGCGGACTAAACGCCATTGCTGCGCAGATCGTCACGAAGACAACAATGAATAGATAACCCAGAGGACCGGAAAAATATTGCTTTACGTTTCGACCAAATACAGCGGAAACAACGTGCCATCGGAACATGTCGTGTTTACACTCCAACCAAAAACATTAAACGAAAAAACCTATCAACAACCAATCGCGAAAGCGACAAAACCAAAAGAAACTCTAATTCGTAGCTGACTCTGCCTGTGACTGAAAACCGGTCAGCTGATGAAATTTCTGCTCCATCGCCTCCCGCGCTCCCATCTCAGCAATCGACTCATCGAATACAAGCCGTCCTTGATCAATGAGAACTACACGACTACACAAAAACTCAACCTCTTGCAGAATATGAGTCGACAGGAGTACCGTTTTCGATTCACCCAACTCTCGAATCAAATTCCTAATCCCGACGAGCTGATTGGGATCTAAACCGCTGGTTGGTTCATCAAGAATCAGGACATCCGGGTCGTGCAAAAGCGCCTGAGCCATTCCCACGCGTTGTCGGAATCCGCGAGAAAGCTTGCTGATCGGCTTATTCCACACCTCACTCAGATCGCACTTATCAGCAACGAAATCCATTCGATCTCGTTTGGCCTCGGGACTAAGACCGCGCGCCCGTCCCAAATAAGAAAGCGCGCTTCGCGGAGTCATTTCTTCATACAACGGCCCATTCTCGGGCAGATAACCAATATGCTCGCTACCTTGAATACGATCTTTTTGCATATCATGGCCAGCGATAGCGACCGTCCCTTTGGTTGCCGCTAAAAATCCGGTCAGCAATTTCATCGTCGTCGATTTCCCAGCTCCATTAGGCCCAAGAAACGCACATATTTGACGCCGCGGCACTGAGAATGTCACGTCATTTACCGCGGCAAACGGGCCATAAAACTTACATAAACCGACCGCATCAATCATGATCTCGCCGTCCCCCACAGGCTCCGTCGGGGCTGAGTTATCTTTAGTCATTTTTATCGTTGATCCTAGAGTTAACTAACGATGAGGAAAGAAATCAAAATATTGGAGCGCAAGCATCCACGCATCCCTGTAGGACAATTTTATAAAATCCCAATTAGATTCAAATACCACTGTGGAACCAAATCGCAAATCCTGCGTAATTTTTTTCACAGTTTTACCGACTCAACCCACGCCAGCAGAAATCAGTGTGAGGACTACCACCTCTTTTAAAATCGATAGAACCCAGAAAGCAATACCAGCGACAAATTGCCTGTCAATCGATCCCTTAAAGAATGCCCGTCCCGTTAAAAACTTCAAGCTGGGCTAATCCAATGGTTTGGACATTAACAACCCTTTGCCCACCTCTTCGAAACCGAGCTTACGAAAGACTCCGATCGCGGGCTGGTCGGACTCACGGGTCTGCGCTTCAACGAGTCCAACACCTTGCTGCATCAAATGGCGCAACGACTCTCCAACTAAGAAAGTCGCAATACCGCCACGGCGCAACTCTTCAGGGACATTTAGGTCGTGCATTCCACGCGCCATGACGCCATATCCACTGGCCAACGGTTGCATATCCCAAAACTGCACGCTGCCACACACATTTTGGTTGGCTTTGTCGTAGACGCTAAATCGATCACGCTCCGCCATCCCCAGTGTGCAACTTTCCCACCAAGAAGTCTCCATCGGATCGGCAACGGCGTTAATTTGATACCGCCGCCGGAGTGACATTTGCTCTCGATCAACAATCGTTCGAAAACCCGCCAAACGTCGCTCCATGACAACAATCTTGTCATCAACCTCAAACCCGCCGCGCCGCGCCGCGTCTAAGGCCATTTGATCGTCGACGAGCAATCCAGGAAGCTGACTTCCTCCATACAAGCCCATATAAAATGGCGCGAAAGGAAATTGCGAACCCAAATGCGCTCGCGTCGCGCCGGCTTGGCCTAAATATTCCAACGCAAGGCTCAGCAATTGATCAGCAACTTCGTCCTGCCATGCTCCGGGAACTACTTTTAAAATGCTTACGACACCCGTTCGATGATCCAAATCCGACAGATCCGATGTTGCGGCGAATCCCGCATGCACAAATCCAACGGGAATCAAATTGTCGCCTTCCCGCATTATCGCCATAATCAAACCGCGTGCGTCGAAATAGGGTTTACCAAACACTTGATGATCGAGCAATGTTCGATTAACGCAGGAGATTTGACCACGAAACACAGGTTGCTGTCGCCAAATGTCGACAATCCAAGGAGAATCAGTATTGAGAAAGCTACGATACTCAATCACGGCAAAGTCGGTCTTCTATCTCGTTTTACAATATTTAGGTTACGCGTATCTTCACTTAGCAAGCTTAGCCGCTTGGCTCTATAGAAGATACACGGTTCAAGCATCTAT
>WTFU01000020.1:5887-13246 GCA_011523945.1 Mariniblastus sp. | reverse complement strand
CATTGTGCCCGAGTCGCGAGGTTGGGCGTTTTGGCATTGGGTAGTTGCTCGTCGCGACCGAGTGATTTTGGACGTTATTTCGCCTGAGGCCTTCATTGCAAATTGAACGCGAAGTGATTGGTAAATTCATAGATGCCAGCGTGAATGATCATGCTGAAGCTGAACGTCTATTGGACGCTCATCCCAATCTGAGAAAAGCAAGTTGGATGGGGGATGAGCACTTGCTCAATTTCCTCGTGATCGAAAATTTCGTGACTGGTGTGACGTTCTGTCTGGAACATGGCTTTGACGTGAATCAAGTTGATAGTGAAATGGGCACTACACCACTCCACTACGCATGCAAACTGAACTATCTGGACATCGCCAAGGTTCTTCTCAGCAGTGGCGCCGATCCTAATTCACTATGCCAAATTGACGACACTCCCATCCATTGTGCATTGCAGAATGGCAACGCCGAACTCGTGGACATCTTGATTCAAAATGGCGGGAACCCAAATTACACTACCGAGCTTGGCGAAACGATATTTGACAATTGGCCGCCATGGGCCGAAAATGAACTTAGAAAAGTTATCCGAAAACACAATGTCACCCGAGATCGCGACATAACAAACGGATGAACGGAGGTGCTCAATCATGCGGGTTTGAAGTAGAGAATCGTTTCTTTGCCCCCGGTTATCCTCGACGTTATCTCTTTCAAGCATGTTCAACATCGACACTGAGTTCATCGAAGAGTTTAAGGACGACGGTTACGACTTGTGGACCATTTCTCAGTGGGAGAACTGGCTTCAATTGTCATCGCAAATGCCTGACGCAGTGAAACGCCTTCGAGACGCTTTTTGCAATGTGAGACTGGGTGATGGTATTGGCATCTATGAAGCGAATGGATTGGACGACTACGCTGACGACACTGAACTTGCTCGCCTACGGCAACTTGACGAGCGAGATGATTGGCGAAAACTTGATCCTGATTTATTAAACCGCTTTCACGCAACGCCATCGTTTTTTGACGCTCTTGGATTCGTTTTCCATCTCCCTGCGTTCCTGCTTGCGGAGCTCGATGATAAACATGATTTTGGATTTATTGACCGAATCGTTGAAAAACGTCCACCACAAGACTGCTGGATAGATTTGCTTACACCATTGCAGGCCAATGCGCTTGTGGTCGTATTGTCATTAATCAAACAACATCCTGACTACTACCATGATGCGAAAAAATTCGACCATGCAATCGAACGATTCGCCAGAATTGCCACCGCAAGCGATAGATAACAAAAAACTCGAGTCGGGAAGTCGGGCGCTCTGGGATGGACAATCTGCGTTCGCGACTAAGTGATCGCGAACGTTATACCCATGAGCCCATTACGCTTAGAAATTTGCCATCTCCGCTCGTCTTTGTGTCGGCAACGTTTATTTCTTTCCGTTTCTCGACTCGTATTTTCTATGCGAGATTTTGGTCCACTTTTTGACCTGGCGGTATGCTGGCATGAGGTAGAAAAAAGCAAAAGCTGCTAAGGATAAAGTAATTCCAAGAACATAGATTGACTTAATAATCATTCTCAAAAGCTTTCTTGGGTCAGGTAGAGTCCTGGTTCGACGGAGATATTCTGTCTTACGATTCCGAGATTTCCAACGAAGGCTGGTTATCGCTGCGGAAACCAGGCCGTAATTTGTCCAGCCAACTCGTTTGGACAATCCGATTGACAATCAAAGCGATTGTACCAGCCACCGCCAGCAGACCGTAAACGGGTAGAATCCCCAGTGCTAAACTGACCACGCCAACCAGTAATAATCCGACCGTCAAGAACCAACGCAAGATGGGATTTTGGCTCAACCGAAACAACATCCAACAAATTAGGCAGCCGCCAACGCACACGCTGAGAGTGATCAGTAGTGAAATCCATCGGGAAACGGATTGAGATTCGATAGGTCTAACAACCACCTGGGCTTTTCCTCGCGGAGATTTGAAGTAAAAATCAATCCCTCGCTCTGGAAGTTTAATATCCAAGCTCGAGAGCGCTGAACCGAATATGATACTGTCCTTACCGGGTACCGCGCTTTCAGGTTCTAGACCGAGCCCTCGCGAAACTCCATTAATATTATCGTCAAAGATCGGCGACGAAATAGGAGCCTGCCCGCCGGCCTCATTACCATTCATTCCTCCTCCGCCAAATCCACCACCTCCGCCCATTCCCCCATAGAAAAACGATTCCCTTTTTTCAGCGTCTGTTTCGCCGCCATTCATTTTCGATTTATCTGAAATTTCTTTTGATGGTAAAGAATTAGCTGGGTTGGCGTAGGTGATCGAATCATCCACCTTCCGGCCTCGGCCCGAAATAATTTGCGACTGCAAATTCTGCGAGATGGAGACCCCTTCTTGGCTGCCAGCCCTTTGCTGTTGCACCGCTTCTTCTCCAGGCGCGTTAAGTTGATTGCGGTCTAACCATTGGCTGTCAAACGCTTGCCCCTTTAAAAACTTTCCTTCTGCCTTTTTCAGAAGTTTTCCACCCGGGAGTTGCCCAGCACTATCTAATTCAATTTCAAAATTTTGCGATTGCTTATTGATCAAATTGCGACCAATTCTTGCCGATTGGCTCTCGATGAGATTGTTGAAATTTGCACGGTTATCAACTGCTACTTCACCAGATCTTGAAACATCACTTTGATAAATCTGTTCGGCACGATCAATTGCCTTATTGTTACCTTGAAACATTTCAAACAGCTGTCCGTTTTGACGTTTCCTTTGCATCTGAGGGTTGACCATTCCATATTCAACCATGTCCTGCTTGAGCCTTTGGAGATTCGAATAAGCGCGTGACTTGGAAAACGATCCTGCCCCCGCAACTTTGCTCTGAATTTGCTCGGTAAGCTGCTGAATCTGACGGCTTTTGTAGTCAAGATAGCTCTCTTCCAACTTGCCATCATCGTCAACTTTCGTCATCGTCCCACCAAAATTCATCCAGCGGTGCGAATTGGGAAGTCGAAGATGAAGTTGGCTCAATTGAACATTGATATTTAGAGTTGAGATGATAGGAAATTCGATCTCATTGAAACTTGTAAGCTCCCCAAGTCGACCGGCGTACTTAAGTTGCACCGGATAATCCAAATCCCCGATTTGCGATTTTACCAATGGGATTCGTAATCGCCTGTCATTTTGTGCCGCTGGCCAAGCCACGGGTTTGATAGGTTGGCCTTCGACCAAAACCGTAAGTAACTGTGCACCGGATGGCAATTCGATCTCGAGATATTGTTCCGACCGATTATTGACTTGGAAATTCTGCAGGGCACGATAAGCACCGCTTGAATCAACCACCATCGTCGTTTTTGAAAATTCAATTCTTGCCGCAACGGTGTCGAAGACATCTCGCTTCTTGGTTTCATATTGAAGTACCGGCCAATCGGCCTCGCTTTGAGCGACGTAGGCCATGGTGACTTCACCTCCTGCCAGTTTTTGTTTTAACTTGGCAAATTGATTCAGTTGACGATTGAGCAAATCAAAGTCTTCCAAGGGAAGGACGCTAATCTCATCTCTACCAGTATTTTGAAGGGTGGCGAATCTTTGCTCGGTGACGCCCGTCAAAACACGTGGAATGGGAACGCTTTGCCGAGATTCACTTAGCGGTCGATCGTTTTCAATCACGACCCGAAACGAATCAATCACCTCGTCTTGAAGTTTTAGAGTCACGCGTACAGCGTTGGCATTATCTGTCACTTCTTCGATGATGGTTTCGCTTACCAGTTTTGCATTGATTCTCGCTTTTCGCATTGCAGCCGGAAGCTCAAATTGAATTTGTCGAATGCCAGATTTCTGAATGTTAAAATCCAACAAAATGGTCTCTTCAATGGCGAACAGGGTAGTCCTGACATTGGTAACAGTTTCGACAGTGACTCTGGGTTCGATTTTCGCGAATCGAAGTAAGGCGTCGTAGTCTGATCCGTCAGTACGTAAAATGACTCGAGCTGCAGTTTGTTGAGATCGATTCAACCAGTCCTCGACCTGTTGCAGTAGGACCGTTTCACAATTTTTCAAATCATCTGTAGCGACCGTCAGAGCTGGATCGACTTGGATAACAATGAATCCATTTTGTTTGACGGTATCGTTTATCTTAATTTTTGGAATCGACCACTCATCTGCTCCTGAATAATCCGTTAATTCGGCTTTGAAAATAATGGAGAAGTCGTTCGCCACCCCGGTTGGAAAGTAAAGCTGGACGCGTTGAATGCCGTTAATTTCTTCTTGGGTGTAGGTTTCGTCCAAGCCCGCAGTCAGACTTTCAATTTTAATATCCTTGGGAATGTCAAAGCTCAACATGTAGAGCGCTCTTCGTCCCACCTCCACGTTGATTCGCATTTCGAGATCAGCTTCGGTTTGACCGACACGAAGTATGGACTGGGTTTCTGCCTTTATTTTGCGCTGCACCATGCTGGCTTGAATTCCAATTTGGAATGGAGTCGTAATAAACTGATAAACTTGGAACATTTCAATTCCGAGCGGGCTTGATTTTGAATCAATACTTCCAATATCCAAACTGCGCTTCACACGATTTTCGTCAATTCGACTCACTGCGGCTGTTTTTGTTGTCTTAAGCTCGACAATCGGGCTTCGGCGAACCATGTAAACGCCTTGATGCAATGCCGCGCCCTCGACTCCGAGGTAGGGAGCCTCGAACTTGACAGCTTGATCCTCGATAGTAAAGTCTCGCTTCGATAGCTCGATGATAAAAGACTCTTTGTCCTTGGCTGGGCTCAACGTTGTCAGATTCAGACGGCTTGCACCGCTAACGTCCCACGCTCTGATATTCTCGCCACTGACTTTTTCAACCAAAAACCCATCGGGCAAATTCAACGTAAATACATCTCGTTCGGATCCTTTGAATTCCAGATCGGCTCTCCAAGTCAACCGCAATCCGTCTTCGCGAACGTCGAACACGGCCTCTGATTGGACTGTCAAACTTTGTTCGATAGTTTGTGCTGCTGCTGTTGATGGTTTCCATTGCAGTCGCAAAGATCCGTCTGCGCTGAGGACGGTCTTAATTTGCTGATCTGGTTTCGCTTCGATAGAACGGCGGTCAGAATCGGAGTTGAGCCGAACCTCGGTTGTTTCATTCAACGTCGTTAAATTCAAACCACGCGACATCCCGACTGGTAATCTCGCGTTTAGCAATCGCCAGCCACCTTGGCGGACAGGTTTGATTTGCACGGCAAATTCGAAAGTTTTTGTTCCTCGACCGTCAATATGCAGTTGGACAATGCTCGAATTCGCTGTCGTTAATTTCTGCTTAGCATTTGCAATCGATTGAAATTGGAGTTTCGCTGGCGTTCCATCAACTTTCGCATCCGCCAAAGCACCACCGAGCAACGGAAGCGGTACAATTACAGGGTCATCCGTTAGGAGATCGATAACAAGTTTGCCTTGGATCAATATATCTTCATCCAAAGTCAACTCCAGATTGTATTCTGCAGATGAAATAACGAAATCGACCGGAGCGTTGGCTGAAGCCGACTTGGCTCCAGAATTCGCCTGATTAATTAGATTCAAATAATGCTGGTAGGGGAGTAATAGCCGATCAGCATTTTCACGCCCCTTCGGATCATCTGCGTCGAATGGGATGATAATTGCGTCCTTGGGTAATTCGACCTTTGGTTTAGTTTTTATCTCTGTTATCAAATTCCTCAGTTGATCGACATCTTTTACAATCTCCTGAGCGTGAACTTGAACTCCAAATCCAATCCAAGTCGTAATTAACAGAAGGAAAAAAGGTGCTCTTGCAGCAACCAAGGAGACAGACCGCCCCATCGATTTGACAATCGCGGCTACAACAAAGTAGATCGTTACGAAAGTCCCTGACAGAATCGCAAGGTCAATGATTGTCCGAAATGCACTTACCGAAGTACCTGCAAATGGAACTAAACAGGCCACCAAAAGAACCAAAGCTACGAAAAAGACTTTTGACTTGAATTGACGGTTAGTGAGCAATACACCGAAGGCTGCAATCAATAAAGCTAAGGCAATCGCGATCCAGTTAAGGCGATATTGATTAATGACCGTTGCGGTCAAAGTCGGTTGATCACCCAAATTATAAAACTCGATTGAGTTGCCTGTTTCAGTCAACTCAATGTTCAGACTGCCCAATCCGCTCAAGGCCCACGTATTAACCTCTTTTCCATCTTTGGACTTACGCTTACCAGTAAGCGCAGGACCGCTATTTGGTTTAGCGTTAAGCTGGTTGGTGGGCGGGGCCTTAACCTGAGGAGATACTTCGGTTTGCTCCTCTTCGCTACTTTCGAATTGACTCAATCCCTGATCCCGGCCAGCCACTCGACCTGCTCCAGTAAATGGAGTTGGAAAGATGGAATCTTCTTCATCCATTATCGATTCCATTTCCATAGCTCCGTTACTGCTTCTACGGCCTGAATAACGATCTGATGGCATCATGCTAGGGTTACTCTTTGAGTCAGACAAACTAGTGATCGACTCAGTGCTAACTTGCTGAGCTCCAAATTTCGCTTTTCCGATTCCACCACCTAACTGGAATACCCAGTTGCCCAATTGTTGAATTGGCGACGGATGTTTGACCAATTGATCCGATTGGAATTTCCCATCACTATGCGAGACGCTAAACCCATCCGGCATGATTAATCGCCAGTGCAAGTCGACCAACGGAACGGGAATGCCATCGGCGTCACCAGATTTATTCAACCACAATGTTGGGGCATGGGCATCAATCGTGCCTACTAAGTTGAAGGACTTTCCAGGTGATTCAAACACGAGCTGTAAATCGCGTAGCTTGCCCGGTTCGTTACCAATCAGACTGATCAATAGCGCCTCGTTCTGACGCTGGGGTTTGGCAGACTGCCCATCCAATTGAACAGACCAGAGCTTTGCGTTTTGCGGTAATTCAACCCTTAGAAAGGACTGTTGTTTTGTGACGAATTGAAATCTAGCGGCAGTTTGAGCTTTACCGCTATTAGAAATCGCCGTAACCATTTCAGCTCGTTGCACGATCGCGCTGGGCAGTTGATAGACCGGTCGGCGAACACTTTTCACCGACAACGATAGGTCTTCGTTGGGCCATGAGTAGGCACCCAATAAGTGTCGCCCTGGTTGATAGACGGCTTGAGAAAATTCGCCAACGTCGACAGGTCGCCCTTTCGTTTCAATTTCGATGTCCAGTTCATTACTCCCTTCAACTGCGAACATCGAAGATTGAAAGCTCACATTACGAACGATAACGGGAGCTAACTTAAGATCCGCCAGGTCGGACTCCTCCAAAGGCATTTGAAAATCAATCAATAGATGGACCTGCTCTTTTTTTGGCTTGGCCAGTTGAACGGTCCAGCGGCGGGCGTTTTCTATTTCTT
>WTFU01000020.1:0-5787 GCA_011523945.1 Mariniblastus sp. | reverse complement strand
ACAGTGGGATATTCAATTTGATTGGACTCCCATTTTTCTAGCCAACCCTCTGGGGTATGGGTCGCCTCAAAAAAGACCTTCGTTGAAGAGTTGGAAGAAATTTTGGCCGGTAGACGAACAAGGAATTCTGAACTGCCTTCTTCTCCTAATCGGTCATACCGGATAGCTCTACCGTCGATTCCAGTCAACTCATTAAGTCTCCAGGATTTTGGTAGAGTCAGCTTAAATTCAAGACGAGAATCATGTCGGCTAATCAGAGATATCCCTCCCTGTAGCTTGAGACTCTGATCATCGATGACTAGTCGAGAAGTCGACTTAATGATCAATTCTGGAGACGGGCGCAGGAAACTTGCCGAAATTGAGTAATCTTTTTGAGGCGCATAATAAGCGGCAACAATCTTCGCTGGATTTCCCCGGTTGGTAGCTTGAAGCGATTGAGGGATTGCTGCCAGCAAAAATTCGTGGTCGATCGCAATGACGCCGCCGGAAACAAGCTTCGTCGATTGAAGCTGGAGATCAGCCAGCACACCCACGACAGAGACATGACCGGCTACATCTATTGGACGAATGTCAACAGCTTTCCATTCTCCGACAGCTCCTATGTTTCGAGTTGCCACTATGTTTAAAACGAAATCTTCGCGAGTCGGCTCCCTCAACTTCACGAGCAATCGTTTACTCGAGTCTTTTGGCTTTTTAGGGGACTCGATGATTTCCCACTGACTAAGCAAGTCTGTTGTTACTTGGCTAACTTCGAACCCATTTGGAACAGTAAGCTGGACTTCTTCGAGAGCGCCGTGAATAACATCCATCGAACAGGTTACGTGAATCTCTTGTTCGTGCGGCGTGAGCTTGTGAATTACAACGCTCCTCGACACCGCAACTTGTTTGTTCTTCAACAGTCGATTATTGAGCGACATGACGATATTCATGGCCTTCCGAGTGGCCAGTAAATCAAACTTGGTGACGTTGCGCTCGGCTTCATAAATTCTTTTGACTACAGGTACTCCGCTTTTGACTTCCACATTGCCCGGTACCTCAAGATTGAACTGGGTGGCCGAAGGCGCAGGGAGCTGAATCCCCATCGACTGCCTTGCTGCCGATGTCTGCAGGGGTACGGTCATCTCGACTCGCAAAGTTTCGCGATTAACCAAAGATGTCAGTAAGACAATTTGACCTTTTTCGTTTCGCCATAATTTCGCTGGATTGTCGCCTAACGTTGCGCTTCGAATAGCAACTCCGCTAAACGGTAATGGGATTTGAACCAAGCCATCGTTTAACGACTCAACGATCAATTCGCCTGTTATAAAAGCAACTCCGTCCGAAATCTTTCCGATGTACTTGGCAGAAACAATTGCACTGTCCAGCGGTGCACGTTTAATTTCTCGCGTGCGTGAGGATTTTAACAGCGCATCATATTCGTCACGTGATAGCAACGCCCGATTCGAGTTTCCATCGAGAATGATGTCCAAACTTTCAAAAGGAACATAAATTTTTCGGTGAAATTTCTTGGTCAACTCGTTGTCAGCCGAATTGGTTTGTGCGTAAAGAAGCTGGCCAAAGATCAAACCCGTTGTCATCGTAATCAGCGCGATCAAGAGTGCTTTTTTCATTGTGCGTCTCCTTCCTCAGATGCCGTTGATTCGGGCGGAGAATCATCCGGGGCCGCCGACTCGGCAGCTTCAGGAGCGATGGTTGAGACGGGATTTGCATCGACCGTCGCAACCTCTTGCTGGCTCTCGTTGAGAATCTGTCGCTCACGACGAGCATTCTTGACCTCGCGAAACCAACGAATCACGTTCGATGTCAAGCAAGTAAGTCCGACCACACCGACGGTTAACAAAAGTGCTTCACTAAACAAGTGTTCAGTGACCAACGGAAAGAACACCCCAACCGCGACCAAAGAAGCAGTCACAAACATGGCACCAGTTATTTGCGTTGTGAATTGAGTTCGGGCCAGCATCAGACCAAGGATAGCAATTGAGCCAAAAACGATAACATTCAGAAATGTCAGGTTGATCGTGCGAAGATGGAGTGAACCTGTCGGAGCAGGATTGGGGCGTAGCGCCGAAAAGACGTATGGGCGACCATCGACCTCGAAATTCTTACTCGACGAACTGTCAAAATTAATTCCTGCCTGAACCCAATTCAAATACTGCTCAATATATTCGTTTCGAGTCTGAAATACTCTAGACGCAATAGAATTTGCATTGCTCGAGCTTAACAGACCTGCAATGGAATTCGTATGTTCATCAACTGCGACGTCTGTCCAGTCCCCCGACTTGTGTAACAAAGCATTTTCGAAGGGTAGATAGACACACAAATAGACTTTTTGAATCGCCGGTTCGTCGACAAACAACGGCAGATCAATTTGATTGGGACCTCCAGGAATGGTGTAGCGCAATTCCAAAAGAAATGGATCGTCAGAATTAAGTCCGGTCAATGGAACGTAGATCAAGTCTTTTCCGCCATTCTCGGGAGTAACTCGCTGGCCGTTGACACGAATTGGTTGATCGTCAAATGACGTCGCCGCATCAAAACCAGCAGGCATCTGAATTGAAATCCGTTGCCCCACGCTTCGAATTTTGTAGAGACATTGAACTGAGAGTTCGTTCTGGCGAAGCGCAACCGCACGCACGACTGCGCGGGAGATACTGGTTCTTTTCAACTCTTGGAGCTCGAATCGGGTTGCCGTTAGATTTAGGGACCAATCATCCACAAACTCGAATGCCATCGCGGCGTTCTCAACCGAAATACCTTGGGCTAGATCGGTTTGAGGATCAATGGGGCGAAGTCCAGTGGCGTCTAATTTCGGTTGGATATCGATTGTTTCGGATTTGGTCAAAACAATTTGACCATTGGCTCGATCTACATCAGCAGGCATTAACCGATCCACAGCAACATTAGTACTTTCGCCTAATGGAAGGTCGGTGATTTTCTTTTCCCAAGTAAAACGAACTTTGTGTTTACCAAAAAACTCGTTATCGCCTGTTAACTCCCAAGTTGTATAACCTTCGGGAACGTCTTCAGGCTGCGGATCGGCCACTTGTTTGAGGATGTTGGGCGAGCGATTTCGCAGATCAGCAACTAGTGCCGTTGGCACATCGAGCCTTAGAGAGTTTACTCCGCTGTATAAGACTTCATAGAAAAGACTTGCGTCGTATTTGACGACGCCTGACTGGACTGAAACTACAATAACTTGGTCGACGGTCACTTGAGGACGTCGCCGTTTAGCCTCCAATTCGATCGAAGCATCTGTGTGCGAAAAGCTATAAGCCAAAACAGGGCGGGTTCCTGGTACAGCCACTGTCGGAACATGCTTGGCGAGCGCGTTTTTGAAGCCGTCATTCCTCAAACCTATGGTTTGAGCAGCGTTGACTTGAAGGCTTTCAGGTGAATAAACGACTACGTTACCACGAGAAAATTCGACGCTGTCAATCGTCGCTTTTGGGATAGCAAAGTTAATTTTTGAAGCAACGTCCGTTGGGCTAAGAAGATTCGCATCTCGCAGCTCTTGGTCAAGCGAAATCTGCAAGCCAATCTTGCCGATAGCCTTTTTCCCAAGCGTAACCAAAACTCTACTTTCATTCTGGGGGTCCCGGTAAAAAGCTTCGACCGGTAAATTGACTAGCCCCTTCCGCGAGATCCCTCGGATTTCCCGGATCTCGAACTCTTTGGGAATATCCAAATCAAGCTGAAACACACCTGCCAGTTGAATGTCATAAATTGCGGAGACTTCAAGCTCTAGCTTTTCTGGTTCAATAACGACTTCGACTAGTTGTTCCACGTTCACCAGCGGTTGGATCTTCTTCACATTCAACGCTAAACCAAACGGAAGTGACGCGTACCGGTAAGCAAATTCCCAACTTTGTTTTTTGACGTTACCTGGTAATTCGGTAACATCCATTTGTAATAGTCCGGTTTTATTTTCGGTTTCAGCTCGAAGTTCTGGAGATAAATTGACGAGCACCACACCACTGTTCCGCGAAACATCGTCAACTTTGATTTCGGGGATGTTGATGGTGGTGTCATCAATTTCATCGATAAACTTCTCAAGCTCAACCGCCAAAACTTGCCTCCCGATAGTTGGCTCGAACAGATCAATTTTTATGGTCTGAGAATCACTCCCTTTCTCGACTTCCCATTTTTTAACATTACGGTCAAACACGCTCACTACTTTTTGATCTGCAGGGACGTTAATTGAGACAGTCTGGATTTCTGCTCGTGAGATATCCAGCGAGATCGCGGCGCTGGTTCGGGCAACTCCCTGATCAATTTGAAATTGGGTTTGCGTGTCGGCTGATACAAGTGCCGAAAGTCCAGATGCTCCTTCGGCTTTGGGAGTCCAGGTAATCTTGACCTCAGGGGCAGCCCCTACAAATGCGAGAATCTCGTCGCCCTGATCTGCAGGGGGCTCATCTGATTTTGCCTCAGGAATTTTGGACGATGCAATCATGGGTTCGATTTGTACGTCAATATCCTTTTGGCCCGTTCGGATGGTCCATCGATTGACCGGCGCTTGAGGAGATTGAAACGCAACGGTACTTTGACCACCATTTTTTGTTAGTGCCTTGGCGTATGAGAGGTTCAACTCGATCGCTCTCGGTTCGCGTCCAGTGTGGGAAATGAGCAATTCGTACTGTCCGCCCTTGATTGAAACAATTCGCGCTTCTTTGCCATCTATTGTCGCATTGCGAATTGCCGCATTACTTAGTCGAATTGGCACCCGATGCCAGCCTTCTCTAAGCAGCTCAAGTTTTATCGTGGCATCGACGTTTACAATCTCTTTACCTAGGGTAGCAGTGCTATCAATCCCAGTGATTAATGCGCCCAAAGGCGCATTGGTGTCAGTTTTTTTGGGTTGGTTCTGTCGAGCTTCATTCCACAATTGTTGGAATTTGTCGTAAGGCAGAAATACGCCTCGACCGTCTCGCTCGAATACCTCACGGAGCTTCTCATAAGGAACGTAAATTGTCTGCTCGTTTAAGGAACTTGATTCGTCGTTCTTTTCCTCTTGCGCGTTAACAACGCAACAGCTGAAGAACAATATGAGAATTAGAAGATATGACAGTGCGGAGAAATTAAGCGTTCTCATAGTTCGACTCGATTCGATCTAAATTTTTATTAGGCCATGTCGGTTGAATTGATAATCGTCTGCGGCAGCAAGGCGATTGCGGGCTAAAAGTGACTTGTACTTTTAAGAAACGGTCGCAAATTTACTACTGATGCGGGTATTGCGATTATGGGCGTTACATCGAAGTTACAATTCAGCCCACCTTGATTGTACATTGAAAGCAGGCATTTCGCGGAAAACCGCCCCAAATCGGCGTTTAATATCAGCAGTCCCAACCCGATAACGCGACACTAACAGCTTCGTTAGTGTGAAAATAAAAACAAACTCACTTTTTCGCATAGATCTAAATTTTTAATCAAATGACCAATGCAATCTGCCGTTTCTGAACTCGCCGAGTGCCCGTTCAATTCTTTCCCTATTGAAATCCAGAGCTTTCTCGGGCTACATAGCGTCTCGGTTTAAGAGAGATCTTCTGTCTTGCGATCTCGAGATTGCCAACGACGACCAATTATCGTTGCGATAACCACGCCTAAGATGGAACCTAATGCGTAACCCGCTATAACAACGGATTCGTTACCAGTCCAGAAACTGCACCCTAAACCAAACAAACTTCCAAAGAAAAAGCCGAGGCCAGTGATAATAGCTGACCGGATGTTTTGTGACTTGAGCATGGAATTAGTAAGTGTTGTTTGTTGGCGTCCAGCAAAAATGATTTT
>WTFU01000149.1:5179-13557 GCA_011523945.1 Mariniblastus sp. | reverse complement strand
CGTTGGAGCGGGGTGCGGTGGCAAACATTTGAGTCGTCGGTGCCCCGGGAGTACCGGTTGTGTTGAAGCTTTGAAGGTTGCGCTGGGGCGTTGAAGGGGGAGGGACGGCAAGAGCAGTGGGAAGTTGTTGAGGATTCCTTCGGGAGTTTGTTGGCGGTGTGGATGAGACGGATTGGATGGTTCCGAGTTGCCGTTTGTTTGGTTGTTGTACTGGTTTTAATGAAAATTGGCGTTTGCTGACGCGCGTGTTATCGTTCGCTGGCAACCAAACAGCGACGAGTTTTTCCGTTTGTCCCGCCATGTCCGGTGAGCTTAGGTAAGTCGTTCCAGTCGCTGTCAGTTGGACAGGCGTGTAGTTTGGTTTGCTCGAAGTGGCGTTGGGAGGACGAAAGGTCGAGCTGTCAACGAATGGGTCAGGTGAGGTGGGGGGATAAAATTTGCGGATTTGTAAACTGATCTGTTCGGCATTGATGCTCGTTTGAGAATCAGTCGAGATAGTCGAATCCCCTGAGAGAACGAGTTCAAAGGCAGCAGGGTTTTGGGGATTGGGGATCGTTCTTAGGTTTTTTTTCCAACGGGCGGAGATGGTATTCTCGCTCGTTTTTCCTTCAAACTTGATCCGTCCGGGACCCACTATTTGCAGATCACCAAGTGAGCCATCTCGATTGGCGCGGTACCGTAATAAGTCGGCTTCCAATGACATCTCATCGGACTGAATCTGTACTGGTAACCCGGAGTTGGTTTGATTTTTCTGTCCAGAAAATAGATTAGTTTCCGGATCAAAAGTGAGGGTATTTGCTTTAATCGAAGTTGAAGGCGTCGTTATTGTCGCCGGGGTGCCATTGGCGACCAAGCGAGATAGCTTGTCTATTTTTGTTTTTGAATGAGTACTTTTTAGAGGCGTTGTTTGGCTGTTTGAGGGTGCGCCGAACATTAGGACGAGGTGGTCACACTCGATTTTATTGTGTTGATTAAGCTGGTTGGCTGTAACGTTATCGAAGAATTCGGCATATCCAGTTGCAAAGTTGAACTGGAAGGAGCCAAGGCAGGTCACTTCGATCGGGCCTTCCTTGCCACTTAAGGGCTCTTTCTCTTGAGGCGTTGCGGTTGCCGTAGATTGAAATGCTTTGGCGGGTTGGGCATTTTGTTTAGATTCCGGTTTTAGAAGGATTTTCTCGATCCGTTCCAACTGCAAGTTGTGGATTCCCGTGATGTTCGAAAAATCGGCTAACGCACTGGAAGGGTGTGCCAACCCAATCGTTAGATCGCTACCGATTCCAAGGCTTTCGCCAAATTTAAATTCAACCGATTCCGGTGTTGTGATTTGATGAGGATCAATCGTGACATTCCGCGTTGCGATGTAAATCAATGACTCGTCTTTAGATTTATCGGAGAGGGAGTAAATTTCGACCTCCCCCAGCAATTTACAGAGTACCGGTTTGATTCCGTCGAAATTTATTCCGTTAAACGGTTCGTTAAACTGAATGTTTGCTCCCTCGGTGGAACGAACGATGAACGAGCGTTCGGCGGTCTCGGGAGTGTTGCTTGCGCCAGATCCAGTTTCACCACTCACGAATGTGAATGGTGAAAACTCAACTGAACCATCGGAGCATTCGATTCGTTCTTTGAATAAGATGATGCCCTCGTCGAGTTTGAGGGTGGAGCACGGCTGAAGTTCCCAGTGGTCCGATCCCTCTCCCAGAAACGGAATCAACCACGATTTGTCCTGGTGTAACGGTTGCGAGTCGCTGTCTAAATCAGATGCGACCTTAGTGATGATTTTCTGTGGCCCCTCAAGTCGGGGTACAGCAAACTTTTCGTAACAAGAATATAGACAGATGACTGCGGCCAGCGCCATCAGGTACAGCGCAACCGGGTTTAGCCGTTTCGGGAGTGCGATTTTTTGAGTTTTCGCAGAGGCCAAGTTTAAAAATCCTTTTTTAACAGCAGTCGCATGTCATCCTGACATTTGTCTTCGAGGCTTGGTGTCGGTTTTTCTCAAATGCCGTAGTGGGTCTGTAATAATTCTTGCCAGCGGTTCTGAGATTTTAAAATCAATTCAATAAGCTCTCTCACCGCCCCTGAACCCCCTTTGGCAGTCGTCGTAATGTGAGCAACTGATTTTAATTCAGCGGCTCCGTCGGCAACCGTGGCAGCTAAACCGACCCTCGACAACAGACTGAGGTCCGACAGATCGTCGCCGATATAGCAAACCTGATCCAGCGTCAGCCCTAACTCTTCAATGACTTGAAGTCCCACAGGTAACTTGCTTTCGGATCCCTGTCGGACGATTTCAACTCCCAATTCCACCATTCTGATCTTTACGATATGGGAGGAGCGAGCAGTAATGATCCCGAATTGATGACCAGAACGTTGCCACAATTTAATTCCCATCCCGTCACGAACATGGAAAGTTTTCGATTCGATTCCTTGGTTGTCGAAACTAAGGTCGCCATTCGTTAAAACTCCATCCACATCCGACAGAATCAGACGGATTGGTTGCATCCTCTGATCGATTTTCATTTACGCCAGCCATCTTGCAAAGTTCAATAATTTCAATGTGTAAGGTTATCTTAGAAGCCTATCGCGGAGCAATGTTGGAAGCGTTATTTCAAACGCTAGCACTTTTGTCTCTCGAGGGCGGTTAGGCTACCTCGCTGAGTGCGAATTTACTTGCTGGCTGGTTGTTATGCAGTTTTTGCAAATACAAAAATGCAGTCAAAAGTCAGCTCAAGCTGATTAGATTGAGCCAGCCGAGTTTCAAAAACAGACTTAAACTGACGATATCGCTCTTTTCCGAGTAATCCGGATTGGCGATTAGATGATGCATTGGTTGCACCGAGGTTTCGGATGCTCTGTAATAAATCATCGACCGAATGGTAAATGAGTTGCCGACTTTCTCGCTTAATCGTGATTTCTTCAAAGTTCAGATCTTGGAGAAGTTGTTCGATAGATTGTGGGTTTTCGAATTTATGAATGCGATCCGAAGCGTCTCCGATCTCTTCCCAGGCTTTGCGGATTTCGACAAAGGTAGAGGGGCCAAAGGTTGACAGTAAGAGGTTTGCATTCGGCTTTGCGATACGATTGATTTCTGCGAGTGCCTTCGCCGTGTTACACCACTGAATGGCGGCATTGGAAAAAACGACATTGGCGAATGCGTTTGGCAGCGGCGTGGATTCGAGATCGCAGCAGATGAAATTGATTTGCGGCACCTTTTGACGCGCCATATCGATCATTCCATCAGCGATGTCGATAGCAGTTATTTCGTATTTGCCAGAATTAGCCAGTTGTCTTAGCGGCCAGCCAGTCCCACATCCAAGATCGACGAGTTTCCCAGTCGCGTGTTCAGGAATTGCATTGATCAAGATTTTTGCCATTTCATTTTGCAGTCGCGCAGCGGTGTCGTAGGTCGTTGCAGCACGGCTGAATTGACGGGCGATTTGATCTTTGGCAAGCTTCATGGGGCGGTTTTGGAAAATCGTATGAGAGTCTCAATGTACTCTTTAGAAGATTCTAGAAAAGGGATGTGCCCCGTTTCCATTTCGATCAACGAATGTAATGAATTCAAATTCTCGCTAAGGAACTGACTTGCTTCGATAGGAACGAGTGGGTCGGTTTTTCCAGCAATGATTTGGGTGTCTACATTTAGGCGGGATAGCTCGCTCCGAAGGTCAGTTTGTGCAAGTATCTCGAGGCCGTTTTGAAGTACTGTCACCGATGGAATGTAGTGGGCAACTAATTGAGACGTTAAGTTTTTAGCCATTTGGCGAGAAATTCTTTGCTCTGCTCGATCAGTTTTATAGAGTTGGAGACGCAGGAACGATTGCAGAGCCTTGGTGTAATCTCCCTGGAAACTGGTAGCGAGTTTGTCAAACGCTTCTTTCTGCACGCCGAATTCCCAATCGGATCCTGCCAAGAAGCGCGGGGTCGTGGAGATTAGTTGTAGCTTTCTGATACGTTCTGGGTGTGTCAACGCAGCATGAAGTGCGATGGTGCCACCTAAAGACCACCCCACCCAGACTGCTTGAGCTGGTGCTTTGCTTAAAATTATGTCCGTTATCTCTCTCAAAGACATCGCCCGGTCCGTTGAATGCGCGTTGCCGTAGCCGGGCAGGTCGATGATGTGTAGCTCGAATTCGGATTCGAGTTCGGGGATGATTGCATTCCAGATTGCAGCGTTAACGCCCCATCCGTGAAGCAGCACGAGCGGGACTTTCATTGGATTGTCTCCGACAGTTTTCGCATGGCGTCAGAGCGGAGCGCGGTGATTAATTGGTCAATGTCGTTTTGGTGGTGCTCGCAGGAAATCGTAATTCGGAGTCTAGCTGTACCTTCAGGGACAGTCGGTGGCCGGATGGCAGTGATCCATAGTCCCTGTTGTCGAAGTAGCTCGGTTGCCTGAAGTGCCGTTTCCGAATCGCCAAGTAAGATTGGCTGAATCGCCGTTTTCGAATCAAGGGTTTTTAGGTGGAGTTCGTCGACGGCTTGTCGAAAGTACGTTATGTTTGCATTCAATTTTTCGCGACGGTCCGGTTCAGTTTGGATTATTTTAATCGCAGCTCGCGTTGCCGATGCGATCGAAGGGGGCAGGGCAGTCGTGTAGATATAAGATCTGGCGTGCTGGATCAATGAGTCGATATAAACCGCGTCGCCTGCAATAAATGCACCGAAGCTGCCCGCTGCTTTTCCCAGGGTGCCCAGCATTAACACGCCGCCGCCGACGCCGATCCCATGTTGCTCGAGCGAGCCGGCTCCGGTTTTTCCGAGCACTCCAAAGCCATGAGCGTCATCGATGAGCAGAAGAGATTTAGTGTGGCGGCAGACTTCCGTAAGTTCGTGAAGCGGGGCCTGGTCGCCGTCCATGCTGAAGACTCCATCGGTGGTGAGGAGTTTTTTGTTGGCGTTGGATTTTACAAGGATAGTTCGAGCATGGGCGAAATCGAGGTGGCGATATCTTTTTAAATTCACCTCACAAAATCTTCCGGCATCAATAAGCGAGGCGTGGTTCAGACGGTCTTGAACAACTAAGTCCCCTTTTTCAAGAAAGGTCTGTGGAACTGCGAGGTTTGCCATGTATCCGGTGGAGAATGTAACTGCTTTCTCTGCCCCCACAAACGCAGCGAGTTCATTTTCCAACGCTTGGTGAATATCCTGATGCCCGCAGATCAAATGGGATGCCGCGGCACCGGTGCCGCGCTCTCGAATCGTTTCGATCGCAGCATCGGCAAGTGCAGGATGGTTTGCGAGGCCCAGGTAGTCGTTACTGCAGAAGTTCAGATACGTTTTGCCGTTAATTCTTAATTCGCGTCCAACAGCAGCCTGCGATGCCTGGCGTTTCCGCCAGACTTTGGCTGCCACTCGATTTTGGTGCTGTTGAATTAGTTGTTCACGCCAAGGCATATTCGAACTACCGAATCGAGGGTTGAGTAGAAATTATCTCACGGCTTTTCGAGTCTTCGTCTTAGCCGTGATGGCAACCGCACGATCCTTCGTCTTGGTTTGGTTGGCAGGCGTCGGAGGCCTCACTGGGCACCTCGGAAATGGAACTATTAATGCCCAGCCTTTGGAATAATTCGCGGTCATGATCGACGGTGGCATTGCCGGTGGTCAGTAATTGGTCGCCATAGAATAACGAATTAGCACCCGCCATAAAGCAAAGCGCCTGCATTTCATCATTCATTTCTTCGCGTCCCGCCGAAAGGCGGACGTAAGAAGTTGGCATCAGAATTCTGGCGACAGCAATCGTTCGAATAAAGTCAAACGAGTCGATGTTTTCGAGGTCGGCTAACGGTGTCCCGGCGACTTTCACGAGGTTGTTTATGGGAACACTTTCAGGTGGCGGATCGAGGTTGGCCAGCGTAGTCAATAGACCCACTCGGTCGTTTTGAGATTCGCCCATGCCAACGATCCCGCCACAGCAAACTTTCATGCCGGCTTGACGGACGTTTTCGAGTGTCTCGAGGCGGTCGTCGTAGGTGCGTGTTGAAATAATTTCTCCGTAATATTCCGGAGAGGTATCAAGGTTGTGATTGTAGTAATCCAGTCCCGCTTCGTTTAGTTTCTCGGCGTGCTCTTCCGTGAGCATGCCCAGGGTGGCGCACGTTTCGAGTCCTAGTTCTTTGACTGCAGCGACGGCTTCGGCAACGGCAGCGATGTCACCATCTTTGGGGCTTCGCCAGGCGGCACCCATGCAAAACCGACCGGCACCATTTGATTTGGCTTTTTTCGCGGCTTCAACAATTTGGTCAATTGGCATAAGTCGTTCGGTTTTGAGGCCCGTCTTATAGCGAGCGCTCTGCGGGCAGTAGGCACAGTCCTCTGGGCAGGCTCCAGTCTTAATGCTGAGCAGGCTGCTTAACTGAACATGGTTGGGGTCATGATGTTCACGGTGCAAGGTTTGGGCTTGGAATACCAGATCCATGAGCGGCAGGGCAAAGAGCTCTGCGACTTTCTCCCGGGTCCATTCTTGTTGCGAGTTTTCTGGGGCAGTTTTGGTGGTTTGTGTCATTGATGCTTCCGTTTAATTCAGCCTGAGGCTTACAGTATAACCCAACGTAGCTGATGCGCGGGATAGGAGTAAAGCTGTGAAATGGACGATATTTACCGCAAATTTGGGGGAGTTGCTCGCAGCGCTCTTCGAGAGATCCGGCTAACTAGCGAGTTGCGAGCTCGATGCCTTCGGTTGCAATCTTCGCCAAATGATTGATTTGTTCCCGATCGATGACATAGGGTGGCATTAAGTAGACCACGTTACCGATCGGCCTGAGGAGGCATTCATTTTTCAGGCCGTGCTGATAGACTCTGAGGCCGCGTCTTTCTTGCCAAGGGTAGGGGACGCGATTTTTTTTATCGCTTACCATTTCTGCTGCTAGTACCATGCCGGTTTGCCTGACTTCGGCGACATGCGGGTGGTCATTTAGATGGGCAAAAGCCTCGCTCATGAATTTCGCGGTCGTTTGGTTTTCTACGATCGTATTTTCTGATTCGAACATATCCAACGTTGCTAAGGCGACGCCACAGGCGAGCGGGTTTCCGGTGTAACTGTGCGAGTGTAGAAAAGCTCTCAAGGTTTCATAGTCATCGTAGAAAGCATCGTATACGGACTGTGTTGTCAACACCGCTGAGAGGGGGAGATAGCCAGCGGTCAGTCCCTTACCCACGCAAAGAAAGTCGGGTGAAATTTCTGCCTGCTCGCAGCCAAACATCGTTCCGGTTCGGCCAAATCCTACCGCAATTTCATCCGCGATCAAATGAACGTCGAACTCATCACAAAGTTTTCGAAGTTGTCGGAGGTAAACCGGGTGATACATGCGCATGTTGCCAGCACACTGAATCAGGGGTTCAATCACAACCGCAGCAATCGTCTCATGATGTTTTTCGAGTTCGCAACGCATCGAATCGAGTTTTCGAAGGGAGTATTGTTCCCACGATTCTTGCTCTTCTCGATAGAAGCAATCTGGAGATTCGACGGTTCGGCATGTCATCAACAAGGGTTCGTATGTTTCTTTGTAGAGCGCAACATCGCCGACCGCTAAAGCACCAAAAGTCTCGCCATGGTAGCTGTTGACTAAATTGACAAACTGAGTTTTTTTGGGCTTCCCTTGATTTTTCCAATAATGGAAACTCATTTTTAGTGCGATTTCGACGGCTGAAGATCCGTTGTCACCGTAGAAAACGCGATTGAGTTTGTCCGGCGTCATTGCCACGAGTCTTTCGGCAAGGCGAATTCCAGGTTCGTGACTGAATCCTGCGAAGATGACGTGTTCGAGCTGGCTGGCTTGCTCTGCTAAAGCGGCATTGATCGTGGGGTTAGCGTGGCCAAAAATATTTACCCACCAGGAACTAATGGCATCGATGTAGCGATTGCCATCAAAGTCGTGCAGCCAAACCCCGTTTCCATTTTTGATTGGAATTAAAGGGTAAGATTCATGGTCTTTCATTTGGGTGCAGGGGTGCCATAGTACGGCAAGATCACGCTGCATTAATTCTTGATTGTTTTCTGGTTTCATGCGGTTATCTGGCTGATTGATACTTGGCTTTCGTAGCGACTCGGAATCCAATCACAACTGCGGTTTGAAGCTGTTTTCGAGACGATCCCATCTTCCATAATCCTAATCCACGAGGTGCGTTGCCGTAAATGATCGTTCAATCTCTCTCGAGATTGAACGATTACTTAAAGCGCTACACCCTGTCCGCGGCGAGGTAATCGCCGGCTTTGTGGGCGAGATAAACGTCCACGTCACTTGGTCTCGCCAGTCATGGAAATTGGATGTTGGTCTTTACTGTTCAAGCGGGAACGAAGCGATCTTGTAGTGCTTGAACCTGCATCTCTTGAGTTCGGAGGGCCAGAAGGCCCTGAACCGCAGCTTCGCATGCCT
>WTFU01000149.1:0-5079 GCA_011523945.1 Mariniblastus sp. | reverse complement strand
TGCATCTCTTGAGTTCGGAGGGCCAGAAGGCCCTGAACCGCAGCTTCGCATGCCTGAATGGTTGTGATACAAGGAATACCGTGTTGAACGGACGTTGCCCGGATGGTGCCTTCGTCGGTCCTTGCCCCTTTCCCACTCGGCGTATTGAAAATCAGATCAACGCCCTCGTTCTTCATGTGGTCAATCAAATTGGGGTGACCCTCGATGATCTTTTTGACATGTTGGACAGGGATGTCTGCTTCTTCTATGCGTTTGGCCGTGCCCGATGTCGCCAGAATCGTGTATCCCATTTCATGGAGATTTTTCGCAATGTTCACTGCCCGGTCTTTGTGGCGCGAACTAACACTGACGAAAACACGGCCTGAATTCGGGATGGTGACGCCTGCGGCTAATTGGCTTTTCGCAAAAGCAATTGGGAACGTGTCTGCAATTCCCATGACCTCACCGGTGGATCGCATTTCAGGTCCAAGAACAATGTCGACTCCGGCAAATTTTCGGAATGGAAATACGCTTTCCTTGACTGAAACGTGCGAAGGAAGTGGTTCCGAGGTGAGCCCTAGCTCGGCCAGTTTTGAACCGGCCATGACTTTAGCGGCGATGTTTGCGACCGGGACACCTGTTGCTTTGGCGACGAAGGGTACGGTGCGGCTGGCACGTGGGTTTACTTCAAGCACATACACGTTTATCTGATCGTCTACTTTTTTCACGGCGAACTGAACATTCATCAAACCGACGACGTTGAGATGTTGAGCCATCGAAACCGTTGCTGCTCGAATTTCGTCTAAGGTATCAGTGCCGAGTGAATAGGGTGGAATTGAGCAGGCGGAGTCGCCTGAATGAACTCCAGCTTCTTCGATGTGTTCCATGATTCCGGCGACGACCACAGTTTCGCCATCGCTAATGCAGTCGACATCGACCTCGATTGCGTCCTCAAGGAACTGGTCGATTAGCACCGGTTGTCCGGCGGAAACAATGAAGGCTTCTAATACGAATCTTTCGAATTGTGTTTTGTCATAACAGATCTCCATCGCTCGACCACCGAGAACAAAGCTTGGCCGAACGAGAACGGGATAGCCAACGTTCGCAACTTCCTGTCTCGCTTCATTCATGGTGCGAGCAATTCCATTGGCAGGTTGTTTCAGGTTCAGACGCGTCAACAGTTGTTGGAACTGTTCACGATCTTCCGCCGCGTCGATCGTGTCGACGCTCGTTCCAATGATCGGTACTCCCGCCGTCGAAAGTGCTCTGGCTAAATTAAGTGGTGTTTGTCCACCAAATTGAACAATCACGCCATCGGGTTGCATTCGGTCGCAAATATTGAGGACGTCTTCGACAGTCAGCGGTTCAAAAAACAACAGGTCGCTGGTGTCATAATCAGTGGATACGGTTTCCGGGTTGGAATTGACCATGATCGACTCAATCCCCATTTCACGCAACGCAAAGCTGGCATGGCAACAGCAATAATCGAACTCGATTCCTTGACCAATCCGGTTGGGGCCGCCTCCAAGGATCATGATCCTTGGTTTGTCAGTTTTGGGTGGTGTTTCGTCTTCCTGCTCGTAAGTCGAATAATAATAGGGGGTGTAAGCTTCGAATTCAGCGGCACACGTGTCAACGGACTTGTAGGTTGCGATCACTCCCAGTGATTTCCGGATTTCCCGAACCTCGAGTTCATTCGTGTCCCAAATGTGAGCCATTTGGCGATCTGAAAAGCCAAATTGTTTGGCCAGTTTCATTAATTCCGAACTCATCTCACTTAACTGTATCGAGCGCAGATGTTCTTCCATCTCGATGATGCCGACAAGATGCTCGAGAAACCAAACATCGATGTTGGTCAACTCGTGAACTTCGTCGACGGTGAATCCACTTTTGAATGCGTAACGCAGGTACCAAGGGCGTTCTGAGTTTGGAATGGAGAGTTTCGATCGAATGGTGTCTCGGTCGGGTTGTTCATCGGTGCCCCAAAGATCCTTGCTGTCACAGCCAAATCCAAAGCTTCCAACTTCGAGGCCACGAAGTGCTTTTTGGAATGACTCCTTAAAGGTCCTTCCGATTGCCATCGTTTCACCGACACTTTTCATCTGAGTCATCAGAGTCGAATCGGCTTCCGGGAATTTTTCGAAAGTAAATCGAGGGATTTTTGTTACGACATAGTCGATGGTTGGTTCAAAGCAAGCTTTGGTTTCCCGGGTGATGTCGTTGGGGAGTTCCCAAAGTTTGTAGCCTACCGCCAGTTTCGCGGCTATTTTTGCGATGGGAAATCCTGTCGCTTTTGATGCCAATGCGCTTGATCGGCTAACCCGCGGATTCATCTCGATAACGATCATTCGTCCGGTGTCGGGGTTAGTCGCGAATTGAATGTTGGAACCGCCTGTTTCCACTCCGATTTCTCGAATCACGGCGATACTTGCATCCCGCATGCGCTGGTACTCTTTGTCAGAAAGAGTTTGGGCCGGGGCTACCGTGATCGAATCACCAGTGTGGACGCCCATTGGATCAAAGTTTTCGATCGAGCAAATGATGACAACGTTGTCATCGGTGTCTCGCATCACTTCCATCTCATATTCTTTCCAGCCGATGATGGATTCTTCGATCAAGACTTCATCGGTGGGAGATTGGTCGATTCCACGGCGGACGAGGAGATCAAACTCATCCTTGTTGTACGCAATGGCAGATCCACTTCCCCCCATCGTAAAACTTGGGCGAATCAAACAGGGCAGCCCAACTTTTTCCATAACAGTTCGGGCTTGTTCCACCGTAGTGACGGTTTCGCCGATACAGATATCAAGGCCAATGTTGTTCATTGCCTGTTGGAAGCGATCCCGGTTTTCAGCCTTATCGATGACGTCGGCATCGGCGCCGATCATTTCGACACCATACTTTTCCAGAATTCCGTGCTCGGAGAGATCCATCGCGAGGTTGAGCGCGGTTTGCCCACCGAGGGTTGGCAGCAACGCGTCCGGTTTTTCTTTCGCGATGATTTTTTCTACAATGCGCCATTCCAATGGCTCAATGTAGGTTCGGTCAGCCGTGCCGGGATCGGTCATGATCGTGGCGGGATTGGAATTAACGAGGATCACCTCGTAGCCTTCTTCACGCAATGCTTTGCACGCCTGAGTGCCAGAATAGTCAAACTCACAGGCTTGGCCGATAACGATCGGTCCTGAGCCGATCAACATGATTTTTTTGATATCGTCGCGTCGTGCCACACTATTCCCTTGTTGTGGTTGGTAGGCGAAAAATGCCTCGGTTTACAAAATTTCCCAAGCGTACCAATCGTCCACGTTTTATCAAGGTGCGGTACCCTAGAAACGGGTAAAAAAAATTGGAAGTTAGCCAATAGAAGCCCTGATTTTTTAATTTGAAACCGCTGATTTGTTCAATGAAAATTTAATTGCGGAAAATTGAGATAAAACGAAAAACACGCGAACAGGCGGAGCAAGCCAACCGGGGTGGCGGTCTGAGGTGCGATATGACGTTTTAGAGGAAGCAAATACTGCCATCTTCACGGACCTAAATCTATTGACTTTTGAGAAATTTGTTTTCTTTTTTCTTAATAGGTTCGTTTATAGGTTGCTTTGCAAAATGCGGGATTTCGAAAACGCAATTAGCATCAAAATAACATTGGATATGGGGAGAAGTTAAGGCGTTTCCGTTTTGGCCCGAGTCCGCCAAAACTGTCTTTTTAACGCGAGCTCAGCCATTCATTGCGTTTGCCCCTGAATTCCTGATCGACTTACGAGTTCGACAGGGACCGTACTCGCCAATCAAGTCCATTCCATTTGAACCGTGTCGCAGAATTAGGGTTCCACATGGCTTGTTTATTAGTGAGTTATGAACGCCGGCGACGCATTGCCAGACCCATCATCAAGCAGCCAAGAAGACCGACCGTTCCAGGCTCAGGAACGCTGGTGAACAATGAAATATCGTTACCATTCCCAGCACCGTAACTAATGAACAGATCTATTCCGCCATAGTTACCAACTTGGTCACCTTCGCTCAAACCATTAAAGAGACCTGTTCGGGAACCCGTGATGTCGGCGATCAAGAACTCTTGGTTAAAATCGAGTGTGAAGTCGTCTAGTAGTGAAACGTCGAGCGAGCCGTCCAGAAGGAAATTGCCTGCAATTAACAACTTGTCATATTCTCCGGAACCCAATCCGCCCAACTCGATGTAGGTTGTCGTGTTGACACCCATTTCCAGGTCTCCACCAAAACTAACAACCGCTGGACTGTTACCCGGTCGCAGATCGCCGAACGCCTGAACCGTTCCTAGTCCGTTGCTTCCACCGTTGTAGCTACCGAAAAAGACACCATAACTATCCGACGCGATTTCCATATTTAAGTTGGCGGCATCCATGGTGACGTCGTCAAAAAACGTCGTGGTTCCTCCCCCGCCAACGGCAATGACTCCGGCTGCGGAATTGACTAGATCTCCGTGAATATCAGCAAACCCGCCGCTCATTGCAATCACACCGTCATTAACCCAGCCGCCGTTAGCAAAGAATTGTCCACGACCTCCAATCAATCCACCACTCTGATTGGTCAGATCCTCGTCGAAGCGGATTTGACCGCCAAAGTTATTAATCTCACCGCTGTTAGTCGAACCGACACCCGCAAACCGCATCCGTTCACCGGTTATGGTCTCGACTTCGCCATCGGTGTTGTTCAGCAAGGCGACTCCCAGCGAACCATTCCCATACAATGTCCCTGAGTTGGAAACGCGCACCTCCGTCAAATCAACACTCGTATTTTGGAATGGAATCAGCGTTGCTACGTCGGTGTAACCACTGTGAATCACGTCGCCTGCCATCGAACCGCTAACCGCATTAATGTTTGCGAATTCCTGTAACGTCGTTGTTCCGAACTCGAATCGGCCACCCATTAAATTGACATTGGAGCCAGCCCAGATTCGTGTGGTTTCTCCGACGGTTACCAGACCATCATCCGCAATGTTCAAGGTCGCATCGCCACCGGCGGACAAATCACCGCCACCAATAATTAGATCCCTTGCGTTTTCCCACTGACTTCCACTACCGGTCACTGTCGCCACACCCGTTGATCCAGAGTTCAAGCCGA
>WTFU01000069.1 GCA_011523945.1 Mariniblastus sp. | reverse complement strand
GTCACCACTAACCCCTTGCCGAACAGATAGAGCCAAATTCGATTAACAATGACACGTGACGTAAGTGGATTGTCACTTCGAAACAAATCGTTTGCCAACTCCATGCGACCGCTCAATTCCGTTTGATAAGGAGTTGAATCAATCGCTTCCAGGAAACGCCGGGGAACGGGCTGTTTCAATCGTCGATGATCACCACGCTCCATTAACGCCTGATCAAACGAGTCCGCCTCCTGAACCCCAGGTACTCGAAAGGGCGACGATAGTTCTTTTTCGACTTTTCGATATTTGGAAACCAATTCTCTAACTGATGGCAGCTCATTTGATTTGTTTGGCAGCAGACCGTCTCTCAATAGCGCGCCAAGCAGTAAAGCCTGCGAATCTGTCATTTTTCCTGCGGCCCACGCTTGGATCGCAGATTCGTATTCATCGCAGAGACGATCCCCCAATTCGGATAGAGATTTTGGAGCGACTGGGTTATCCGATCCAAAAATCAATTCCCATTGTTCCATCGAATAATCCGTTGGAGAACCGGCGTCTGTTCTTCGAACAACAACATCTCTCACCCCCAACCACGAACGATCCGAATTACGCACTTGCAACGGTGCATCCTTAGCCGTTGCCAATTCAAGATGCACTTGATCACCTTGCCAATAATCAAGATTAAAACGCTGCCAGTGCCAATTTTTATTCTTGAGCTCATTGATCGGGTAAACGGTTCCGCTGCGTGGATAGTTCTGGACAACGTACCTCGCAGTCGCCTGACCGCCTCCGACGCAACGAACCCAGGCTGTGATTTTCTCATTCACTTCAAACCGAGGAGAACCCAGAACTCCGGGCAAGCGATCTGATAAAAGACCGGAATAAACGCCGCCCGGATAAATCGCCGCTACAACATCTGGCCCATCAAGGGCAATTCTCATTTGGCCCGGTCGATGCGATTGAAAGAACTCAAACCCTTCCCCAAACCACGCGTTTAAATCATCTGCCTTGGCTAAATCCCAGTAATTCGAAGCCGTTTGGCGATCCTTGTCTCGACCTGCTTTTTGTTCCAACCACTGTTGTCTCAGCTTATTCCAATTTGCCTGCCAGCTTTCCGAATCTCCCTCATGGCGTTGCATTTGATTCCAAAGAAACAGCACGTGCGCCGGTTGCGATGCTCCATTGGCCACCTCTTGTAGCGCCTTGTCCTGGGCAAGAAACTTCTGTCTCAGCTGCTTCACCTTTTTCTGCCACGCGATCACAAGCTCCGACTTGATTTCCTCTTTGGTCTCAACCAGTTTTGATTTGGGCCGTAAACGCAAGGAATCCATTGCCACATCCCGCATGGCTGGCCTCGTCGATCCAATGACACCAAACAGAGCGTAGTAATCAGCCTGACTGATGGCATCAAATTTATGATCATGGCAACGCGCACAAGAAATTGTCAGCCCCAAAAATGCTTTTCCAAAAACATTGATTTGATCATCGGTAAATCGCACTTTTTCATCCAACGCATCGGTTGGGGCAAAGCCATGGAAACACAATCGCCAGTGAGCCGGCCCAATTGCTGATTCATTTATCCCAAGATCATCATTGAGGCGGGGCTTTGACAACAAGTCACCGGCAATATGCTCTCTCACGAGATCGCGATAAGAAACGTCTTGGTTAAACGCTCGGATCAAATAATCTCGATATTGGTAAGCGTTGGGGATCGAGGGGTCCCCTTCCGAACCGTGCGAATCAGCGTATCGGACGAGATCCATCCAGTGGCGGGCAAACCGTTCGCCATAGCGATCCGACGCGAGACACTGATCGACCAGGGCTTCGATAGATAGCTCACCGGACGCCACCGACGACAGTTGTTCGAGCGAAGGCGGTAGCCCTGTTAAGGCAAATGTTACCCGGCGCGCTAAGACCATGTTCTCTGCCATCGGAGCCACATCCAACTGATTGGCTTTCGCACGGGCATAAACGAAACGATCCACAGGATGGTCGGACCAATCATTCGAATCCGGCAATTTTGGTTCCGAAACTGGCTGGAAGCTCCACCACTTTTTACGTGCTTTCAGCGTCGCCTCCCAAGAGGTCGCTTTCTCAAGTTCTTCCGGAGAAAGTGGTTTCTCCCGCGGATCATACGCGCCTTGATTAATCCATTTCTCAAAATCGGCAATCACACTTGGTTCCAGCTTGACACCCCCTTCGGGCATCTCAAGTCCATTGACTTGATGCTTAATCACCTTCAATAAAAGACTCTCGCCGGACTTTCCGGGCACTACACTCGTGCCATGTTCCGTCTCAGTTTGAATACCTTGGCGCCAATCCAACTCCAGCCCCGCTTCCGCCTGATTGGAGCTATTGTGGCACTCGTAGCAATGCTCAACCAACACAGGGCGAATTCGAGATTCAAAAAAATCTGATTTAGATTGCTGCTTCGCAAATCCCGGAACACTCAGTAATCCGGTGATAAAAAAAAAGCTAATCAAACCAACTGCTGATCGTGCAGGGAAAAAGCAAACAGGCAAAACCATTTTTATTCTTTATTGAATAATGAATCGAGAAACGGTGGATTATTTCCAACATTATCCTACCCAAACGGTTTTCAATTTGCGATCAAATTAGTTTTTTTTCGTACAATGGGTTTGCTTCCAAATCGAAACAAATAGTGCCAGGTCGATTAAAAAACGCGTGAACCATCTTAACGAAAACGCCGAGTCACCGATGACGGAGGAAAATCTACTCCCAACAACCACAACACTTGCGAACGCTAAGAGTCACCAAGACTTCGACCATATCGGACATCTGGTGTTTCTGTCTTTCGCTTCACTCATCATTCTTCTTTCCGCGCTAATGAGCACCGACGGTAAACAAGCTGTTTTCCTTCCAGGTTTTACCAGTCCGCTTCCAGACTCCTGTTCAAGCCGGCGATTGCTCGGGATCGATTGCCCCGGGTGCGGACTCACACGAGCTTTTATCTGTATCAGTCATGGACAATTAAGTGAGGCATGGAGATTTAATCGTGCTAGTTTTGTAATTTACTTATTCGTCGCAATTCAAATTCCGTGGAATGCAATTCAGCTTTGGAGAATTCGAAATAGTAAGTCACCGCTACACTGGCCTTTTATCTACTGGATCCCCATGGCGGTTGCGGTAATCCTGTTGGCCAACTGGATTTGGACACTCACACGCTTTCAATAATTGCAACATCGAGAAGATGCTGAAAAAAATACTCACCATTAACGATGCTAAGATCAATGTGGTCGACCTTGGCAAAGGGCCTCCTGTGTTACTGGTCCACGGCTTTCCACTGGATCTAAAGATGTGGAAATCTCAGATTGTCGAGTTTGCAAAAACTCACCGGGTCATTTGCCCAGATCTCGCCGGCTTCGGATTAAGCCGATGCCGCGAACCTCGCATGCAACTCCAGACCCATGCGCAAGACCTAGCCGACCTACTGTCCGCCTTAGACGTTCACGAGCGAGTGGTTTATTGCGGTCTCTCGATGGGCGGTTACATCGGGTGGGAATTCTGGAAACAGAATCCAGAAAAAGTGAGCGGAATGATTGCCTGTAATACACGCGCCGCCAACGACAGTCTCGAAGTCGCGCGCGGAAGAAGAATTGCGGCTAAGTCAATTTATCAAACGGGAACCCTAGTCCTAGCCCGGCAAATGGCGCCTCGCCTCCTCCACTGTGACCCGCGAAAATCAAAAAACACCATTCAAGCCGACGTTGAAAAAACAATCGAGTCAACATCACCGGACTCAATCGCCGCCGGACAAATTGCGATGTCCAAGCGATCTGATGCCAAGCCATGGTTGCCTTTAATAAATTGCCCGGCACTCTTTATCGGTGGCGAACACGATGAAATTACGACAACACGTGAGATGAGCAGCGACGCCGCCTTACTCCCCAATGCCCAATTCGTTGAAATCAAACACGCAGGACACCTCACCCCTCTCGAGCAATCTGAATCATTTAATCATCATGTTTTAAAATTTTTAAACTCGAACCATTTTTGACAGCATTAGATCTCGCAACCATCAAACTTCATTCGTACCACGCAAATTTACCCTGCTCGGCGGCGCCACTTGCCTCGATCGCCAAAACTGGACGACCTCGCGTCAACTCTTCACGTTTACGTAACATTTCTGCCTGAATTTCATATTGGCGAATCAACCGAGGTAATAAATCAGAAATACTCTGCAAACCAGTTCGGTTCTTCGCAGCAGAAAGTTGTGGTGCGTTTAGTGGCTTAATCATATTCAGCTCCCCAGTGAGTTTGTTTTAATTCCATCTCATCCAAACCAACGTTGTTTGAATTCACAAAATGCTTTCTCTGGTTACAACTATTGGGTTACTCAGTGACACCTCTGGTCGTGCCGGAAATAAATCTTCAAAAAAATCTGCCCCCACAAATAAAATGCTTCTTTCACGACAATTTGGTCACCTCAACACTCTTCTCTCCGTCTAACTGACCAAACGTGTCACCCACCAACGCCCCAACCTCCGACAAACTTTTTTGTGAATTACCAACGGCCTGAAGGCCAAACCGAACAATTCACAGGCAGGCTTAACATTGACTCGTTTTCACAGCATCTTTAAGATGAGACATCTAGGTGAATCGGCAATAATGGAATCGAATGACCCATCCCCAAAAAAGTTCCGCTGCTGCTTTACCGATAGGAGGCCACCCCGTCGGCCTTGGCCCTGGTTCTGCCGAACAGGCCAAGAAATCGCTGCCCGCGTGGCTGCTTTCACTCTTGTTGCACCTCAGCTTGGTCGCAGGCTTGGTTATCTTCTTAACTCAAATTCCGAACGGTGCCGGCGAAATCGACAACCGGACTGGTGGGATCGTCCTAGTCGACATTCAATCGGAAACTACGGAATATCTCAGTGAAGGCGACATTTCTCAAAACAGTAATCCGGCATCATCGCCCGACACCTCGACTCCGTCCCTCGATCTGGAAGATCGGCCTGAATTACCTGGGCTAGAATCCACCCCTGCCGAAGCGTCTGGCCTAGAAAACCTGCTTTCCAATAATGTTCCCAGTGCCGACTCATTAATCACGGGCTCAGTAGCCAACGGAAAAATTGGCGGAAAAATGACCACCGAAGTCTTTGGCATAGCAGGAACAGGCTCCCGCTTCGTTTACCTCATCGACCGTTCCAAAAGTATGGAAGGATATAACTTTCGCCCCATGCTTGCGGCGAGACAGGAACTTTGGAAAAGCGTTAACTCTCTTAACGAATCGAATCAATTTCAAATTATTTTTTATAATAATGAAGTCGACATCTTTCGTGGAAAACTGAGTCTCCACGCGGCCAATGAGACCAACAAGGCTGCTGCGAAATCTTACGTAGAAAGCACTCAACCCGATGGCGGAACTGACCACCTCACGGCTTTAAAGACTGCTTTTAAACTTAGCCCCGATGTCATTTTCTTTCTCACCGACGCCGAGGGAGGATTTACGGCAGATGAAATATTTGAACTCAGCCGCAGGAATTATTCACGGGCAATTATTAACACGATTGAATTTGGGGAGCGACGATCAAATGATCGGTCTCTCGAAGCCATCGCTCGCAACAGCGGTGGAAAATATATTTTCAAAAACATCAACACACTACGAGTGGAATGAGCGTTTCTTAGCATAGACGCTTCGAACCGAAGTTATTAAAAAAGACAGGGTTGTGACCCCAACAACGGCTCCCATCACCGGACTACAAATGCGACTGTTTATTGCAATTTTATTATTTGTATTCTATTTGCCAGCATCCGCGATCGGGCAAACCGACCTGGTCGTGACGCAACGCGAACCAGGTTCACCTATCGTCAATCGAAAAGGGACGATTACGAACTGGATTGGTGACTCGTTAACTATCGATTCAAAAGGGGTTGAACGGGAAATCGACAATAACACTATCATCAAATTTGAAACGACCTGGGGAAACAACTACCAACTGGGAAAGCAGGAACTAGATTCAGGCAATCCCAGTTTTGCTATTGTTCAATTTGAAGAGGCGCTCACCAATGAAACTCGGCTCTGGGCGAAACTCATCATCCGTGCGCAACTCATTGACGCCTATCAATCCACCGAAAAATACGCCGATGCTATTCGCCATTTCGAAGCAATCCTACGCGAAGATCCGCAGACTCGTTTCTTCCCGCTCGCTCCAATTTGCTGGACTGGGACTGGAACTGTCCCGGCAGACACTACAAGCCGGCTCGGGAATTCTCGAAACCCATTTCTGCAATTAATCGGTGCCAGCTGGATGCTTTCCAGCCCTCAGCGAAACACGGGAATTCAACTCTTACAAACACTCTCCGAAGATATTGACCCTCGCATAAAAAATATTGCAATCGTCCAACTCTGGCGAACTCGTCTTAACGTCACCGACAAACAAATCAGACCCTGGAAGAACACAATCACGAGCCTGCCTCGCGAATTCCGCGCCGGCCCCTACTTTGTTTTGGCTGAAGCACAGACACGAGTCGGACAGACACAGACTGCAATTGCGAACTTAATGAGAATCCCTATCTTATTCCCAAAGCAAAAAACTCTAGTTGCGGCAGCATTGTATCGAGTGGGCAACTTACTCAACAATCAAGGAGAGGCAGAACTCGCCAAATCAATTTTCAACGAGTTAGCCACGCTTTATCCACAAACGGTATGGGCTAAACAGTTAAACCAGTAATTTTATTTTCCCAATCCATTTAAAAATTCACCTTTACGTCAGCCGGAGTGAGACACTCTCCAGAGAACAGGAAATAAGCATGTCATTGAGCCCGAGGAAATCATTTCCCATTGGCTGGTTTTCTATTGGCCTAAGTCAATTATTGATATTGATGCCAACCCAGATACTACTTGCACAAAATGCCGGCGGGGGAGACGCTTCCGCGGAAGCCCCCTCTGGCTTTCTTGCAATCCTATTCTCTGGAGGAATTGTCGGAGCGATCATGATCCTGCTGTTACTCGCACTTTCAATGACCGCCGCTTATTTGATTTTTGATCACCTCATGACGATCCGCCGTAAAGACCTCATACCGGAAGGGCTGAGCGAGCAGGTTCGTCAATGTCTTCTTTCGGGAGATGTGTCAGGTGCGCAGGCTGCCTGCAATGGCCGTCCCAGTTTTCTTTCGTTTGTCTTGCTACACGGAATCTCCGAACTTGATTTTGGCTGGAACGCCGTTGAAAAGTCAATTGAGGACGCTCTTGCAGAACAATCGGCGAGACTGTTTCGAAAAATTGAATACCTTTCGGTAATCGGGAACATTGCACCGATGGTCGGTCTCCTCGGAACCGTGATTGGAATGATCATTGCCTTTCAAAATGTTGCGACCACTCAAGGAACAGCCAGTGCGCCCCAGTTGGCCGAAGGTATTTACCAAGCTTTGGTCACTACCGTTGGTGGATTAATTGTGGCGATTCCCTCGATTGGTGCATTTGCCATTTTTCGGAATCGAATTGATCAATTTGTTGCCGAAGCAGCCTACATTGCTCAACACGTTTTCACTCCACTTCGAAGACGCGCCAGTAAGAAATAACCCCACATTAGCCGACTTGAATTCGCTCGCAATCTTCCTCTCGTTAATTTATGCAAATCCCACAACACAAGTCGAATCGAAAGTATGGCTTCAACATCACACCGATGATTGATGTCGTCTTCTTATTAATTATCTTCTTTCTCGTCAGCAGTCACCTTGCGAGACAAGAGTCGCAAATGGAACTTACACTACCTCAGGCAAGTTCAGGCCAGGATGACATTGACCTCGAAACGCCGCGACTGACCGTCAATGTAAAATCGGATGGCTCACTCTGGCTGGCCGGAAGACCCATTTCCCAGCAACAACTCAAAGCAAGATTCACGGAAGCAAGAGACAAGGAAGGGGAGAACATTGAAGTTCGAATTCGCGGAAGTCGGGAAGCACCCTACTCCACGGTCGAACCAATTATGCTTGCTTGCACCGCAGCTAAAATCTGGAAAGTCACATACGCAGTCTACCGGGAGGAGGGGCAGTGAAACGCTCAAGCCCATTCATTCGCCGGGGAAGTGACATCGATATTGATGACGCGATGACTCCCATGATTGACGTAGTATTTCTTCTGCTGGTTTTCTTTGTCTGGACCGCCAGCTTTCAAATAATTGAACAAATTCTTCCCAGTAACATGTCGGAACTTTCAGGATCCGATCCAGTCAACCAACTGGAACCACCGGAACCAAAAGATTTTGATGACATCATTGTGCGTATCGCCTGGGATGGACAATCGCCTACCTGGAAGATGAATGACCAACTTTTTGGTTCTATTGAAGAGGTAAAGACTCAGTTGCGTACGATTGCTGACATCCAAGCCGAAGCAATTGTTGTACTTCACCCGGATCCTGTTGTCCCCTTAGGAGTTGTAATTGCCGCCTACGACACAGCGAAACTGTCGGGGTTTTCGAACGTATCATTTGCCGTCAACCCTCAAGGGAGCCAATGAATACGGTGTTCGAAAAATCATGCGTTCGGCAATGGACCCTGGGGCTGATTTTGGTACTGCTTGTTCCTGCGTCTGGCTTTAGCCAGGTCGATACGCTTGCGGTTGAACGACAGGACACATCGGCTCTGGTCGAGGGACTCCGACAGCGTCGATTATTTGCAACGGCAGAATTCTACTGTCGGGAGCAACTCAAAAAGCCAGACCTCGATGCAACGAGTGAGGTTGGTTTAATTATTGAATTAATGAAAACCCAGACAATGAAGGCGCTCCTTTCACCCCAGAATGAACGAGCCCAAGCGTGGAAGGAAGTTCAAGCAACATCAGCAAATTTTTTAACTGAGAAAATTGATCACCCCAGAAAGCTTCTGGTTCAGGTCCAGCAAGCGTTAGGCCACATCGCGCATGGACAAATGCTAAGCCGGGAAATCGAATCGCAAATGGCCGACGAGTCCGCGCGAATTCAGGCACTGGACGAAATCAAAATCGCCAGATCCAGCCTCGATGATTTACAGCGAGAAATTTCAAAAAAGATACCGGAACAACAAGGACGCACCCTCGACTCAAATGAATTGGCGGTCGACCAGTTACTCAACCTCAAAAATAACATTCAGTACCAACTGGCGCAATGCAACTTAATTCGAGCTCAGCTTTACCTGCCTGATGATCGTCTTAACCGCATCGACGCACTCAATGGCGTAACGGAAAAATTGACAGAAGTGCAACGATTGACCTCCGAGGGGCAGAAACTTTGGTGGAACACAAAACTAAGCCAGATAGAGTGTTATCGCCTACTTAATGCGCCGGATCGCGCTCGCACGCTTGCTCAGTCATTGGAAAAATATAGAGCTCCGTTGTCGATCGCTCAGCGACTCGCCCAACAGACGGCTCTCAACGCTATCGCTCTTGGTGACAGAACTTACTCAAAATCAACATTTGAAAAGCTTGAAAAATTCCGCCCGCCAACCCCGGATCTGGAACTTGCCTTACTCGAGCTGGCAATCAGCCTCTCTGCCGGCACAACAGATAAACAAAAAAAACAAAACTGGGTCTCTCTTGCCTTTAAGAGATCTCAGTCTATTAAGCGTGAACACGGGCCATACTGGGGCCGACGCGCAGAGTTGATGCTTATCAACACGGTGGGAGTTCCAGCATCTACCAATGAAAACGATTTAACCGGAACATCGCAATCTCCTCCAAATGTCACAAAGCAACCGAACAGTATTGAACTCGAATTGTTAATTCGATTAGCAACTGAGGCAGAACGTAAAAAAGAGTGGGACGATGCATTAAATGCACTCCAGCGCGCTTCGGATTTAGCGAAATCGCAAGCGGATTCAAAAACAGCGCTGAATTTGCAAATTCGCTTAGCCAAAATCCTTGAAAATCAGGGAAAGCACCGATTGGCAGCCGACCGGTTAACCGCCAGCTCGATCGAGTATGCGTCCGAGCCGGACGCTTCGGCAGCGCATTTAATCGGTTGCTGGAATTATGCCAAATCCATCTCAGCAAAAGATCCCAAGTCGCGTCCGCCATTTCAAACCCTGCTCCTTCAACACCTCGAACAATGGCCGGCAGCTGCCAGTTCCAACCAAGCGAGAGTATGGTTGGCACAAGAGCGCATTAACCTCGGCGATTGGGAACATGGACTCGAACTCTACCTGGCAGTTACCAACGCTTACCCACAGTTGAATTCGGTCATAGACCAGATCATTAACTGTGCTCGCCAGACGTTACGCCTCTCCAGTGACACATCACTTCTAAAATGTAAAAACATAGTGTCTCAACTCTTATCACGGGCAAGTGACCTACCTGCTAATACAACGCTGCGAATCAAATTGGAATTAGCGCAATTCGAGATAGACTGGCAATTTGGCACACGTCAGCTCTTGAGAAACAACCGAGAGAAAGTTGAGCAAGTCGCAGCTGGCGAGAACACCGAAAACCTCGTCATTGCTAATGCGTTGCTCGTTGCCCTTTATGCGGAATCCGATCCTAAAACGGCCCAACAACGGATCGCTGCTATCGGAGACAACCTCGTAACGCTTCAGCAATGTGAACAGCTTTTAAATTTCTCACCTGCAGAAGCAGCTGCGAATCAGAATCTTAATACCGTTAAACTTGCGATTATTAACACGGTGCTTGGATTACCGGGAATGCAGCAAATCAGCCAAACAAAACAAAAAGACAATTGGCAACTTAAACGAGCCGTTGTGCTAGTCGCACTGAAAAAGTATCAGGAGGCGTCACAAACATTAACTGATTTAGAACAAAAGTACCCCAAGAATGCAGACATCCAAATGCAATTGGCGCGGGCGTTGACAGCTGAATTTGAAGAATCCAGTCCCGAAGTCCCACTCAAAAAGTGGCGCCAAATCGCCACTCGATTGAAAAAGAACACCCCTAATTGGTACGAAGCAAAATACCAAGTGGCACGCCTGCTATTAAAATCGGGTGATCGTGAAAGCGCAGCCAAATTGTTAAAATACATGAAGGCAATTCCACCAGGCTGGAGCCAGTCGACACTCAAGCCGAAATTTGAGTCGCTACTACTCGAAAGTACGCAGAAATAAGCCAGTCATAAAACAGGTTGATGGTTTTATTTGACCAACAATTGACTTCTTGAACAGGCAAGCCATTGCCTTCCTCGCCAAGCATCTCAAGTCGATCAATTCGCGTTTCATTGGGCCAAATTAAATACAGCGACTTTGCTTTACTGGGCAGCAAACTGTAACAGCGAAGGGAATCGTGATAATGCTGCCGATGGCTAACAAGATTGGAAATAGAAACATGCTTTTGACTCCCTTGAATAAAACCTAACAAGGGTACCTATTTGCAGATTTCAGGCCATTTATGATTATCGTGCAAAATATAAAAAAAGCCCGAAGAAACGGGACTAACCGTCACTTCGGGCATTGAAACCACCGTTATCAAAACGATGTCATTCGTCTCATTTCGACTACCAGGGAGCACGTACCGAGTAAATTCCAAACTGCTCTGTGCTATTAGGCCAGTAGGGCGTCTTCTTGAAAGAGGAAGCAGCACCACCCTTCATTGGCACGCTCTGACGACCGAACTGATGAACAATCGGCGTGCTCTTCGTCTGACCAACTCCCCAGCCGTAACTGGTCTGATAACTTGCAGTTGGAGGTACGATTAAAGCCGTTGGCTGACGCCATTGCCATCCCATGTACTCTCCGTGCCACGGAGACTGTGCGGCTTCGGTCTGATTCTGATGATGCAAACGACCAGCGTTCAACCCTCGATTACTGTATGTGTAAAACGGGGCAGGTGAATACGAGTTGTGGGACGCCATCTTAAGCGACCGCGCAAAGTTAACTCGACCTTCGTAACCGTTCATGGTCATCCCGTCTGCATCGGGAGTGGTATAAACAGGTACACGATTTCCTAATGCACCTTTTGACATGCGTGAATGAAAACGCGATTGAGCATTTGCTTCCGCCGCCATTGAGACAAGCATCGCCACCATAACGACGCCGAAAATAAAACTAATTTTTTTCATTGGATTGACCCCAGATAACCGTATTGATTGAGGATAACCGTCTATCAAACGGCTTTGCGTGAACTGAAAACCTTCCTATCGATTTAGCGTGAGATCGCTCAAATTCGCTGAGCAACCGCTATCGCAGGAACTTTGACCACACTCGTGGCTCCGGCATCCCATTTTGCCGTGATTGAAGAACTTCTTAGATCGACCGCACTGTCCGCCGCAATCATTAACACCGCAGTTGCCGCAGTTCAGTCCGTACTTGTGTGCTTGGATACGATAAGTCAAATTTGACAAACAATGACTCTGCCGGATAGGAGCAATATGATTCAAACCACTTTGCCACCGAACCGAAGTCTTGGTCAGTGAATCCGGGTGACCGCATTGATTTGTGTTGTAGTAGTTGAAATAGTTCCGAGAATGAGCGTACATCATTTCGTGCGGCATCAAAGGCTGGTAGGTATAGTAACTCTGAGCGCCGAGCGCAGGAGAATAATGAGGCGCTGGATAAATACCTGCGTTGATGGCACTAGCACCACTCGCCGTCGCATACTGCGAAAACAGGTCATTAGGTAGATGTGTTTCGGTGTTTTGCGCTACCGCGGTTGCAGCGGCAAGGCACATAACCGCTGCTACAGCGGTTGAGATTATGTTACGAATCATCGGGTCGACTCCTCAGTTGGCCCTGCAAACGCAAATCGCGGGCAATTTAGCTGGCAAAAATGTGGCAAAACCACTCCCGATTGCTTTTCGGCGTGCTGGCTAGTTCAGTGATAGCAAAAATGGCCCCGTGTTCTTGCATTCCTAAATCGCCCATAATACAACCCTAAAAACCGTCTGTAACCGATTTGACCTGATTGGTATACTCTCCCTAAACCACCCGTTTTTTCATTTAGCCTCACTGTTCATTCAGCTTGAAGAAACGATACAAACCATAAAAAATCCGACTCAACCCCATGAAGAGGTGGGGCGAAGGGTTTCCAATTTCTACTTTCCGGCCTGTCAGGCCAACAGTGGAACGAATTAGTAAGTCAACAAAGGATGGATTGACGTGGCAAAACGCCGGCCTGCGAAGAAAACAAGCAAAGTCTCAAAAAAGACCGCAACTAAAAAAGCAAAACCAAGAAAAGCAAACCGCGGTGGCGACAACTCACTTTTTGATGATAACGAGCTGGCAGGCTATGAACCTGTTCCTTTGCGACTGGCAGCACAAACACGCTATCTGAATTATTCGCTATCCGTCATCACCTCGCGTGCGCTACCGGATGTTCGCGACGGTCTCAAACCGGTTCAGCGGCGAATTCTTTTTACGACTCGTCAACTTGGACTCGATCACAATTCAAAACATCGAAAAAGTGCGAAGGTCGTTGGCGACGCAATGGCCAACTACCATCCGCATGGCGATAGCTCGATCTACGACGCTCTCGTTCGGATGTCCCAACCTTTTTCATTGCGGATGCCATTGATTGATGGCTCCGGCAATTTTGGTTCCATCGACGGCGACAACGCAGCAGCCATGCGATACACCGAATGTCGTCGAACGCAAATCGCCGGCGAATTGCTCTCCGATCTCGCAACGCGAACGGTCGCGTTTCGGCCTAACTATGATGGCAGCCGCGAAGAGCCGGTTGTTCTTCCCAGTAAAATCCCCAACCTGTTACTCAACGGGGCAACGGGCATCGCGGTTGGCATGGCCACCAATATTCCACCGCACAACCTCAAAGAACTCTGCCGCGCTCTTTTGAAATTATTGAAAGACCCGGAAACCAAACC
>WTFU01000179.1 GCA_011523945.1 Mariniblastus sp. | reverse complement strand
GGTGACATGGCATCCGGAATCGATTTTTATTGATGAAATTGAGAGAAAGCCGCCTTGGCGCATGACCTGACGCTGAAGTCCTTTACCCGAAGATCCAATTTTGGCACTTCATGGCATGGTTTACAAATGGTAAGCCAAGCTTCTCGGAAAACCCTTGCTCTTTTTCGGATTCTCCGGACGCGTTTTATGTTATCGGTTATCCTGATAGAGAAATAATTAATAAAAGTGTGGCGATTGAAGGATGATGGCTAGATTGCGATTACAAATTTTAATGGCTGTGGTTCTCCTTGGGAGCTGCGGGGTAGCAAGCTGCTACGGTCGAGAGGACGATGTTTTTCTGGAACGCGTAGTTCCAATATTTCAAGCGAGGTGCCTCGAGTGCCACCGCTCTGATTTGAGCAAGGGAGATTTTTCTCTTGAGAATGCAACTAGCTTTTTTGAAGAGGGGTACATTGAAAAAGGCGATTCTGAAAACAGCGTTCTTTTTGAGCTGATATCGCCTCAGGGTAACCATCGCGCGGAGATGCCAAAGAATGGTTCACCGCTTACGGAAGAACAGATTGAATCAATTCGAGTTTGGATTGATTCAGGAGCTCAGTGGCCCGATGGCTACGAGTTAACGTACGATGCCAAGGTCGCACGGCCGCTCGATTATAATTGGTGGTCTTTTCAATCGGTTGTCAAACCGGCTGTTCCCGATTTGGTCGATTCTCCGAATCGCCATTGGATTCGAACTCCCGTAGATGCGTTTGTGTTAGAGGCTCTAGAATGTAGAAATCTTGCTCCATCGGAAGAAGCGAGTCGTCGGACTTTGATTCGCAGGCTCAGCTATGACCTGACTGGTCTGCCACCGACGATCGCAGAAGTTAAGGCGTTTGAGCAAGATAATTCAGAGGATGCTTACGAGCGATTGGTTGAACGGTTGCTTGCTTCTCCTCGTTATGGTGAGCGATGGGCGAGACACTGGCTGGACGTTGTTAAATATGCAGATACTTGTGGTTATGACAAAGATAAACTACGGCCTAACGCATGGCCGTATCGAGACTATGTAATTCGTTCGTTTAATGACGACAAACCATACCGGCGATTTGTGCAGGAGCAAATTGCGGGCGATGCCCTCTTTCCCGGTACTGAGGATGGCATTCTGGGACTTGGGTTTATCGCCGCTGGGCCCTGGGATTTTATTGGACATGTTGAGGTGCCTGAATCTAAGTTGGACGGCCGGGTTGCTCGGAACCTTGATCGTGACGATATGGTGTCAAACACATTCAATTCATTTTGCAGCTTGACGGTGCAGTGTGCTCGCTGCCACGACCATAAATTTGATCCCATCACACAGGAACACTACTACAGGCTTCAGGCGATTTTTGCGGCCGTAGATCGAGCCGATCGTGTTTACGCTGTCGATCCACAGGTTGAGAATCAGCGCAAAACGTTAAAAAATAAGATTTCAAAATCAGAAAAGTCACTGGCTAAATTAAACGAGCAGCTCAATCGATCTGGGGGTTCGGCGTTAGTGAAATTGCGGGAAAAAATCAGTGCACTAAAGGACGAAGTCAAGAAACCGGAGTTTGGCTATCACAGTAAAGTTGAATTGAAGCAAGACGCGCTGAAGTGGGTTGAGATTGAACTCGACCAGCCAGACTCTGTAGAGCAGATCGTGCTGCATGGAGCGCACGATGAATTTAATAATATTGGTGCGGGGTTTGGATTCCCATTGCGGTTTCGGGTGGAAGTCAACGGGCGCACAATATTTGATCGGGAGACTGCTGATTTTCCCAATCCTGGGGTAACACCCATCGTGATTCCTGTTTCAGAACCCCTTAAGTCGGTTCGTCTGGTTGCCACAAAACTCGCAAAGCGAAAGGCTGATTATCATCTCGCGTTAGCTGAAATTGAATTGCTCAATTCACACGGGGAAAATGTGGCGGCGTCCGGGAAAGTACATGCGCTGGATTCGATCGAAGCACCGGTTCGGTGGGGCAAGGCAAATTTGAATGATGGGATTTGGTTCGAATCCGGTGGTGAGAAGCGAAAGGAGATGCAAGGTGATCTGGATGCAATGGTGTTGAGACTCATCGGGGCATCTGGAGTTGAGCGGAAAGCAAGTTTCGAAAAACAAATCGCTGAGACTCGCAAGGCATTGTCGCAGTTGCCCACTGGTAAGAAAGTCTATGCTGCCGCAACGGAGTTCAAGGCGCAGGGGAATTTTAAAGCGACTCAAGGGAAACCGCGTCCTGTCTATTTTTTACCTCGTGGTGAAGTGTCCAGTCCCGGCGAAAGGTTGGCGCCTGGAATCATCCCACTCTCAACCGAAGGCAAGGTTGGCGCCGCGATTCAGTCGGGGGAAAGCGAGGCTATTACCCGATCAAAACTTGCACTCTGGCTGACCGACCGAAATAATCCCTTGTTGTGGCGAAGCATTGTTAATCGAATCTGGCATTATCATTTTGGCCGTGGAATTGTTGAGACACCTAATGATTTTGGTCGAATGGGCGGAGAGCGTTCGCATCCAGAACTTCTTGATTGGCTTGCCGCGACTTTTCGAGATGGCGGTGAGTCCGTTTCGGCAGAGTCTTTTAAAGATCTTCATCGTTTGATCGTTACCAGTTCAGTGTATCGACAGTCTTCAAATTATTCTGGAAACGGCATGACGGCTGATTCTGGAAATCGCTACTTGTGGCGGATGAATCGGCGCCGATTGTCCGCAGAAGAGATACGCGACTCTATTTTACATGCCAGCGGTCTGCTTAATCTGAAGATGGGAGGTGCCGGTTACTTTTTGTTTCAGCTTGAGAAGACTGAGCATTCTCCTCATTACGAGTACCATAAATTTGACCACACGGATCCGAAATCGTATCGAAGATCAATTTACCGATTCATTGTCCGATCACAGCCAGATCCTTTTATGACAACCCTTGATTGCGCAGATTCATCTCAGAGTACGCCGGCGCGAAATGAGACCCAGACTCCGCTGCAATCGCTGACAATGCTCAATAGCGACTTTAGTCTTGAGATGTCTAAAAAGTTTGCCGAACGAATTGAGTTGGAATCGAAAGACCCATCGGAGAGAATCGAAAGGGTATTTCAACAAGCACTGGGGCGCGATCCCACTGAATCAGAGTTGCCAATCATGAAAGATTTTGTCGAGCAACATGGATTAGTAAATTTAATCCGAGTTGTTTTTAATTTGAGTGAGTTTGTTTTTGTTGATTGACTTTGTGCGGAATTACCGAATCCGGAATGCATCTTCTGGTTTGTGATTTTGGAACCTGTTTAGGCGCGAATACCTTTATGGCCATTGATTTAATAAGACGGAAATTTCTGTTTGACAGCGCTTGGGGCTTTGGCTCGTTAGCGTTATTGGATCTGTTAAATTCAGAACGGCGATCGGTGGCAAATCGGGAGGGGCGGCAAGAAGTTACATCCGGGGTTTTGCACCACCCCCCGAAAGCTAAAAGAGTGGTTCAGCTTTTTATGGCGGGTGCTGCAAGTCATATCGACCTATTCGATTACAAGCCGGCGCTTGAAAAGCATCATGGTGAGCCCTCTGATTTTGGTGAAAAAGTTGAGGCGTTTCAAAATGGTCTTGGTCCTTGGATGAAATCTCCGTTTCAATTTCGCCCCTACGGGGCATCAGGGAAAATGCTTAGCGACGCCGTAGCAGACCTTGGTAGTTGTGTTGACGAAATGGCGTTTATCCACAACATGACGGGGAAAACGGGAGTTCACAGTCAAGCTACCTATTTACAAGCAACTGGCTTTCAACGTCCTGGATTTCCTGGAGTTGGTTCGTGGGTAAGTTATGCTCTGGGCAGTGAAAATGAAAATTTACCGGCGTTTGTCGTACTTCCAGATCATCGCGGATTTGCCAGTAACGGGCCGAAAAACTGGGGATCAGCTTTTCTGCCAACCAGTTCGCAGGGAACGACTATTTTCCCGCAGCGAGAGCGACCCATTCGAGACCTATTCCCGAAGAGCGAGTTGGTTACACCGAAAAGCCACTCCGATGGGCTTAAGCTGCTCGATAAATTGAATCGCGATTTCGCCATGACCCGAGAGGGAGACGAGAGGTTGGAATCAAGATTGCGGACATACGAACTGGCTGCCAAGATGCAGTTGAGTGCTCCTGAGGCTCTTGATTTATCTTCTGAGCCAAAACACATCATGAAAATGTATGGGCTTGATCGAGCCGGTGCGGAATATCCCGAATCCATTAATGTGCCTGAAGAAATAGAGTACTTTGGCAGGAAGTGTTTGATTGCCAGGCGTTTGCTCGAGCGAGGCGTCCGTTATGTTCAGATATGGTCTGGAAATGACAACAGCTTTCCTCGCCGGAATTGGGACAGCCACGAGGATTTGAAACGCGAACATGGACCATTAGCTCGTGGAATGGCCAGGGGGGCAGCGGCGCTCATTCAAGATTTAAAACAGCGAGGCCTGTTGGACGATACGATTGTATTGTGGACTACAGAATTTGGGCGAATGCCTTCGACGCAAGGGAGTACTGGACGAGACCACAATCCACATGTGTTTACGAACTGGCTTTGCGGCGGAGGTGTTCGCGGAGGAATCTCTCACGGTGAATCAGACCAATGGGGTTTTAAGCCGCTCGATCGAGATAATCCAACCCAGGTTTATGACATTCATGCAACGCTGCTTCATTTGCTCGGTCTAAATCATTTAAAGCTCACGGTTCGTCACAATGGTATTGATCGAAGATTGACTGATGTTCATGGCCATGTCATTCAAGAGATTATTTAGTAGGTTTTGCGTCTATTAAAAATAGAAGGCCAGTGAGCGTTAGAGCAAAATCCAGTAAGAGAATCGCATAAGACTCAACTTTAAGAGGTGATCCGGTGGTTTTAAGATGTTCGGTATTTTTGTTTTTCGGATTCGCGTGTTGCCTGAGTTCCGCCTTTGGGCAGGAAAATACGCCGGATAAGGAGTTAAGGTTCCGAGATCTTTTTAATGGCAAAGATCTTACCGGCTGGATCGACGTTAACACATCACCGGAAACTTGGTCGGTGAAAGATGGTTTATTGGTTTGTACCGGTAAGCCGATTGGCGTTATGCGGTCGGATCGGCAGTATGAAAATTTCATTCTTGAAATCGAATGGCGGCACATGGAACCCGGCGGTAATTCGGGTGTGTTTCTCTGGTGTGATGCGATTCCCGATGCAAAGAATCGTTTGCCTAAAGGCATGGAAGTTCAAATGCTGGAATTAGACTGGGTCAATCAGCATAAAAGAAAAGACGGGTCGCTCCCCCCAATTGCGTATGTTCAAGGTGAATTATTTGGTGCGGGGGGAATGACGGCGACGCCGGAAAATCCTCGCGGTAATCGCAGCAAATCAGTCGAGCACCGTTGTAAGGGGGTAGGCCAGTGGAATCGATACGTGGTGGTTGCCGTCGATGGTAATGTAAAACTGTCGATTAACGGGAAATTCGTAAATGGCATTAGAGACGCCTCGGTAAAAAAAGGTTACCTATGCCTGGAGTCGGAAGGTCGGGAAATCCACTTTCGTACGATCAAAATCATGGAGCTTCCGGATGGGATGGCCAATGAGTCAAATACCGCGCCGTTAATCAAGTAAGTGAATTTTAAGGCAGGGCATTGATTCAAGTTTAATGAAATCCAGTGTTCCCTGAGGTACAATCAATTTTAAAAGTTTCAATCATTAATTATTCATAGAGTCATACATGTCAAAAATTTCACGTCGTCAATTTGTTGCAGGTGGTTTAGGAACGGGAGTGATGATGTCACTGCCCGCCAGTTCTTTACGTGCGTCGCGGCACATGAGCGCGAATGATTCAATTAATGTTGGGTTCATTAGTTGTGGTAGTCGCGCGGGTCAGCTCGCAAAACAGTTTTCTTCAGTGGATGGAGTAAATATTACCGGGCTGTGTGACCCTGACTCCAGTCGTGTGGATAGGATGAGTCGAGAATACAACAAAGCAGAAGGGTGGGCTGACATGCGTGCCCTTTGTGATAGTGATAACGTTGACGTCGCTGTTGTGGCGACGTGTAACCACTGGCATTGTTTGGGTGCGATTAGAGCCATGGAGTCTGGCAAGGACGTGTATGTCGAGAAACCGCTCTCTCACAGTCAATGGGAAGGTGAGCAGACCGTCGCGGCATCTCGGAAGTACGATCGGATTTGTCAAATCGGTACGCAGCAGCGATCTGACCCAATGCAGGAACAGGTCAAACAGTTGCTCCATAGGGACAAAGCGATCGGCGAACTCAAGGCCTGTCGTGTTAATCGATTTGGTGTTCGCGCATCGATTGGAAAACGTGAAACGCCGCTAAGTGTGGATAAGAATATTGCTTATGATCTCTGGCTCGGGCCAGCTCAGGATAAGCCAATCTTTCGAAAGAGTCTGCATTATGACTGGCACTGGGACTGGAATACAGGTTCCGGGGAAATGGGGAATTGGGGAGTTCATGTCCTCGATGATGTGCGAAACAATGTCTTTTTAGACAAAGTGACCTTACCTCAAAAGATATTTGGCGGCGGTGGTAGAGTGGTTTGGAATGACGCCGGCGACACTCCCAACGTGCACTTTGTTTACTTTGATACCGGTGGAATCCCTGTGGTCATTGGACTTTCAAACTTACCATCAGCGCCGGGAGGAAAAAAATCTGCTCCTCACCCTGGGCCTGGAAGTGGGTACATCGTTTACGGAGAAGGTGGGTACTATCACGGTCAGCGGGGACGAGGAGCCGCTTACGACAACGATGGCAAGTTAATTAAGAAGTTTAGTGGAAATAGCGGTAATGGCTTGCACCAGAAGAATTTTCTGGATGCGGTGAGAGAGCGAGATCGCTCGAAACAAAACGCAGAGGTCGAAGTCGGGCATCACAGTACAGGCTGGTGTAATCTCGCAAACATTGCATTCCAATGTGGTGATCATTTTTCCTCGGATCAAGCAAAAGAGATTGACATTGCTCAGTGGTCAACGTTGATGAATGAGATGAAGGCGCATACCTCAGTTCATGGTATCGAAATGGAAAGCGATCAAATTCGGTTAAGTCCGATGATGGAGCTGAATCCTGAGTCGGGCAGATTTATCGGGAAAGAGTCCAAGCGGGCAAACGGATTCATTAAACGAGAGTATCGAGCTGGTTACGAAGTTCCTGAATTAGTCTGATTGATCGAATCAATTATTGTTTGTCCGGACGAGGGTTCGTACTTCGTGAAGTTAATTTCCAGCGTTCAGTCATAATGTTTGCGAGAGTGATACATGTTTCGATGTGCTTTGCAGAAGTCAAGTTTGATTTTACTGGCCAGTGTTTTCTTCTTTTCCGCGGGAGTAGATAGAGGTGTTGCGCAAGAAAAGGGCAAGGCGGGAAAGTCTCAAAGCCCTCAGGCCTCTAGCAAGCAAAAGAACGGGCGAGCGAAAAAGAAGCCAGCTCCGTTTCAATGGGTGAACCCATTGCCGACAGGAGGAGCTAAGACTCCCGGCTTGCGACACGGTACGTTCGACAGTTCGAGTCTGAATCAAAAAGTGGGCTACTGTATTTATCTGCCTCCAGAATATGCCAAAACGGAGGGGGCGAAGAAACAATATCCAGTGGTTTACTATTTGCACGGTGGACGCCCAGGGAGTGAGCTTAAATCGATCAAGTTAGTTTCCGAAATTGATCGTGCGATGCGTAACCAAAAAGTATCGCCGATGATTTATGTATTTGTTAACGGGGGTCCGGTGAGTCATTACAACATGCCAAATGATCCCGGCGCTCAAGGAGCGGATGTTTTTATCAAAGAGTTGATTCCCCATATCGATTCGACCTATCGAACAATCGCAGATCGAAGCGGTCGGGGAATTGAAGGATTTTCACAAGGTGGCCGTGGTACTGCGAGGCTGATGTTTCGACATCCAGAGTTATTTTGCAGTGCATCCCCAGGAGGTGGTGGGCATGCCACCGAGAAAAAGATATCAGAGAGTGGCGGACAAGAATCAGCCAAGTTGATTTTTGCAAAAGGCGATAATACTTGGGATTTAACGGCGGTTTACCTGGATAAATTAAAGTCAAACACTAGCCTTTCCCCTCTTAATATTCTGGTTCACGTCGGAGAGCAAGGATTTAATTACGAAAATAACTTGGCTTGGATGGACCATCTGAAATCACAGGGAATCGAGCATCAGAAAATTATTGTTCCTGAGGTCGGGCATAGCGCAATGGAAATTTATAAAAGGCGAGGTCTTGAAATCATGAGGTTTCATGAAAAGAACTTTGGGTTTGCAAGTAAGTAGAGTTGGATTGGCGTGCTGAGGCTGAAATCTTAATTGTGCAATAACCGAGCGTTTGGTTTTTCACGGTCATGCGAGGCCGTCACTGGAACGGAAATTTACGCAGCGCCGGGTGGGTCGTTTCCATTGCCGGATTGACTTAATCCACCGAGTCAAAAGTTGACCTGGCAAACGGGAGTCAGAGATTGGGATCTTGAGAGAGACTGTGACAGGTTATTTGATCTCGAGCGGCGGGCTGTCCGAACGCTTTATGTGTCGATCCAGGAATGAATAGAATTTGTCTTTCGATTCTTCTAAAGCCAATTTAGTGGCTGCTCCGTGACGAAGCGCCTTGTTGATCATGTCGCCCGACCCTAGTCCCAGTCCGCGGGTGATGTCCAATAGTCCTTTGATTTGAGGGTCGTTGTTGATCCTGTCGACTTCGGCTGCATCAACGTCGTTGTAAGAGACACGAGACTCAATCTTAACAATTTCTTTCCATATACCGGGTTTTATGAAGGCAAAGAAGCACAGTTCCACTCGCGCGTCGTTCCCTGTCGTTTGGTTGCTAACACGGGCAGTCAAGAATCCATTGATCTGTTCTGACTCGGCAATTTTTGCGGCATTCTGCCACCAGTTTGATTCTTGTTCTGGCTGATTATTTTTTAATTTGTCGCCAATTCCTAGCTCTTTAAATAGTGGATTGCCTTTCATGAGGCTGCTCAAATCAGATTGCATGTTTGCGTTCATCAACTGTTTCATCATTGCATTGATATCACCCGGCATAAGGTTGGCCTGGTTGGGTTCAATGCGGACTAACAGCGAGCCCGTTCCCTGGAAGTCGAGAGGTTGACAAAGTTGGTACTCAATTAACGCAATCCTCGCTCGCCATTGTTCTTCAGATTGTTCCTGCGAGATTGTGAGCTTGTCCGAGAGATCGAAGCTTTCCTGTTTCCAATCAATGTTTTTCGATTCAAGGTCTCGTTGAATGGCTTTGATTGATCGCGAGGTGACTCGGTCGATGTCGTGCTTCCACGCAACTCCCGCCATATGGTGGCGATCAGGGGTTTGTTGGTAAATCTTCCGCAACTCGGTTGTCGGAAAGTTTAGCAGAGTGAAGGGTTGTAGTTCCGTAACTTGATTTTTCTGTCTAGCATCGCGTTGTTTTTCTACACGTTCCATTTCACGATCTACAAATGTCACCAACTCGGGATTATCTTTTCGGGACTTCCACCAGGCTTCGAGGCGAAACAGATGCTTGGTCATCGCCTGGATTTCCGCTTCGAATTCGTTAGTTAAATGGGTGCGGTAAAACTCCGGGTGAGTTTTTTCAAGCCAATCCCGACGAACCATCATTGTTAATCCGTCGCGGTTACTATTTTTTAAAATGATTCCGTAAAAGCGTTTACCGTCGGAAGTGATGACCTCGTCCACTACCAGGGATTTTTTCGAGCTCGAAGGGAGTTGAGCCTGCAAAGGGCAACTCAAGTACGCCAAAACAATCAGGATGGTTAATGGCATCCCGAAGATTGAGTGTTGGGCAAGCGATTGAGAGGAACTATTCATTTCTGAAGTATAGCTTTGTTGAGAAGCGTCGACACATAATCTAAGAAATTAGAACGTGCTAATCTGCGGGAGCTGCCCTTGGTGTTCTGTAAATACGCCCAAAAATAAACGTTTACCGAAATCCAATGGCTTGAAATCGGGCAGGAAAATTTTTCGAAGGGCGCAAAAAACAAACGTGACACTGCTGATAAGTCCGTTCGCAGGTCACGTTTGGTATAATGGTCGGTTGAAAAGAGTCGGCGGGATGCCCGGAGGCGGATGGGATTAGAGCGTTTGGGGACTGATACCCGCCGCCTGATCGAAGTAGTTGCAATTCATGTGCCAATCAAATGCCTTTTCCGGAGGTTACCAAAATCAACGGGATTTCCGAGGATATATTCGTTCAAGCGCGATCCATGTGGCTGGCAATTGTCTCGTTTTGAGATAGTTGTTTCAAAACGAGACGATTTCACGGCTCGGATTCGCTGTTGATAATGAGTTCGCCGCAAATGAAACGAAGGCTTCGATTCCTGCAGGGAAAATTATGTTAACGGTAGAAAAAAGCGATGGTGTTAGTACGATTCGAATGAACGACGGTAAAGTAAATGCAATGGATTTAGCATTCTGCCGGTCGTTAACCGAAGCATTGAAGTCAATTGAGAATTCTGACGCATCCGCGGTCTTGTTGACGGGGAATGAGCGAGTATTTTCCGCGGGCGTCGATTTAAAGAAATTATTGAAACTGAAAGACCAGCAGCGAGATGATTTCCTGCGAGCGTTGATTGGGTGTTTTGAAACCGCATTTCGATTTCCCAAACCGTTGGTTGCGGCAGTTAATGGCGCTGCTATCGCCGGAGGATGTGCTTTGGCCTTGGCATGCGATATTCGATTAATTTCGAAAGGAGTTAAAATCGGCATGCCGGAGCAACGGTTAGGCGTTCCGTTGCCTACGGTTGCTCTTGAGATTATGCGATTTACACTTGGAAATCGCGGGACTCAGGATGTGGTTTTTGCTGGAAAGACGTTTGCTGATGAAGAAGCCATGGCAGCGAGGTTGGTTGATGGATGGTGTGCCCCGGAGGAGCTAGTCAAAAAATCGATGGAAGCGGCGTGTTCGCTTGCAGAATTACCGGAGTCCGTTTTTCGGCTAACAAAACGCCAACTGAGAGCGCCGGTAAATGACCGAGTTGCGAAGCGTGCTGCTCAGTTCGACCCCGAGGTCTTTAAAGTTTGGAATCAACCTGAAACGGATGCCACAATTCAGAAATATATTGAAGGTCGACTTTAGGACGGGTCGGTGGTTTGCGAATTCTCTCGGTGAGACCGATTTTTTAAAAAGGCTATCATTTTTTTCGCAGCGATGGGGAAAGTTCCCAGCATCGCTAAGGCCAGGGTAAGCTGAAGGAGTTCCGGCCCTGAAAAGACTGCTTTGATTCCCTTTTCCTGAAGCGTTGTGAGATCAGGAATGCGTGAACCGGCATAGACGTACACGATTGTTCCGGGGAGCATTCCAATTTGGCTCACCCACCAAAATGTGACCATTCCAATTTTTGTTAATCCCATTGCTGTGTTGACCACAAAGAACGGAAAGACAGGAATGAGGCGCATCATGAATAAGTACAAATTGCCCTCACGCTTCATCGCTTCGTTAATGAGTAGGACTCGGTCGTGAAATCGCTTTTGAAACCAGTCACGAAATAGATAACGGCTGATTAAAAATGCAACTGTAGCGCCAGTACTTGAGGCAAAACTAATCAGAATCAAACCGGCCGTGAAATCAAAAAACCAAGCATATAGAAGCGACAGAGCCGTCGCTCCGGGGATTGAAAGCCCGGTGACAGCGACGTAGATGAAAAACGCGATTAGGTAAACGATCAAAGGGTTTGACTGGTAAAAATCTTTTAATTGGTTTTCCTGTTGGGCTAAATAATCGAGATTCAAATAGGCTCGCGATAAATAGCTAAGTATGGCAAATAGAAACACAACGCCCGCGATGAACCATTTTTTGTTGTGTTTGACTACTTTTGTCGAATCCCCCGAAACAGGATTTGCTTGCCCCGAGGCCTGGTTTGAGTTTGAGTTCATATTGCCGCTTCGTGCTGGGTGAATATTGGGGTCGGGGTTCCAGATGATTCCAAAGACTACTTTAACCAAAGCCTCTGAGAATCACAGTGTGGTGTCGGCGGTGATTCCGCGAAGTGTTTCGAAATTTTAAAGACAATGTCAATTTTAACTAACAAAATTTGAGATTGAGGTTGCGCGGAAAAAAGGTGCGTGCGACTTTTACATGGCTTGTTTTGGGATCAGCTTCCCTCGGTTTCCGAGTCCCGCCATTCGGTTTCAAAACGCCCGTTAACGATCAGGCAGGTAAAATCGCTCACGTTAGCTCCAAGTCAGAATGAGCTGCCTGATCAATTGACTTTGGGATCAAGCATGTCGGAGGCATCAAGCTCGTTTATGAAGACAGAAGTGAGGTTGCGGTTGAACGTGAGTCTGCGATTGGACGTTACAGGCTCCATTTAGACAGTTATTTTATAGCAGTTTCTTAACGGAAATAGAGTCGGTATTGCGGTTGAGTGCGATGTGAACGTGACTTGTTTCTTCGCAAGATCACTTAATTTCGAGTTGCCTCATACCGTCTGCACTTAATGCTTTATCTTTCACAGAGTAGCTAAAGCTTCGAGCATTAAGTCGATCTGGTTTTAGATCGCCAGGGAATTTACGGTGCACCAAGTTCGCATCGTTTCTAGAGTCTCCCTTGATCGTAATCTTATCGGTTGAACCATTATAGGTGATCCGGTTGGCGGAAATGTCCAGTGCATCGCTTTTGAAGGTTACATTTCCGGTGGCAAGGAGTTCAACCTGTTGTTTTTGATTCCGTGGAGCCCACCTTTCAATTTCAAGTTGATTGCAGTTAAGTGTGACGCTTCCCGGATTCAGATTTTGCGCCTTGGGTGGCAGCCAACTGGAAACCATGTCATAGAAAACCCTGGCTCCTTTCTGGTCAGTACTTAGGCGGTCGTTTTTGGAATCAACTTTCATTTCTCCCTGAAAGTCAACTTGGAGGTAACTCAGTGGGGCTCCACTTGGGTCTTGCTGCTGATCGAACGTCAGTGATGGCAAACCGGTGTTTCCAGTGTTCAATCGATGAATAGTTATCTTTCCTGGACCGCTAAGTTGTGTCACGCCAGATTCAACATTGACCGTTGTATGTTCAGTATGAGCTAGTATTTTCTGGGTTTGCTCTCGTTGGGGATTGAAGGTTTGCTGGAGAATTTTGACGGGAGTCGGGTGGACTGGATCGGGGAGGATCGTTTGACTGTTTTTAAAGGGTCGATCTGAATTGGGATAATGATCTATGAATTTGAAATTTCGAATTTGAGGAGACGATTTGGGTGGATTGTGAAATGAGAATCGTTCGTCGAGGTAAACGACCATGACGTCGCTGTGGGAATCGAGTGTTTCCATTGCGCCGTCGAAGGTTTGTTTTTGAGTTTTCGCCTGTACTTCTTTTTGAAAGAAGATTTGAGCATCTTTGAACCACATTCCTTCATTCCATTGCACGTTTAACTGTGTCGAGTCTTGTCGACCAGATTGGGTAACGGTGTTGGTGGATTTGACGGGTAGTATCTGACCTTGATCTCTAGAACTGAAATCAAGGGTGCCGGCGCCGCTAATTACAAGCTGGTTCAGTTTTTCATCAATTTCAATTCGGTTTCCTGAAACGGTTAATTCACCCAATGATAAATCGGCCCCCTCGGGCTGGTCACTAATAATTGTGAGACGGTGGAATTCACTCTGATCAATTTTTTCAAGCTCGACTTCGGTACTATTTCTAATTTCAAAGGAGGAGTTTTGTTTTCGAGCGATGACGTTGTTGTCGACGATCGTGGGTCTTCGTCTGATTGTGACGTCTCCCTGAAGCAGCATTTTCTTTACTTCAGTTTGGGAGCGGTTGTTCTTCAACAGTAATTTCAATTGCTGTCCGGTGAACTCAAGTTTGGGCGTATTGCTAAAGTTCTGGTTTACGTTGGAGCGGGGTGCGGT
>WTFU01000076.1 GCA_011523945.1 Mariniblastus sp. | reverse complement strand
GTCTTTCTGAGACGTTCGCTTCGGATGTAGAACTTCTATCCCAATCACAGACGACCGCCATTGAGGGTTTGGCGGAGCTGGCGAGTGAATTAGAGGATGAGGAGTCTCTTTCGTTTGTTGAACCTGCACGAAACTTCATGAATGAAGCGGTTGTTAAGCTCGACCGTGCTAAGGAAACGGATGATTTGGAATCGCTTAAATCAGCGCTGTCGAGCGAGCAAGCGGCTTATCAAGGTTTGCTCAAATTGCGCGCGCGGGAATTTGAAATCACAGAACAGCAACAACAGCCTCAACAACCGGGGCAGCCTCAGCAACAGAACAATCGACAGCAGGATCAATTGGATCAATTGAATCTCAAAGAAGATGAGAATCGATACGAAAACGAAAAGACGGCGCAAGCCCAAACGGAGCAGATCCAACAGCAGCAGGAGGATCGTCAAGTTCTCAGTCGTTTGCGTGAATTGTCCCGACGGCAAGAAGATTTAAACGAGCGGATCAAAGAACTGCAATCCGTGCTGGAGGAAGTTGATTCACAGGAAGAAAAGGATGAGGTCGAGCGTAGGCTTAAGTCGCTTCGAGAGCAGCAAGAGCAGATGCTTCGCGATGCCGAGGAATTGCTTGATCGAATGCAAAGCGAAGAAAACCAACAGCGGATGGCCGAAGAGGCGCAACAGCTTGAAGAGGTGCGGGAAAATTTACAACAAGCGGCCGAGGCGTTGGAGGATAACGAAGTTTCCAGAGCCGCCGCCGAAGGAACCCGCGCACAAAGGGAATTGGAAGAGTTGCGGGATGAGCTGCAAAAGCAATCTTCCGGGCAATTTACTGAACAGATGCGAGAGCTGCGACAGGAAGCGCAAGAGATAGAACGGAAGCAGCAAGACATTGCGGAGCAGATGGCTGCGTCTGATTTGCCTCAAACACCTGAAAATGCGAGGTCATTACGGGAAACGGAATCGGAGCAGCCTGACTTGGATCGTCAACTAGCCGAACAGGAACAGGCTGTTGAGGAGCTAAGAGATCGAATGCGGGAGACCATTGAGGAAGCGGAGCCTTTTGAACCATTGCTTGCTGAAGAGCTGTACGATACGTATCGCGATTCAGAAACGAGTCGACCAGATGAAGCACTCGAGTCTGCACGCGAGTCATTGAGTCGTGGTTGGACAGAGGATGCAATTAATGAGGAACGGCGCGCTCGCGAGGGGATTACGGAAATCCGAGAGGGAATTGAGAATGCGGCAGAAAGTGTGCTTGGCGATGAGACCGAAGCACTGAAAGCAGCGCGAGGGACGCTGGAGGGACTCAATCGTGATTTGCAAAATGAGATCAAGCAAGGTTCTCAAGAGCGTGCGTCGCAGGAGTCTCAAGAGCGTTCTGAAAATTCTGATTCTCAACCTTCGGGAGAGCAACGGGGAGATTCTGAGCAGGCTCCTCGAGGCGAGCGATCACAGGATCGTAGTGAAACTCCAACACCGGCTCAGGAGTCGAGCCAAGAACCAAGCCAGGAATCGGCTCCGGGAAGCGGTGAACCAGAGCAAGGGCAGCCAAGCGAGCGAGCACAGGCGCCCGGTGAAACTCAAAATTCGGAATCTCGTGCTGGACAGGGGCAGCAGGAATCACCCGAAGGAAATGGCGAACGCGGAGGAAATCGGGAGAACCAAGCGAGTGAGTTAATGAGGAACCTTGGTACCAATGAAGGGCTCGAGCAAGCAGGAAACCTACCTCAAGGGAGCTACGCCGGCGGAGATCAGAGGATCGTGCGACCGTTGACCGGGGATGATTTCCGTGACTGGTCGGATCGTTTGCGGGATGTTGAAGAAATGGTGGATGACCCTGATTTGAGAGCGGAAGCTTCCCGTATTCGGGAACAAGCCCGCGAAATCCGAAAAGATTTGAATCGTCATTCAGAGGAACCTAATTGGGATTTAATCAAGATGAAGGTTGCTGAGCCATTAGCCGAGTTGCAAGATCGAGTTGTCGAAGAAATTTTGCGTCGCAGTTCCGACGAGGCAATGGTCCCGGTCGATCGCGACCCTGTTCCAGCTCAGTATCAGGATGCAGTCCGCAAATACTACGAGCAACTGGGGGGCGGGAAGTAATGGATAGTTCCTGGATTCCCAATGCATGGGGAGCATCCAATTGGGGGGTGACGGTCGGTTGCCTCCTGTTGATTACCGCTGGGCTTGTTGTCTGGGCATACTTGAACGCGCGCGTCGCGGCCGGTTCTAAATTGCTGATGGCCTTGATGAAGATTTTGGCTGTTTTATTACTTGCCATTTGTTTGCTAGAGCCCATGTATCGTTATGCCCGCCCCGAAAAGGGTGCGAACTTGATGGTGGTCATGGCGGATGATAGTCAGAGCCTGCAGATAAAAGACCGAGGTGAAGTTAAGACGCGAGAGCTCGAGCTGTTTCAGAGGCTCAATGATGAAGCCAATTGGTTGAGTCAATTAGCTGAAGATTTCGATGTTCGAAAGTATCAATTTGATCGGCGTCTGAGACCGGTTTCCAATTTTGAAGGTTTTCGTGCTGACCAACGTGGCAGCAACATTCTTTCGAATCTAAGTTTAGCTGCCAATCGCTTTGCCGGCCGCCCGGCCGCCGGGATAATTTTACTGACGGATGGCAACGCAACTGATTGGAACAAAGAAGCGTTCGCGGCCATGCCGTGGGATTCTATTCCACCCGTGTTCCCAGTTTTATTGGGTGACCAGCTTCCCGCAAGGGATCTCGGCATTACAAGAATTAGCAGTACGCAAACCAATTTTGAATCGGCTCCTGTGACCATTACCGCTGAATTACTGGCCAGTGGCTACGAAGGCGAGAAAATTATGGTTTCTCTTCTCGATGAAACGGGAGAGGAGATTTCCAAGAAGGAAGTGGTGGATGTTGAAGATGGTAAGCCGTTTGTCGTTCGTTTCCAAACACGGCCGGAACGCCGTGGTATTAATGTCTTCAAGGTGAAGGCTTTTGCTGCTGGAGAAACGTCAGCCGTCGATGCAACGGCGGAAGCGACAGTGATTAACAATGAGCGGTTGGTACTCGTCGATCGTGGTCGAGGCCCTTTTCGTTTGCTTTACGTGACGGGTCGCCCAAACTGGGAGCTAAAATTCCTGCGAAGGTCATTGCAGGGGGACGACGAGCTCGATCTCGTGGCGTTAGTAAGAATAGCGAAGCGAGAGGCTAAGTTTACCTTTCGGGGACGGGATGGACAGCAATCAAATTCCCTTTTTCGTGGATTCGACTCTCAAGACGACGACACGACAGAGCAGCATGACGAGGCCGTGTTCATTCGTCTTGGAACGAGGGACAAAGAGGAGTTGCGGGGCGGTTTCCCTAAGGACGCGGAGACGCTTTTTGAATACGATGCAATTGTCATTGATGACCTAGAGGCGGATTTTTTTACTGAGAATCAAAAGTCTTTACTGCAACAATTTGTCAGCTTACGCGGTGGTGGCTTGTTGATGCTTGGCGGGCAGGAATCTTTCGTTTCCGGTGATTATGCAAAGACGCAAATTGGCGAGATGTTACCAGTCTATTTGGATCGTCTTCCACCTCCGGAAGATAAAAAATATGAGCTCGATCTCACACGTGAAGGTTGGTTGCAACCTTGGGTAAGGATTGAGTCGACAGAAGAAAAAGAACTTCAGCGTTTAGCGGCCATGCCAAAATTTAAGACTGTGAATCTCGCGAATTCCATTAAGCCGGGAGCGACCGTATTGGCAACGGTTACTTCAGACGCCGAGAAAAAGCATCCTGCACTCGTGGTGCAGCCCTATGGGCGTGGGCGTTCCGGGGCTTTGTTGATTGGCGATTTTTGGCGGTGGCAATTAAAGAGCGAAGAAGACAATGAAGATCTGCTCAAGGCATGGCGACAGACGCTTCGATGGGCTATCGCCGATGTCCCTCGTCGTGTTGAAGTGGAAATTAATCGACTCAATGATGCTAATCGCTCCTCTGAAATAAAGGTTTCAGTTAACGATGAAGCTTATAAGCCATTCGATAACGCTACTGTGGTGATTCAAGTAAAAACTCCTGACGGTAAATCCATCGAACTGACTGGTGAGCCGAAAGATTCTGTGCCCGGTGTCTATCTAGCCAATTTTGTTTCGGGGGAGACGGGAGTTTATCGAGCGTCAGTTGGTGTGAAGGCACCAGATGGTAGCGAAATTGAAACAAGGGAGTCGGGGTGGGTTTCTGAGCCAGACAGCGAAGAATTTCAATCGCTCCAACCCAACCTCCAGTTGATGAAAGAGATCGCTGATCAAAGCGGTGGTGAGGTCGTTGATATTGATTCTTTAGAGCAGTTTGTTGCCGATTTGGAATACCGGGAAGTTCCGGTGATGGAGACTGTCTCAAACCCCTGGTGGCATCGATGGACGGTTTTCTCACTGGCGATTGGATTGTTGGTCGGAGAATGGGGGTTGCGACGTTGGAAGGGTTTGGCGTGAGATTGATTAAAGAGAATAGAGAACGGCTGAACATGGCTGGAGCATGGCTCAAGGCGCCGAAGTGTTGGGTGATGTTTTGTCAGACGGCAGGAAAGCTGTGCCTGATGGTAAGCTTGTGTCTCTATGGTGGAAATCTCTGCAGTCAGGAACAAAAAGTAATTGTGGTGGTCGGAGCCGGTGGGAGTGATGATTATCAACAGCAGTTTGAAACTTGGGCTGATAATTGGAAATTAGCGACAACTTCGGCGGGCGAGCTGGGACCAGAGTTCGTGTGCATAGGCCTAGAGGATAATCCGGCGGGGCAAACTGATTTTCTACGATTGAAACAAGAGCTGTCCAGTCAACAGGACGCGACTGCCGAATTGTGGCTGGTGTTAATTGGGCATGGTACCGACGATGGCAAAGTCTCTAAATTTAATCTTCGGGGGCCGGATTTCTCTGCAGCCCAATTGCACGAGTGGTTAATTGACATAAAGGCGCGCACGATTGTGGTTAACTGTGCGTCGTCGAGTGGCGGGTTTGTTGGAAAGCTTAAGCATCCCAATCGTGTGGTCGTTACGGCGACTAAGTCGAGTGCCCAACGCAATTTTGCAAGATTTGGGAAATACTTATCTGCTGCAATTGATGATCCAGCATACGATCTCGATAAAGATTTGCAGACTTCTCTATTGGAAGCGGTTGTGGCCGCGTCGTCTCAGACGCAGGAGTTTTATCAGCAGGAGACGCGACTGGCTACAGAACTTGCCATGATTGATGATAACGGTGACGGCAAGGGAACACCGGCCGACTGGTTTCAAGGGACGCGGACGGTAAAAGAATCGAAAGTAAACGAACCGGATGGTTTCGTTTCCAATCAGGTCTTTTTAATCCGCCGCGGCACCGAAGCGAAATTAACTGCGGAGCAGCGGGAAATACGTGAACAATTAGAACGGGAATTGGAATCGTTGCGTCAGAATAAAGATGCACTCGGCGAGTTGAATTATTATCAATCGATTGAGCCTGTCCTGCTGAAATTGGCGAAACTGTACCAATCTGTAGACTCGGAGCAACCGATTGAGGCACAGGATTCTCGTAACAGCGTGCCGCCCGCGGAGCAAGGTAAGTAAGCTGGTTTTTCGCCAATCAGTCGGAAGAATGCCCTACTCCACGCCGAGATGTTCTTTTAAAAACCGCAGTCTTTTTTTGGCAGCCCAAGGTGATTCGCCTGCACCATGTCCACGGCCGGGAATCAGCACAAACTCAAAATCTTTGTCGTGCTCGATTAATTTACCCACCACCTGAGTTGTGCTGGCCGGATCAACATTTTGATCTAGTTCCCCAAGGGTTAGCATCAGCTTGCCTTTGAGTAGGTGCGCATTCTCCATATTGGAGTTTTCCTGATAGCTGTCGTCGACAGGCCAGCCCATCCACTGTTCATTCCACCAAATTTTATCCATTCGATTGTCATGGCATCCACAGTCTGCAACAGCGACCTTGTAGAAATCGTTGTGCCAAAGTAAAGCTGCCATCGCATTTTGTCCGCCCGCAGAACCTCCATAGATCCCAACTCGCGATAAATCCATTTGTGGGAACTTTTTAGCAGCCGCTTTTAACCAGGCAATTCGATCAGGGAATCCTGCATCGCGAAGGTTTTTGTAGCAAACGTCGTGGAATTTTTTGGAACGCCAGGCAGTTCCCATTCCGTCGATCTGAACAACGATCATGCCGGCATCTGCGATTCGATGGCGGTGCCCGTAGCCAGTGCGAAATGATTTTGGGACGTGATGGTCGTGCGGTCCCGCATAAATGTTTTCGACGACAGGATATTTTTTTAACGGATCAAAATTAATTGGCCAGTGGATGATCCCCCATATATCCGTTTCTCCGTCTCTACCTTTAGCTACAAACCGTTCGGTTAGTTTCCTTGTGCCAAATTGTTGTTTTGTATCTTGTCGACCCAGCGGAGCGATTAGTTCGCCGGATTGGCTGTCTCTTAATTCTCTGACCGGCGCCATGTCAACACGGGAATAGGTGTCGACAAAACAATTTTCATTGGGCTGAAACTGAATTTGGTGGGTTCCGTCGCCGGTCGTTAAAAACGTTAAATCACTACCGTCGAAATTGACGCGGCAAAAATGTTCGTGATAGGGGTCTTGGTCGGGGTAAATCCCTACTGCGTAAAACCAAATTGACTCCTGCTCCATATCAATCTTATGAATTCGCTTAACATTCCACCCGCCAGAGGTGACGGCATTAATTAACGTTCCTTTTGTGCGGTCGAACCGGTAGAGATGGTTCCACCCGCTTCGCTCACTGGCCCAGAGAATTTCATTATTGGGCAGGTCTCGAAACGTTGACTTGCCCGAATCTGAGTAATGAATAAAAGTCTGACTTGTTTCCTCGATGAGCGTCTTGACTGAACCGTCACTTGCATCAATTTCTAATAATCTCAACTGTTGGTGTCCTCTGGCATTGTAGAGAATCCAAAATCGATCTCCAGATTGAGACCAACCGAGAAAGCGAGTCCAAAAAGGGTTGTCGAAGAGTTCGTTGGAAACTGGAATTTCCGTTTTCGAATCGACGGAAAATAGTTTTAACCGTGGTGATAAAAGCTTGGATCCCGGTTTGGGGTATCGGTAAGACCTTAATAATGGTTGAAGTTGATTTTTCGGTTTTGATTCGATGTAGTAAACGCGATTTTCCGGAGCGACAGGTGTCTGGTAGGCAACGAACCGCTTCGAGTTTGGCGACCAGCGTACGTCACATTGGTTCGGGTTTCGCGAGGAAGAGGTTAGCCATCGCGTTCCTGAGCCAATGTTTCGGAAAGTGTTCTCTTCTGTTCCGTTGCGCGTTAGTTGTGATTCTGATGAATCATCTCCTTTGGATTCAATCCAGAGATTATGATCTCGAACCTGTACCTCCCAATTTCGATCAGGTGACCGAGGATCCTGGCGGTTGAAAGCGTTGGCAATGGGGCGGGAGTTTTTAGCGCGGGGAAGCGAATTAAATTGGACGTTATCCAAGAATGCTTTATCGAATACGATGTAGTCATTGGGTCGCGCGGTAAAACAGCCGATTGGTTTTCCATTTCGTTTTAAATACCAAATATGTCCAACATAGGTCTGCTGTTTGATTTGTTGACCCGGTTTGAGAACTTCGTAGGGACGCTCTTTCCCAACTTCAGAAACCCAGAAAGTTTCGACTTTTTGATCCGTTTGGTTAATCATCGTGATGAAAGTTGATTCACCTCGCGGGCCGGATTTGGGTGGAAGGAACAATCGGGGGCGATGCTGTTGGATTAGTTCCGGCTTAAGCAGTTCGCTGGTTTTTTTCTTGCAATCGATTTGGTAAAGAGTTTTACCGGACTGGATCAAAAAAACATCAGGTTGCTGAGTGGAGTAGATATCGGTAACCGTTGATTTCCCACTTTGTTGCTCAAACCAGGATTGCTCCATCACCATCCGAGAAAAACCATTTTCAACATCGATGAAGTGGAACTGTAATTTTCCAGAAGGGTCGGGCTGTTGAAACCAACCCTGGTTTCCATCATTGGACCAATGAAGGTCTTGCCCTCGAGATTGACCGAAAATTGTCGTTAGCGTAAATACGAATACGAGAACGCGGACAGTTGAAAATTGATAATTAGTCATAGTTCATACTTTGAAACAGCGGTGATGGCTTGCTAGAGGTTGCGTGATTCAGCGCCTCAATTCTCCAGTTTGTAATTCATGAATTACCCCTCAAAGTCCTGAAACTTCAAAGCCCTTGCGGTAATCGCGTTTGATTAGTTTGTTAGCTTCATCAAGGTTGGTGACCTTCAGATTTTCGGCATCCCAGTTTAGTTTTTTTCCAGGGAATCGATTGGCGACAACACCTAACAGCAGAGCCTCAGTAAGCGGCCCTGCATAACCAAAGTCAGCACTAGTCTTGCCGTTGCCAAGACAGGCATCGACCCATTGGTGGTAATGGTTGTTATTGCCAATGTCCGGCCGTTGGTAGTCCTTAAATTGCTTTTGGGGGAACAGTTGAGCTTCACCCACGTGCGGGAGAAGCATTTGGCCATTTTCTCCAATGAAAAGAGAGCCTTGCCCTGGTAGTTTTAACGCCTGAGGCAGTTCAAGTTCTTTGGGCGGAGCGTAGCTGCCGTCATACCATTTCCAGGTCATGGAATCGGTCGTGTAGGCTGTCCCCAGGAATTCATATTCGACGATGTTCTTTTCCGGATGCCCAATTCCGGTAGGGTTTCTGCAGGTGGTTTTTGCCCACTTTGGTGCAGTTAATTTTAAGGCAGCGTACGGCGTATCAAAAATATGAACGCCCATGTCACCCAGCGTTCCGGTTCCAAAGTCGATCATTTTTCGCCAGCTACCTGGATGATAGACGTTGTCACAGTACGGGCGTTTGGCTGTGACTCCGAGCCACAAATCCCAATCGAGGTGGGCGGGCGGTCCTCCCGGCCGTTGTGTAAAGGAACCGCCGTCGTAGCCCCAGTTTTTATTTGACCAGGCATGAACCTCACTGACTTTGCCAATCACACCGCTCTGAATCATCTCAACTGCCCTTCTGTATGCCGCGCTGGAATGAACCTGGATTCCCATTTGCGTCACGAGACCTTTTTGTTCTGCAACCTCTCGTAGTTTCCTAGCCTCAAAGACTTCGTGAGTCAGCGGTTTTTGGCAATAGACTGGTTTGTTTAGGTTCAAGGCTGACATGGCTGCCGGCGCGTGAGTGTGATCCGGTGTCGAGATTACGACTGCATCAATTTTGTCACCCAGCTGACTGAGCATCTCTCGATAGTCGGCGAATGTCTCTGCGTTGGGATGTTTCAGTGAAACTGCTTTGAGTGTGTTTGCATCGACATCCACGAGGGCTGCGACTTCGACTTGTGAATGCGAGGCAATTGAATCTAGGTCAGCCCCGCCCATTCCCCCAACTCCAATGTGCGCCGTTCGTAACTTTGCATTGAGTCCACTCCCCTGAACATTCCCTGCCGCCAACCCGAGGCCGGAAATGGCAAGACCTGTTTTCAATGCCTGGCGTCGATCGATTCTCTTTAGCATCTGTGCACTCCAAGGGTGGTTAAAATTATCGTTGATCAGTTTAGCAGCTTTGTAAGAATCGAGGCTAATTATCAGGCGAAACTTAAGTTTAACAGGTATTGTGAATCCGCGATTCGGGTGGTTGGGAAATTGCCGTAGATGCAATTCCAGCGTTCGTTGAATGCACTTGTGGAAATTAGTGAAACAGGAAATAAAAATTGGCTTTCCCGACGTTCCTTCGTACAATGTCGGTTTCGTTTTTATGTAAAACAAATAACACGTTTGAAAAGTTATGAATCTGAAATTTGCATTGATTTTCGTTCTGTCCGAGTTGATCTGTTGGGGAGCGGGGGGCGTTTATGTAACCGCTGAAGACCAGTCTCACGCTACGAAAAAACAGGTTAACGTTTTGGTTCTCATGACCGATGATTTCAGTCGCCATTGCGTGACTGCCACCGGTGGGCAGCAAGCGCGAACGCCAAACATCGATGCCTTGGCAAAACGCGGCACAATCATGAGCAATACGGTTCACCAAGGTGGTTTCAGCGGTGCGATTTGTACTTGCAGTCGAGCGATGCTGTTAACTGGACGGGCATTGTGGTCGGTCACGCCTGATGAGTTGAGCTATAAGGGGCCGGCTCAGTTAAGTACCGCTGACACTTTGTTTCCGGAACAATTTCGCAATGAAGGCTGGGATACCTTCGCCACTGGTAAATGGCACAACGGAAACGAGGCTCTGTTGAGAGGCTTTGATCACGCGGAAGCGGTGACTGGAGGGATGTTGCCTTTTAATCTTCGGGATCGAGGAGGGGCGAAGGATAACGCGATTGAGATCGGGATGATGGATCCAACGGGCGTTCGAATTAATAGTGACGGCAAGATTGAAAAACACCAGTCCAAAGGATGGAGTACAGATGTATTTTACGATGCAGCTGAATCGTTTCTGGATCAAACCTGGGATCGAAAAAAGCCATTCATGATGTACATTTCCACCAATGCTCCCCATGATCCAAGGCATGTTCCACTTGATATTCTCAATCGCTTTCCAAACGTGAAAGAACCACCGAATTATTTACCCATTCACCCGTTTGATAACGGCGATATGAAAGTCAGGGATGAGATGGTTTATAAGCCCCCCCACCTACCTGAAACGGTACGCCGAGAACGAGCAATCTACCTTGCCATGTGCGCACAGATTGACGATCGCATTGGGCGACTGGTTGAAAAATTGAAAATGATGGGTGAGTTAGACAATACCCTTATACTATTCACTGCGGATCATGGGTTGGCCGTAGGCGAGCATGGGTTGATGGGAAAACAGAATTTATACGACGGATCCTGGCGGGTGCCGATGATTTTGGCAGGCCCCGGAGTTCCCAAGGGAGAGACTAGAAACGGATTGGCCTATCTTCATGGTCTCTATCCAACGCTTGCTTCGTTTGCAGGGATAAAAGCCCCGGAGTATACCGAGCCGTTCGAGTTTGCAAGTGTGATTCGTGGTAATAGTGAGGGGTTAGATCGGGTGTTTGGTGCCTACATGCCTAATGTGAAAGTTCCTAAAGGCGTGCGGGCTGTGCGGGAGGGACAGTGGAAACTGTTGTATTACACCCATAGTGGACGTAAACAGCTCTTTAATCTAGGGAAGGATCCTTGGGAAACCAATGACCTGATTGGCGATCCAGAATACGCAGATCGAATCGATCAAATGTTCGGGTCGCTTAAGGAATGGATGGCGGAGAGTGGCGATCCGCTTGGGAAGTGAGCTATTGGTCGATGGAATGCGGCTAAAACAAGTTTTGCTGGACAGGTTGGGTTGATCGAACGATGCATTCTTTGGAATCATTAACAGGGCGATTGACCAGTGTGGAGACCGGATAGGCTTGTAATGAGTCAGTGCGAAGTGGAGACAACATTGGTTGAATCGTATTGTCGAGATGACTTGATTTATCGAGCCAGCTTTCGAATTGACTGGGCTCAAGAAACACAGGCATGCGGTCATGTATGGAGGCGATGAATTCGTTGGCCGAAGTGGTAAGAACCGTACAGGTCTGAACCGGTGTTTCTGTGGGTTGGTCTTTGTTTTGCCATGATTCCCATAGACCTGCTAAGCAAAATGGCTGTTGATCTTTCCGGCAAATATAGAATGGCTGTTTTGCCGTTCCAGTTTTTTTCCACTCAAAAAAACCATCTGCAACTATTAAGCAACGCCGTTGTTGGAATGCGTCACGAAAAGACGGTTTGACGGCGGCAGTTTCCGATCGAGCATTTATCAAGCCCATGCCAAGTTTGGTATCTTTTGTCCACGACGGAATTAAGCCCCAGCGGAGATCCACAGCTTCAAGTTGCGATGAGTTTGTTGGGCGAATGCAGAGGACGGGTTGTGTTGGGCAGATGTTGAAACGAAATGCCCGTTGAGAGAACTGGAGACCACTAAACAGGGCGGTTAGGGCGGAGGTCGGAGTTCTGAGTGTTAATCGTCCACACATATTAGTTCAGTATTTCATATCCAGCGCGGCAGAGCGATAAACGTGCTGAATCAACCTTGGCATTTGCGATTAAGAAGTAGTCGGTATTGTAGGTGGAAACTGATAGGATGGGGATCTCTGATTCTGCGAGCACTCGGCTAATTGCGGCAATAACGCCAATCACGTCGAATTCGAGTTTTCCTGTGACGCGAAAACAGGAAAAATCATGCTCTGCTTTAACCGTTTCAGGAACTAAATTGGTTGCAGTAATAATGGTTAGTTCATCATCGGTACGAATAACTGCCATTGACGAACTTGCCCATTCAGGCACGCTCGCATGAGCAGCGAGCTGACAAACAGAATAGGTGGTCTCGAGGAACTGTAATTTCATTGCGTTTCGTTTGTATTTTAAACAGGAAAGTTGGCAATCGCCATGAATGACGATTATCTACCCTCGGCGCAGATCAAAGCACTGCAGGGGCGGGCAGATATTTTGCGACAACTGCGATGTTTTTTCGATGACCGGGGATTCTTTGAAGTTGAAACTCCGTTGCTCTCCCATGATATCGTGGTAGACCGACATCTTCACCCGGTTAGCATTCCAAAAAATCATGTCACCGGTGTCGATTCTAATTCAAATGAGATGCTCTGGCTTCAGACATCGCCTGAATTTGGCATGAAGCGTTTGGTTGCGAGTGGGGCGAATGCGATTTACCAAATTTGCAAAGCCTTTCGGCAAAGCGAAACTGGTGAGATGCACAACCCTGAATTCACAATGCTCGAATGGTATCGTGTTGGTGATAATCTCGAAACAGGAATGGATTTATTGGCTGACCTGATTGAAGAGATTCTAGGGCAACCAAAAACGAAACGGGTCACCTATCGGCAGGTGTTCTCGCAGTACGTCGGGGTTGATCCATTGGGTTGTGCTGTTAGTGAACTTAAATCAGTTGCGCTCGAACACGGGATTAATATCGATATGCCAAGTGAGGCTTCGGCCCGTGATGATTGGTTAAATCTAATTCTGTCCCAGTTGATAGAACCGAAACTTGGTTTTGAGGGTGGAGTTATCATCTATGATTGGCCGGCCAGTCAGGCTGCACTGGCGTTGGTTCGCCAGGAAGAAGTGCCGGTTGCCGAGCGGTTTGAGATTTATGTAAATGGCGTCGAATTGGCGAATGGTTATCATGAATTGATAGATGCAGATGAACTGGCCCGAAGAAATTCAGTTGTCAATCAGGAGAGATTAAAGGATGGCCAGCCTTTGTTACCGGAAGAAAGTCGACTGTTACAGGCAATGCGATCCGGTCTGCCGGCTTGTTCAGGCGTGGCGTTAGGAGTTGATCGGCTGGTGATGCTCGCTTTGGGATTACAGCGAATCGAGGATGCGATTGCCTTTCCGATTGGTCGGGCCTAACTTCAGCGGCGAACTGCAGGGGTTAAGATCGGGGGTTCGTTCAGCGCATAAAAAAAGCCAAGCTTTGCAGCTTGGCTTAAGAGTTATTCTTGCTCTATTTTGCTTTTACTCGTTCGATGCTTCGCTACTCGTTTGGTACCGTGCCTCAGACTCGTATTTTTGCTGCTCTTTTAGCCATTTAGCTCGTGCTTCCGCACGCTGTGCCGAAGCGACAGTCACACGTTGAGCAATCACCAAGTGTTGTGGGTGGAAGTATCGCTCGTACGAGCCGTCCATCCGTTCGATGCGGTTTTTGACGAGAAGCTCATGCCAGCTTAGTCCGTTAGCAACATTCCAAGCCGCTGCTTGAGCAACCGGTTGTGCGATCTCGTCGTTAGCAAGCATTCGGCACATTTCGAAGATCTTTGGATCTGAATTTAGGTCTGTAAGCGGTTGAATTCGGTATTCAATTCTCGAGCGTGGATCGGGTTTACCTTCTTCAAGGCAAAATGTTTTAAGAGATGTTTTACCAACGCGTCCGGGAGGGATATTGAAGAGTCCTCCACCGCCCATGCCGCCACCCATTCCGGGTGCTCCAGCACCTCCTTGACGCATCACTGGGACGCATGAGAAGGCAGCTGGCATTCTAATGG
>WTFU01000024.1 GCA_011523945.1 Mariniblastus sp. | reverse complement strand
GGCCCAGTCGTGCCGGGACGCAATCCACGCGATTCCCTTGCTCCTTAGCACGCCCTTAAACAAGCCCCCTTCCATATCGTCTCCAACCGCATCCCATATGCGTTTAGGATGAAAGGGGCGATTGCTGCGAAACAAAAAGTTGGAGATTCCATATTCTTCAGTTTCAGCTTCCTCTTCGCCTCGTGGAATGGCAAGCCATTCGGACGATAATTCTTTCGCCGCTTCCATCTTAAATTTACCGGTACCAAGAATACTATCTAGAGATACGCGACTCTTGCTAGATTCGAGAACAGTGGCGGAGCTGTTGAGTTGGCTAATGATTTTTTTGATCAAGCCAATTTGTTCCTTGGTCACTAAATCGGTTTTGTTAATGAGAATTACATTGGCAAATTCAACCTGATCGACCAGCAAATCAACGATATTGCGATCGTCGTCTTCGTTGAGTGCCATATTCCGATCTAACAGATCATCCCAAGAACCGAAATCCTTTAAGAAGTTGGCTGCGTCAACCACCGTGACCATCGTATCAAGTTCGGCAACGTTAGATAAGCTTTCACCATCCTCATCTTCAAAGGTAAAAGTTTCGGCAACGGGCATCGGTTCACTGATTCCGGTGGATTCCACGAGTAAATAGTCAAACCGATTTTCCCCCGCAAGCTTCTTTACCTCCAATAATAAATCTTCCCGAAGAGTGCAACAAATGCACCCGTTCGACATCTCAACGAGTTGTTCTTCCGTTCTTGAAAGTTGGGCGTTCCCATCGCGAATGAGCGCTGCGTCGATATTTACTTCACTCATGTCATTTACGATGACCGCAACTTTAAGCCCGTCTCGATTAGATAGGATGTGATTCAGAAGGGTGGTTTTTCCAGCTCCAAGAAATCCGCTAAGAACGGTTACAGGAAGTTTTTGATTATTAGCTTGCATCAAATTTCTTTAGAATGTTCATCTGGTTATTGCATTTAAAGTTGCAATTTTACTTTTAATGCAAATGGGTTGCAAGTGCAAAGTGCAGCGGTATGAACTTGTCTCGTCGGTTGTCGGCGTATGAGGAGGAAAGTTATTATTGCATTCGAATCTGTTATACTTGCTGTAGACGGAGGGGTGCTAAATTCGAAATCTCCCAATAAACCAATCCACGCTTAGACCTATGGAATCACCTTCTAGATACATGTACGTACTGTGTATGGCAGTGGCACTGATTTGTTTTCCAACCACAGTAGTGGTTTCGCAGGATTTTAAAGATTTCAATGTCCTTTTTATTGCGGTTGATGATCTAAATGATTGGGTTGGATATTTGGGGGGGCATCCGCAGGGTTACACTCCGAATATCGATACTCTTGCTAAAGAGGGCGTTGCCTTCACTCATGCCTATTGCCCTGCTCCGGTATGTGGTCCTTCGCGAACTGCGTTGATGTATGGAATCTTTCCGCACCGGAGTGGTTCTTACGGCCATGATGAAATTTACAATGCCCGTAAAATCATCGGCGATGCGCAGCTCCCGCTAAATTTAGTATTTCAAAACAGCGGTTATTACACCGCGGGTTGTGGCAAGATCTTTCATTATCCTGAAAAGCGAGGTTGGGACGAATACAGAAGACAAATTGGTGGGGTGGCGGCGAAAACGAAAAATAATCTTGGCAAGGGAATACAACTTGGTTTTGGCGTTCTCGATACTGATAACGACAGTGATACGGGAGACGGTAGGCTGGCGGACTGGGCAATTGAACAGTTACAGCGGCGACACGAGAAGCCGTTTTTTATCGCGATTGGGTTACACAAACCGCATCTGCCGTGGGACGCTCCAAAAAAGTATTTTGACCGGTTAGATCTGAAAACAATCCAACTCCCCGAGGTGCCTGAAGATGATTTAGAGGACTTGCCTGAAGCGGGGAAGCTCTTTGCGAGAGCCAAAGTTGGATTCAGCCGTGTAGATGATCATCAGGCTATTGCCGAGGTCGATGGAGCGTGGGAAAAGCTGGTAAGAGCGTATCTGGCTACCAGTACTTTCGCCGACGCAAATGTTGGGCGTGTTTTGGATGCTCTGAAGGCAAGTGATTACTCGGCAAACACCATCGTTGTACTCTGGGGCGACCACGGTTGGCATTTAGGTGAAAAACAACATTGGCGTAAAATGTCACTCTGGGAACGAGGGACGAGGACACCGTTCATTATCAAAGCCCCGGGGGCGATGGCGAATGGTAAACGTATTAACGTGCCGGTGAGTTTGCAGGATATCTATCCAACGCTCGTCAATTTGTGTGAATTAGAGGTTGAACAAAAGCTAGACGGAAACAGCCTCGTTCCATTGTTGATGAACCCTGAGTCGGACTGGGATAAGCCGGTAGTGATTTCCCATGGTCCGGGTAATTTTGCTGTTCGAAAAGGGAGTTGGCGGCTGATTCATTATGCCGACGGTAGCGAGGAGCTTTATAACGTCGAAACGGATCCGGGAGAGTTTTCAAATCTGGCCAACCATCCTGATTTTCAAAGCACGCGTACGGAACTGCAAGAGCACCTGCCTAGGAATTGGCGTTATATTATGGGAAAGCGTTTTAAGAATTTTGAGAACGCATTCGCGAAGCCACAGCAATAATACACTTTCTGCGATTGGATGTAGTCATGAAGCGAATTCTGCTTATTTTTCTCTTGTTGGGTGCCAGTTCACTCCAAGCCCAGACGAATCGCTACAACGTTCTATTTATCGCGGTTGATGATTTGCGTCCGGAATTGGGTTGCTACGGGGCGGGATACGCGCAGACGCCGAACATGGATAAGCTCGCAAGTTCAGGCATGTTGTTCAATAAGCATTATGTGCAGGTTGCTACCTGTCATAGCTCCCGTCTTTCAATGCTGACCGGACGAAGTCCCGGCGCAGGCAAACAGAAATCAGCGGAAGGTGCGCGGTTTATGCCGGAGCTTTTTCGGCAGAGTGGTTATCACACGACTTGTATTGGTAAGATCTCGCATTCTCCCGATGGTCGAAAATTCCAATACAGCGGTAAAGGGGATGGCAAAATGGAACTTCCCAATGCCTGGGACTCGTTGCCTACTCCATTCGGACAATGGAAGCGTGGATGGGGGGTGTTTTTTGCGTATGCGGATGGGAAACACCGTGAAGATGGGCAGGGGCACAGGGACTTGATGCAGTTTACGGCGGAGAAAGATATAGATCTGCCGGACGGCTTGATGGCGAATTCCGCAGTGGAGACGCTGCAAAAATATAGAGACAGCGGGCAGCGATTTTTTCTTGGACTAGGATTTTTTAAACCGCACTTGCCCTTCGTTGCGCCCAAGCAGGACTGGGAGGCTTATTCGAATGTGAAAATACCACCGCCACAACAGGGGAAAATAGACTCAGAATTTTGGCACAAAAGCGGAGAATTCTATAAGTACAATGCGACGCATGAAAAAAAACGTCCTCTTTCGTTGGAGGCGACGCAACAATCGCGACGCGCCTATCTTGCCTGTGTTCGCTATACAGATCGGCAAGTCGGTAAGGTGCTTAATGCATTAGAGCGATTGGAACTGGATCAGGAAACGGTCGTAGTTCTCTGGGGGGACCACGGTTGGCATCTCGGAGAGCAGGAGATTTGGGGGAAACACTCCCCGTTCGAAAGAGCCAATCGAAGTGTATTGATGATTAGAATCCCCGGAATGGGAACAGCCGGTGTGAAAACTGATGCGGTTGTGGAGTCACTCGATCTATTTCCGACGTTGATTGAACTTTGCAACCCGTCATTTAGGAAAACTCAGAACCAACTCGATGGTGACAGCCTCGTTTCGTTGCTTCGGACTGGAATTGGCAATCAGAATGATGTGGCAATCAGCTATTGGAATGACGCCATCTCGGTTCGCGATCAGAATCACCGTTTGATTTACAATAAGAAAACTAGAAAATCAAAACTCTACGATTTATCGACTGATTTGGATAACTCTAATGATATTGCAAGCGAATTCCCAAAACTTGTGAGTCGACTGGTGGGCGCGATTCCGGAAACAGCAAAATAGCTAATGCTGGCAAACGAGTGAGTGAAGGAATCGATTGGACGAATAAACTGAATATTTTCCTTCGCTCTATTTGACTTCATCAGTCCGGTCGTTGATCAAGAATTTGATTTCCATCTTAAGGAGTTTGGGTGATTTTAAATTAACAAGCGCTTTCAGAAAATCTACGCATTCGACCGCCTGTCCTTTTAAGTTTTGTAATAATAAATCTCATTTGTTTTATCCGTGACTGAGTTCTTGTAGGTCTAACAATGCCGCAAGGCTTCAGGAGATTCTGTTGACCCCGCGATTTTCGGCTTGGTGGATAATGACAGGCCAGCCTGGGAATTGATTGTCGGGGTTACCATCGGTAGCATCGACATCGAATCGGAAGCAATCAAGGTGATATGTTTTCGCTTCGGTATCGATCGTAACTAGTCCAAAGCCACTGGCTTTTTGATGAGCTTTTTTGTACCGATGCTTGTCGACGCCTTCGGTAGGATTACCAACGGCGTAAACATAGACCTTATTGCCAAAGCCATCGAGGTACTCACCGGTATTGTTGTGGTTATGGCTTGGGCGATTCTGATGTTGCATCCCAACTTCGTCCGGTAACCATGAGCGTGGGTAGCCCGCCGCGATAGCAGGCGTGCAGAATGACCAATTACTATCTCGTTGCTTTTCGACTCCGTATTGAGAAAGCGTGGTTAGATGTTGATCTCCATTAATATGAAGGGCCATCGATTTACGAATAATATTGATGGCCCTATCTCGTTGGGTTTGAGGCCAGGCACCTGAGTCAAGATCAGCTTTGAGGTATTGTTGTTTATGACCGTGGTGAGTCGCAACACCTGCGAATACCGTCTGGCTCAATAGGACTTTCATTGAATGCCCTCGCCAATCTTCCCCCCATTGTTCAAGGAATTTTTCCTGACGTTCTCCAAGTAACACGAGTCCATCTTTATCGAGTTTGGACGTGTCGAAGTTTGCATCAATTACGTGATCGGCTCGTCCACTGCCAGTTTCGACTCTCTCAGGACCGCTTTTCCATTGCCGGTCGGCAATGATTGCGAAGCTCACGCCGCCATACACAAGATCTGTGTAATAAACGCTAATGTCCTGTAAGGATGGTGTTGGCTCAAAGGGGGCGGGATGATGGGCAGTATTAGTGCGATGAACAGCATTTACCATTCGGGCAGGTTCGCGGTAGCCTCCCTTTGAGCTTGCGCCTTTGCCGGTATCCTTCATTGGGGCGCCACCCTCGCCCCAGATATTACCCTGAAAAACGTCGTGGTCGTCAGGTAGACAGACAGTGGGGCTGTTCTTCATTGCATGGCGGAATGACAAACCGAACTGATAGAATTTTCTAAGATAGTTAAGGATGGCTAAATCGGCAGGATCACGAATGATCCCAAATCCCCCATGGTTTTCGTAAAGCTGGTCTCCTGAAAAATAGAGCATGTCAGGATCCAGTTTGATCAGGTTTTCGGCGACCGGTTCGTAAGGGTACGCATAATCATTCTGGCAGGTTAAGGCTCCAAGTCGCAGAGGTCGGCCAGTCGGACTGGCCTTGATGACTCCCCCCCATTCGTTACGGGAAACCGACCCGTCTTTATGTTTTTCCAGGTAGACAAGGCGGTACTTGGATTCGCATGTCGCATTCCAATTGGGAATCTGAAATGTCGCAACCCACGCGTCAGTATCCAGAGCGGCGCTTCCAAGTGATTTCCAATTGCCGTTTTCTAAAATCTGAAGCTCGACGGATTGGTTATCTTCTTGACCAAGTGGTCCGGTGAGCGCGCTCATCTTCAGGATGAATCCATTATCAGATCGAGAGTCGCTTAGGGTGTACATTGACCAAAGCAGCGGTCCAAATGCTTGCTGAGGTGTAACGGAAAAGGCATCGCCCTCAAGCTCCCAATCAGTGAATCGGTAGCCACGATTCTTTCCCCGTGCATTTTTGGCACCCCCCTTATACTGACTTACAAGTGCGACATTGCCTAAAATGCTTTTATTGGGCACCGAAGTAGTTACCGTAGCTGCATTGTCTCCGAGGGTAAGAGTGAGATCGATTTGAGTCCCATTTGGTCGTCCTACGAGGACGAGGGTTATCTCCCCCGATTTGTTTTCCGGGATCTTCACTGTTTTATTGCCGATAAATAGAAGATTTTGGTCTGAATTTATCCCGGCATCGATTCCAGATTTAGCAAAACAATTACTGCGGTATTCGTTCAGTTCGCTTTTCACTCCAATTCGAAATCCCCCGCCACCATCTTTGCCACCACCCCGCTCCAGTCGCACGGCCATTGCAAATCCTTTGCGCGGCTGGGTGATTTGGTGGGTAAGGTGATGGATACTACGATTAGCGGACGCGATGTTGCATTGTGCCCAGCCATCTTTGATTTGCCAGTCTTCCATCGGATTGGCCCAGTATTGGCCTCCGAGCCAAACTCGATCGTTTGTATTCCTCCACGGCAGCGTCCCAGCGTCTTTGGGATCTTCCGGTGCTGGAGAGAGCATCGGAATAAGGCCGCCAGCGGCAAGAATTTTAAGGGATTCACGGCGGGAAACTGAAATGCTCATGCGATTAGTTTTACCTGGTAGGAATACGATCTGTTTGGTTGAACGGGAAATGGTTTAAACAAAGGAATGACTCCGTCCTGAACCGAAATTTTCGACGTTTTTAGCTCGCCGGTCAAGCGATTCATTTGCTAGGTAGCTCGATCCCAATCCAACGGTCAATAATTTAACGGTGTTAAGATTAAGAATTACGGGATCATTGTTGTTTTAAAATATCTTGAACTTGGAATTGTCTTGCTCGATGGATTGATTCGTTTGTGGTCGCAAAATTTCTTTCTTTATTTGGTTCTAATTTTTCGAACAGTCAATTCTTCACACTTTTGTACGTACCGGACTATCGAGTTGGCCAGTTTTGGGTGGAGCGACAATCGGTTCGATTTAGAGTAGTTTGGTGCAAACCTCGGGTTAGCTTACTAATGGATTACGAGTTTTCATTGCTTTTCAAAGCAAGTCCAGAGTTGATCGGATTTGATCTTCTCGTGGTATTTCGGCATTGTTGACATGGCCTCCTATTGGATCTTAGTTGTTTGAGTAAGCCGGTTTTTAGTCTAAGTTCGTTAGGTGAAGGGTGATTCTTTGTGTCTCATTCAGTTGTCGGTCCCCGGGCGCTTCGATCTCACAGTTCAAAAATGGAATTAAAAATTACGCGATGTTTATCAGCTCTTGTCTCAGTTAATTGCGTTGTGCTTACTCTTGCCAGCGTGGATGCTTTAGGGTTTTGTCAAACGCAGGCGCACGTTGCTGAGTTAACTTCGAGCGCGGCAACGGGTGAGATGTCGCAAGATCCTGCGTTCCCTCAGGCGCAACCAGAGACCGAAGGAGTGTCAAGCGTTGCGCTCGACCGTCTAGATGAGCTGGTCGCTGGATTTGTTGAGGCGGAAGAAATAGTTGGTGCTGAATTATTGGTTATTAAAAATAGGCGAACGGTCATGCACGCCGTTTACGGACGGGACGAGCCCAAAGTTGGGCAACCGTTAGCTAAGAATACGATTTTTAGCATTCGATCGATGACGAAGCCGCTCGCTGGAGTAATGGCACAGATTTTGATTGACGAGCGGGTATTGAAACTAACGGATCCAGTTTCAATCCATCTTGAATCTTTTGATAACGAACGTTCGCGTGAAATTACCATCGAGCATCTGTTGACGCACAGAAGCGGTCTTCCAATGAAGTCGGCGGGCAGACTTTGGTCCGATTACTCAAGTTACGACCATATCGGGCAGATCGCCGACTATTGGGGCGAGCTGGGACCACAACTCTTTAAACCGGGCGAGCAGTACCATTATGCTGATGCAAACGTAGACACGCTTGGCGCAATAATTGAGCGAGCGGCTGGCGAACCGGCTGAGGAGCTGATTGAAAATCGATTGCTTAGGGCGCTCGGCATGAGTGATTCCATGACTCTCCTGAAAGTTGGAGACCCGAGGCTGGAGCGTGTAGCGGGAAAAAATGTTGGAGGGATTGGGCGCTGGAGGCAATTTTGGCGCTGGCAGGGGAAGCCCTATTTTTCGTTTCCAATGTTTGCTCAAGGGTTTTACTCAACGACGGTTGATTACGCTCGTTTTATGCAGATGATCCTCGATGGTGGAGCGGTTAACGGAAAGCAAATATTGTCTAAAGCTGCAATTTCGCGAATTCTTATGCCGGTCTCGCCAACTCCCATGCCGACCGGCTTCGCTGGGCTGAATTCTTCTTACGGACAGTTAATGCATCTTTATGAGAAAAATGGGAAAATTGTGGCCTTTGGACATAGTGGATCGGACGCGACGTACGCATGGGCGTGGCCAGACCAGGATTTGATGGTTTTGTACTTTACGCAGTCTCGAGGAAGCGCGACGATGACTCGAATGGAGGCTGTGATTGACAGTCTTTTAGCCCGTCCAATTCCTGTTCAAAAAAATTGAACGTTTGAAATAAATCAAAGCCAGCTTATTTCGCTATGTTTCTTTCCGCTCAGGCAAACGCATCGTTTGAATTTTACCGCGAAAGCTCCTTCCAAATACGCTTCGGATTGCAATTGCAATAATAAGATGCCACACTTGGTAAAATGTTGGGTGGTAGGCTGAATTCGCATCGTAGTTATTGGTGGCAACTAGAATGTGTGATGTCGCCACCGGTGACTTTTACGATCGGACTGTTGTTGTTCGGGAGCATACCCAAAACAAATTTTAAATCAATCGAGTCCCTTTTTATCGTTAAGGTTTTGCCTGCCAATCTATGCAGTCAAGAGTGGTCAATTCGTTTCCAAAAGGAACCCACTGTGGTAATCAAAATCATTCACTGTCCAAAGTGAAAGTCTTATATCCCCAAAGTGGCGAGTTACGCTGCAGCTATCCGAAAAGAATTGAAGGAAGAACCCCTGATTGAACCCGGTTCACGTGGGCAATTTGATGTATTCGTAAATGACGAGTTGGTGTTTTCCCGAAAGGGCGGATTGTTTGCGATGATCACTAGAAAGCCCTGGCCTACCGTGGAGCATGTGGTGACGGCAATATTGGAATCAAAAGTGGAATTAAAAGAATAGTGAGCCATAAGCATTCGCTGCGTCCAAGTACCTCCTTTTCGAAATCCTCCTTCGAGGTGTTTACTTCTGAAGAAAGAGAATCGATGTCTGAAGAATGTTCGACTTTGATTGTACATAGAACGGGTGGTTGGATTCGCCGTAAGGGAAAATCTCCGCTCGGTGTTCTCGTAGATGGAAAATTAGCCGGCACGATCGGGGAAGAGATCGTAGTTACTGTTGGTCCGCATGACATTGAGGTGAGAACCTTTCTTTTCACTTGTCGGCCACATCGGATAGAAGTGGTGCCTGCGTCAAGAAACATTTTCCAATACCGAACTTCCTGGTTAGCGTTGGGTTTTATCATGTTAGGGTTAGTACTATTCCTGGCACTTGCATATCCAGTCGCATTCATTCTCGATCGATTGCAAGCGTTGATTGCTGGTGATGTTTTGCCGCCGATTTTTGGTTTGGTACTCCTTTTAATTGTGTTTGGGTTGTACGGGACACTCGCGTTTGTTGTACCTCCACTTGTTTTGACTAAATTTGGAATATTTAGTCATAAGTTAATCTGCGTGGATTTTAATGAGAGCGTTTGAGCTTACCTCACATTAATTGGAATGCGGCGGACTCTGTGTCTGGTTTGGGAATGTTGGGTAATCCCCTAAAAAGAAAAACGTCCCTCTTTTTGATCCAACGCCCAGGCCATCGGATTCTTGAATTTAAAAAATTCAATAGAGCGGCAGAGCATCGAACTTCTCGAGTGTCCGACGAATGGGGATACTACGAAAGATTTTTTTCGTACGATCAGCAAAAGATTCGATCCCTGCCAATTCGAATAGAGGGTGCGGAATTGAATGATAAGGCGGCTTTTCGCCTGTGATAGGCGAGCTTTCGCCGGGAACCGGCATGGTATCGAAAATCAACTCAGCCTAATCCAGCTTAGCATGCTATAATTTAGCAGCCATATCTGCTGACTGATTGTAATTAATGGAGAATAGGTGCTATGAGCAAGCGAGTTATGTATTCGATGGGTTTAGTCAGTATCTGCATGATCGTTGGTGTCGGAATTCAATTGTATCACACACCTGAGATTGTTGGTGATGAAGCTGCTATGATTGAAACTGATTTGGTTGAAGACAATTTGGAGGGCAGCTCTCCCGGGACCATCGATGTTTCGAAGATCTACGGCAAGATTCAGATCGTCAATTCGTTCCCCGATTACAAAGTTCAGGTAGTCGATTCGTTTCCTGATTTAAGAGTTCAGGTCGTTAATTCGTTTCCGGACAAGCCCGGTAAATGGCAGATGGTAAAGTCATTTCCCGATTTTAAGATTCAGTTGGTCGATTCTTTTCCAGATTTTAAGATCAAGTATGTTAGTTCGTTTCCTGGAACCAAGTAGTGCGTCCTGAATTAAGGGCGACAGTTTTCTTATTGGGCATTCACGTCTGTACGTCATTAGAACTGGGAGATCGACCGTCGACACAGTGCTTCTGATTTTGTGCGCTCTTTTTGCTGACTGTTTGGAAGTTGTTCCGATTGGTTTAAGAGATTAAGATTTGCCCATTCCTTTTTTGAGATTAGCTGGACGTTGTTGGGGTGGTTGCCTAGTAACGTAATGTTCGGTCTGATCGCGCTTTGAATATGTCCCTATCAACTAAACTCTCTTTTTGATCGTCATGTCAAAATTCAATCGAAGGCGTTTTCTCAAGTCAAGTTCGACGCTAGGTGCGGCGGCAGGTCTTGGTTTTTTCTCCAGTGCTTCCGTGGGGCGTTCTCATTCTCCAAATGAGCGTCCACGATTTGCGCTGATAGGCTGTGGGGGGCAAGGGACAGGCGATGCTCGAAGGGCACTGGCTTTCGGGGATATGGTGGTTGCCTGCGATGTCGACTCTGCCCACTCCGCCTATGTCAAAGACATTTTTACTAAACGGCTTGCTCGGGAGGGTAAAACGGCAAATATTGAAACTAGTGATGACTATCGCTCGGTCATTGATCGTAACGATATCGACGCCATCATTTGCGGTACCGTCGACCATTGGCACGTCAAGATTGCTGCCGAGGCATTGAGGTCCGGGAAAGATGTTTATTGCGAAAAACCGTTGACTCTGACGGTCGATGAAGGGCGGATTATATCAAAAGTGGTTGAAGAGACTGGTCAATTACTCCAGGTGGGAACACAGCAGCGCTCAGACGAGCGATTTTTAAAGGCCGTTGCCATTGCCCATTCAGGGCGGCTTGGATCCATAAAGAAGGTCACCGTCGGATTAAATCACAACCCATTCAGCAAACCAATACCGATTGTTGGTCCACCTAAGACTCTTAATTGGGATCGGTGGAAAGGTCCTACGGAGGATGTTCCGTATCGATTTTTGAAGAATGGAAAAGATGGACAGCAGCTTGTTCGAAATTTAGGTGATGGCAGCATCGATGCGTCGAATTGTCATAAAGAATTTCGTTGGTGGTTGCAGTACAGCGGTGGGAAGATGACGGATTGGGGTGCGCATCATGTCGACATCGCCCAATGGATCATTAACCAGTGCGGTCCCGACGAGGGGCCGACTGACATAAAACCGGTGATGGTTCAGGCGAAGGTGCCATTTGATGAAATGGGGAATCCTACGCTTGATGATCGGTACAACGCCCCGCATCGATTTACAGTTCATGTTCAGTTTCCAAATAGCGTTCTCATGGAAATAACAAGCGAGGGCCGAAACGGAATATTGGTGGAAGGAACGAAAGGCCGGATATTTGTCAATCGAGGCACGATTGCGGGTAAACCGATCGAAGACCTCGAAAAAAATCCATTACCCGGTGGTTGGTTAGAGGAAATTTATGGTGGTCCCGTAGTTGAACACGTCAACAATTTTTTCGACTGTATTGCTAGTCGAAAAAAGCCAGCGTCCGATGTGTGGACACATGTTGCTTCCATCAATACCTGTCACTTAAGCAACATTGCCATTCGGTTGGGTCGCGCTATTCAGTGGGACGCGAAGTCGCAGACAATCAAGGGTGACGCGATTGCAAATGCAATGTTGGCTCGAGACAGTCGTAAGGGTTACGAAATCGAGCTCTAAACAAATTTGGTTATTTGGTAAGAAAGCATTGTCCATATGTCCAACGCCGCTCAACTGGACCGTCGTAGTGCCATCAAAGCAACATTAGGCATGGCCGCGGTTTCGCTTGGTTCAGGATCTGTTGACCGGGCACTTGGTTTTAAAAGTGCGAACTCTCGCCCACGTATTGGTGTCGTTGGATGCGGGGTGCGGTGGGATAAACGTGTTTTCGAAGCCGATGGGCGTTACGGTGTTGGTAAAGAATTTCCCAAGTATGGCGACATTGTTGCAGTATGTGATGTCGACACAATTCGGCTCAATCGTGCAAAAGGAATTGTTAAAGATTGGCTCGGGAAAGCGCCGGATGTTGCAACTGACTATCGAAAAATTATTGATGATCCACAAATTGACGTAGTCCATATTAGTACGCCGGATCATTGGCATGCGAAGATTGCAATCGAAGCCATGTTAGCTGGTAAGGATGTGTATTGCGAAAAACCAATGACGCTGACAATTGAAGAAGGGCGTTTGGTTTGTGACGTCTGCGAAAAAACGGGCGCTGTTTTTCAAGTAGGCACCCAGCAGAGAAGCACTTCCCAGTTTGTTAAAGCGATTGCTTTGATCCGGGAGGGTAGGCTTGGGGAATTGCGGCGAGTGCAGTGCGCAATTGGGGGGGCTCCTACGAGTCCGGTCCTGTCTGCAACGAAACCGCCGAAACATTTGGACTGGAACCAGTGGCTTGGACCTGCTGGCCAGGCTGAATACCACTTTAAAAATGGTGCGTCGAATATCATTAAATCTTGGTCAAGAGGGCATTATGAGTTTCGTTGGTGGTATGAGTATTCTGGTGGGAAATTGACTGATTGGGGCGCTCACCATGTTGATATCGCTACCTGGGGAATGGGAATGACTGAAATGGGGCCTGTTTCGGTTGACCCAATGTTTGTAGAGCACCCGGTCGAATTCAAAGATGGGTATCCGGTAATGAATAATCGTTACAACACTGCGACGAAATTCAATATCAAAGCGTTATACCCAAATGATGTCGAATTGATTATTCGACATGACACTGACAATGGGATCCTTTTTGAAGGATCTGAAGGCAGAATATTTGTTAATCGTGGAAAGTTAAAAGGTAAGCCAGTAGAGGATCTTGAAACCAAGCCTTTACCTTCTGACGCAATCGAAAAGGTCTATAACAACGGACCTGTGACTAACCACGTTGCAAACTTTTTTGATTCGGTGGTTAGTCGAAGTCGACCGATCTCGGATGTCTTCAGTCATCATCGCGCATTGACGACTTGTCACCTTGCAGGAATTGCTGCCCGAGTGGGGCGGAAGGTACAATGGGATTCGAAGAATGAGCAAATTGTCGACGATCCGCTCGCCCAATCTTTGGTTGCACGAGAAAAGCGTGCGCGATTTAAAATTGAAATGTAAATGATGTCATTGCTCCGTGTGTCGTACTGATCATCAGGCCCGCGAGTTGAGTCAGTGATACCGTTCCCGTAAAAATTCATTGCTGGTTAAGCTAGATTGCCTGCAGCGTCAAATGCTTTTCGAGTAAGGATGAGAATTTTGGGAGATTCTGTTCAAAACTTGTTTTTTGTTTTCGGAGATTGCGTTGCTAGTTTTAGAACTTCGCGCGTTAACCATCAAAGAGAATGATCGAAGTTACTCAAGTGGATCCATTTGTGTTAAAAAGGCGCATAGCGGTATCGCCAACCGACAGTCTCTGCCGTGAAATAAATGATAATCATTGAATCAGGTCGCGTCTTGTATTGTTCGTTAACGAGTTTCCTTATGTTTGAAATATTTGCCGGTCTCTTGGGCGTGATCGATTTTGATTCCCTTGGTTGCTTGCTCTGTCAGGCCGGTGG
>WTFU01000206.1 GCA_011523945.1 Mariniblastus sp. | reverse complement strand
TGATATTGCGAATGTTGTGGCGACAAATGAGTTTCCGGCCGTGATGACTTCATCGCCCGGGCCAACGTCGACCGCTCGAAGTGCTAAGTGAATGGCATCTGTTCCGCTGGCAACGCTGACGCAATAACTGGAATCACAGTAGTCGGCAAATTTCTCTTCGAATTCGTCAACCTCGTCGCCCAAAATAAAAGCGGCTCGTCGAATAACATTTTCGATGGCCGGCATGATTTCAGGTGTTAATTCATTACACTGCGTTTTTAGGTCAACAAAGGGAACAGGGGCGGTTACTGCTTTCATTTGTTTAGTACTTTCTTAGGTGTCGTTTCAAAGTTGTAGATCTTGATTGCGTCCATTAATCATTTCGCATGAAATCAGAGATTTTCGCATTGCAATTGGGGCATGTTGGCCCTGGATTGGGCGGCGTTTTCAATCCGCAAAAGCAGACAGTTCCAACGCGTTTCGCCGGGGAGCCGGCCATGAGAGCATGTGGTTCTACGTCGCGGGTGACGATCGATCCCGCGGCAATCATGCTGTAAGCGCCAAGGGTAATGCCTGGCATAATGGTAGAATTCGCACCGATCGAACTGCCTCGTTCGACAACGGTTCGTTCAAGCCAGTTTTCTTTTTGCTGGTATCGACTTGCTGTCCTGCTCATTCTTGGTGAGCGAGGGTATTTGTCATTCGTAAACACCACGTGGGGGCCGAGAAAAACATCGTCTTCAATGACAATGCCTTCCCAAATGCAAACATGGTTCTTGATGGTGACGTTGTTACCAACCCAGCTGCCCGTTTCGAGAAAGGCGTGATCACCAACGTTGCAGTCATTCCCGAGTGACGCCCCTTTCATCACATGGGCGAACGCCCAGATTCGAGAGCCTTGACCGATGGTTTCGCATTCCACGAGTGCTAGAGGGTGCACTTGGTTTGAGCCCATCATTTTTTAACCAATTTCATTTCTTTGACGGTGTCGGCTCGTTTTAAAGTTGAGAGTTGGACATCACCTAATTTTTGATTTAATGACAGTTCAGCGGCCTCAAGTACCTGAACAACATCTCTTCCGTTTCGTCCGTCAGTTTTTGGTTGTTTGTTGGCAATAATGCAGTCGATAAAATCCATGAGCTCAGCTTTTAATGGCTCGACCTCATTGATTCGGGGAGAGTGTATATCGCCGTACCGATAGCTGACGCGAAAGTCTGCATAGGTTGTGTCGTCTCTGTGAGAAAGATCTTCGAATTCAACACCATTGTCATAGATTTTTATTTTTTCCAACGACTCGATATCGTTGTAGATTGCCATTTTTTTACTACCGACTACCGTCATTTCCCGTTTCTTGTGAGGATCTAACCAGCTGACGTGAATAATGCCCATCCGGTTGTCTTCGAAGTGAATATTGAGAGTGCAGACGTCGTGGTTCAACGGGTTGAGGTACGCAAGTCCGGAACAATTGACCGCCACGGGGGCTCCCATTAGTTCGAGCATGATTGAGATGTCATGGGGTGCTAAATCCCAAAGTGCGCTCACGTCATAGCGTACTGGCCCAAGATTCAGGCGAGTTGAACTCATGTAGTAGATTTCCCCGAATTCGTCGTTCAGCACCATTTCCTTGAGTTTCGCTACGGGGGCTGAATGAAGAAAAATATGCCCAACGAACAACTTTAAATTTTTGGTGTCTGCGAGGTCGATTAAGCAGTCGCACTCAGCGGTCGAGGTCGCAAGTGGCTTTTCTACAAAAGTATGAACTCCATTGGTCAGTGCCAGTTTTGCCAATTGAAAGTGGGTTTTTGTCGGTGTTGAAATGATGATTGCGTCGACGTGATCGGTGGTCATGATTTCGGTAGCGTCGATGCTGGTAAGGGCCAATGGGTATTTTCGACCAAAGGCTTGCAGTCGATCTGGATCCCGATCACAGAGAGCAGTTACCACGCAGTTGTCTAAACTGTTTAAGACGCGAGCAAGATTAGGCCCCCAGTAACCAAGTCCAACGATACCGATTCTCAGTTGACGGGGATCGTGGGAATGAATCATGGATTTAACTTTCGAAGAGTAAGCATTTTTATGAATTGGGTTCGGTTTCAGAGTAACTCTGCAGCACCAGTTGAATAATTGAGGGGATGGTCATTGCCATTATTTTTGTGTCCAGCCAAATGGAGCGTCGCTGGACGTAATCTGCATCCAGTTGGTTCATTTCATTGAACGTCGTGTTGTTTTTGCCACTTACCTGCCAAAGGCCGGTTAGGCCGGGGAGAACAACGAAGCGAATTCGTTGCCATTCGCGATATTGATCAACGGGAATCACATCCGGGCGGGGGCCGACCAGACTCATCTGGCCCTTGAGCACGTTGATTAATTGCGGAAGCTCGTCAATGGCGGTACATCGCAGCCATTTTCCAAGGAAAATTAAATCGGCGTCGTTGTTAATTTTTTTCAGTTGTGCATCGTCGCTGGTCAATCCAAGGACATGCTTTTGATGAACTTCGGGGTTCGTATGAATGTGCATAGACCGAAATTTCCAAACAAATATTGGCTGTCCAAGGTAGCCGTATCGCTGGTGTCTAAAAAACACTGGACCGGGCGAGAAAATCTTGATGTGGACCGCAACGACAATAAATAATGGAGAGAGGAGGGTTAGCCCAATCGTGGCACCACATAGGTCAATCCCTCGTTTCCAGACTGGAATAGGATTCAATTTAGTTGGAATAACGATAGGCTTGGCGGTCATTGGTCTGCGCGGACTCCGTCCCTTTCGGTGACAGGTCACGTTTATCTTTCGCATCGGTTTAAATTGTCAGTGCAACGGCGAGAGGCGGTTTTGAAGTCTCTCATTGCGGTATCCCGTTCAACGGGAAGCAGTCAGGTTTCGCCGCGAAAAACGTCTTCGGAACCGATTAAGGACAACTCCTGTAAGTTCTCCGCCCCGTTGTTGGATCGCGTGTAGACTTTTTCGCGTTATTTGATCGGTTGTTTGTTCTGCTTGGATGACGAATAAATTGCCGTCGAGCGATGCAAGATTTACGGTGGTTTTTCTTGGCGCAAGAATCGGAGGGAGGTCAACAATGACGATGTCAAATTCGGATTGAACAGTTTCGATAAAATCGTTTTGAGTGTTTAGCGCTTGAAGTGCATCTTGATTCGGTTCTCCAGCAGGTAAAACGGAAAGTCCAAAAGTCGCTGGAGCGAGGTTGCTTAAAAGCGAATTACCCGAGTTATTTGAAAGGCGATCGATTCTCCTGCGAAGACCGCGAGGTAGCGTTCGAGAGTCCCCGGTTGCTAACTCATGAATGCACTCCGACTCCATTGCAGTTTCAGTTAAAAGGTCGGCAAGTCCCGGTTTTAAGCTAATGCCAAAGATTCGATGAAGCCGTGGTGAGGAATAGTTGGCGTCAACCACGACCACTCGGCAGTTAGTGAAAAAGGCAAGATGCAGGGCAAGGTTGCATGCAATCGTGGTGACCCCGTCACCTGAGGCAGCACTGGTGATCCCAAGTGTTTTTTTATCGTGACAACCAAATCCACACTTTCGCAAGTGGTCGATGATTTCGATGTACTGGGGACTCGCGATATGCTCACGATCTCTTAAGACAAGAGGCCGAGATAAAGTTTCTTCGAGTGACGGTGTCAAAGCCATGGTTAATTTACCTCCACCGTTTGGCGACGGTCTTGAGGAATAGAGGCGACGACTGGAATTGACAGAGACTGTTCCACTTGTTCGGGTGTAACGAAGGAGCGATCAAAATACTCACAGATGAAAATGAAAAACAATGCTGCGAATATTGCCAACGCAGTTCCCATTACAAGTTTATTTAGTCGCCCAATGCCAGTGGGCTGAGAACTGTAACTTGCATTCTGTAGCAGGCTCACGCTGGAGATATTGGCAAGCTCGAGGCCTTCAAGGATTGCAGACTGCTCGCGACTCGCGACACTGGCAAGATAAATGGTTTCTAAGCTAAGACTTTTTCGTTCGAGTGCCTGAATGATAACTTCGTTGGCGTTGAGCCGATCGATCTCTAATAGATTTTGAGCGGATTGCGCTTCGAGCGCTTTGGTTTCGGCTTTAAGCGCCGATGCCAGAGCTTGTTCATTGAGTTTCGACTGTCGAAATAGCAGGAGCGTTGGATTGGGACTGCTCGTTGATTCCGACGTGACCTGTGTCATGTTGTCGAGGATCTTTTCGAGCGCTTTGCGTTGCCCTGTGATCGCGATGACTTCCGGATGTAACTCAGACTTGTTCGCCTTTAATCTGTTTTCTTGATTTTCAAGGTCGAATAGTTTATTTCGCAGTTCATACCAGCCATTCGGAATGGCTGTTTTTTGGTCATTCTCAATTCGTTCCGGTTCGGCTTTGAGAATCAGTTCGATAGATTTGAGCTTCGCTTCGGTGGAGGCGAGCGAAGCAAGACTGGTGGAGAGTCGGGTCTTGATTGAGTTGGCTTGATCTTCAAGGATTTTTCGTTGACCTTCTATGGAAACCAACCCTGCTTTCGATTTGGCATCCCGAAGTTCGCGTTGGACCTCACTTAGTCTCGATTTGTTTTTTTCAACTTGATCCGAGAAGAATGATAGGGAACCGTTGGTGCGAGTAACGCGGAGATGCTCCTCGACAAAGGCTGATGCCCAGGATGCGGAAATTTTTCTGGCGAGTTCTGGGTGTCCAGCCTGACAGATTATTTTTAGGACATTGGAGTCTTTGGGAGCGCTGAAACTAGACCGTTCACGGAGCAGTTTGATGGCAGTTTCTGTTTTGGTTGGTGAGAATTCATTCTTGATGATCTTTCCTTTTAGATCTGAAATCCAATCTTTCAAACTCCATGTTGGTGTTTCCTTTTTCGCAGGCGCTCCATTGGATGAAATAGAGTTGGCTAATATCGCATCTGGACCAATATCGTTGACGACCCGTTTGACCGTCTCGTGGCTTCCAAGAATTTGAAGCATTGAGTTGATTTCGGAATCAAGAGATTTCTGAATGTTGACGGTCTGTCCAGTTGTTGCTGATGGATCGAGCGTTGTGCTTTCGCGACCGAGGCGGACGTAAATTTTCGCGACCGATTCGTATTTTTTTGGAGTCAGGAGGATCCAGGCAATGGTTGCGGCAACGATTAACGAAAATACGATAATCGCCTTAAAAGCATGCCGAGCCAAGACTCGCAACATGTCGGTTGAGCCGAGTGTTGAGTGTTCCTCAAACATGGAATTACTTCTCGCTGGAGAAAATCAAAGTTGAAAACAGAAAAGTACTGACGGTGAAAAGTCGCCTTTCCATGCTAGTTAGAGCGTTTAAATCGAGGAGCTAATTTTGTTCGGAATTTTCGGTTTTATCGATTTCAGGGCCAATGGGTTACAGGGATGTCGAACGGGTTGTAACGATTTTGACGATTGTCGGGATTGGTGAACTGCAATCCCATTCGGCATCGAATAAGGTGACCGTTTTGAATACAAATTGAGAGGAAGAGGTTCTCGATAAAGCGAGATGCGGAGGTCGACGGCAGGTTTTTTAGTACACCCCTCATAATGGCTGGCTGGTTGCCGATTGGGTGTGTGATCGAACCTAGTCGCCAAAGCCGGGGCGAGAGTTGAGTAGATTAAGCCGTGGTTTTTTCAAGATAAAAGTGATGAGCGGTGGATGGTATTTGCCTTTAATTAATGCTTTGCAAATAATTCCGGCAGTAACCAAGCCCATTTTGAACCGAATCTCGTCCGGCGACGGATTGTTCGTTGCTCGGCAATGCTATCGCTGTTTAGATTGCCGAAAATATTGGTTAGCTAAAAGAACGCGGTCGTGTGAGGTGAATTCAGCCGACTCAATAAGGCTTTGGAAATAATGCCGCCTCGAGCCCTCTCGTATTCCGATAATCAGTTTAGACACACGCCGAAAATGTCTTTGCGTCAAGAACTATCATGAGACTTGATTCGTCCAAAATCTCCAGCACGCCTCGCCGCGGGATCACTTTGATCTTTGTGGTAACCATGATTGTTTTGTTTTTGTTGATGGGAACGACATTCGTTTTGGTTTCCAACGATTATTTTCGGGCTGCCAGAAAACGATCAACCAAGCATATTCATGACAAAGACCGCCAGGCAACGCTCGAGCGAGCGTTTTATGATTTGGTAAGAGGTCCTGCATTGGCCGATTCAAGTTCGCCGCTTCGGGGACACAGTTTACTTGCGGATATGTACGGTTACGGAATTTCAGCGACCGTCGCCGATGCGGAGGCTGACAGTAGTGAGCATTTTGTAGTGCTGACTTTGAACGGCGATGCCACGCGATTAATTGACGGAGAGAGGTTTATCCCGGAGTCGGTGAGCGGATCGATGACAGGGTTGTTAATTGGAGTTGTGTCGGGGCCTGCACGGGGGCTAACCGCGCGAATCGTAGATCATCAGGTCGCTGACGGTGAGCACACTTTTATTGTTTTGCCAAGTCAAATCGATTCACGGTTTAATGTGACCGACGCTAAGTCGCAGTTAGTGAATCGTCGCGTTGTAATTAATGGTCGACCATTTTCAGGAACGGGAGCGGGTGAATTTCGTCCAAACGCTCGCATTGGGAGTCCTGCGATTGGTAGAAATGCGCTGCAACCAAATCGCGTCGGTCGCTCTTGGTCACAACTGGTGAGTGATGGAGGGTATTTTTCTGCTGAAGGTGATGCGAATTCCCGTGCTCCGAATGAGCCTTATGATACTTTCGATTTCCAGAACATGTTTCTTGCCGGTATTAATCCGGACGGTACGCTGAAACATGCCAGTTTCCATCGTCCAAATTTATTATCAGATGCTCGCGGTGATTTCCGTGCTATCAAAAATGGAGGCCCAAATGGTGATGGGGTTTCGGTTGATAACAACAACGACGGAGAGGTCGACGGAATTTGGATGGATATTGGTTTGCCCCGGGAAACCCGAGGTGACGGCGTAGTTGTAAAGCCGTTGGTTTCTTATTTAGTGGTCGATCTTGATGGTCGGATTAACCTCAATGCTCATGGTAACCTAACGCAGCTTCCGGGGAAGGAGCAGATGCGGTCAATTCCTTTACTACCTGACGCGACTGCCCCGAAAAGAGGCCAGGGATATGGCCCACCAGAGGTTCGGATTGATAACCTCGTTTCCAATGCTGAGTCGGTCATGTTGAATCGTTATGGAAGTGATGGTCTCCCGGGAGACGCCGATAGTCGCGATCGCTGGTCGGAATACAAGTTGTTTGGGTATCCCAATGTGGGGTTTGGAGCAGCAATTCCCGGTACCGTTGACGGGCATTTTGGTTCAGCGATGGATGTTTTTGGTCGATTCTCGATTGGGTATCCCGAAATACGTGACATTTCGGATCCCGAAGTTGCGATTGGTTTGCCTGTTTCCGATGTTGCTTTCTCGTTTCTGAAGACTGAGTTGCTTGATTCGCCCTATGAGATGTCTTTCGCGGCAACGGATTCAACAGGAGCAGAAACGGGAAGTGCTGACTTCCCCTATTCGGCGAAAGATCTTGAGAGGTTGTTGCGCCCATTCGATGTTGATTCAAAAACCCTGTCACCTCGTTTGATTAATCTTGGTTTGTCTCCTAACAGCAGGCATCGTCATTCGGTAGGCACCCACAGTTTTGAGGTCCCCGCCAGTTTTGAAAATCTGCCGATAAAACTTGCAAAGATTCTTGGGAATGACCAGCAGTTGTCTTTGATGCTGCCGCCGGAAGTGTTTCGCGGATTGCCGATGAACGTGAACCGACCATTTGGCGACGGGATTGATAATAATGGTAACGGCGTAACGGATGAAATGGGTGAAGTTGATTCCTTGAAACATCCCAGCGGCGCGACGGTGTTGTTCGATCACGACAACGACTCGGTTGTTACGGGAGATCCGGACAGCCTATTTGCGAGGATTCGATTTGCGAGGCACCTCTATGTGGTTACCTTGTTGAATACCGAAAAAATCGACCGCAACGGGGACGGAGTCGCCAACGTATCTGATTGGTACGATTTTAATGAAGATGGGAAAACGGATTCCAATGATTTGATTGGATTTAGAAAGGTCATTGCGCAGTGGGCGGCTAACGTCGTTGATTTCCGCGACCGAGATTCCATCATGACCCCCTTTGTGTTCGATTTGAATCCATGGGACGGTTGGGATGTGGACGGAAGTATATTTGCTCCTGACAATGGCATTGCACCAGATATGCGGTTTGTTGTTTGGGGAGCCGAGCGTCCCGAGTTGCTGATTACTGAAACGTTCGCGACCCATGATCGCAGAACGCAGAATCTCGCACAGGAAGATGTCGTTGAGGGTGAGACGGCAGCTTACACTCAGGATCAACCCGGGGAAGATTTTGACAGTCACTTGGTTCCAAAAGTGTCTGCATTTTTTGAACTGTACAATCCGTGGGTCATGAACGATGCAAATCAAGTTCGACCGCGAGAACTTTACGACGCAGGATTGAACGGTGTCGATTTGCAAAAAACTTCCCCGGACGGCACAAGCCCTGTATGGCGACTGGTAGTTACCGAGACAGATGAGGAAACACTTGATCCTGATGATGCGTCACGTAATCCGAACGGTAAGTCGATCACGCCGGTGCGGAGAATTTATTTCAAACGTCCGTCGTTTACCGTTGATGTCGGTCCGGAGGTTTATTTCCCCGAGGATGACATCAAAGCCGGTTTCGTAGGTCCCGGACGTTATGCGGTCGTTGGAACCGCAGGGCAAAAAGTTGGGCAGAGGTTTGATAATTATTTTGGCAGGAGAATCACCCCCGAGGCACTGGAGGCCGATGAACTGCAGAATATGACTCGCCGAATAAGTTTAGATCCGGCGAACGAGCAGATCGAAATTGTACAATGGGACCCCGTTGATTCGGAGATGAAAAAGTTTACTCGTTCCGCAGTCAATTTGCCAATCGGTTTAAACGATGGCGGCTGGGAGCGGGAGCTTGGCGTAAGCGATCCGATTGATGGGTACGCGGGATTGACGGGCGTCGGCACGATTGCCGGTGGGGCACCTATTAGTCTCGAGCCTATTGCGGATGGACTGAAATTTACCGAGAACGTGACGACACCGGGAACGCCAGTCGACTATGCGTTTGATGAGCCCATCGATAAGCGGCTCGATCCAGATCACTACGAAAAGTATCTGCAGCACGATGGTCTTGCGGATGCCGACGCCGATCAGCGTAAGCCTTACCGCGTCGTCCACCTGCAACGCTTAGCCAACCCCTTGCTTGCCTTTAATAAAACCTCGAATCCCTATCGGACAATCGACACTTGCTCCATTGATCTGTTTGCGTTCAATGGCGTGAATGTCAATTCTGCTAATCCAGACCCGAATATGAATGAAGAACTCGGGGCGATGCGGTTTGGTACTCACGAGCGCCGGGGAAGCGCAGGCGACTACGGTCAATCCACGGAACGCAATCGACTGTTGTTTAAAAGTGATCACGATGGACTGCAGGGGCTGGATAAATATCCCAAGCCTGAAGATTGTGATAACTTTTTCAATCTTCTCGACAGTCATGTGCTGAGTTGGAATTTGCTCGAATCGCTTGGCGGCTTGAATGCGGCTTATCGTGATTCTGAAGATTTAAAATTTGATCGTAATAAAGAACCTTTTTGCTGGTTGACGTGGAGTAACCGTCCGTACGTTAGCCAGCTTGAATTGGTCAATGTGCCATTTACGTCAAGTTATTGGATGACACGGGTCTTTGATATGCCAGTCGATGCTTACGACGGCAACCGTCGAGATGTTTTTAAACCAATGCAGCTGGATGATTTTAAGTCCGACTTTCCCAATGTTGAATGTCAGAGTTATGCTTCCCAGTATCCGCATTTGTTGAATTTCTACGCAGATCAAGTGAAGGGGAGTTTTTTTGGTCCAGGTTTGCATCGCGTTCTCGATTTTGTAGAAGTCCCCTCACGGTTCACCGGAACAGAAACGTATGTGAATCCGACCACTTTTGCTGATGCTGACCATGAGATCTCGTTTGGATTGGCTGCGCCCTTTGATCGAATTTCGAATTATCGCTATCCAGGTAAAGTAAATATCAATACTGTTTTAGACTCGGAAGTGTGGAATAGTGTGATGGGGGGGTATTCGACTGATCTCAAGTTTGATAATTGGGTGAGATCACGAGATGGCGGAGCGACAGATGAATTTCGGAATCCGTTTCGTCCAGCCGTTGCAGCGAATCACACTCCCAGTGGGTATGAGGTGATGCCAAGTCAATGTGGATTATTTCGATTACCAAGTGGTGATTATTCAAATTCCGATTCGGAATTACCTGCGTTCGATTTTTTCAATTCTAATTTTGATCAGCGCTCCGCCTATTTTAGAAACGACATGCGTCAGCGGTTGGGGAACCTCGTGACATCCAGGTCGAGCGTTTTTGCCATTTGGATCACGGTTGGTTATTTTGAAACCGACGCCAACGGTGAATTAAAATCGAACAAAGGAAGAGGCGTTGAGGCGGGAAGTCAGATTGGCGATGTGTACCGGTCTCGCGGGTTTTTTCTGCTTGATCGATCGATACCGGTTTCTTTTGAACCCGGTGAAAATCATAATGTCGATCGGGCGGTGCTGCTGAAAAGTTTCATCGAGTAGCCGCCCGGGTTTATTGATTTTCGACGGGTAGTGAAATTTGCCCATCGATTCCGCCGACGGCGGCGAATGCCTTGAGTGCTCGCACCGTCCCTCCCACTTCGTGAACTCGCACGATTTGAATTTTTTTTCGCGCAAGCATCAATGTGATGGCCATCGTTGCTGAATCGCGGTTCGCGTCGGGGTCGCCAATGATTTTTCCAATCATGCCTTTTCGAGAATGCCCAATGAGGATTGGGCAACCAAGGTCAAGATACTGTTCGCAGTGATGAAGCAGTTCGAGATTGTGGCGATGAGATTTGCCGAATCCAATTCCAGGATCCAGGCAAATTTTTTCCATTGGAATGCCGGCGTCGAGTAATTGAATTTTCCGCTTGGTTAGATAAGCGTGAATTTCTTGAACGACATCTTGGTAGTAGGGACTGTCTTGCATTGTTTGCGGTGTTCCTTGCATGTGCATCGCGCACACCCCTGCCCCCGAGTTGACCGCCACCTTGATCATTTCAGGGTCGCCTTCGAGACCTGTGACGTCATTGATGATCTGTGCCCCTTCGTCTAGGGCTGCTCTGGCAACCGTTGCTTTGGATGTGTCGATAGAAATTGGAACATTCGTTTGTTTGGCTATGCCGCGAATGACGGGAATCACTCGAGCCAGTTCGTCCTTTTCAGCGACGGTTTGGCTATAAGGTCGCGTACTCTCGCCGCCAATGTCGAGGATTCCTGCGCCTTCGGAGGCCAGTTTGAGTGCATGGTCGATTGCTCGGTCTGTTTCCAGGAAAAACCCGCCATCCGAAAAACTATCGGGCGTCACGTTGACAATGCCCATCACGGTCGGCGTTTGAGCGAAATGAATCGTGGTTGATTTGAGTGACCAATGGTTGGCAGGTGAATTGTTTAGTGGGGGATGCATGCCGTTCTACGAATGGTATGGGAAGCTTTACTTGTTCACTGAGTTTAGCTCGATGGGGTCAAATAAGGGAAGATGGCGGTAATAAACTTCCAGTGTGCAAACGGCGAGTGCAGTTGTGTATATCCGCCCGCCCTGAGTGCCCCACTCGAATCTTCCGGGGTCCCAGCTTCCCAAATTTGAGCCGCGCGTGTTTTGTGTAGAGATCAGCAGTTCGCGCATCTTGCGATTCCAGGTCTCCCATGAATCGCCTCCATAGTGGTGCATGACCTGGGTGCCATAATACCAATAGTAAAGATTGGGGCTTCGCTTGCTGGGGAGGTGGTCGTCGATCAGCCATTTAACAGCGACTGAAAGTCTGGGGTCGTCTTTTTTCCAGCCAAGATACATTCGGCAAAGGATCGCCTCGGCGGTCATTGCTGCGGTGGCAGATTTTCCTGGAAGATAAGCATAGGCAGAGCCGGTGGGTAACTGCTTATTCCGTCGGCGTGCGAAACTGGCGGGAGCAGAGACTTGATCGAGAAAATAGTCGGCAAGTTTGAGAGTGGAAGCGTTAATCTCGAGATCGATATTTGGGGCCTGAGCGCTTTGAAGTGCCATCATCTGCCAGCCGAAAACACTGGTGTCGCCCGGTTGCCCCGGCTGATATCGCCAACCGCCTTTGCCGTGTTGGGCTGATTCTATGAATTGAATTGCATTTTGTGCGGGTTGCTGAAATGCTTGGTCGCCGGTCATCGCGTAAGCTTCGCAAAGTACAATCGAGGCTTGCCCGTGGGCATACATTCCAGCCTGACCCGAAAATCCGGCTCTGAGATCGCCGTTCGTTTTTTGACGCTTAATTAGCCATGCTAGTCCAGCGGCGACGTTAGATTTATAAATGCCAAACTCGTGCGTCTGACCGGCTCCAAGTAAGGGGAGTAAGGCGAGGGAGGTCGCCATGATGTCGCTGGCGTTGTTTGGGTTTTTATGATTCGAATAATTTTTTAGGCTCCAGCCACCGTCGCTGTTTTGTACTGAAACAAGCCATCGCAGTCCGCGTGCAACGGCGGCTTCAGTAAGCGTTGTCCCTCCTTCTTTGCGCACGATTTCAGATCGAATTCGGGGGTCTCGTGCTTCGAACGACATCCTGCGATCTGGATTGGTGGTGATGTTTTTCCTCACAACCTCGATGTTTTTTAAGGGTGCCAATGGAATCGGATCGGTTTGGAGTGATTTTGCATCCCGATTCGCTTTTTCCATGAATTGTCTTAATTCATCTTCGCCCTGAGTCATGTCGCTGGCCATTTTAAAATCGTCCCGCAACTCATTGGCCGGGTTTTCAAATCGAATTTCACCCCCAAGGCGATCGTCTGAACTAAGGGAAGTGGACAGCGTGATCGTGGGTTGCGGAGGCGGCTGATCGCGAAACACGATTAAACCCAAAATCAAAATAACAATCACGTGAATAATTAAACTGACGAGCCACGCGGGTGTTCCAACGAAACCATTGCGAACAAAGTGAGCGAGGGAAGAAGTTCGACTGAGTGACTCCAGTTCTTCTTCAGACCAGCGTTCCTCAAGATTTGGTTTTGGCAAGTTTTTCATTGGTTGAGGTGTGAGTTCAACCGTCTTCCTTGCCGGGAATGGAAGGGGAGTCGATTCGGAAGTCTGCCTGAGTTTCGTCTTCGGGGTTAGTTTATTGACCGCGTGAATTTGTTCTTCGGTTAACGAGATACTTGTTTGGCAACGCCAGCAGTCGGCAAGCCCAAGCCAGACCCGAATGGTCATGGGAGCATTGCAATCGGGGCAGCTACATAGCAAGGCGGAGCCGGCCAGCCAGATGTCACCATCTCGACATGAAACCCGGTGGGTTAGCGTAGGGCTGATGTCATGATTTAAATTGGCGTTTGCAGCCTCTTGCAGAGGGTGAGATTTAGGCAGGCCGTTGTCGTCTGCGTCTAAAACAAGTCGTGGGATTGAGTGACTAAAATCGCCGTGTGCCGAAGCGTTTGAGCTTAGCCGCCCCGATTCTGTTGGATATCCTTCAATCTGGTCGAATCGATAGAGAATGCTCTCGTTCAAAATTCGGAGATTGATTTTCGGCTTGGGCATTGGGAATCCGGTCAATGGGCGAACCATAGCAAACCATTGTTGGTAGATCACGGTTGGATCGTCAAGTTTATCCCGTGAATTCCCCTGGGTACGGGTTGCAAAAACAATCAAAAAACCATGGTTTTTTATGAGCTGAAATCGATCTTGGCACGTTGTTAAAAGAGGCCGATTTTGTTAATATCTGGGAGTTAGATTTGCTGCAATAAAAAGTGGTGAAAACAGCGGTTTTTGAGGGGTTTTCCTCATTTATTTGCTGGTCGTGTAAAGGTAGGTCTTTGCGGTCTGTGCCCGGTTTTTTTGGGTTTCAACCATCTGGTGGAAGCGAGACGCCAAGTAGCTTGAAATGCTGCCTGAGTTTCATTTTGAATTCTGCTTGGCAAAGCAAGCATCTGCGTAGCTTAAAATGTTTGAAAGGCGGATAAATTGTCGACTGATTCACAGGAGCCGGATGAAGACGGCGGTGGCAGCGGTTTGAATAGCAGTGAATCGTTTCTCGAAATGCCGATCGAGGACGAGCTAAAATCCAGTTATCTGACTTACGCGATGAGTGTTATTGTCTCGCGGGCGTTGCCAGATGTGCGCGATGGATTGAAGCCGTCTCAGCGACGTATTCTTGTGGCGATGAATGACCTCAGTTTGACGCCTGGTTCTTCACGGGTGAAGTGCGCCAAAATTTCCGGTGATACCAGTGGTAACTACCATCCGCACGGTGAGTCCATTGTATATCCGACGTTGGTTCGGATGGCTCAAGAGTGGAACATGCGGCATGTGCTGGTCGATAAGCAGGGGAATTTTGGTTCGATTGCCGGCTTGCCTCCTGCGGCGATGCGATATACCGAGGCGAGAATGTCGCCCGTTGCGGCCTTGATGCTGGAAGATCTCAAGCTGGATACCGTTGATTTCACACCAACTTATGATGAGCGGCGAATGGAGCCCTCGGTCTTGCCGAGTAAGTTTCCCAATTTGCTGGTCAACGGCTCTAGTGGAATTGCCGTTAGTATGGCAACTTCGATTCCGCCTCATAACCTGGGCGAGGTTTGTGAAGCACTAAAAATTGTGATTGCTAATCCCGAATGCACCATTAGCGAAATTATGGGCGTTTTGCCGGGGCCGGATTTCCCGACTGGCGGTACGATTTGCGGCACGGCCGGAGTAATTAAAGCGTATCGGACAGGGCGAAGTACCATTGTTGTTCGGGCTGAATGTGAAATACAGCCAATTTCAAATAAGAGAAATCGCTTCAAAATCGTCGTCTCTGAGTTGCCGTTCCAGCAGACGCGTGACGGGGTGGTGGATAAGATTGCTACGCTAGTCAAAACCGATAAAGTCAAAGGTATTTCCGGGATTAAAGATCTTAGTGATCTAAAAGAGCCGGTCAAACTTGAAATTGAAATCAAGAGCGATGCTGACCCAGAGGTTGTCCTGAATCAACTGTATCAGTTTTCGCCGTTGCAAACATCGTTTTCCATGAACTTCATGGCCTTGGTGGATGGGAAGCCGCGAGAGCTATCGATTAAAGATTTCCTCAGTGAATTCCTGCGGCATCGCGTTCAAGTGATTCGCCGTCGTACTCAGTTCTTGCTAAGTCGTGCCCGACGCCAAAAGCACACAATTGAAGGTTTGTTGTTGGCGTTGGCTGATATTGATCAAATTATCAAGATCATACGCAGCTCAAAAACCCAGGCTGAGGCTAAGGCTGGGTTGATGGGGATTGAATGTCCTGCTTCGATGATGGAAAGAGCGTTGGGTGAAGATGGATTTAAGGTATTCCAGGAGGAACGCGGTGAATCCAATGTTTACCACCTCACCGGAATCCAGGCCGACGCAATTCTAAAAATGACACTTGGGCAGTTGGTAAATCTTGAGCAGGAAAAGCTCGGCGGTCAGCATGCCAAATTACTGGAAGAGATCAAAGAGTATCTTAGAATTCTGTCTGATGATGCCAACGTTTACCAAATCATTCGTGAAGATCTTGATGAGATTCAGCGAAAGCATGCGGACGAGCGACGCACCGTTTTGTCACACGAAGAAGTCCGCAATATCGACCTTGAAGATCTGATTGAAGAAGAGAATATGGTCGTTTCGATAAGCCACCGCGGTTATATCAAGCGAACGCCGGTGAGTACGTACCGAGCCCAGAAACGAGGCGGTAAGGGGGTCAAGGGCGCGAAAAGCGAAGACGAAGATCCAATCGAGCACATTTTCGCTGCCAGTACTCACGATTACCTATTGTTCTTTACAACCAAAGGGATCGTGCATTGGCGAAAAGTTCATCAGTTACCCCAGTTAAGCCGGGAGAGCCGTGGACGCGCGATTGTGAATATCGTGCAACTCGATGAAGGCGAGGCAATTGCATCATGCCGGGCGATTCGAGATTTTGATGCTGCTGAGCATTTTCTCGTCATGGCAACGAAAAATGGGCTAGTCAAGAAAACCCCGCTCTCCGCCTATGGTCGGCCACGGAATGGCGGCATTATCGCTGTCAAGCTTAGAGAGGATGATGAAATCATTGACGTACTTGTCGCCAAGTCCGGAGATGAAATCGTGCTTTCGACCGAAACGGGAATGGCGATCCGTTTTCGGGAGTCAGATGCGCGACCGATGGGGCGGAATACCAGCGGTGTTAAGGGAATTTCGCTGACAGAAGGTGATAAAGTTGTTGGAATGGTTGTGGCAGATCCCGAGGCAACGTTATTGACGGCTTGCGAAAAGGGCTACGGCAAACGAACCTTGTTTGGTGCGAATTCAAAAACCGGTGACGAAGCCGAAGAACTCGACGGTGATTCCGTCAATGGAAGCTCGCGATATCGCACCCAAAAACGTGGTGGAAAAGGGCTTAGGGATATAAAAACGACAGAACGAAATGGACGAGTGATTGGTGTTAAGTCGGTCAATGATGACGATGAATTGTTGTTGATGACATCGCGAGGGAAAATCCAACGGATTAAATGTGCGGATGTCAGTACGATCGGCCGAAACACGCAAGGCGTTCGAATCATGGGACTGGATGACGAGGATTCTTTGGCCGTTATCGCGGTGGTTCCTCGAGATGAATTGGGTGATGAGTCTGAGAGTGAAACGCCGGAATCAGTTTCGCCTCCGCCATTCAGTGAGGCGGATTCGACGTCTACCGAACCTGAATCCGGCACTGAGGAAAACGAAAATTAATGGTTTGATTTGGGATGAATTGGTTGGTGATTCAGGCAGTTCTCCCATTTGATTGCAGTATCGCCTTCTCAGTAAGTGATTCCTTAAATGCGATCGGATTCGATATTTTCGAAGGTTTGGCGATCTTTGTTGTTGGCTAAATGTTCAAGTTTTTAAAGCGGCGATTTTATGGATATTGCAATGATTGGGACGGGCTATGTTGGGCTTGTCTCGGGAACCTGTTTTGCGGAGAGCGGGAACAGTATTACTTGCGTTGATATTGATCAAGGCAAGATCGATCGGTTGAACGATGGCATTATTCCGATTTATGAACCTGGTCTTACAGAGATGGTTCAGCGTAATCATAAGGCCGGACGCTTACACTTTACCACTGACCTAGAAACTGCTGTGAAAAAAGCTAAGGTCGTTTATCTTGCTGTGGGGACTCCACAGGGGGAAGATGGTTCAGCGAATTTGTCGGCACTTTGGAGTGTTGTTGCCGGCATTGCCCCGTTTATTAACGCCGATACGGTGGTGGTAACGAAAAGCACCGTCCCCGTTGGCACCAATCAAGGGATTTATGATCGCTTATTTGAGTTGAATAAAACTCATTATCGTGTTGCGAGTAACCCTGAATTTTTAAAAGAGGGCGCGGCAATTCATGATTTCATGTATCCCGATCGTGTTGTTGTTGGCGTGCGTGAAGAAGAAACAAAAGAAATTCTAAACGAGTTGTATTCTCCTTTTTTAAGAACTGACAAGCCGTTTCTTTCAATGTCACCCGAAAGTGCCGAGTTGACGAAATATGTCGCCAACGCATTACTGGCGACAAAGATTAGTTTTATCAATGAGATGGCAAATCTGTGTGAAAAGATGGGCGGCGATATTAATGATGTCCGCCGGGGTATTGGGCATGATCAAAGAATTGGTTTTTCATTTCTTTTTCCGGGGGTCGGCTATGGTGGAAGTTGCTTTCCTAAGGATGTTCGCGCACTGGCGTCGATGTCGAAAGCAAACGATTTACCTCCAACCATTTTGGAAGCGGTCGATCAGGTTAACGACCGGCAGAAGTTTGTGCTGACTCAAAAAGTTGATCAGCATTTTGGAGGTGACTTAAAAGGTCTCCGGTTTGCGGTTTGGGGGTTAGCCTTTAAACCGAAAACAGACGATATTCGGGAAGCACCTGCTCTTGTTATGATTGAACAATTGTTGGAGCGTGGAGCGACCGTTTGTGTTTTTGATCCGGAGGCGGTCGACAACGTGAAAGTGGAGCTGGGAGATAAAGTCGAATATGCTGAAAAATCAATGGATGCACTTGAGGGAGTAGACGCACTGGCAATCAATACCGAATGGGATGTGTTCCGGCATCCTGATTTTGATGCAATTAAATCAGCCATGAAGTCGCCGGTGATTTTTGACGGTCGGAATCTTTATAATCCAGCTCAGCTGGCAGACTTAGGGTTTACCTACTATTCGATCGGTCGTAGTACGGTAGAGCCGTCATCCGGCAACGCCTGAGTTTTCGAAGACGCGTGCATTGGGGTTGGATTCACACCGTCTATTTTGGGCATGGGTAGGTCTCGGACCCCCTACCCTTCTGTCAGTCATTAGACGCTTTGGTGTAGCAGTATTCAAATAATGCGCGCCACTCTGCAACCGCAATTTTCTGAAGGGCTGGCGATAACTGATCATTCTGTTCCGCGTGAGACTCACATTGATCTGTGAAGTCGCTTGGATTCCAGGAACGGGTGCCAAGGACATGTTCGAGACACGGATGGTTTCCAGTTTTTCGAAACCAGTACTTACTGTTCCAGTAGTCACCTTCCAGGCGATGCATAATCCCGTGCCAGTAACTACCCTCGCGAGAGTGAATAGATTGGCTTATTTCATGAGATTCGTTGAGGAAGTTATGAAGTAACCAAAGTCCTGACAAACAACATTGGGCCATTGATTCGTCTTTGATGCCCCGCGGAAAGCAATCTCGTGCTGATAATCCCCCCAGAGTCGATCTAACCGTTTGAATGCTTGGAGTCAGGGCGTAGTTGCTGAACGCGCTTTCACTAAAGAGTGGTTGGATTGTTGCGGGGACTTCGAAAGAGAAAAAGTCATTCACGGCCGGTGTCTGCTGGCGAAAGAAGGGATGGCGTAACTGAAGTGCTATCAGTTTAAACGATAGCATTTCTAAATGTTGAAGCGTATCTGTAAAAATACGCGCATTTTAAAAGAGACTTTGCGGGATTGGCGGTGTTTACCGCAATTTTTCCGGCTTGTTGCTCGGTGCCCACCCTCCTATACTCCCGCACCCTATTGCTGCGCGATGCGGACGGAGAGGTTCGCCGTTTCGAGTTTTTCTCGTTTTAGCAAAAACAGGGTCGAGCAATTCGTATCAATTCAATCGACTAACGGTTCATTTAACTTGAGCTTGTTTTACCAGAATCGAAAACCAAGGATGGCAACTTCCGGTGCAGGCGCCTACGCGCGCAGCTGGAGTGATGGTTGCAAAATGCGATTTGCGATTACTTCGGTGGCCGTGCTGTTATTCGGCTCGATGTTTGTTACGGTCGACGTCTCGGCGAAACAAATTTCATACCCCCGACCTGCGGCGGACATTCCAATATCGGTGTCTTCCGGAAACATAACGCGTTGGCAGGCTGGACAATTTGAAGTTTTGCATATTTCAAAGGGCGTGTTGATCACACAAGGCGCGGTGAGTGCATCTTCGGATGAGGCCATTATTTATGTTGAGTCTCCCGCTGATGGAAGCGATGTTGCCGGGGGGTACAAAATCATTGCCTATCTGGAAGGTAATGTAGTGGTTCAGCTAGATCGTAAGGGGCCTGCGCATGAGTCCGTGGGAGAATCGGCAGATCAAATCGTTGACGACAGGTGGTTAGGGCGATTTTTCACAACTGGGACTGTCGATCTTGATAGAAACGCATTGACTCAGAATCTTGATCATTTGCCAACTATCTACCATCGCTCTCAAACCGTATTGAGGGACGGTTTGGATTCATCAGTACAGCCTGTTGGATTGATGGTTCCTCAAGAGACCATTGTGATTTCACCGCAAACCGGTCGCATTCAACAGGTAGAACCAAAATTCCAACCGCCGCTAATTGGTCCTTCGGTTTTCCAAAAGCCATCGGCGTTGTCGCAGAATGCGGCTTCACCGCAAGGAGGTAGTAGGCCTCAATTTAATATTCAGATCACGGGGAGGGACTCAAGTGGCGATTTGAATACCCGCAGTGCGCCCAACCCCAAGAATCCAAACGAGCGAATTACGACAGCCGTGGGAGGAATTCGCATTGTAATTGATAGCCCATTAATTGCTGATGCTGAGCCATTTCAGGGAGATCGTGACCGGAAGCTCTACATCGTCGCAGACAATATGGTCCAGTGGCAAACGTTGTTACCGGATGGATCGAAGCGAGATCAGTTTTATCTCGAAGGGAATGTGATTTTCTCGAAGGGAAGTCGAACGATTTATTCAGAGAGAATGTTTTACGATGCGACGACGCAGCAGGGCACAATTTTAAAAGCAGAATTAACGGCTAAAGTGCCGGATTTTGAAGGAACAATCAGGCTTAAAGCAGATGTAGTGCAACAATATGATGAGAACAATTTGCAGGCGTTTGGTTCGGCATTCACCTCCAGTCAATTGGGTGTTCCAAAATACTGGATTCAATCGGAACGGATTGGGCTTTCCGGTAGAGAGACGCCGGTGGTTGATCCGGATACGATGCTTCAGACGGTAGACCCACAAACGGGACTCTATGCGGTGGAAGATGAATACGTCGTCGACGCTCAGCAGAATCGGGTTTACGTTGCGGGGCTTCCTGTTTTCGCGTGGCCAAGGTTTCGTTCAAGTCTGAGCGATTCGACTCCCTATTTGGATCGTTTCGGAATTGGAAATGATCAAATTTTCGGTTTCCAAATCAATACCGGGTGGAATATGGAGCAGGTCCTTGGTCTTCCGAAACCAGCCAATGGAACACGCGAGTGGATCGGCATTTTAGATTATCTGAGTGACCGAGGCGTCGGTTTTGGTTCGGAGGTGGACTATGAGAAGGACTCCTTTTTTAGATATCAGGGAAAGGTAAGAGGTCAGTACCGAAGTTGGTTTATCAGTGATCGAGGCAATGATAATCTTGGAAGGGGGCGATCTAACATTCCTCCCGAAAAAGATCCCCGTGGGCGAATTTGGTTACAGCATCGTCAAGATTTAAATACAGGCACCGTGGTTCGCGCAGAACTCGGCTATATTTCGGACCGAAATTTTCTGGAGCAGTATTACGAGGTCGAGTGGGATACGGATAAAGACCACACGACCGGTTTTTGGTTGGAGCGAAACGAAGGGACACAATCCAAGAACCTGACCGTCGATTTCCAACTCAATGGTTTTTTCACACAAACCTCGGGAGTACGAGCCGAGCATTTTGTACTTGGTCAGCCGCTATTTAATAACCGAGCTATCTGGCACAGTCATTCGCAAGCTGGCTACGTAAGGATGAAGCGGGCGAGTCAGCCTCAAAACATTCAGGAAGGGGCCAGTTTCAATTTCCTCGCTTGGGAGACGAATGTTGATAATACGGACATCCGAATTTATGACGGAATGAAATTTGGCACTCGCAATGAACTTGATTTTCCCGTTCAAGTTGGGCCCGTCAAAGTCGTTCCGTATTTACTAGGGGATTTGAGTTACTGGCAGGAAGATCTTCAAGGAAACGATCTGTTGCGAGGTTATGGGCAAACTGGAATTCGCGCCAGTCTGCCGATTTGGCGAGTTGATCCGTCGGTGCAAAGTGTTCTTTGGAATGTCAATGGACTGGCTCATAAAGTCAGTTTTGACATGGATGCTTTTTACTCCGATTCATCGCAATCAATGAGTGATTTACCGCTTTATGATCACCTCGATGATGATTCACAGGAAGCTTTTAGGCGGCGGTTTGGAGTTACGACTTTTGGAATTCCCAATGTTCCGATTGGCAATGAATTTGTGCCAACCAAATATGATGAACGGTACTTTGCCAAGCGTTCAGGAATGCAGGGAAATGTAACCGCTGCTTCCTCAGAAATTGCGGATGATTTATCGGCGATTAAATTTGGAGTTCGGCAACGATGGCAAACCAAGCGCGGGAGGCCGGGGCAACAGCGGATCGTTGATTGGATCACGTTCGACACTCAGGCAATCTTATTTCCGAACGCTAGTCGGGACAATGACGGCGCGGATTTTGGAATGTTTGACTATGACTTTCGATGGCATATTGGAGATCGATTCTCATTGGTCTCAGACGGATATTTCGACTTCTTTTCTCAGGGGTTAAGAACCGCAAGCTTTGGTGCCAACTTCAGTCGCCCAGAAGTTAGCAATGTCTATCTGGGCTATCGAATGATTGAAGGTCCCCTAAGCAGCAATATTTTATCTGCGGCGGTGACTTACCGGATGAGCGAAAAATGGGGTTTTAAAGGTGGTAGCCAGATTGATTTTAGTGAAACTGGAAATATCGGAGAAAGCCTTAATCTGATCTACATCGGTGAGTCGTTCTTATGGCAATTTGGTGCGATCTATGATGTTAGCCGCGATAACTTGAGTTTTCGATTTGGTTTCGAACCTCGATTTGGCAGTCGCGCCCGGTTATTCCGTCCCGGTGGAAGAGCGATTCCGCCGGCCAGTTCTGGCTGGTTGGAGTAAAGATGACCGACGATTCAAACGCCAAATTGCCCGAGGACGCTTATTCGAACCGTCACTGGGCTCAAAAGTTCAAAATATCGATGCGGGGTCTTCGAATCGGACTGACGGGTGCTCAATCTCCAAAAAGCCTGAACAGTTTTGTTATCCATGTGCCGGTGGGGATCGCCGTTTTGCTGACTGGGATTGGGATTGGTTTAGAACCCATTCCGATTTCGCTGTTGGTGCTTTGTATCGGTACCGTAATGGTTGCTGAGCTGCTCAATAGCAGTCTTGAGTCACTTGCCAAGGCGATTACTAAACAGACAGATCAGAATGTTGCTAACGCACTCGATATCGCTAGCGGCGCAGTTCTGCTGATGAGTTTTACCGCATCGATCGTTGGTGCCCTGATCCTCGGGATACCAATGGTGCAAATGTGGACACCCTAACCAAACGACTTAATCTTTGAGGCTTGAGCTGATACCGAATCGAGTATCCGTTCGTTTTAGTTAAGCGCATGAAAAACGGTACCACGTAAATTAATGGTACCATTGCGAGTCGGTGGTCGCCGGATTGAAAACGATGCTCAGGGATTGCAGTTAATAAAAAACCCGCCAACTGATTGCTCATGAAGACGGGCTGCTGCGATGTGAACGATTCGCTAGACCTATCGGTAGCCAGGAAATTTGGCTTTGGCCTATTTACCGGTTTCGATTTTCGTTTGCTCTCGCTTCTTTTAACGCTGCGGCTTCTCGCGAGAGTTTAAACTCTGGACCTTTCGCGAAATACTGTACGTCATCCCTGAGGAAGTACGCACTCGGCAGCGTTTGCCCGGCGACACTCATTTGGCAACCGGTGGAAGCGACTGCCGAGATAATCGCGGCGCCACACAATAGTAAACTAAGAGCTCTTGATTTCATTCGAGAATACATCTGTTGGAAAACTCCATAATTCGGTGCCGCGGTTTCATATCACAGCATCACATCCGCGGGATAACCGTTACAAACTCTATCGTCTCGACAGGGGGTAGACTTTGGAACAAATCTAGAAAAATCATTACAACCGTTGAGGTTTGGTGGACACTTGTTCTCTAGCTTGCCCTGTTTAATATTTTGTGGAGGGTTAGGCGAACTGCTAAGATGAGTTGGACTTGAATTTTTAACCGTTGGGGATTGGACGAGCCTTTTATTAGGTACGTACCTCGAAAATGTGATAGCAGTTTTTTGGAATCAGGGTTATCTGAAACCGTCAGAGGTTCGAAAAAGACTAAAGGGTTGTTGTGTGCGAGCCTATCCTGAAGCTGGCATCATTCGGTTGCAGAACTGTAAAGTCCGGTGCGTTGATAAGTGACCCGTTGCGTTTTTCCTTTTTGGAGTGATTTATGATGCAATCGAAGCAGTTATTAGAGCGAACTGTGAGTTTTTCCGGCGGTCGTTGGAATTACTCAAGCTGTCACCGGATACCCTTCGTTTGGATTATTCTTTTTGCGATTGGAACTGTCAGCTGTAGCTCTCCTGTTGTTGGCCAGACGGGGCGTCTTCCCAAAGCGGATTACTACATTAATTTTGCCAACAACGCAGACTATTTTGCCGCCGACTATCAGGATGCCTACAAGCGATTCAGCCGCGGTTACAACACGGCCTACAAATTTGGGACGCGTCGCTTTTTAGATTCGGTTTGTTATCTCACGATGATGGGTGAGTGCAATTACCACATGGGCGATTATGCAGAAGCTGTAAATAACTATGAGCAGGCCCTTCGGCTGTATTTGTCCTATCAAGCAGAAGGGTGGCAATCGCGTTTGCAGATCCCACAGGTAATTCCAGCAAACAATAACGCGTTTGTTCAAGCAAAGATAAATTGGTGTCAGCCAAAGCGAAGAACTTCAATTGCGCGAGTCCCCAATGCGTTTTCGATGCTGTTCGGTCGGCTAGATTCTGAGCGTGCCTTCTCTGATGGTGGCGTTGTGGATAACGCTGAGATTTATAAAGTCGATGTCGCTGAAATCATGCGATGTACTGCTCTCTGTTTGCATCGTCGTCGGGTTATCAAGGGTGCAATTTCGAAATACGATCCATTTACAAATCAATTAATTAACGGGCTTTCTGTTGCAGGCGCCGGCAACGGCTCGGTTATGGGCGCGTATAACGGCGTGCTGTTGGGAATCGCTCAGGCTTCGATGGGGGAATGGGAAAGTGCCGCCCGTACGCTGAACACCTCGCTCCAGTTAAATGGGATGGATCATTCACTGACACCGGTGGCGTTGTTGGAGATGGCGCAAATTGCGTCTGTTACTGAGAACTACTCCGTGGCTGGCGACCTTGCATTGGAGGCGAGTTGCTCCGCCGGAATTTTTGGTCAATACGATTTAGTTGAAGAGTCGCTGAATTATGGTGCGACCATTCATTTGATGACAGTTAAATCAGCTTACGCGCCGCTTCAAAATGCCATCAAGTGGGCTGCGTTTAATAAGGCCAGGCTGATGCAGGCTTCTTTGATTGTGAAGCTTGCAGACTGTTTTGCGGAAGCTGGCGACGCACGTTCTGCGGCGGCGGTGTTGCGCGAAGCAAACGGTCCAATCAGCACGCGAAATTCGCTTGGGAACGCGGTCGTCAGTGCGCGTCTTAAATATGTGACTGCGGTGATTCAGTTTTTGCAGGGAGATTTTCGAAAAGGTTCTGCATCTCTAGTTGCAGCTTTAAAACATTTTCAAAAAGGATCTCGCTGGCTGTATCAGCTCGGTTTAGCTGATCAATTAGTCGTATCGGGCAGTATCACCCAGCGTCAAGGTGAATTGTTATATTCGGCACTTCTACGAGATCCAACCGATCTTGACTGGAAGACTGATCCGATGGAGGCGCTTGCTTTTTTAGCCTCTGCGCATGTCGGGCCAATGGAGCGATGGTTTGACCTTGTGGTTGGCCGAATGAATCACCAGCGGGCTCTCGAAGTGAGCGACCTGGTTCGCCGACATCGATTCTTTTCACAATTGCCGTTGGGAGGCCGTTTAATGGCGTTCCGCTGGATGCTTCATGCTCCCGTTGAATCGCTCAGCCAAACGGCAAGAGAGCAGCGCACTGCGTTTCTCAATTCCAATCCCAAGTATAAAGCGATGTACGACCGGGCTAATGTGATTCGTACCGAATTATTAGCTTTGCCGGCCAAGCCAGAGCCGAGGTCGCCGGAAGAGATTCAGCAAGGAAAATTACTCGATGAACTCGCGACGATTTCTGAAACGCAAGAAGCGGTTCTTGCGAGTTATTCATTGCGTCGAGAGGTTTCAGAAATGGTTTTCCCGCCTCAAAAAAACATCTCTGAATTCCAACGGTCGCTGCGGCCGGATCAACTTGCGTTGGTCTCATTAGCGACCTCGAGCGGGTATCATATCTTTTTGCTTAACTCCAAAGCAATTAAGTATGTGGGCTTGAGTGACGGTCGAACGATACTTCGAGGTGTTTCTAAATTGCTGAAAGATACGGGGCTGATGGAGGCTGCACTCGACCTTAAAAATCTTCAAGATGAAGAGTGGAAGGATTCGGCTCGTGAAATTAAGAATAATTTGTTTGGCGATAAAAGTGATGCGAATTGGGGTGATGTCAAAGAGCTTGTCGTTGTGCCTGATGGGGTTCTTTGGTATTTACCTTTTGAGATTTTTCCCATTGGAGAAGGTGATGAGGAAAAATACTTAAGCGATATCGTCAATGTCAGGTATTCTCCCACACTGTTCCTGGCCTTCGGAGCGCAAAGGCCGGCACGGCCGATTGAGCGTTCGGCGGTTGTCACCGCAAGAATGAATCAACGCGGGGAAGCTGAGCTCTCCAAAGTCGAATTTGACGGATTGTTGAAAGAGCTACCGGACGCTATTCAATACGATAAACCTATTCGGGTGCCATCGAATTATTTCGCTTCTTTATTTGATCAACTCTTGGTTTGGAGCGAAATCAAGTCGACAAAAAATGCCCCGCTTGCGATGAGTCCGATGCAAATTGATCAGGGAAAGGTGGGCGTTACTATTGAATCTTGGATGGCACTCCCGTGGGAGGGACCTGAACATATAATTTTGCCAGGTTTTCATTCTGATGGTGGCGCGGGTCTACGAGGGAAGTTGAATGGAAACGATTTGTTTCTGACTTCCATTGGATTAATGGCTTCGGGAACTCGAACGGCACTGATTAGCCGCTGGGCAACTGGCGGTAAGACAGGTTTAACGCTGACTGGAAAATTTGCCGCCAAGCAAGAGGCTTTGGGAATTGAAAAAGCGATTAAGGAGAGTCGGCAGGAAACCCGGGAAACGGTTTTGGATTATGAAAACGAACCGCGATTGCGAATGAAAAAGACGGATCCCGTTCTTAACGCGCAGCATCCTTTCTTTTGGGCAGGCCCAATGTTGCTGGGGATTCCCGATAATCGCCCGCCTGTGAAGGAACCTGAGGCTCCCTCGGAAGGCGAGGACGGAGCAATCGGAGACGTAGTCAAACCGGAAGGCGACGAAGAGGGCAAGGCTAAAAACGAACCTGATCAGCCTGATGGAAAGCCGCTAGAAGACAAAAAGAGCTGATTTGATTGAGCGCGGGCGGGATTGGTCAAAGTTATTTCCAAGGTAAATTCTTTGAACGATTTAAAGATATTCGGACGGTTTAGCAGCGGATTTGCCGTAGTTGTGGCGGATTTCTGACCGTTGCTGGGCGTTATTTTTTACGGTTTTTCCTGACGCGGAAACTCGGCAAGATATGTCTTGCTTTCATTCGCTGTTTCTTCCAAACTCGCCTTCGGAGAGATGCCGATATAAACCCTTGCCCAACAACGGAAATGCGATGTTGCGAGTTTCAGGTTCCCTTATCTTGATTGTGACTGCCGCGATTTTGGGTTTCTCGCCCTGCTCTGTCGCGGGCGAGATGCCTGACGTGGGCCCGGATACTTTAGTTGTCTGCCCCGCCCCTTTTCAACAGGTGATGGATAAATGGTGTGACTATCGAAAACAGCAGGGGCATGTAATTAAAATGATAACACCTCCGTTAAGTGTGGAGGCGCTTAAGCAGACCATCCAAACAGTTGCCAAATCCGGTTCTTTGAAACACGTTCTGATTGTGGGCGATGTTGGAGAACCGAGAGCGCGGAACACCTTAAAAGTGCCGACTGATTTTGTAAAAGCCAAGGTCAACGTTCTTTTCGGATCGGACCCTGAAATTGCCACTGACAATCCCTATGCAGATTTAAATTTAGATGGTTTGCCAGAACTCTCTATTGGTCGCATTCCGCTCGATACAGTCGCTGAGATTGACAATTACATTGAGCGGATCATTAAGTATGAAAGCCCGTCTGGGAAGCAAGCCTGGCAACGGCGAATTAATTTTATTGCGGGGGTTGGCGGATTTGGTTCGATGATTGACGGGCTTATCGAACAAACGACGAAAACGATTATTACCGACTTGGTGCCGGGTGAATATGAAACAAGCATGACTTACGGCAGTTGGTGCAGCCCATTTTGTCCAGATCCAAGAAGATTTTCTGAGGTTGCGATTTCGAGATTCAATGAAGGTTGCTTGTTTTGGATTTACATTGGTCATGGAAATCGAACCGCGCTTGATCGAGTGCGGATGCCAGATCGCAGCCATTTGATTCTCGATAATCAGACCGTTCGTAAACTCAATTGTATTGAGGGTAGTCCCATCGCCTTGTTTTTGGCCTGCTATACGGGAGCCATGGATCATCCCGTTGATTGCCTTGCGGAAACAATGCTGCGAAAGGATGGCGGCCCGATTGCTGCGATCTGTGGAAGTCGAGTTACGATGCCATATGCGATGAGCTTGTTGTCTTTGGAGATGGTTCACGAGTATTTTCACGGTGAAGTGAAAACACTTGGTGAGTTGACCCTACTTTCCAAACGGCGGATGGTTAAGGGGAGTTTGAACAATCTTCAATATCGAGAAATGATCGAAGGGATGGGGCAAGTTTTTAGTCCTACTCCTCAGCTTTTAGAACTCGAACGTTTGGAACATGCTCAGCTGATTCAATTGATTGGCGATCCATTGCTTCGACTGAAGCGTCCAAAGCCCTTGGAATTGCAAGTGAATCGCATTCCATTGCTTGGAAATCAATTGCAGATTTCTGGGGTTTCGCCTGTAGCGGGTGACTTAATGATTGAGTTAGCTTACCCTCGCGATCGGTTTCGAGAGCGGCCACGCCGCAGAGTGAAATACGATCCGAGCAACGATTCCTTGGTCGAATACCAACGCACTTATGAAAAAACACATGATCTGGTTTGGGTGACCAAGACAATTTCGGTGGAGTCGGGGCCGTTCAAAACGACAGTTCCAATTGACGCGGAGATTCGAGGAGATTGTATTGTCCGCGGGATGCTGCAGTGCGAGAATCATTTTTCAATTGGTTCAGCGTCGGTTGAGATTCAGAAGATCAACCGAAGCCATCAAGCGGAGGTGCAAACCCAGGAAATCATCAAGTGAATTTATGTTTTCCACTTTGCGGGAGATTTGCGCAATTAAATGGTGATAAACATCGCGTTTCGATCCCCTGCGAGAAGACTGGATTGCTGGTATCATGCGGGGAAAAGGTTAAATCTAATCCGGCTAAGTTATGAGCGAACCAGAAAAACTAACGAACCCTCAACCGAAATCCTCCCGGGCGATCGTCTATGTATTCGCAACGCTGATCTTATGGGGATTAATCATCGCGTTGGGTGCATTTCAAACCCAAGCGTCAACGGATTACCGAAGGCCGCTGATTGTCATTGGCGTCATGGGGCTTTTTTTGGGCGTGTGGTGGTTCGCACTCCGGTCGAAACGAATGAGAGATCAACTGAACGACTAGCCCATCAGCGAAAATAAATTAGGAACGGCGTTTGACCTTTTTCGCGTTGGCTTTTGCTCGCTTCTTTTTTGCCTTTTGGCTTTTTTTGGCGGCTTTCATCTGGGTCTTCTTCTTGATTTTAAGCCGTTTTTCTTTTTCGGCTTGCTGCGGATCGATGAATCCTTTTTTGCGAGGCCGAGGGATACAAACAACTAACATGCCCAAAAGCAGGAATGCTGCAATTAAGCCATAAGCATATAAATACTCAGTTTGTTCGTACATTCAGAAATCTCGTCGGTCGAAATCGAAGTGGTATAAGATCAGTCAACAGTAGTTTATTTAATTGGTAGAGGTCTGACAAACCTTGAACTCAGGTTTCGGTGGACGGAAAAAGTAGATTCCTTTGACGATCAGTCCCCATTATCTGCAAAAACGGTTTAACGCGGATGCGTAGTTGCCAAATAAAGCCCATTAATTTGTTAAACGAGTCTTCAACCACTCTGTTATTTCATTTGAATTTTCAGCCAGTGGGAGTTCGGTTTGCGTGCCGTCAGCAAGCCATTTGACTTGCACCACGCCGGATGCAAATTCGTCAGTTCCTGCAATGATGACGGCTCTGGCTCCACGTCGATCGGCGTACTTGAATTGTTGATTCAGTTTCTTTGATTCGGGATAAAGCTCCACAGCAATTCCCTGACTGCGGAGATCGGCTGCAAGTTTGAGGTATTCGCTGAGCTTGGATTTATCAAATTGGACAATCATCACTTCAGCTGTCGTCTTTGTGTTAGGAATCAAGTCAAGCTGTTGCATCGCCGCCAGGAGTCGGTCGAGGCCAAGCGAGGCACCAATTCCCGGAAGTTGTTGTTTGGTATAAAGTTGAGCGAGGTTGTCGTATCTTCCACCCGAGCAGATGCTGCCAAAGCTGGGAAGATCGGTTAAGAACGTTTCTACAATTGTCCCCGTGTAATAGTCCAGGCCACGCGCGATGGAGACATCGATTTCCAGATTTTGCTCTGTCAGCCCGAGAGCTTGTGTGGCGTCAATTACATCCGACAACTGCCCGCGTCCTTGTTCGGCAAGCTCATTGCCCTCGCAGAGCGTACCAAGCTGTTGGATGATCTCACGATTGGTGCCTGAGATTTGCGAAAGCATTAAAATTTGATCGATTGACGAATCCGGGGCGCCGGTGGTTTCAAGCATTTCCAGACGGACTTTTTCGGGTCCAATCTTTGGTAATTTATCGAGCGCTCGCAGGACTGCAACACTGTGCTCTGCCAGATTTGCCTTTTCGAGAATACCGTTGAGAACTTTACGGTTGTTTAAACGGATTTTAAATTGCTCAAAACCGATAGCGCGGATTAGATCGTTGATGACGAGCACAGTTTCGATATCGCTGGCAATGGAGTTGGTGCCAATGGTATCGAAATCGCATTGTGCGAATTCGCGAAATCTTCCCGCCTGAGGTCGCTCACCACGCCAAACATTACCAATGTGGTAACGTTTAAAAGGCATCCCTAACTCGTTGTGATGTTGAGCAACAAATCTCGCTAACGGGACAGTTAAATCGAAACGCATGGCGACATCTCGTTTGCCGTGCTGAAACCGGTACATCTGTCGATCAGTTTCTTCGCTTCCTTTACCGCAGAGGATTTCCGATAATTCTAAGGTTGGAGTATCGATTGGAACAAAACCGTATGATCGATACACCGTTCGTGCGGTCTCCATCAGTTTTTCTCGCGGGATCATCATTTCTGGAAGGAAATCCCGGAAGCCGCTGAGCGTTCGAGGTTGAATCAATTGGTTTGACATTTCGCAAGTCTGCGGGGTGAGAGGGTTGTTGATGAAACGCGGTAATTAAATCTGGAGAAGCAGAAGTTATTGGATAACGGGAAGGCCGGGTTTGGGAGTTCGGAAATCGCGGTAATCGTGGAAACGGGCATTTGAGTATTCTTCGACTTGTTCGGCCATTTCGAAGTAGCGGTCAAAGGTGTAACCATCGTCATACTCGCAATTTACTGTCGTATAATCTTGGCAGATTTGTGGGCGAGTATCGTAAATGCCACAACGGTAGTCTTCACGAAGGTGTTTGCAGGGGCTATGGACTAACAGAAACCAGTCATTATTTTCGGTAAACACCGTTGCATATTCATGAAGCAGGTACCAGCGGATATAACCAAAGGCTTGAGCCGTTTCGGGGCGATCGATGGCGAGAGAGAAATATTGACAGCATTTGGCCGTGCAATAATCGCATAAAACCTCCCCCGGTTTTAGTTGATCGCGCTGGATTTTCGGTCGAAGTTGGTTCATGTCTCTGGCTACCGGTGTAGCTGGGAAAAGGTGATTAATTTCGGTGAAGCCTGAATTGGCTCCGGTTATTGCTATCGTCCACAATAGTCCGAGAGATTAAAACTAACAGAGCTTGGTCTAAGTTAACAGAGACCCCTTTTTCTGTGAGGAAACATTGGGAATTTTTACTTCCGAAATCAGTCAATTATTGTCGATCGTCGGAGCTGGTTCCTGGACACTCTCGAGCGGGGGTTTAGGTCAAGGTGTGATTTCCCTGTTTGTCGAGTCGTTCAAGCTGTTTTTGATACTTCTGGCTCCGTTTGTGGCATTTGCCGTTCTTATTCACTGGTTTGAGTATTTGACACAGCGACGGATGTCGGAGCGTTTAGGTTGGAAGAGTGTGTTGTGGACGGGGTGGCTTGGGACACCTGTTCATGAGTTAAGCCATGTGTTCATGTGCCGCGTTTTTGGACATCGTATCGATGATGTTGCACTCTTTGAGCCGGATCGGGATTCCGGGCGATTGGGTTATGTAAGGCACTCGTTCGAAGCGGGCAATTGGTTTCAGGAGATGGGTAACCTGTTTATCGGTATCGCTCCGTTGATGGGGGGATCCGCGGTGCTGGCGATTTTGCTGTGGCTGTTTTATCCCGAAGCAGCGGCAAACGCTGCGGAATCGGCCCGTTTGCATTCTGGCGATTCTTCTCTGTTGCAAGTGCGTGACTCCGTGGTGGCAGTGGTCACTAACATCGTGACGATTTCCAATGTAGCGACGGTTCGATTTTGGACCTTTATTTATCTCGTTCTATGTGTGGGAAGTCATATGGCACCAAGTCGATGTGACTATCAAGGTGCGTCCCGAGGCGTTATTTGGGTAGGAGGAATTTTGCTGATTAGCGTATTCCTACTGGCCTGTGCCGGGGTCAATGGCCAGCAGATGATCAACGGAATGATTGGAATCATGGGGCCACTCTTTGCGGTCCTTGGGCTGGCAACTTTGTTGTGCGGTTTGACCACCACCTTGGTTTTTAGCTTGACAGCGTTCATGCCGGTTCGCATGGATAGCAGTGGTGAGAACTGAGAGTGACTGAAGCGACCAATGTTTCCTGTCGTAATTACTTGTTTTTGATTTCGGGCGTAAAATAGCGTTGTTTGAGCTTTCTCAGTTTTTTTCAAAAACACCCTAAGGATACGATTGTTTGTTCGTAGTCTTATTGAACCGGGCATCTGATTCGCCTTGAGAAGGCGAAAAAATAATACGGAACATTATATGAATGATGACATCAAACCTGATTCGGAAGATGCAAGAATCTCGACGGGAGTGGGTTTAACAGACACCGACCTTGCTTCGGCTGATTGGGTGAGGGCTGCGATCGAACTTCATGAAGGGGCACTGCTGCGCTATGCGCAACACTTTGTGCGTGATTTGGAGTCTGCGAGAGACGTCGTGCAGGATACTTTTCTGCAGTTGTGTCGTCAAACAAACGATGAAATTCGTCCCCGCGTTGCTCAGTGGTTGTTTACGGTTTGTCGGAATCGAGCCATTGATGTTTGTCGTAAGGAGCGTCGCATGAAACTGGCACCGGAAGATCAGTTGGTAGATGAGTTGGCACAAAATTCTAAGGTTTCGGAATTGCAGCCCAGTGCCGCAATGGAACGTCAAGAAGCCGCGACGGGATTAATGTCTCAAATCTCAAAGTTGCCAGACCGACAGCAGGAGATCTTGCGCCTGAAATTCAATGCTGGGTTGAGTTATAAGGAAATCGCGGAGGTGACAGGGCTAACCAGTAGTAATGTGGGATTTATTCTCCACACAGCGATTGCAAAATTGAGACAGAGATTAGTACCCGCAGGATGATGCGTTTTTAGAAGTGACAGAGTCCATTTTCAGTTGAGTTTTCGAACAGAACATTTGATTCCACGGAATCCTGATCACAAAGTTTTTGAGTGTGATCAAATATTAAGGTTGAAACATGATTAATAATGACGATCCTCGCCTGACCAGTTTTGTACTAGGTGAACTTGATCCCGCAGAACACGAATTAATCGAACAGGCTGTTCTCGCGTCCCCAGAATTAGCGCAGGCGGTTGAGGGGATTCGCCAACTGACCGAGATGTTGGACGTAGCCTACGAATTGGAGGAGCCTCTCCATTTAACTGAAGGCCAACGCGCCGAGTTGGATGAGATGCAAAAAACGGATCACCGGTTAGTCGAGCAGGCTTCATTCTCTGGGCGGTCATGGTCGCCATTGGCATTAGCGGCGACGTTGCTGGGACTATTGGTTGCCGGGGCATTCCTCTTTAGCGACCCTCAAGAGAATCGCGTCGCGTCACGTCCTGCGAAATCTACAGGACCAGCAATGGAGCTATCAAAGATGCAAGAGAATGCAGATTCCAAGCTTTGGTACGATTCCAGTCCTGAGTCGGATCAGATGTTGGCGGAAACTATAAATGAAGCCCAAGCTGCCGAATTACTAACCTCTCCTTCATCCAAGCGTCAGGGAGTCCTATCACTTGATGCTGATGCGACTGCAATTAAGTCAATGGAAAAGGAGACGGGGGAGGGATTTGGAAGGCGTAGTTCGCGTGGGGGAGGTTTTGGAGAGGCGGAGGGATTCCGAATCCAAAGTGGAGAGAATCGTTCTGCTACGCGTCCTGAAACACCTGCTGTTCAGAATTGGTCGAAAAATGCAATCGCTGCAGATGATGCAAATTTGGCGGATAGCTCTTTCGATTCGTCGACTGCAGACAGACAAGAATATTCACTCAAAGAAGGGAGAGAGTTGGAGGAACAGCTGAATAATTCTCCTTATGGCACTGCTCCGGCAATGATTGGAAATTCACTTGACTTGGGAGTCCAAGAAGAAAAGGCGATGGAGAAAGGCCTTATGAATAGGAGCCTCAATGCGACTGCAAAGCCGGGGGCTTCCGTGCCTTTGGCAGATGATCTTGCCGGAGATAAGAAGAGCCAAGGCCAATCAAAGCCAAAGCAGCGTACCTGGAAACGGGTGGCAGCAAGCCCTAATACCAGCCGCCTTATGGTTGGCGACAAAACGGAACTGGATCTTTCAGGAATGCAAGTCAAGGTGCAAGTCGATGGTTTTCGCGCCCGAGTGTTGCTTGATTACTTGTATTACAACAATCAAAACCAACAGCTTGAGGGAGACTTCAAGTTGCGATTACCCGACGACGCATCTCTTTATTATTTTGCCTTTGGGGAGAGTGTTTATGGTTTGAATTCCAAGGGGACTCCTTTAGCCGATGAGTTTCTTGAATCAGATGATCATTGGGTCTCACTCAAAGCAGACGATATTCGCCAGACTCGCAAGCAGCATTGGATTCGCGTGAAAGAATCACGGATGGTACCAAAGGAAAAGGCTGCGCATGCGTTTCGTGAAACGGTACGGCGGAAGGTCGATCCAGCCTTGGTAGAGTGGGCGGGAGCCGGAGTCTTTAATGCACGCGTCTTCCCATTAGCACCTAAAAAACTTCACCGAATCGTGATTGGTTATGACGTGAATTTGAAGCAGGTGGGAGATGAGTGGATCTATGACTTGGAATTGCCGGAGCAGACTGGGAAGATACGAGTGGATTTGAATGTTCAGGCAACCCCGGGGGCGAAATATAAGATTGAGCCGTCGGCGGAGTCAGAGAAGATCAAAAATAAGGATGACCAGCAACTTCACTTTCGCTTTGATGAAAAACCGGGAAAGCCGATTCGTCTACTGATTAAGAAATCGAAAGAGACATTACTTTCACATCAGGGTGAGTTTTGGGGGTGCCAATTTACGCCAAAGCTTCCCGTAACTGCAAAGGTCGTGAACTCGCGCGGTATTTTTCTACTTGATACGTCACTCAGTAGTAATCCTGACAAGTTCAACGTTTGGTTAAAACTCTTAAAAGCGACGTTAGAAAACAATCGAGATTCGCTTAAGCAATTTAATGTTTTAATGTTTGATGTTGATGGGCACTTTTTCAGAGAAGCGTGGGTTGATAACAGCCCAGCGAATGTCCGTCAATTAATGGAGCGCTGTGGTGAAATAACGCTCGAAGGAGCCACCGATATTTATGGTGCGATTGAACAAATAAAGAAAGCGCCATGGCTCGCTCAGGGAGCTGATCCAGGTGGAATCGCTCCGGATCTGTTTTTGTTGAGCGATGGTGCGGCTACCTGGGGCGAGACTAATTTGCAGTTAATCGGTTCTGCGCTGGCATCAAAATCGCTGGGCAGTTTGTTCGCCTATCAAACAGGTTTGACAGGGACGGCTATTGCAAATTTACGATTTTTAACGGATCAAACGGGCGGTGCGGTTTTCAGCGTGGTCAATGAAAGTGAAATTGCAAAAGCTTCGCGAGGTCACCGCAATCGACCGTGGAAGCTGTCTGGCTTTGTCGTTGATGGGGCGACGGATATTTTGACGGCGGGACGTGTGCAGTGGGTGTATCCTGGCCAATCAATCCTGATGGTCGGTCGTGGCAGTGTGCGTGAGACGTTGTCTTGTGAATTTGAGCAGGCCGGACAGACCCATAGCGTCTCTTTGAAGCCAACTCAAATCGAATCCGAACTTGCAAGCCGTCTTTACGGTCAGGTCGCCGTTGGGCAACTGGAGAGTCTAGGAGATGGTGTATTCGATGTGTCGTCCGCGTATGCGAGGCATTTTCGAATCACAGGAAAGACCTGTTCTCTCTTAATGTTGGAAACCGAAGCCGATTATGAGGCTTTTAACATTAAGCCTCAGGAGGACCTGTTTGTCATTAATACCAAGTCCGCCAACGAGATAGTCGAGGATGCAATGCAGCAATTTGACTCTGACCTTTCAGAGCCAAAAGCACAATTAGAAGCTTGGCTAAACCGACTAGAGAGTATGCCTGGTATGAGTTTTAAAATGCCGACAGCACTTAAATTAGCGTTGGAAGACATTGATGTAGCGGCAATTTCAGAACCGCTTGAAACGACGTTGGAGACACGATCCGGTCTGCCGAAAGCCTACCTGACAGGTCTCAATCAATCAAAGTTGAATTACGATCTAATTGAAGCAGAAGCCGAGAGACGTGCAGTCGTTTCGATTGATGATGCCGTGAAAGTTTATAGTTCTCTCGTCGAAAGTAGCCCAGGCGATTTAGTTGTCGCGCGAGATGTAGGCTATACGGCACTTCAGTTGGGGCGCCCCGCGCAGGCCTATCATTTATTGCGAAGAGTCGCCCTCGCCAGGCCATTTGAAGGAAGTATATACCTGAGCATTGGGCATTGTCTGGCGGAGTTGGGTAAACCGGATTTGGCTATCGTGTATTACGAAATCGCATTGAATGGCGAATTTCAGCGAACCGGTAGTGACTTTAAACAAATTGTCTCAGCAGAATATCTTCACCTGTTGCGGCAAATTGAAAAAAAGAAACTCAATAGCTCACTTCAGCGCTTCGCTGCCGCTAGGGTAAAAACCCTTAAGGATATTCTGAAGTTCGACGAATCTGATTTGCTAATAACGATTAGGTGGAATACGGATATGACTGATATCGATCTGCATGTCCAAGAGCCATCCGGTGAGCAGTGTAATTATCAAAATAAACGCACGCGATCCAACGGCCAAATTAGTTCAGATATCACGACGGGGTTTGGGCCGGAAATGTATTTCAATGTTAAAGCACCGCAGGGTAAGTACGATGTGAAGGTCAATTACTTCGCACAGGACAGTAACCGTATCGAGTTTCGCAGCAAAGTTTACGTTACGGTCTATCGAAATTTCGGAAGGCCGAACGAACTTGTGACACGAGAGACGGTGAACTTGAAAGATGTTGGTGGAAAAGAGACGGTTAGCACCATCGGGATTTCTGATAAATAATCCGCCAACCGTTCCCCTCATGGCAGCTGACTTGATTGTCATTGCCTTCTTGCTACTATTCCAAACGGCAGGGTCAAACAAGTATTGAGCTTGGATTGGCTGGTTTGTGACTCGCTCGTTTTTATCGTTGCAACCGTCATAATCGGATGTTTCGTTTGCACTTTTTCTTTTTATTAAAACGGTGCGGAATGTAGCGATTCTGTAGGTTGTTGGTGAAATTCATCTAGGCTCGAAACGACTAGACCCTGCGTCTGCCACGCCCGATAAGTGAATACAGACAGTGAATCGAAGGAGTCGAATCCCCTTTTCAACGGACAAGTGGGGCGCTGGAAACCAAACGTTGGTTATGTCATAGTCGCACTCGCACTCCGGTTAAGGAAAGATTCATATGTCGTTGAATAAGCAGATAAGAGTAGTAACGCGGGCGTCCGACGGATCGCTTCGGATCAAGGATTTCGAAGATTTTGATCAGATTGCGACACTCCACGACCAAATTGGGATCGACGATTGTAGTACTGATTTAACGCTTCGTGGCATGCCATTGTTTCGAGGGTTAATCGGGCCGCTTTCGGAAGGGAAATCGATAGTTCGCTACGAGTCTCCCGAGGTGTTTGAAGCGTTAACCAAAGAGTGGAGCCAGGCCAAGGCGAAGCGTCGCCGTCGTAAAACAAAATCAACCGCTGGAACCGTTCCGATTCCGAATGTACCAATGGCATCTCCTTTGGGGTCGGGAACCATGATTCCCTAGCGTGAATAACAGTATACCAATCCGGCTATCTTCTTAATGGAAGACCAACCCGGTAACGCCCCTCGCTGACGGGGCGTTTTTTTATGCGCTAAAAGGTCGTAGAGAATTGATGGTGTGTAGCATTTACATGCTACTAGCAAGCACCTTTTTGGGAATTTCAGAAACGACTTTTCTGCAGGCGGATATTTTGAATCACATTTTTGAACCACCTGCGAACAGGCTTCGTAAGCGTTGTGACAGGGATGAACCGCAACTCAATACAAGCGTCTCATTTTGACAGACCGTTGTCATCGTAACGCTTTTCTTAACCTACATGGATATTGCGGACTGCGCGGGTAAAAGTTGGTTCAAATTTTTTGACCAACGGACAACCGTGGTCTATTTTTTAACGGCCATTTTTGTAGTCGATTTTTGTTCCATTGTTGGACACTCGCTTTGGCCGTTTTCTGGTTTGACTCAGAACTCTGTTTGCTTCGCTCCCAAATAAAAGTAGCAAGCAGAGCGATCCGGGTTACCTTCGAAGGATGGCAATTGAGAATGGATTATTTGTTACTGGCTAATCGAGCGCGCTTGCTCGAGAGATTTAAGTTGCCTTGTACTGTTTTGGCTGTATTCCTTTGGAGTGCATTGCTGTCACAAGGTCTGCCGGCTCAGTCTTCCCCGCAACCGAATACATCGGTCGTTGATTCTGCGGGAGCATCCAGCGTAAGCAATTCTGTACAGCAGCAGGGAGAGATTTTTGAAAGCCAGAGGCAGTGGGGAGAGGCACTTGCTCTTTATCAGAACGCCCTCAAGGCAAATCCTGATGATCGAACCCTTCAACTCAAACGGGCTTTTGCGAGGATTCATTTTGATTTAGACCGGCGTTACGCTGATACCAGTTTCATTAAAACGATTACGTCGACCGATGCGAACACTTCAATGAATGTGTACGCAGAAGTGCTGTTGAAAATCCAGTCTTACTATGTGGATGAACCGAATTGGGCGAATATCGTTAATTATGGATTGACGAGTTTAAAGGTGGCGATGCAGTCTGATGGATTTCGCAAAATTAATCTTCCGACGATTTCGAAGGAGGCAGCGTTAGAGGTCTATTTGCAGGCTGAAAAGCGGTTGAGTAACGTGGCTGTGCGAACCAGAAACGACGCATTTGCTGTTGCCAGAGAAACTGCTGTATTTCTAAATAGGCAATGTGGCATGAGTTCTCAGTCCGTCATGTACGAATTTGTGTGCGGTGCCATTTCGGCGCTGGATCCGTATTCAGCATTCATGTCGAGCAACCAGTTCAGTGAAACGATGTCCCAAATTGAAGGTAATTTTGTAGGACTTGGTGTTGAGTTGCGGACACAGGCCGATCACCTGGAGATCGTAAGTGTCATCTCCAAAGGGCCCGCAGGCATAGGTGGGATTGTCGAAGGTGACCGAATTGTTGCGGTCGACAATCAAAAAGTTTCTGACATCGGAAGCAACCGTGCGGCAGATATGATGCGTGGTCTGGAGGGGTCTTTCATATTAATCAGCATTGATCGTGGCAACGGAATACAGACATTACGCCTTGAGCGAAGAAGAGTTGATATTCCAAGCGTCGATCAGGTGGGCCTTGTCGATGAGGCATCGGGCGTAGGCTATATCAAATTAACCAATTTCCAGAAGACCACCGCCGCTGATTTTGATGCGGCATTGTGGAAACTTCACGCTCAGGGCATGCGATCCTTGATCGTGGATGTGCGGGGGAATCCAGGTGGTTTGCTTTCGGCGTCCGTTGAGGTTGCGGACCGGTTTGTACGAAAAGGGGTGATTGTCTCAACGAAGGGCAGGAATCCGATGGAAGATTTTGTTCACAAAGCCAATCTTCCAGGAACGTGGGACGTGCCTCTGGTCGTCCTTGTTGATGAAAATTCCGCAAGTGCCAGCGAGATTTTTGCCGCAGCAATTCGTGATAATAAGCGCGGAACCATTGTGGGCAACCAGAGCTACGGCAAAGGAAGCGTTCAGGGAATCTTCCCGTTAAACGTTTCGGGTGGAGGTGTTCGATTGACGACGGCCAAGTTCTATTCTCCAACCGGTCAGGCGATTAGTCGTGTGGGTGTGAAGGCTGATATTGTAATTCAGGATGTTTTGAAACCCGGTGAGACAATCGGAACGCAAGAAGATACCGGTCTTCGGGTGGGCATTAAAACAGCCCAGCAGAAAATGGTGGACCGAAATGCCGCTTTACAATCTCAAGTTTTATCGGTGGGCGGTTAAAACACTGCGAACCAGTTGGCTGATCATTCGAGTAATAAAATCCCCTGTTTTTAATGAACCCGCTTTAAGCGACCTGTCCAATGGCACGTCGCTTTTTTTATTTGATTCCAAGTCTGCCAAGTCGTTTTTAAGTTACCTAATTCGATTCTTTCGAAAGACTTTGGCGGGGCGGCGGTTTCATATTTTTGAAAAAAAGATACCATTTCAACAAGTGAACAGTCTCTTTATTGATGAGATAACATGCAGGAATTTTCTGAATTTGAGTCATTGCTGTCCCGCTCCGTGCAGGAAAAGAATCTTGAGTTTCAGCGACACGGACGCCTGAAGCATTTAATTGCGGCCTCGCAACTTACTCCCGAATTATTGGAAAAACTCTGTCGCTCGGCCGATCTCATTCGCCGACTTAGTCGTAATCCCGAGGGAAATCGTCGGTTGCGCGATTTACTGGCTCATAAAAGAGCAATGCTTTATTTCACGCAGCCGTCGACGCGCACGTTCCTCTCCTTTATGGCAGCTTGCCAAATTTTAGGCCTCTCGTGCAATGAAGTCCGGGACCCCAAAACGTCATCCGAAGTAAAACGGGAATCGAGAATGGACTCGATTCGAATGTTTAGCAGTTACTTTGATGTGATCATTATGCGATCCCAAATCAGCAACTTTGCTGAGTGTTGTGCATATTTGATGAGCGACTTAGAACGGCAAGAGCGGCGGTCGGTTCCGATTGTCAATGCCGGTGCCGGGAGCGATGAGCATCCGACTCAAGCGCTCCTAGATATGTATACCATTGTTCGTACATTTGATTTCGATGAAAACTCGGAAAGCCGGCCGTCCCGATTGAATGAGTTGCGACGTTCGTTTCCATCACTGACCTGCGGACCAAGTCAGAAAACCTATACCTTTTGTGGAGACATTGGGCGTGGCCGCACCGTAAGATCACTGGCGACTGTGCTTTCCCAATATGAGGGAGTGCGAATGATATTTGTGTCGCCAGAGCATGATGTTTTGGTTATGGATGAAGAACTTAGGCAGCGGCTAAAAATGACCGGCGTTGATTTTTATGAAGTCAACAGTTTAGATTCGGAGGTTAACGGGGAAAGCATTCTTGGACAGACTGACTGTCTTTATATGACACGAATTCAACGCGAGCACAATTCAAAGGATACTGAACAGGAAATTGCCGAGATTGATCTCAATCCGTTTTTACTTTCACCTGAACGGGTTGGTGTGCTGAAGTCTTATGCCCCCATCCTCCACCCCTTCCCTCGAGACAGCGTCGTTGGTGAGATTCCGACAAGTATCGATTCCGATCCGCGGGCGATGTACTTCCGCCAGGCTCGAAACGGTATGTGGGCGAGAGCTGCGTTGCTGGTTCATTTGTTTGACGCTGCGGATTCCCTGTTCTTTGCATTCTCTGATGTCTTCCGATCGCCAAATTGAGATTCGCTCAGCAAACATGGCTGTAGAACGGGTGTAAGCGAGGAGAACCGATGCGATGCTGGCGGATCTCCGCTGGAATAATCGAAGCCGGGCAATCAAATATGACGATTGCCAGATAAAACCGATTTTGACGGTCAAGTAAGATAGTCCTGCGAATCCGCTCAGTGGGGTGGGACTCCCTCAAATTTGGCTCAAAGCGTCGGTTTCGGCAAACCATGTGTCTTGGATGGTCGATGGTACAAGTGTGAGCGCAGCATGCTGGAATTCGTAAGAATTGTCGATATTTCAACAAAAGAATTGGCACGCTAAAACTCATGGAAGTATACTTTTATGAGTCGACAGCTCGCTGTTTTGCGTGCCAGGTTGACTTACAGCGAGAGTTGCTTTGGTTGCTTTCGGTGTATTTTACAGTGAACTGCAGACTCGCATTTTAATTTGGGTTGAGTTGAAGAGTCAGCTAGTCCTTTCCAATTTGGTCAACTTTAAGGCCACAACGAGGTGTCTTGATGAACTTGATGGGCAAAATATTTACGCTTTTGATTTTCTTCATGAGTATTTGCTTTTTAGTAATTGCTCTGATGGTGGGTGCAACTCACCGAAACTGGAAAGCGATTGCTGTTGAGAAAAACAGTGAAGCTGCGAATTACAAGAATGCGTTGGTCGAAGCGAAATCGAGTACCAGCGACAAAGAGAAATTGTTGGCTGCTGAGCGAGCAAGCCGAGCCATGCAGCTTGCACAACTCGAGTCGCAGTTGAAAGTTCTGTCGGACTTGAAAGATTCAAAAGAGTCTGAGCTCCGAATTGTTGAAGAGCAGAGCCAGAAACAGTTGGACGAACTTGAAGACGCTCAAAAGCGAATTTCCGATCAGGATATCGAAGTTGCTGACCTAAGGGCAAACAATAAGAAACTCGTTGACGACATTGCGACGCAGTTCGCGCTAGTTCGTAACCTAACAAATCAGTCATTTGAGTTGAAAAACCAAATTGAGTTGTTGACGAAGAAAGAAATGGATTTGGCTGCGAACCTTGCTAAGTCGAAGAAAGTTCTAGACCGAAATGGTTTGACCATGAACTCACTGACCGATCACATCGTGCCGAAACTTGACGGTTTGGTTGTCAAGACTTCGTCAGACGGATTGTTCGCAATCAGTCTTGGTACTGATGATGGTCTTCGCGTTGGACATGAATTAGATGTCTATCGCAAAGATCGATTCGTTGGAAAAGGAACCGTTATCAAGACGGAGACAGATTTGGCTGCGGTTAGAATCAACCCTGATTTCAACCTGGATACGGTCCGGGAGGGCGATCATGTCACTAGTAAATTCTGATTTCGGTGACGAGCTTGAGGCACCGCAAGACGGGCAAGATGGTTTTGTTTCGAACGAACCTGTCGTTTCGACTCCTTCTTATCGAAAGCAGAGCTTCAATATCTATTCATTGATGTTGATCTTGTCCTTCATTTTCCTTGTGGTTGCTGCGATCTTGTTTTCGGTCAACGCGAATGAATTCTCTAAATAGTTCGAGCTGGTTATGTCTGATATACCCCAAGAAAACGAAGAACTGGTAAGCGATCTTGATCTCGAGACTTCCGAATCTGAGGACGTCGGATTGACCTCAGAGGAAACCGATCAGGATGGCGAAGAGAGAAAGTCATTTCTCAGTAAGCTGACGGTTTTTGACGCGATGTTGCTGGTCGCACTTTTATGTGTTTCAGCAGCGACTGTATTGATGTTCATGGAACTCAATACCTTTGGTGATTTCCCCAACGACTTCCCCTGGAAGACGGATGGAATGGGTGAAGTTTAGGCCGGCAAGTTAGTAAGAATTGAGAGACCCCATTGGGGTCTTTTTTTGGCCTGGGTTTAATGGCTAAGGATTAATTGCTGCTCTATGACAGCGAGAATCTGGCTTGCGATGGTTGCCTTCGGGCCTTTTATCGATTTGATGACCGTTCCTTCGGAATCAATGATTTCAACTTCGTTGTCAACGGCATTGATCGCAGCAGGCCCGTTGAGAACGACAAGATCGCAATTCTTTTTTTGCAGTTTTGTAATCGCTCGAAAGCGAGCATCTTCCGTTTCGAGGGCAAATCCGACTGTCCATTGGTGTGATTCCTTGTTAGCACCGAGTGAGGCAACTACATCCGGAGTTTCAATCAGTTTTAGCTCGAGCGCCTCGCCCGTTTTGCGGATTTTATGGTCGGCAACTTCAATCGGCTTGTAATCGCATGGAGCGGCGACGCCAATCATGCCGTCGCAGTCGGCAAATAATTTTGTGGCGGCGTCGAGCATGTCTTCCGTGGTCAGGACCGAAAACAATTCTGCTGCCGGGGGATATTGAATCTCGACGGGGCCACTGACTAAAACGACCTCGTGCCCCGCCTCGATTGCTGCCTCAACCAAGCAGCAGCCCATGCGTCCGCTCGACGCATTGCTGATGTATCTGACGGGGTCGATGTACTGTCGAGTTGGTCCAGAGGTGATGAGGATTCGGGCCATGAAAACTACTGTTCAATTTGTTCTTGGAGACTCGAAACAGGAGCCACCATCGGGTTGGGTGTCTGGAGGGATTAAAGACGGTCGTTGATGGCGTCAGCAATTGATTCGGGTGATGCCATTCGGCCAATTCCTCGGGTGCGGCAACTCAGCCAGCCTTCTTGCGGATCAATGAATTGGACGCCATCCTGGGCTAACTGCTGATAGTTTCGCTGAACCGGCGGTTTATCCCACATTTCACAATTCATCGCGGGTGCAACGAGTACCGGCCCAGTGAAGCAAAGATAAAGTGTGCTTAATAAATCATCAGCGATCCCGGTTGCCGCTTTTGCCATGAAGTTCGCAGTCGCTGGAGCCACGCACAGGAGGTCGGCGGACCGCGCTAATTCAATGTGAGCGCCCAACGGAAACCGACTATCGAAGATTTCAGAGGCGACTGGATTTCCCGTGAGCGCCGCAAACGTCGCCTTCCCAACAAACGCTTGGGCCGATTGTGTCATGACGACTTTGACGCAATGTCCCTGCTGCGCTAATTGACTCACGAGTGCGGCGGCCTTGAACGCTGCAACCCCGCCGGAGACAGCGATGATGATTTCTTTTTCGGCCATAGGTTGACCCTTTTTGTTTGCGCTTGTTTGCCCGGGCGGTTGCTCGAGTATATTGCAATTCAAGCAACCTTGGGGCTGGGCATCAATCACTCACCGAAAACGGGCAGTTGTCTGTCTTCGGCGGTTTACAGATCGTCCAGATCCAATTCAGGCATGTCTGGTACATCGGGCGATGCCGTACTGCGAAGATTATCGGTAGTGTCCAGGTAGATTTTATCCTGGAGAATTTCCTCAAGCACGATCGCCATTTTATCTTGCGATTTTGTTTCAACTAAAGGCCGAGACCCTTGATTGAGTTGTACCATTCGTTTCTGAATCAATGTTGATAGTTTGAAACGACCGCCGACTTTGCGGACGATTTCTTCTTCTTTTAGTGCGTCGTACATTCAGTTTTTCTCCGCTTGTTGCAACAACCTACAAATGTCGTTGACGGTCTGTTCGACCGATTGGTTGGTAACGATGTGTTGATATGAGGATGACGCGTCGAGTTCCCGTTTGGCAACGGCGAGTCGTTTTTGCAGAACCTCTTCGGATTCTGTTCCCCGGCCACGCAGTCGTTGTTCGAGTTCTTCCAAACTGCCTGGGTGAATGAAGATTGTGATTGCGTCGGGATGGTGTTTCAAGACCTTGGCAGCACCTTCGACGTCAACCTCTAAGATTACCCATTTTCCGGCTTGAAGGCCAGTGGTAACGGGTGCTTCGAGTGTTCCGTACCAGTGTCCGTAGCCGAAAACCTCGCAACATTCGAGGAAATCCCCGTTTTTTCGATGTTCTTCAAATTGTTCGGGCGACAGGTAATAGTAGCTTACTCCCTCGGTTTCCCCGGATCGTCGGGGACGCGTCGTTGCCGAGATGCTCGCTTCCAAGGGCAATTCGCAAGTTTGGAATAAGCTCTTCAGAACGGTGGTCTTTCCGACGCCGGAGGGTCCGGAAATGATGATTAATTTTCCAGGTTTGGCATCGGTGGACCGCTGGTTATTTGAGGGCTGTTGTGACATGGTACTACTCGACATTTTGAACCATTTCTCGAATTCGCTCGATGCATGTCTTGATCTCCACGACGTGGTTCGCGATTTCCACATCATTCGCTTTGGAGCCAATTGTGTTCGTTTCCCTCAGCATTTCCTGAACCAGGAAGTCGAGTTTCTTGCCGTTGCTCGAATCCTCTTGAATTAGTTTATTGAATTGCTCGATATGGCATCCAAGTCGAACGGTTTCTTCTGAGATGTCACACTTTTCCGCAAAAACCCCAACCTCTTTGACGATGTCTGTTGCATCGATTGATGTATCGTGGGACTCAAGCAGGCTGTTGATTCGCTCGGTCATTCGTTTCGAATAATGCGTGATCACCCGGGGGGCTAGTGATTTAATGGATTCCAGATTGGTTGAAATGATTTCGCAATTAGAAATCATATCTTTTTGCATCACGGAGCCTTCGAGTTCGCGCATTTTGTTCAATTGCACGAGCGCTTCTCGCGTAGCCTGCTCTACCGCTGGCCAGACTCGCTCATTTTGGTCGTCGTTGCTAACATTGTCTGCGACAACACCCGGCAATTTCAAAATTGATTCAACGTTAATTGCCTGAGTGGAACCGGCAATTTCGGAAAGCTGAAGCCAGTAAGCACGAATGACTTCGGCGTTCAGTTGATAATTTGATTCTCCGCTGAGAATCTGTGAATTAATCCGCAGATTGACGCTGCCTCGATGAATATGCTGCTTAACCAACGCTTCCAATTTTGCTTGATGAGCAGCGTCGAGATCACAATTGATTGACGTTTTTAAAAAACGATTGTTGACGGTTTTGAGTTCGGCTACAACGCGAACGTGATCATTCTGGACGGAGGCCTGTCCGTGGCCGGTCATGCTAAGTAACAAAACAGACTCCCGTATCGTTAAAGCGTATTCGGGTTGAAATTCAAGAAATCGATCGTGCCGCGGTTCGAATGGAATTCGCGGTAGTTGCTAGACGATTACTTTTCTTCAACATCGGACTTAGTCTCGCTCGTTTCGTCTGTGGCGGTTGGTTGAGCTTCCGCTTCTGAATCGACTGGTTTAGCGTCCGTTGCTTTTTCACCCGAACCACTCTCTCCAGCAGCGTCTGATGCTTTATCATCGCCCTCAGTTGCTGCATCACCATTACCCTCAGTTGCTGCATCATCATTACCCTCAGATGCTGCATCACCAGCGGCTGAGGTCGATTTCTCGGGAGCGTCGCTGTCCGCTTCGCCATCTCCTTCAAGTTCCTCGCCACCGACTCCACTTAGAATTGGCTCATTGTTGAGCGTTGAAGTAGGTGCCGGAGGAGGGTTGAACAAAGCGATCGTCATCATGCAGAGGAAGATCCAGATCGCCGCTGTTACGATCGTAATTTTTGTGAACGCATCACCGGCTTTCGAACCGAATGCACTTTGTCCGCCCATGCCGCCGAGGGCACCAGTCAGTCCGCCCCCTTTTCCTCGTTGGACAAGCACGAGTGCCATTAAAAACAAGGAGCACATAAACAATAGAATTTCCATTACAAAAAGTCCGAACCGAAACTCGGACAACAGTAGGGAGTTTTCCACAAATTGGAATTGAGCCAAAGTCATATTAATTTCTCGTACCACCTGAGGTGATTTGTCTAGTGATTTGTTTGTGTTCTCGCTTGTCGCTCGTTACCACGTTAGGCGACGTTTTGGTTGGCTGCGTTAATGATCGCTGTAAATCCATCTGCTTTCAAAGATGCACCTCCGACCAACGCTCCATCGATGTCCGGTTGGGACATCAAATTGCTTGCATTGTCTGGTTTCACGCTTCCGCCATAGAGAATCCGTACTTGTTCGGAAGTCTCGGAATTATAGCGGTCGTTCAGTAATTTGCGAAGGTCAGCGTGAACCTCCTGAGCTTGTTCAGGGCTCGCTGTTTTGCCAGTTCCAATGGCCCATACCGGTTCATATGCGATGACGGTCTTTTGAACCTGCTCGGGACTCAAGTCGGCGAGCGAGCCTTCGAATTGTGTTTTAACGACGGCTTCGGTGTTGCCCGCTTCGCGATCTTCCAGCGTTTCTCCTACACAAAGTACGGGAGTTAGCCCTGCTTCGAGAACTGCTTTGACTTTCTTGTTAATGAGCGAATCGGTTTCACCCATGACATGTCGTCGTTCACTGTGTCCGAGAATTACGAATTGGCATCCGACATCGCTAAGCATTCCGGTACTGATTTCACCTGTAAAGGCTCCTCCAGCTTCAAAATATACGTCCTGGGCACCAAGTGAAATGCCTGAATCGCCGAGGGTGGATGAAACGGCGTCGAGGTAAATATGAGACGGACAAATTAGAACATCGACCTCACTGGATTTGTCTGCATTCACAAGGTCGCTGGAAAGCGCAACGGCGTCAGCGCGATTGAGGTTCATCTTCCAATTGCCGGCAATTAGGGGGCGTCTCACGGATTCTCCAACTCAAATATAAATCAGCTTTCAGGGCAAAAATCGAATCGGTAAGTCTACCAGAACATCAGCTTAAGATTAACGGCTCATTTCCAAGGAAACGCGGTTTTTCGAGCATGAAAACCAGCGAAATCGCGCGAACAGCAGGATTTGATGGAAATCATGCCGGTTTTGATCAGTCTGGGAGGCAGGAACTAACCTTCTGGAGTAGTTAATTGACCGGCAATCTAAGCACAGAAAGGCATTCCCAGGTCAATTATTGGTCGGAATAGACACGGGTCGACTCCTGTTTGGATACCGGCGAAGTCCGTCCGTCGGTTTGCATACTCACGACGACTCGATGGTCACCAGCGGATTGGCCTCGTCCGTTAATCATGAAGCTGAGTTCGTCATCTGGATTCATATTGTTGATTGGCTCAAAAACAACCTGTTGTCCGCGAATGGCATGCCGTAATGAACCGTTGACTGAGGTTGGAGTTATCCCAGCCGGGAAATCAACTTGAAGCCGAATATTGGTCGCTGCTTTGGTGCCTTGATTCACGACTCGAACTCGGTACCTGGTATCGCCGCCAATCTCGATCGGGTCAATAACATCGTCAATTTCGAAGAATACATCCACCAGATGCTCGACGGAGAGGTCGTGCTCGAGTGCTGATTTTATATTTAAATCAGCAGACGATTCAAAAGTAATCGGCTGATTTCCAACGTCGACCGGCATTGTTTTCAATTCAACTTTGGCTTCAATGTTCTGTGCGAGTTCAGCCAGACTCCAATAAACGGCATGACTGTTCGAGTCATATCTCCCCTGGTTATTTGCCTGAACGAAGCGAAGGCCATTGGGAAGTTTAGCGATGAGTTGAACGTTGGTGGCGTTGGCAGTCCCCTGATTAGTTACGCGAAATTCATGTGTGGCACTCCGTTTCAAAAATCGTTTTTTCGGACCAGAGCTTTGGGTTACGAGTTTTGGCGCGATGACTTCGATGGGTAATTCATGTTTAGCGCGGAGCCCGCCCTCGGCCGATGCGTACATGATACTCTGGATCTTACCAATGTTAGCCGCCTTAAGTGCCAGCTTAACACGTTGTGATTTACCGGGCATCAATGTGCCAACTTCATATTCAATCCCCCGGTTTGCGTTTGGCAAACCATCCGGAAATTCGAGTTGTTCAGGTACTTGTTGTTGGATCAGGACGTTCCTGGCAGGACCATCGCCTTTATTAATAACGATCACATCGAGGATAACGCGGTCTCCAATTAAATGAGTTGCCTCGGTCTGGTGAACAATCTCAAGAACAGGTTTGGTAACCAATGTTCGCATGGAGGCTTGCGTTGCAAACGAGACTTGGGCAACACTGCCCATCTCCCCGGGTTGGGTTGGTTTCAATTGAAACGTGATCTTTTTCTCTTGCCCGGGTCTAAGTGTCCCGAGATTCCAGCTAAGGCTCTGTAGTTTTCCTTGAGGTTGGGTTTGAGGGGTCGCTCCAACAAATTCACATCCAGCAGGTACCTGGTCGACTACTTTAACTTCCTCTGCCGTAACGCGACCAATGTTTCGAACAATAATTTCAAACGAAGCCTTCTGGTTGAGTTGGATTTCGGCGGGTGAGAGTTTTTCAACCGTTAAGGATGGCGCTTGAATGCCTTCGAGTTGGCGATCTCCGGGAGTGTCTCGCGTTAATCGAGGTACTGGAATCGTCGAGGTTGTGGGTGAGGAAGATGCCGGGCCTGTGAGCGATGAACGATTGGATGAAGGGGCGTTTCGGGGAGAAGTTGGGTTGGGCGCGAATGCCCTCGGTGCTTGAGGATTGCTTGAGCTTGTCTGTGATGTCAAACTTGGGGAAGTTCCCAGAGAGCCAGTTTCAGATTCTGCTTGAGGTGCTCCAAAGGATCGAGTAGTTGGTGCTGGAGTTTTGCCTGTAATGGGTTGCGAGGCAAACGCACTTGGTACCTTCGGTGCCACGGATTCTGGAAACTTTTCATTCAGGTTTGAACTAGTTTTTTCTGGCCCAGGTTTGGCTTGGCTACTGGTCGGGGAGTTGGCGGGTGCCCCGGTTGGACGGGGGCGATTATTAAACGAACTAATGTTGGTTAGGGACGATTCGTTCGAATTGGATAGAGGCGATTGTGATTTCGGCAGTTTTGGTTGAGGCAGTTTTGGTTGAGAAGGCTGGTTGGTTGGCGGGGTAAAGGATTTTGTAACCGGCTGCCCAACAGGTGCGGAAAATGGCCTGGGTTTGTTGGCCCCACCCAATGGCATGGAAACTGGTCGCGTCGATGGCGTCTCATCCGCAATTTGTTCGAGCAATCGAGAGGCTGAGTTACTGGCCGATGCCGGCGACGATGATCCAGGCTCCGGAATATCGCTGCCCTGCTTTGGGGGTGTGTTAATTTGAAACGGGTTAGGTTTTTTTGTGTTGGTCTGCTTCGGTGTAGATGTTTGGGTTGCTGAATCTTGAGTTGGCGTAGTTGGTGGTTTGAAACCACTGTTCGAATTTGAGAACGGCAACGAGGCTTCTTTGGATGCGAAGCGTTCGGGCGGGCTGGCTGGAGGTGTAGCTTTTACGATTGGAATGCCATTGAATCCTGAACCAGCGTTGCTGGGTTTTTTCTTGTCGAGGGAACCTTCGCTTTGTCGAGCGGCGGCGGTAGTTGGGCTCGCTTGTAAGGGAGGCAACGTTGGCTTGAAGGACGAATTTTCCGGTGGTGCTGTTCTTATGCCCAGTTCAGGTGGGGCTGGTTTCCCGATCGAGGTTGCGAAATTATCAGGAGGGCTAAATGTATTTTTGTCTGCGGTCGACTTTGGCGGCTCGTTGAATGCGGAAGGAGGTTCGCTTGAGGTCGTTTCCTTCGGCAAAGAGTCTTTACCTGAGCTTGGACTATCGGTATCCGAAACTAGTTGGCTGGGATCTTCATTCGAATCAGATGAGACATAGTTCATCGATTGAATTACAGCAACCGACCCCAGGGTGACAAAAAAGGCCACCGCTGAAATACGGATAATGGTTGCCTTGGTAAACCGCGGGCCAATTTCCGGTGTGGTTTCAGATTCGGACATGTTGTTGTTTCCATCGTGAATTTGCTGAACCAGCAAACTCGATTTGGGAAATGTTGGCATGTCGCACCGAGCACCAATTTTGATTGGCGGATTAGTTGAATCCGTTCGCTCAAAACACCCGTCGGCTTCCATGCCGTTAATTTGTTGGCCAACGTCACATTGGCTCTGGTTCGTGCGTCAGTTTTATACTGGCGCACAGAGACAAGACGTTTTAGGCGATTACGGAATACCAAAAAGCAAGGTCGACAAACAACCCCAAATGAAATTCACATGTACTCAGAGGGCTAGAGAGGGTGGTGTAGGATCGGTCGACGCGATTGCTGTACATGCTAGCGGTTGGCGTAATAGCTGTTTCTAGGCAAAGACTGCTAATTACCCAGCTAATTCAAAAAAAGAACTCTGAAAATTCAAGCAACGCACAGAGTGCATTAGTCCTGACGAAGGTGTCGCGTTAAGCGGTCGAGGAGGCCAGTTTTTCGAGCGGACCCGTCGGGACAGGCTGCCAGTTTCGATTCAAGCGCTTCGCTTTGACGTTCCAGTTCGACCTGGCGAGAGGCAATTTCAGCTTGCTGTTGGCTGATTTTTGCCCTGCCAATGGAGAGTTCGATTTCGGCTTCGCGAAGTTTTTCGTTGAGTTCAGCTTTCAGTGCATCGATATCTGCGAAATCTTCCTGCTTGGCCGAGGTTGGCGATCCCAATTGAGTGGTTGACTTCTTTGACGCTTTTGTTGGGGTGGTTGCTTTTGTGGTCGTTGAGGGGATGGGTTCATCCGTTTCACGATACTCAGAGTCGATGCCATACTTTGAAAGCATGGCTTCTTTTTGTTTTTCCCAATGTGAAGTCCCATCGTCTTCTTCAGATGAATCCTGCTCCGTTGGTTCAGTTTGATCAATCAATTTTGAGAACTTTTCACCCATGTCTTGGAGTACATTTTCAAATCGCGTTTCAAAAGAACCGATGATGAATTCGGTTTTTTCAGTGATTTGTTCAGTAACTGATGCCAAGTTGGTTTCGAGTTCTTGTTTCTTGTCTTCCTGGAATAGCCAGTCGGCAGATTTAAGATCGTAGACGCCACTGGTTTCAAGAACTTTCGATTGGTCGTTGAATGATTTTGAGAGTGAATCAATTTTGCTTTCAAGTGTTTTGAATTTTAATTCAATCAAATTTTCTAATTCTCTGAATCCACTTTCCTGTTTTTTTCGTAGATTTTCTTGTGCCGATGTCACGGCATTGCCACTTTGTCCTTCGTGCAACTCAACGAGTAATTCGATGTGCTCAAGGATGACGGCAATGTCATTGTGATTCTTTGAATTTGTATTGTCTTTTGTCGAGGCTGGCATGGCGTAACCACTAAAGTGGAATCGAGTAAATCAAATAGGTTCCCAAAACGCGGATTGCTGTTTTTCAATTGGTTCCTCGCTGAAAACATAGGTCAGGAATTCGTGCAAGGAGTATAAATAGGTGGTTTTCGCATATTCCCGCAAAACCGTTACAATCGATGGTTTCGAATGAATTCTTGATGAGGGGACGAAACGCAGGTGTCGTGCGCGATATTGCGATTTTTACCGAGCTTTTGTGTTGTTTCGTGATTAGGTCAATAGTCAAAATCGGATGATTTGTTACCATCTGTCGTTGACCTAGAACCGCGGCTAAAGGCAAACGCCTGTCTCCCTTCAACTGGACTGGGGAAATTTTCAATGGGATCGATTTTGAATTGTCATTCCATGCTCGAGAGTTCAATCATTATCAATCCTAATAATTTCACCGAGGCTGGCTCGCTTTATGTCTAACCGTCCGTTTGTTCATCTGCATTGCCACAGCCATTACAGTTTGCTTGACGGTGCCAGTTCAATTCCAAAATTGGTTCAACGGACAGCAGATCATGGCATGAATGCGCTGGCATTGACGGATCACGGTAATATGCACGGTGCATTGGAGTTTTATCGTGCCTGTAAATCAAAAGACATTAATCCGATAATCGGGTATGAAGCCTATATAGCGCCCGGTAGTCGGAAGAGTAAATCAGGTGGTAAAGGGAAAGACTCCAGTTACCACTTGACCTTGTTGTGCCAGAACGCAACGGGATTCAAGAACCTCGTCAAAATGGCTTCCCACGCGAGCCTCGACGGATTCTATTTCAAGCCCCGGATCGATAAAGAATTGCTTGAAGAATACAACGAAGGAATTATCTGTTTGAGCGGATGTGTTTCGAGTGAGTTTAGCCGGGCAATTTTGCGAGGTTCCGGGAACGGTGCTGAAGAAAGTCTTGCCGAAGCAAAGAATGTTGCTCAGTGGTTTCATGGAGTTTTTGGTGATCGATATTTTCTAGAGATCATGAATAACAATGTGGATATTCAGAAACCACAACTTCAAGGAGCGGTTGAAATTGCTCAACAAGTTGGCTTGCCCTTGGTTGCGACGAGTGACTGCCACTATGTTGACCGGGAAGATGCAGAGGCTCAGGACGTTATGCTCTGTATCAATATGGGCAAATTCCGAACTGATAGTCAGCGGATGAAAATGGAGGGTGATCAGTTTTATCTTCGCCCTCCCGAAGAGATGTATCGAAATTTTCCCGGCCTTGAGGATGCTGTCGCAAGAAGTCAGCAAATTGCAGATACCGTTGATATCCAACTTGAGCTTGGCGAACGTTTTTTTCCAGTCTTTGATTTGCCGCAGGATCGCACTCCAGAAGATGAACTAAGAGATCTTTGCATCAAGGGACTCATGGATCGTTACGAAGGTAATGAAGAGATGAAGCCCAACGGTGAGCTTGCCGAAGTGGTAATGACGCGATTGAATCGAGAGTTAGGCGTTATTAATAAACTTGGATTCGCGAACTACTTTTTGATTTGCTGGGATTTCGTCGAACAGGCCCGCCAGCGGGATATTCCGTCGACCGCCCGTGGTAGTGGTGTTGGAGCGATTGTCTGTTACGCACTTTACTTGAGCCACGTTTGTCCCATTAAGTACAGCTTGTTGTTCGAGCGTTTTCTCGATGAGAATCGATTGGAAGCGCCGGATATTGATATTGATTTCTGCAAGGAACGTCGTGGCGAAATCATCCGTTACGTGAAAGAAAAGTACGGAGAAGAAAGTGTAGCTCAGATTGGTACCTTTGGGACTTTAAAAGCTCGAGCGGCGATCAAGGACGTCGGACGTGTGCTTGGTATTCCGTTAGCACGGGTGAACCAGATTACTTCGATGGTTCCAGATCAACTTGGAATCTCGCTTCAGCAAGCGATTGAATCAAGTGATGAGCTGAAGGCGGTCTACGAAGGCGATCCTGAGATTGCGGAGTTGCTCGAATTTGCACTTAAGCTGGAAGGACTGGCTCGGAACATCGGCACGCACGCGGCGGCCGTTGTGATCAGTGACGGTCCTTTGACCGACTACGTTCCTCTGGGCAGGGTTGCCGGTAAAGAGGATGTAATTACTCAGTGGTCCATGAATGACGTTGAGGCTGCTGGCCTGTTAAAAATGGATTTTCTTGGTTTGCGAACCCTGACCATTCTCAGTAATACCGTGAAATTGATTCGGCAGACTACCGGAAAAACGATCGATCCGTTGGATTTTCCGCTCGACGATCCGGCGACTTTTGAGCTGCTTCAGTCGGGCGATACCAAGGGTGTTTTCCAGTTGGAGAGTGGTGGAATTCGTGATTTGCTTTCCAAAATGAAGCCCGACCATTTTCGGGATATCATTGCGACCAATGCACTCTACCGACCGGGGCCTCTGGAGGGCGGGATGGTGCAACAGTACATCGATGTTAAGCATGGTCGCCGGGAGGCTGAATATAAGCTGGACGTTCTCAAAGAAATTCTTGAAGAGACCAACGGTGTGATGGTTTATCAGGAACAGGTGATGCAGATTTTAAATCGTCTCGGCAAGATTCCTCTCGCCGCTGCGTACACCTGTATTAAAGCGATCAGTAAGAAGAAAGAAAAAATCATCGCATCGAATCACGATGCCTACATGTCTGGTGCGGTGGAGCAAGGGCTGTCTAAAAAAGATGCCCAAGAGATGTGGGATATGATTCTCAAGTTTGCCGGGTACGGTTTCAATAAGAGCCATTCGACGGCTTACGCTGCGATTGCGTGGCAGACGGCTTATCTCAAAACGCATTATCCGGTTGAATTTATGGCAGCCCTGTTAACAGGGGATATTCCAGGACGCAATTTTACCAGCAAAGACTCGCTCGTTGAGCACATGGAGGATTGCGACCGGATGGGAGTAGAGGTCGTACCACCCTGTATCAACCAATCGGGAGTTGATTTTACGGTCGCCAACGGCAAGATTCATTTCGCAATGTCTGCTGTTAAGGGCTGTGGTGGTTCGGCTGCAGCGGCAATCGTTGAGGAGCGGGAGGCGAATGGGCCGTTTAAGGATATTTTTGATTTTTGTGAGCGGGTTGAATCATCAAAATGCAATCGATCGTCTATTGAAACGCTTATCAAAGCGGGAGCAATGGATTGTTTTGAGGTGAAGCGTTCTCAATTATCGGCCGTCACTGATCGCGCTTTGCAGGCTGGGGCAGCGATGATGGCGGATAAAAAAAGTGGTCAAAAGAATCTGTTTGGCGGCGATGATGACGACGAAGCAGAAGATGCAGAAGTCGTTTTTCCAGAAATGGATGAATGGGAAGAGCGAGCGTTGCTAAATGCTGAGAAAGAGGTTCTTGGATTTTACTTGACGAGCCATCCATTAGCTCAGTTTGAAGCTCAGTTGGCACGTTACTGCTCACATAAAACATCTGGGCTCGAAGGCACGAAAGATCGCGACCGCGTTAGCTTGGGTGGAATGATTTCGGCAGTCAAACAATCCCATGTCAAAAACCCACGGGACGCAAACTCGCCTACTAAATACGTCATGTTTGATCTGGAAGATGTTGACGGTGCAATTCGCTGTATTCTGTGGCCGCAAGATTTTGCGAAACACGGTGATGCTGTTGTGGCAGACGCAATTGTGGTTCTGCAGGGGCGATTAGATTACCGAGGTGGCGATGAAGCAAATATGATTGTCGATAAAGTGATTCCTATTGACCAGCTCGATGAGAATTTGACCCACGGGATCAAAGTCATGGTTGACCAGCAGTCCCATGGGCTTGACGGATTGAAAACAGTTTACGAAATCATTCGAGGGTATCCTGGTAATCGGCAGTTGAAATTTGAAATCATCCTTGAAGATGGGATGCGAGTCGAAATGAATTCCAATAGGAAAGTAGAGATCAGCGAACAGTTGACCAGTCGACTGACGGATCTGTTGGGGAAGACCTCAGTCGAGATGTTAATCGACCGCAAGTCGCTTTCGGCCAAAGCGGAACCCAAAAAGTGGGGCAAGCGATAGCCTGAGCCAATGGTTAGATTGAGTTGGTGCTTGGTGAGTGACACAGCCGGAATGTCATTAGCTTGTTTGGGAGGAATTGGGATTTTCCCCTTTGTTAGTCGCGTTTTGAATCCAATTCTGATAGGTAGTTTCGGTCAAACGCGGCAACCACGCTTTCTAAATTAGAGTAGGGTCCTGGTTGATAGGCTGGATCTGACATTCCCTTTTGAGCTAACTCGCACACATTCCAATCCTGTCGATTTGTAAGATCCCAAAATTCGATAGCTTGGTCGGGCGTCAGTTTTTGTTGATCGCTCGACTGAGTTGGGAAGAGAAACTGGCAGACTACTTTGCTGTTCCCCGTATCAATTCGCTGAATTCGATGAATGAGAACATAGTCCGGATGCAGGCTCAAAAACATCGTGGGGCAGATCGTAAAATAGTAAACCGAACGCAATTGATCCGCGGTTAAATTTCCGATTGGCGGACCTGCGTATTTTCCATCGCAGGACATCGTTTGACTTGAATCGGCAAGTCCCATCGGGCCTCCTAAAATTGGACCCTCGTCCAATTCATTGGATGAACCTTGGTAAGGCGTTAATCGGTTGAGCATGGGGTGGACGATGGGACAGTGATAACACTCACTGTAATTTTGAAAGATCAATTTCCAATTTGCTTCAACGTGGTAGACCAATTCATGTCCGAGACGCAGATCGCTAATCTGCCAATTTTGAAAATGCTTGGCGACAGGCTGAAGCCATTCCGCAACAGTTTCCTCAGGATTGAAATTGACCCAGATGAAGCCGCCAAAGACTTCACAGGAAACCTCAAAAAGTCCGTGTGAATTTTCATCGAAGTCGTCATTTTCGGCCATGTTAGGCGCAGAGGTTAAGGCGCCGGAGCGGGAATAAGTCCATGCGTGATAAGGGCATTGGATCCGTTTTCCCATTGAGCTGCAGTTTGATTCGGTCACTAATTGACTTCCTCGGTGCCTGCAAAAGTTACGAAATGCCCGGATCATTCCGGACTCATCTCGAACTAGAAACAAGTTTTGTTTTTCAAGCGTGATAGGCAGGCAGCTACTGCTTGGATCGAGTTCTTCGAGCCGACCTGCGCAGAGCCAACGTCTGGAAAAAATAGCGTCAGATTCTTTCTTGTAGATCGCTTCAGACGTGACATATTCGCCGGCGATGCCGTAGGCGCCCTGTGCCGATCTGGGGGGGGGAGTGGATTCGTTCATGAATCGATCTTAACGTACGGTGTCAGGGTTGGCGAGTTGTTTCTAGATGGTATTCTCGTGTTACGTTTAGCAATGAAGATGCGAGGTAGTTCAAAGGAAACGCAAATCGCGGTTCGCGATCGATGAGCCGCCGTTGAGCAGGGTTTTTGCTACGCTTATTAAATGGTTAATGCTCTTTTGAGAATCAAAAAATGAATCCACTTCAGCAGTCTGTTCCCTTTCGTTTCTTGCGAGTGGTTCTCGCAGTAACTGGAGCTGGATTGTTATTGGCCGCAGTGCCAATATTCTTTCCAGCTGGGTTAATCAATTATTTGCATCAACAGCTTGGTCTTGGTGAGTTTCCCGATGTTGCGATTGCGTTTTATCTAGCAAGGTCGACGTCGTTGCTCTACGCAGTGCATGGAGCATTGATGTTTTTTGTTTCCTTTGATCTGATTCGCTATTGGCCGCTAGTGCGATTGTTCGGGTTTCTGCATGTGGCTCTCGGTTTGACAATGTTGGGGATTGATATCTCGGCTCCTATGCCGCTTTACTGGATAATTGGCGAGGGGATGCCGGTAGCCGCGACCGGTGTGCTGATTCTTTGGCTTTGGAATCGCAGTAATACAGCGGTCTGTCAATCGAAGGTTGAGTTTTAATCGAGGGTAAATTCAGTCGGAGTTAAGTGTATTCAGTTTTCTTGATCGTCGGGCGACGAGGGCTAAGGCCCATACCGAAAGTAACAACGGAGCTGTTGGTTCGGGAACTGAGTTGATGGAGTAACTCAAGTTATCAATTGCGACAAATAACGGAGTGTTGGGGCCAAAGGCACTGTTGTCGGTGGTCGTAAAGGAAAATTCAACGGATCGAGCTGATCCAAGACTTGTTAAATCAACCTGATTCCATGAATCAAGAATGTAGTCTTTGGAGTTGTCACTAAATCGATAGTCTGCCAGGAAGACATCAATCGCTCCGGTGCTGCCGCCGCCAAGATTGACGTCTTCGAAGCCTGTTAGAGTCAACATGAAAAAATCTTCGTCATCGCCGGAGGTGCCACCAAATTTTTTGGCAAATCCATCTCCGTCACGTATTGAAATGCCGGTATAGGTCGTATTTGTAATATCAATCGATTCGACGGTGGCTAATTCGGGTAAATTAAAAAAACTCTGATTACCAAAACCGACTGCGTAATTTGTTCCCGTAATCGTCCCCCCTGCCCCATCGCTTCCTCCGCCTGCGAAAGAAGCATATTGATTGGCAAAGCCGGGGGTGGTCGTGTCGGTAACTTTGGACCAGCTAAAGCCATTCCAGGAACTATAGCCGGGTGTGTAGCCATTGAAAAATTCGACATTGCTTGATTCCCAAAGTTGGAGAAACTCGGTTTCACCAAAGTTATCCCGCGTCCCGGTGATTGAAAAATTATCTCGATAGGGACTCGAAGCATTCGTGTCGCCATTGAAGAACTGTTCGGCTGGAACGGGTAGCGATTCAAAGTCGACGACTGTTGTCTGGGCGTATGTTCCGGTAGTTAAGAAGAAAGAAGCGATGAAAAGGAGGTTGCGTAAATTCATAGTTAGATTATCAAGGTTGCTGAGTGAATTGATTGGGGATTCGAGTGATCTGTTGGATTGCATTGAAAAATTAGCTGCCGTAGTTACTAGTCGCTTGTCGTATTTGTTTCGCCTCCCGCTCGAGTGCAAAGTGCAGCAAGCACTTGCAAATCAATACTTTCGGAAAGAAAGCCAACACTGCCATCGCATCTGGCTGCATTCGCTCCCTGGGGATGTTCGCTGCGAATGTCATTTTCAAAACTGGGAGCCTGATTAATTGGGAATGCTTGATCAAAGATGTTCCTCCCATTGATCCACTGCCCATCTGACCATCCAGAGTCTTCGGCAACGATAAGTGTATGAGACGATCCATCGGTAACGTCGCGAAGTGCAATGGCGATATCGTGAAGCATTGTTCCTTTGGGAGGGTTGTTGGGCGATGTGATGCGTTCGCCATAAATGCCACCGTAGTCGCAGGGGCCGCGAGCGTTTACTGTTTGATGTCCTCGCAGACTGCTAGGGCAGACAAAAACGTTAATGATAGTAGCCGCTGCCTCAGCGTTTTCAGGGCTGTCGAAAGCAGTGTTGAGGTCGAGTTGCTGCCAAACGTTTTCTTGTTCGAGATAGGGTAGTAAGAACACACTCCAGGCGAGTTGGCGGCGGGTGGGATCGTTTCGAGTCCGCCATTCAATGCCACCGATTGGAAATGCTTCGTGCGCCGCATGATAGTTTTGCAATGCGATAGAAATTTGATGGAGATTGTTGCCGCAAGCAATCCGACGTGACGCGTTCCGTATACTTTGTACGGCTGGCATTAGCATCCCAATCAGAATGCCGACGATCGCGATGACCACTAATAATTCGACAAGCGTGAACCCGCGATTCGCGCGTACCTTCTCCGCATTATGTAAGTAATACATGCTTTTGAAACTAATGTTCGGTTTGTTCGTCCCGCGCAGAACAAATTCGGATTATTGAAATGGCAGGTATTCTGACTTCCCGCAAATCCATCTCGCCTTCTCGTCGATATTCTTACGTCTCAACAATGGCTTTTAGAATGAGATGATTTCACGCGGGTTACAGCGGCGGGGCCGTTTCAGATTCACACTGAATTCCCTTTAACCACATGCAAAAGTGCAGCGGTCACCAAAACAAGTGGTGATATAATAACAACGAATTGTATGATTCACAATTGCCTACGCGGTATTTCAGGTGGCCGATCTTTACTGGATGATTCGCTGTCGACGGCCGCAAAATTTAAATTTTGAGCTATGCGTCGGTGCGGGTTCTGGTCGGGCCGAAAAAGAAGAACAGGCCGGGTCGAATGAGGAATTCGCAAGCGGTCGATGTAATCAAGCCGCCCACAATTACTGTGGCAACCGGATAGAGAATTTCCCGGCCGGGTAAGTTGCCTTCCACAATCAATGGAAGTAAGCCAATGCCGGTGGTTAATGTTGTCATGAGCACGGGAGTGAGGCGGTCGAGACTGCCGTTGAGGATTGTTTCTGAGGTGATTTCATGCTCGGAGTCGTGGCAGGCAGAATTGGTGAGGTTACTTACTCGGATGTTGGGATCGACCGGTTTTCCTGCCGTTAGGTAAGTCGAAACCAGCAACAGCCCATTTCTGGCAGCAATGCCGCCGAGTGAAATGAAGCCAACCATCGCGGCGGTTGTAAATACTTGATCAGTAAGTACCAGCGCTATCACTCCTCCAATGAATGCGACTGGCAAGGCAATTAAGATTTGTAGTGCAATGTTGAAAGAAGAGAATGCGGAGTAAAGTAAAACAAAGACAACGGCGAGCGAAGCTAAGCTCAAGATTAGAATTTGTCGGGTTGCCGTTTGTTGGGCTTCGAATTGTCCACCATAACTGATGAAATATCCTTCGGGTAGTTCGATGGTATCATCAATCTTTTTCCGAATTGCCGCCACGGCAGTGGCTAAATCGGCGTTCTCGGTAAAAACGCGTACGACGATTCTTCGGCGGGCATCTTCCCGATTGATTGTGTTGGGGCCACCGTATTCGTATATGTCAGCGACGCTGGAGAGTGGAATGACGCCTCCATCAGGCAGTTCAATTGGAATCCGTTCCAGCGATTCAAAATTCTCGCGGTATTCATCGGGGAACCGCATGACGATTTCGAATCGACGCTCGCCTTCAATTAACTGCGAAACCACTTTTCCCAGCATCGCGGTTTCTACCAAATCGAATACTTTTCTTGCTGTTAATTTATAGGCAGCCAATTGCGTATAATTAATTTTGATTCGGAGTTGCGGAATGATTTGTTGTTGCTCCAGTTTTGGAGGCTTGATTCCCGGAACTGTACTGATGGCATCCCGGATTTCACTCCCCTTGCGAACCAGTGTATCGAGGTCATCCCCAAATAGTTTGATAGCTATTTCAGCCGTCGAGCCTGAAATCAAATGGCTGATGAGATGCCGGATCGGTTGATCTGTTTCGTTTTCTACCTCGGGGACGAGATTGGCAGCCTGTTCGAGGATTGAGATGATTTCGTTACGAGTTTTCCCATGATTTTCGATAAGAGAAATGGTGTATTCAGTGGTGTTTACGCCCATTACATGTTCATCATTTTCAGCACGTCCAGAGCGGGCGGTGAAATACCGGATGAAGCCATCTGGGTTTTCGTCACTGTAAAGGAATTTTCGTAATTGGCGATTTGCGTTTCCGCTAATCTCGAGAGAGGTCTTGAGTGATGTGCCGGGGGCAGCAAAAAGGTTCAACTGGGCGGAGCCTTCGTCAAATTTTGGAATCCATTCTTGCCCCATTCGATAGGCTAACAGGCCGGTAATTCCAACTGTTATGAGCGTTGAGATCAGCATCAAAGAAAACGGAATCCGTTTCATGCTGAGTATAATTAGCGGAGTGAATACGCGTTTCAATGATCTCACTACAAGACTGTCGCTTGATTTAGTCTTTGCCATGCTTTTCGAGTTGAGTAGGTAATACGAGAGTACCGGGGTCAACGTCAGCGAAACGATAGTTGAAGCGATGATCGAGACGATATAGGAAATGCCCAGAGGGATAAACATGCGGCCAGAGATTCCGCTGAGGGCAAAAAGAGGAGCGAAGACAAGAATTACCAGCAGCGTGCTAATGATAATTGAGTTGCGAACTTCGACGCTGGCTTCGAAAACAACTTTGATCCGCGGGCGAGGGCTTTCTAATTTCGAGTTTTCACGGAGTCGTCGGTAAATATTTTCTACATCCACGATCGCATCGTCTACAAGTTCACCAAGTGCAATCGCGATGCCACCCAAAGTCATGACGTTGATCGACAAATTAAAGTAGCGAAAAACGAGAGCAGTGATAACGATTGAAACTGGAATTGCGGTAAGGGTGATAATTGTGGTTCGGGCGTTAAACAGAAACAGAAATAAAATGAATACAACCAGAATTGAGCCATCCCTTAGTGCATCGACAACGTTCCAGACACTTTGGTCGATAAACTCACGTTGTTGATACGTGACCTCGAGTTGGATGTCTTCTGGAAGGCTGGGCCGTAGCTCATCGAGTGCTGCAACAACGTCATCCGACAGCCTGCGTGTATCGGTGCGCGGCTGTTTCAAAATGGTTAGAACAACCCCCGGTTTTCCATTGATCGAGGAATCGCCGCGCTTAGCTTGGGCTACGGGCTGAATTTGGGCTACGTTTTCCAATAGCACAGCCCGTTTACTATCAGCACGGACGACGATTTGCTTCAGTTGTTCAACAGAATCGACTCTCCCAATTCCTCGTACCAGAAACTCCTGAGAGTTTCGATCCACATAACCGCCGTTGACGTTGAGATTACTCGAATTCAATGCAGTTTGAATATCAGAGAGCGTGACTTCGTACTTATGCAGTTCGTGGAGTTCGACTAACACCTGGTATTGTTTGCGTCCGCCACCAATCGTGATTACTTCGGAGATGCCCTTAATCTGTTGCAGTCGCTTTTTTACGATCCAATCTGCAAGAGTACGGATTTCCATTGGCTCGGTGGAGTTGGTGTCGCTCCACATGCCGATCAACATAATTTGGCCAAGTAAGGACGAAAGTGGCCCAAGTCGTGGTTGAACTCCCCGTGGTAAATCGAATTCTGCCAGCGAGATTCTTTCGGTAACAATTTGTCGTGACCGATAAATGTCGGTCCCCCAATCGAACTCCACGTTGATGACGGACAGTCCAACATCCGATTTGCTTCGCACGGCAATAATACCGGAGGCCCCGCTTACGGCCGATTCGAGTGGAATTGTTACTTGCCGTTCCACTTCTTCCGGAGCCATGCCCGGACACTCCGTAATGATACTCACCCGGGGGCGGGTCAGATCAGGCAGAACATCAATCGGAAGTCTTTCAATTGCCATCAACCCGGTAATTATGGCAGCCACGGCAAGGCACAAGACAAAGGCCCGCCGACGCAGCGCTAGTTGGATGATGGCGTTTAGCAAAGAATTAACCGTTTCTTTTGCGGCGAATCAAGTCCGCGTTACAACTGAAATGCAAAATTTCAAGGTAGTTCTAATTGGATAAATAATTGGAATCACAAGGTCCTAATCAAGGCGCGTGGTTGTGTCCGGCGTGTGCTCCTCCGCCCCCGCCCGCTGCCTGTTTAAGTGCGAGATTTAATTTATAGGCTTGGTCAAGTGCGTAGTTTTCGAGAAGGTCGAGCTGAATACTTCGCGCGAGTACGGCATAGTACTTATCCGTGTGTAAGACTTTGACGGGGGTTTTTTGAAATTCATGCATCGTCCCCTCGGGACTTTCATGGGTGTGGTTGATTTTTAAAAATACAAATGTTTCGGGGCCTTCGCGTGCGATCGCACTGAGAGGAACCACGATCTGGTCCTTCCATGTTTCAATTGGAAATTCCAGATGAGCTCGTTGGCCGGGTTTAAATTTCCAGTTGACGTAGTCTCGATCGTTATCGTCCGTCATTTTGCTGACAATCTCATTCTTGATCTCGACAAAAATCGGATAAGTTTGCGATTGACTGTCGACGTGATTTTCAATTTTAAAGAGCTTCAAATTGTCGCGCGATTCCATCGACTCTCCTTCGCCGAATTGAGCCGAGAATTTCCAGCCAGCTTCATTCGCTTTCGAGATTTTTTCGATGTCCGATTCGTAAGCAAGCCCCTCCAGCAGTAGGTCGTCATGGTAAGTCAATTCGCACAGACTTGCTCCAAACGCCTGGTTGGTTCCTTCAAGTGCCTGGATGGACTCGACGGTGTAATATTGCTGATCATCGAGTTTTTTGGAGGTGCTTGAGCCATCCGGGAGGTTGGGGGCGAAAATCTCAATGCTCTGCATTAGTTGTTTTTGGTTTACCAGTTTTTCGATGCCGTCAGGTTGCATTCCGAGTTGGACAAGCTCTTGTCGGTTTGCGTCCAGTTGCTGTTCGAGTGCGCTTTGCTCAAGCTCGAGATCAAGTAGTCGTTTCCGTGCAACGACTCCGCTCTCAACGAGAGGTTTGAGTCGGTCAATCTTTTGCCGGGTAACATCAATCTGTTTTAAAAGTTCAAGCAGTCCAATTTGGGCCTTTGCCAAAGATTCATCGGTGATTCGGAATTCAAATAACTTGTCGCCCGGTTTAATCGCCTGGCCTTCCGCAATCAGAACCTCGGTGACGTGGCCTCCGATAGGAGAAGTAACGCGTCGTCGATTTTGTGGAATTCGTTCGACAATTTTTGCCGGAATCCGGATTTTTTGAGCGTAGTCACGAACTTCAAATTTGCCGGTCTTTAGATCCATGTTCTCCATGGTGGATTCAAGAATCTCAACAATTGTTGTACTGCCATGGCTCGAGGCTTCTTCGACTGCGGCTTCCTGCGGTTTTACGGAAGGCGGCGGGAGAATAACAGGGCGAAGCAAAAATCCAGTTGCCCCACCAATCCCAAGCAGGAGCGTGCACAACGCGAGTGTCGGCCAAATGTTAGTTCTTTGCGGGTTCATGTTACGAGTCTGTCAAAAACTGACCGGATGCTATTTTGTTGCAGTGAATTCAAGGTTCCTGAACGTGAGCTTGAATTTATTATAACGCGGAACGGCGTACTGATGAAAATTCAATTCAACTTTGCGAAACCTCGGTAGTAATTGAGTCTGTTTCGCTAGAGTCACGTTCAACGGTCAATCTTGGATCGTTTGGGAATCCAGGCTGTTGTCTTGTAGTAAACCTTCGATTTTTAAACGTGTCTTCCATAGTGCTTCAATGGAATTTAGGTAATTAATAGTCAGATCAATAAGGGTTTGTTGAGCGGAGACGAGTTTCAAAAAGCTAACTTCTGCCGGGTAGCCCAGTTTTATCAAGTCTAGTGTTTTCTCGGCATTGGGAATCAGCTCAGATTGATAGAGGTCAATTTTCACACGTGAAAGTTCGTATTTTTGAAATTCACTTGCCAGTTGTTTCGATAATCGAAGTTCGATTTGACGTACTCGGTTTTGTGCGGCGACTAGATTCGACTTGGCGGCAGCAATACTGCCTTGGTTTCGGTCATAGATTTGCAACGGCACCTGAAGTTGAACCCCTGTAAAAAAGTGATTTGAATTTGAATCGCGGCCTAACGAGAATTGCGTTTGGTAATCCGGGACGGACTGAGCGATTTCCTGATCGATCGTTGTTTTAACACGCTCGACTTCGGCTTTAGCCGCTAATAACTCCGGGCTGTTTTCTAGAATTTTTTGTTGCCAGGTTTCGAACGAGAGAGGCTGGGTAATGGGTTCAAACGTGCCTAAAACAGGCCGTTGTTCAAGGTTAGGCGAGCCGACGGAGGCTGCTAATTGCCGCCAGCTATTTTTATGAATGACGCGGGCTTCACTCAACAGAACCAATGCACGTTGAGCCTGAAGCTCGGTTTGGAGGAGATCTGTTTTCGGAGTTTCACCCGATTCGAATAATTGGCGTGATTGGCTGACCGCCTGTTGTTGAGCTGCGGATAGCTGGGTCGCAAGGTTAAGTTTTTCTTGTGCGATTAAGACTTGATAGAACGCCCGTTTGATTTCAGTTTTAATGCTGAGTCTGAGAGCTTCATTTTTGATCTCGCGAACGTCGACTTCACGGTTCTTTACTTTACGAGCAATGGCTCGTTTGTCGCCACGAATTAGTTTCCGTTGAATGTAGGCTCCCCATAAACCAGGATCATTTTCATTGCCAAGCTCATCAATAAACAGGCCGAGTTGGGGGTTGGGGGCGAGCCCTGCTTGCAAGGCTTTGTGTTTAGTTGCTTGTATTTCTGCCTCAGAGACAACCAAAGCTGGGTGGTTGTCAAACGCGTATTTGACGAACGAATCGAGGTCTTGAAATTCGTTTGATACTAACTCAGGAGAATTAAGAGTCAGGGAGGCAGGTGAGTCTTGTGCAATCGCGTTGTTGTCGAAATTAGTGGGCCGAGATTTTTTGACGCCGCTTTCAGATTTAGGCATCGTCTGCTGAACTTGAATGGAAGTTTGATCTGAGCTTGTGGTTTTCTTGGCTAGGGCAAAGTTCTTTGTTGTCGACACTGTTTGCGGAGAAGGGGAAATCGCGGACGGAGTCCTGACCGCTTTTGGGTTCGATCGGCCGCGCTGCCGCCTTAGCAATTCCTGCCGGATGCGTGCTTCCAGAGTGTTAGGCAAACCACCTTGGGAGGTGGTTGTACTTTCGACTCTTTGCCGTGGAGAGTATCGCCTGCTGCGAAGCAACTCTTCCCGAATTTTATTTTGAACAGAACCGGCTCGCGAGTTCACTGAATTTGTCGGAGCAGGTTTGTCTGTCTGCGCAAGAAGGTTCGACCCGCAAGCGACACTTGCAAGTGCTAAGCAGCCAATCAATATCCTGTACCTAAAACGGCAGGGAGGTTTGAAAGAAAGCATGTTTACCTAAATCTAAGCACATTATGAGATCACCACTGATCATTTATCGGTGGTTTTTGAAAAGCGCTCGATTTCCAGAGTTTTCACGATAATTGTCTGGGTAAACCACCCAGACTATTTGTGATTGCTAGCAAAGACATTCGAGTTGAGGTGTTTTGCCGAAGAAGCCATCGTTTGACGCATTGGCGACTTAATGAATTTTCGAGTTGGTGAGGAAAGCAGTGACCCAACGACTGACCAAAGGTCCCCCGGTTGCCTTGTGTGCAAGCACTCATATTTCATTCCGGTTCTCAAAAAGCTCCCTGCGATTTGCCCTGATAGCAGGCTGGTAATTGTCTTGGAATGCTGGCCGGCGTTGCAGCTTTTTGTTTGTGATTTATGTCCGGAATTCGACTTTCTCGGTCGGTTGGCGTTTTGAATCGTACCAATATGTGTGTGTTCCTAGGTGTCGGAATGAGGTATGGGGACTTAGAATAAGGGGAAACAAATTAATCCTGTCTTCTAATAAATACTCAATCATATGTCCGCTTTAGAAAGAGAAGTGCCTCCAGAATTACTCCGCTGGAAATGTAATTTAGATGTGTTGCCATTCGAGACGACGGCTGAGATCGATCCGGTTCAAGGTGTCGTTGGTCAGCCAACGGCATTTGAAGCATTGAAGTTTGGAATACAATGTCCTGCTCACGGACAGAATGTTTATGTTCGCGGTGCCAGAGGTACCGGGCGGATTACAATGGTGCGGCAAATGTTAAATGAGTTTGCGCCCGCTACGTCAGCGAAACGGGACTTCTGCTATGTCCATAATTTTCGAAAGTTAGAGCGGCCTCGCTTGATCACTTTACCCCCTGGGCAGGCAGGTGCATTTCGTAAGTCGATGGAGAAGTTGGCGGAGTTTGTCGAAGATGGTTTGCCCAAAGCAATCGAATCGGAGCCGCATGCTTCCCGGCGTCAGGTAGTTCAGGACGAGGTTCAAGTTGCGATTAAGTCAGTCACTGAGCCGCTGGAAAAGGAGATTGAAAGCAATGGCATGGCACTTGTCTCTGTTCAACAGGGGCCCTCTACCCAGACAATGATCATGCCCGTTGTCGACGGCGAGCCCGTGCCGCCAGAAGCACTGCGGGCCAAGGTCGCTAAGAATGAAGCTAGTGAAGAGCAGTTGAAGCAGTTTGAGGATGCGTTTCCCGGCTATCAGAAAAGACTTGTCGAGACCAGTCGCGAAGTAAACTCGATCATTCGTTCGGCATCGCAAAAGGTCATTAGTTTGACAGAGGAATATGCGGCGGAATTGTTAGAGAATTACACGGTTCCTATTCTCGAGAAATATCAAGATGCTGCGGTTAAAACGTTTTTGGACGAAGTCGTCGGAGATGTGATTGAGAATCATCTTCATGCCCGTGACGAGGACGGTCCGAATTTTAAGGAATTGTACGGCGTCAATGTTGTACTTTCTCATGATCCTGATGAATCACGTCCAGTGATTGAAGAGAACACCCCTAGTTTGATTAATTTATTGGGAACGGTCGAATCGGATTTAGGTCCGGGGGGAATGGCGATTTCCGACTATCGCGGAGTGCGAGCAGGCGCTCTGTTGCAGGCGGATCAGGGCTATTTAATCTTGGATGTAAACGATGTTGTGTCGGAGCCTGGTGCCTGGCGTTCATTGATGCGGACTCTGCGAACGGGCCGTTTAGAAATTGTGCCGCCGGAAGCGGGGTGGATGCGGCAAACGGTAATTACTCAACCGGAGCCGATTGAAATCCGCGTGCGCGTCATTTTGATCGGGGATGCAAGAACCTATTATCAACTCGATCATGCGGACCCAGATTTTCGTGAGCTGTTCAAAGTGCTCGCTGATTTCGATAGCGAATTGCCGAGAAGCGACGAAGCTGTTCGTCAGTACGCGAGTGTGGTCGCTGGTTTAAGTCGTTCGGAGGGCTTGCCTCCGTTTCACCGATCAGCGGTTGCGGCATTGGCTGAACATGGTGCGAGGATTGTTGCAAGGAATAATCGCCTGACCGCGCGATTTGGTCGAATCGCTGATATCGCGAGAGAAGCGGCGTTTTTATCTGAGGGAGAAAATGTGACCGAGTCCCACGTGCTGCAAGCGGTGCAGCGGACACGGGATCGGGCCAGTTTGCCGTCGCGAAAATTTCGTGAGATGGTTGAAAATCAGACGTTGATGGTGCAGACCGATGGGGAGGTGGTTGGGCAAATCAATGGACTTGCCGTGATGCATTCCGGTCCTTTGACTTACGGTTTTCCTGCTCGAATTACGGCGACGATTGGTCCCGGGAGTGCGGGCTTGATCAACATTGAGGGCCGCGCCCAAATGTCGGGTGCAATCCATACAAAGGGCTTTCATATCCTTGGTGGGTTGCTGCGCTACTTGTTAAGGACCGAGCATCCAATGGCTTTCAGTGCGTCTCTGGCCTTTGAACAAAGTTACGGCGGCATTGACGGAGATTCCGCGTCCGGAGCTGAAATTGTTTGTTTACTAAGTGCACTGACGGGGATTCCCATCAAACAGTCGATGGCCATGACCGGCGCAATCGATCAGCATGGTCATCTCGAAGCGATTGGCGGAGTCAACGAAAAAGTCGAAGGCTTTTTTGATGCCTGTGATTATTTTGGACTTAACGGGAGTCAGGGCGTCGTGGTGCCAAAATCAAATGCCGGCGACCTCATGCTCAGCGAACGCGTGGTCAAAGCTTGTCGACAAGGGAAATTTCACGTTTTTGCGGTGGATAGCATTTACGATGCAATTGAGCTGATGACTGGACAAACGGCGGGACAGCCGGACGACAATGGGGTGTATCCAACTGGTTCTTTGTTGGCGAAAGCTCATGACGAGATCGAAAAATTCTGGAGGCTGACGTTGGCAAGCCCGCTGAAACTATCGCAGGTTCAGCCGGCCGGGGGCGCTGACGATGATCAGCCCATTTTGCCGAATCCCAACGAAGGAGATGAGAATTGAATCGCAGCTAGTCCAGCAAGGTTTCTTGTAAATTGGATTTAGCTCAAATTTAAACTTTGAGGTTTTGAGTGAGTGCCACGAGTTCCTGGTCAAGCCGCTGGTAATCGGCGGCGTTGGCGTCGGGTGCCGGGGAGGAAAAGTAGTTTTCCTGAATGCCCATATACAGTTTAATATCAGCGACCTTCGCGGGGTCAAGGTCGGCGAAAAAAGACTCCATCTCAAAGTCGCGATCCCACAGCACTTGATTGGCAAGAAACTCAATGGTCGAAGACCACAATTCAAGATTGGTGGAGTCGGTCTCAGGGACAATTCGGGAATGTCGTTCTTCCGGAATTAAACCGGCCGGACTCCATTCACTGGATGGTTGATTCAGTTCGTGCCAAGCGGAGACGATTGTTGAGCGAATTTGATGGGTGAGGTTTTCTGTTGAGCTAAGCGATGGTTCGCTTAGCTCTCCTGATTCATGAAAATCGAATTCAATTTCACGATGCTTGGAAAGGTCAATCTCGATTTCGACCAGGCTAACAAGCTCACGATAAATTGCGTGGACAGTTCCCTCGCGAACGGCGGTGAGTTCCATGATGGAAGTCTCGGGGTCGAGCAATCCGTGGGCGACCTCGTGGAGGACGGATAGTTGTTGTGTCGGTTGGAGGCGGTCAAAAACGTCCACTTCGGATCGGTGGGGTTCATCCAGATCGAGACCAGCCGTGATCATGTCTCGTAAATGTCCGACAGATTTACGCACCAAGGCAGCCTCCGCTCCGGTGAGTGTTCGGTCGCCTTGTGAAGTGCCCCACATCCGTTGCTGTTCCCGTCAGGAGCAAACATAATAATTGCTCCGTTAAGTGGCGTTTATGGTATTGCCCATCTGCTTGCCGAGCACCCTGTGCTCTGTTGATTGGCCCGTCCTTAACCGAAAAAATAGTGGATGTGCGAGGTAAGATCAACCTCGGGCTTTTCGTTTGGGAGATACACTTCTCGGTAATTTGGAACAAATGCGAGTTTGTCCGCAACTTTGCACGTGCAATAGCATTTAATACAATGCTATCCGACGTTCTTGGCGTCCTCATTTAAGTTGCACAAATATTGCCGAGGCTGATCCGATTACCTGTCCTGCCCCTACGTTTTCTCGTGAATTATTCAACTGTTTGGGTATGGGGTGTATCGCGTTTGGATTCTTTTTAATCACGCCCATCGTTTTGAATGGCCAGAGTATTGTTGATTCGCTTAACTCGACACCTGTTGAGTCTGAATCGGAGCAGGCCGAACGCCTCTACAACGAAGGAAAATTTTCCGAGGTAATTAAGCTGGCATCGGCGATCGATGAAAATCTGGGTCGTTACAGCGTTGAAGAGAAATGGGCGATCCGCATAATCCAGTGTCAGATGAAGACGGGGGATTATCAGGCAGCAAATGAGAGTTTGGACGCTTCGTTGATTCGGTTCAAGAATAGTATTCGGCTGCGAGGGTTGGGCAGCGAAGTACGGCGATTTAATGGTGACGACGAGGGTGCGACCAAGTTGTTGTCAGAAATAGAAACACTTGCTTCGAGAAACGCTTGGCGGTACAAAGACCCCGCCAATCAACTCGCCCTCGGCAGGTACTTTCTTGGTCGGAATGCGGACGCGAAAGAGGTGTTGGAACTTTTTTATTATCCCGTTAGGAAGCGGTACCCGGGCAATCCCGAAGTGTTTCGAGCGATTGCGGATTTAGCATTTTCGAAACAAGACTACTCGCTGGCCGCTGAGAATTATTCGGAGGTGTTGAAATTGCTTCCTTCGGATGTCAATGCAATGGTCGGACTTGCGAAGTCTTTTCTGCCGAGCGATTCAGAAAAAGTAACTGAGATGGTAAACCGAGTGCTTGCCATCAATCCTGCAAACGTCGAAATTTTGCTGTTGCTTGCTGATCAACAGATCAGCTCAGAAGATTATGTCAAAGCGATTGAGACGCTAGAGAAAATTCACGAAGTCAATTCGAAGCTCCCCAAAGCATGGGCCTACCGTGCCGTGATTGCCCATTTACAAAATCTGCCGCAGCAAGAGGGTGAGTTTCGGAAGCGTGCATTTGCCAGTTGGGTTGGCAATCCTGGAGTGGATCATTTAATTGGTCGGGAGCTTTCAGAGAAATATCGTTTCGCCGAGGGGGAGACGTATCAGAGACGCGCTTTGGTTTACGACGAAGATTTTCTTCCGGCAAAAATTCAATTAGCGCATGACCTTCTTCGTTTGGGGCAAGAGTTAGAAGGTTGGAAACTGGCGGATGAGGTTTTTAACGAAGATCAGTACAGTGTTGTTGCCTATAACCTCGTCACGTTACGCGATGAAATTGCCAAGTTTAAGACGTTGGAACGAGATGGATTTGTTGTTCGGATGGGGACGGAGGAGGCTGAGATTTATGGCGAACGAGTGCTGGAATTGCTTGTTCGAGCGAAAGCGGATTTGTGTACTAAGTATGGCTCTGATTTACAAACTCCTGTTTTTGTTGAGATTTTCCCCCGCCAGCAGGATTTTGCGATTCGGACATTTGGCTTGCCGGGTGGTTCGGGGTTTCTCGGAGTCTGTTTTGGTCGCGTCATCACGATGAATAGCCCGGCTGCTCAAGGGGCTAATTTGACGAGCTGGGAGTCGGTGTTGTGGCACGAGTTCTGTCATGTTGTGACCCTTCAGAAAACAAAGAACAAGATGCCCCGCTGGCTAAGTGAGGGGATATCTGTCTATGAGGAGAAGCTTGCGGACCCCGCCTGGGGAGAGACAATGGTGCCGGTGTTTCGTGAAATGCTGCTCTCGGAAAGTTTAACACCTGTCAGTGAGCTGAGTGGTGCGTTTTTGCGTCCCGCATCCCCGGTTCATTTGCAGTTCGCCTATTTCGAATCATCGTTAGTGGTGGAGTTTTTGATTCAGGAATTCGGTCTGGATAAGTTGAAAAGCGTGCTCGAGGAGTTAGCTGTTGGGACACCGATTAACGACGCGTTGCGCCGCCATTGCGCCCCGATTGAATTCATCGACAAATCGTTTCTTAAATTTGCTGTAGAGAAGGCTCAAGCATTCGCTCCAACCGCGAATTGGGATGAAGTTAAACCAATTGCCGGGGCAACGGCTGCTGATTGGAAACAATGGAATCAGGAGCATCCCAATAATCTTGCCGGTTTAAATCAGGAGGCTCGTCAAGCGATTGAAGAGAAGAGTTGGGGATCTGCCAGAGATACGCTGTTAAAAGTATTAGAAATCTGTCCTGAGATGAAATCCACTTACCCGCTTCTGGCTCAGTGCTACCGCAACTTGGATGTCCCTGCTGAAGAGCTGAAGATGCTCGAGAAGTACGCTGAGATGGAGGCTAATAGTGTTGAGTTGTTCACGCGATTACTCGAAGTGTATTCCGCTGCTGCTGAGTGGGGAAAAGTGAAATCGACCGCTCGAAAAATGCTCGCTCTGAATCCCTTGTTGCCGTCACCCTATCGATTTTTAGCAGTGGCCGCAGAGCAGACGCAAGATGATAAGGCGACGGTGGAGTCGTTGACTGCTCTCTCAAGAATGGATCCTCTGGATGCTGCAGATGTTCACTATCGACTTGCTTCAGCTTTATTTCGACAGCAACAGTTTGCGGAGGCGAAGGACGAGATAGTGAGGTCATTGGAGCGAGCGCCCCGCTATCGCGCCGCGTATGAACTGTTGCTTAAAATTGTGGATGCACAGGCTGCTGTTTCTCCTTCGAGTGAATCGGGGACGGAAAGCATCAAAGGCGAAGCGGTTGAGACTGAAAAGGAGTCTCCATGAACGCGATTTTCAGTAAAAAGGTTTACTTTTTTTTGGCCGGAGTGTTGGTTGCGGGATGGGTCGTCGCACAAGATTACCAGCGCCAATATGGTGGTCGGAGAGGAGTTGATCAGGATCAACGCAAGGGTGTCCCGATGTGGGAAGCCAGCAAGGAATTCAAGGACGACGTCTTTACGTTTGCTCGTATTCAATACGACTCTCATTATGGAGATTATGGATGGCGTGGTGGTCGGGGTGGCAGTCGCGGTAAGTGGCGAACCGATTTTCCCGACGCAGATTTAAACCTTTCCTTTCGATTAAAAGAGTTGACGTCGCTCGAGGTTGCGCCTGAAGGAGTTATCCTGCGGCTTACCGATGAATCCCTATTTGACTATCCGTTTATCTATATTATTGAGCCAGGCCATTTAGTCTTTAGCGAAGACGAAGTGCTTGCGCTCCGCCGTTATCTGAACAAAGGTGGTTTTCTGATGGTGGATGATTTTTGGGGAGAGGATGAGTGGGCTAATTTCTATCGGGAGATGAAGCGGGTTTTTCCTGATCGTGAGCCTGAAGATGTCCCTCTTGATCATGAAATTTTTCACATTGTTTACGACCTGGATAAGAAGCCCCAAATCCCCAGCATTCAACATTTTATGTACGGACGCAAAACAGAGCGGGCAGATGCGGAGTCGGCAAATTATCGCGGTATCTTTGACGACGATGGACGAATGATGGCCTTCATTTGTCACAATACAGACCTTGGTGATGGCTGGGAGCGCGAAGGCGTTGATCGAGGGTATTTTGAAACGTATTCGGAGCCCTATGCCTACCCCCTCGGGATAAATATCGTGACCTACGCAATGACTCATTGATTGGAAATCAATTGAAATCAGATTAAATAATTGGAGCTGACGAAGTGACACTCAATACCTACGAAGAAGAACAGTACGCCGTACAGCAGATTAGAGATGGTCGGGAAAAAATATATGATCAACTATCGAAATTGATAGTTGGACAAGAGGTGGTAATTGAGCAACTGCTGATCAGCCTTTTTGCCGGTGGAAATTGCCTGATCACCGGTGCTCCGGGGTTAGCAAAGACTTTGTTGGTTCGGAGTATTGCTGAGGTTTTCGATTTAAATTTTCGCCGGATTCAGTTTACTCCCGACTTGATGCCCGCGGATATCACCGGAACTGAAATTCTGCAGGAGACCGACGGCGGTTCGAGGTCCATGCAATTTGTGAAGGGACCAATTTTTGCGAATGTTGTTCTAGCCGATGAGATTAATCGAACGCCCCCCAAAACACAGGCAGCGCTCCTTGAAGCGATGCAAGAGCATCAGGTAACCGCAGCGGGTGTAAGCTACAAGCTTGAAGAACCGTTTTTTGTTTTGGCGACACAAAATCCAATCGAAATGGAGGGGACTTATCCGCTGCCCGAGGCACAACTCGATCGATTTATGTTCAACGTGAAAATTGATTATCTGAGCCAGGATGAAGAAGTCAAAGTGGTTCAACAGACTACCTCCGAGTTTAAACAAACGATCGACAAACTTTTCTCCGCTGAGGATGTGAGGCGTTTTCACGGAACGGTAAAAAATGTGCCGGTCGCTGAGGACTTAGTTCGCTTCGCGGTGCAAATGGCCGATGCAAGTCGGCCGGGCCGAGCGGGAGCACCGGATTTTGTTAATCAATACGTCAATTGGGGCGCGGGCTTGAGAGCCGCGCAGAATTTAATTCTAGGAGCCAAGGCTCGTGCTCTGTTCTGCGGACGGTCTCATGTCAATCTCGATGACGTAAAGTCATTGGCACATCCTGTATTGCGGCACCGGATATTGCCAAGTTACCGCGCTGAAGCAGAAGGGATAACGGTCGAAAAAATCATCGATCAATTGTTAGCGCATGTGCCTGTGCCGCAATTAGGAAACCAATAATATCAGCGATTGTTTTGCGGTAATGAAGTAGTAGCGACGATAGGTTTTAGCCCTTAGAGGAATGTTTGGCCGATCTTTCACCCACTCACGAATCAGCATCAGCAGTGTCAGCGAATGCGATCATGCAGATCAAGAACCTTGAATTGCGCGCTAAGATCGTAGTTGAAGGCTTCATGTCCGGACTTCATCGCAGTCCCTATCACGGCTTTTCTGTTGAGTTTACAGATTATCGCCAGTATTCCATCGGTGACGACCTTCGTTATCTCGATTGGAAGTTGTACGCCAAGCAAGATCGGTACTACATCAAGCGATTTGAAGATGAAACAAATCTTCGCTGTTATCTTCTGGTCGATATGAGCCAGTCAATGGGGTTTGGCTCCGACGAGTACTCCAAGTTGGATTATGCCAAAACGATCGCGGCATCGCTCGCCTGGTTCTTGAATCGGCAAAGAGATGCGGTTGGGCTGGTGACTTTCGGCGAACAAATCGTCGATATGATTCCACCTCGCTATCGGGCAGGACATTTGCGACGGTTGATGCTGACGCTCGAAAATTCGACATCTGGAAAGTCTACAGATTTGTCGGCGCCGCTTGAGCAAATCGCGCAAACGGTTTCGAAGCGTGGGCTTGTTGTGCTGATTTCAGATTTGCTTGCTCCTGTTGAGAGTTTTGTGAAAAACCTCAATTACCTCCGGACGCGCGGTCATGAAGTGGTCATCCTGAGGACGCTTGATCCAACGGAAATAGAGTTTGAATTTGATAAAGCGAGTTTATTTCGGGATTTGGAAACGGGGCGAGAAATCTATGTCGACCCGCAGTCAGCGGTGGCAGATTACCGGAGAAGATTTTCGGAGCACGAGACTGCCATCAAGGAGGTTTGTGATCAAATCGGTGTTGATTTTTTCACCATTTCCACAGATCAACCGATTGAAGTCGCGTTGTTAGAGTTGATTCAATCACGAGCGTCGTCGGGCAGATCCGTAAAACGCGCAACACAGGTTAGGGGAACTCAATGAGTGCACTTGCCTGGTTGTTTGGACTTGGCGCTTTGGCGATCGCCTTTCCGTTTTTACTTCATTTAATACGTCAGACTCCAAAGGGGCAAACGGAGTTTAGTTCACTGTTGTTCCTTAAACCTTCGCCTCCGTCCCTGACGCGTCGAAGTCGACTGGAGAACATACTGTTACTCCTGTTGCGTGCCCTTGCAATTGGCTTAATTGTAATCGCTTTTATGCGGCCATTTTTCCGTGGGCAAAACTCTCTTTCAGAATATGAGGTCGCAAACCGTCGGATTGCCATTTTGATCGATACAAGTGCAAGTATGCGGCGAGCGGGGCTTTGGGATCAAGCTGAAGCTCAGATTGAAAAAGTGCTGGAAGGTTTGGAAGAAGGTGACGACGTCTCGCTGATTGCCTTTGACGAAAATATTCGAACGGTCGTTGGTTTTAACGATCAACTCAATGACAGTCTGAGTATGCGAGCCGATTCTATTCGAAAGGGATTCAAAACTCTGGAACCGAGGTGGCAGCGGTCGGATCTTGGAAATGCGATGGTCACCGTCGCGGATAACCTTGATGTTTGGCGTGATTCCCAGCGAGTGGAGGGAGGTCAGGCAACGGTTGCCAAACTTCAAATGGTGGTGGTGAGTGATTTGCAGAAAGGATCGAATTTAGATTCGCTGCAGGCTTACCAGTGGCCTGCCACAGTTTTTGTCGAGTTCTATTCCGTCGTCGCTGAGGACTTAACCAATGCGACGCTTCAATTGTTAGCGGCGACGAGCGATGAATCCGATTCAGGTCTTCGAATACGAGTTCGGAATTCGGAGGAGTCAAAGATCGATCAGTTTTTTGTGAATTGGAAAAATGGAACGAATACCGAATCGCTACCTTTTTTTGTTCCCGCGGGCACGAGCCGAGTGATGCAAATTCCCCCGGAGCAAAATTTGAATAATCAGGTTTTCACGCTATCAGGTGATTTCGAGATTTTCGACAATGAATATTTTGTCGCCCCAATTGAACAACAAATACTGAGAGTGGATTATCTCGGTAAAGATTCACCGGACGATCCTGAGGGTTTGCATTATTATTTGCGTCGGAGTTTAGTTGAATCTCCGGCGCGTAAGGTGGTTACGAGGCAGGTGGAGGCGAGTGATTCACTTGCAGGAACTGGCAGTGGACCAGCGGCATTGACCGTGTTGACGTCGCCTCTCGATGAATTGCGTCGGGACGAAGTTGATGGCTACTTGAGAGCAGGAGGGACTCTGCTCGTGGTGTTGTCAGATGCTGAAACGGTCCGTTTTACTCAGGATTGGATTGGTGCCCGTTTGAAAGCGGAGACTGGACAACGGCAGCGTTCAAAAAATGATTACCAGATGTTGGCAGAGATTGATTTCTCGAGTCGGTTGTTTCAGTTGTTTGCTAATCCGCGGTTTAATGATTTTACGAACATTCGGTTCTGGAATCATCAAGCGGTTGAAATTGTCGATTCGCAAGCGGTGGTGCTTGCTAGGTTTGAAAATGATGATCCGGCAATTTGGAAATTAGAAAAGGCTAATCTTGGATGCGTTTACGTGATGGCGAGTGGCTGGAATCCGCGCCAAAGCCAATTGGCGTTGTCTACTAAGTTCGTCCCGTTGATCAATGGCCTAGTCGAAATTGCAGCTGACCTGCCGGAACTGGATAAGTCTTACACGGTCGGGGAGGCCATGGTGATTCCCAGAGCCGAATCAAGTTCGTGCAAGCGTCAAATGGTTAAGCCGGACGGTGCGAGTGAGGTGATTGCCTCCGATGTTGAAATTTTTTCTGAGACGGATCAGCCGGGAATCTATCGCTTGATTAGCGACGGCAGTGGCTCTGTTGGCGAGAATTTGGACGTAAGCGCAAACGGTTCCGGGAAGGAAGATGTGCTGTTTGCCGTAAACGTGAATCGCTCGGAGAGTGCGACGACAGTGATTCCACTCGAACAGATTGAAATGTTTTCGGTCAATGTGGGAGAGCAGGAAACGGCAGCATCGGAACGATCTCAGATGCGCGCGATGCTGGACCGCGATATTGAGGATCGTCAAAAAATATGGAAGTGGCTGATTGTCGCGGCGATTTTATTACTAATGTTTGAGACATGGCTTGCGGCGCGAACATCGTCCAAGTCGAAATGGTCGGACGGCGAAACGGTGATGGTCGGCACTGGTGGAGAATTGGTTTAATGGATCATGTAATTTACAAGCGTATTGAGCCCGTCATTCGCAGAACTCGGTTCCTTCGGGTTGCGTGGACGCTCGCTTTGATTTGGAGCTTGTCTCTGGTGATCGCCCTCGTACTGATTTACCTGAATCGCACCAGCGAACTTGATGTTTCGCAGGTTGGTCTTCCTTTTTTAGCCGCTACGTTGGTGGCATCGGTCATCGGTGTTTGTTTTGGCCTATTTAAGTCCGAATCTCCGCTGAAAACAGTAAAGCGAATTGAACGCGAATTTCCTGAACTGGATTCCAGTTTGTTGACGGCGATTGAACAGCAGGCAGAAGACGGGAGGAGTCTTGGCTTTCTCCAGCAGTCGGTCATGAGAAGGGCCGTGACTCATAGTTATGAAAACAGTTGGCCCTCTTTGGTGCCACGTTGGCAGCTAATTACCGCCCCCTTGGTTGGTTTCTTTAGTTTGTTGGCGTGGATGATTGCGATGATTGGTTTGGTTTGGTTTGCCGTTCCACACGACTCGGGTTCTGCAATCTCATTTTCAGATTTGGCGATCGATGCGAAGGCGCTAACAATTACAGTCGAGCCCGGGAATGCTGAGGTCGAGCGAGGTGCGAGTTTGCTTGTGCTTGCGCGGTTTGGGGAGTCGATTCCTACCAATGCGGATCTCGTTTACATCGATGAAGAAGGCGCGGAAGTAAGTGTATCGATGTCAAAGAGTCTCGACGATCCGGTGTTCGGTGCGAGAATTCCATCGGTGCGGTCTCCTCTTTCCTATCGCATTAAATATGCTGACCAAGCTACCGATGACTACGAGGTCACCGTATTCGACTACCCGCGACTCATTCGGGCGGATGCCACATTGCAATACCCCGAGTACACGGGTTCTGAGGACAAAGTCGTGCAGGACTTTCGAAGACTGACCGCAGTTGAGGGGACAACGGCTCAATTGGAATTCTACCTCAATAAACCGGTGGCCAGTGCAGTTTTGTTTCCCAAGGATGGCGGGGAGCCGATTGACTTAGTCTTCGATGCGGAAGATCCAAAGAAGTTATCCCTCACATTGGAACTCGCTGAATCCAGTAAGTACGAATTGGAACTTACGGATGTCGACCAGCGAGATAATCGCACGCCGCCTAAATTTGTTTTAAATGTTCTGGAGAATCTGCCTCCTGATTTGAAATTATTGACGCCCGCGAGAGATATCGATGCCTCACCCATTGAGGAAGTTCAATTGAGTGCGAGTGCCTGGGATGATTTTGGGATTGAAGCATTCGGGGTTAATTTTGAGATTCCCGGGCGTGCGGCACAGGAGGTGGAGCTGGAGC
>WTFU01000082.1 GCA_011523945.1 Mariniblastus sp. | reverse complement strand
CCGTAACCGGAATCATCCGGCATAATAATGATGATGTTTGGCTTGGAATCTTTTAAGGGTTTTGCTTCAGTTCCTTCTGCGAAGCCTGTTGAAGCATAAAGGAAAAGTATCAGGGCAACTGCTGTTTTCATACTATCGCTTTGTTGCTTATGGAATGTGTTATAAGAAAGTTTCAAAACCTGATTTGGTAAGCCGAATCATTCGACCGGCTTGGAGGTATCAACAAGATGAATACGCACCGCATCAATGTAGCGGTCCGAGCCAGCACCTCCCGGTGCGCGTTTTCCGGAACCCAGAGAAACCACAACACTTTTGGTCCCGGGCGGAATCTCCATCATTAACTTGACCTCGTGCCAAGCTGGCTGACCGCTAAGCTCTGGACTGTAATTTCGACCAACTCTTTGCAGGACAACGTCATCAAAATGCTCTCGGTCAATCCAGACGGGCTGAACTGCTTCGGGCAATTCACGAAATGCCGCCACGTCAATCCGGAAAACTGAAGTTGGATCGAGATCCGGTGAGAAAAAAGAGCTGCTTACTTCAATTGATCGAATGTGCTCGTCACTCGGTTCGGCGTAATCATCGAGATCCACGACGTAGCGAGCGTAGGTAAACCTGTGTTTGGGCACGTTTTCGAATTTACCGAGTCGGGCTCCCTCGACTGCAGGCACCCCGCCCTTCCCAGGCACGGAAAGTATCCCACCGAACCATTTGTTAGCGGTTGTTGGAAAACGACCAAGTGGTTTCATTTCTGGATCTTCAAAACTTTCAAAGACAACCTCTCTGCTCACGCGCTGCGTTGAGCTCACTAGAGGAACAGCGCAGGCCCAAACCAGGGAAGCAGTAAAAATTCCGAACAAAACCGCCGCAGCCACTGATGTGATGCGAGACCAGCGAAATCGTGAGGGCACCTTTGCATTGGTCACCAATACTTCTCCGTTCACGGCCCTCAACAATGCATTTTGCATCGACTGCTCGATCATACCGTGAACAGAAGCCAGCTCCCAATATCGCTTGCGAGCATCACTGGATTCTTCAATCCGCAGGCTCAGCCTCTCCGCCTCCACCTCACTCAGGCGACCATCAAGGCTGGCGTCGATCAGAGCGTCGAGCTCGTTGTTGTCTTTCTCGTTCATCGGTACTTTCACCGGGTTGATTGGATCTGAGAGTTAATGCAATCGCGCAGGGCACCCCTCGCTTTGGAAAGCGCCACGCGAACTGCTATCGATGTCATTCCAGCTTCTTCTGCCATCTCCGTCGAGCTCTGCCTGCGAGAGTATCGCCGCCATAGCAGGTCACGCACTTTCGCAGTCAGCCGCTCAAGGCAACTTTCGAGGGCATCCTGCATCTCGCTCAAGGACTCGGGCGGGGGAGCATCCTCCGACAATGCGATAATTGCTGCCTCGCTGAGGACATTGGCTCGCTTCTTCTGGCGGAGATTCTCCAGCACTTTTAGACGGGCAATCCCACACGACCACGCCACGAAATTCGTTCCTCGCTCAAACGTTGAAGCCTTCCGTGAAACCGTCAGGAACGTCTCCTGTATTACGTCGTCTGCATCAGACAAAGACGGCTGCAAAGCCCTCACGAACGCGCGGATCGAGTTTTCATGACGCACAAAGAGCAACTGCACCTCTTCGGTGGCATTGGGGGCTTCGGTTCGATCTTGAGGATTGGTCATTGTTAGTAATGACACAGGGGCCGCGATTGTTTCCGAAAAATGTCAAAAATATCTCGTTGGGCTCGCTCTTAGCGGACCGAGGCGGCCCTGCTAACAAGCGGCACCATGCGTAACCGCGTCTCCCGATCATTCGTGAGGCATTGGTGAGGAAGATCCTGCAAAATAGTCGCCTATTATCGCTAATGCGTGGGTGGTCTTCAAAACAACAACTCCGCATATTGGAAATCCGTGATCAAACCGTGAGCCAGACAAGTATGAGATTCGCTGCCGTCTCCTGAGATTTCTCGATGCGGAGTCATCTAGGCTCTACTTCGCAGCTAGTATTGGCTTCAAAGACCGCAGCTCAGCAACTGAATTAATTATTCCTTTTGATAGCATGAACGCGACAGAACGGCAACAGAAAAAGGCCGCCGGAGTTGGCTCCGACGACCTTTTTCAATTTAAGTACAGCGGAAGCGACCGTTTTCCCAACCACTCTCAAGGAGTCGTGCCGGTATGCCAGGTCTTAATGCAGCATGACAAGGTCATGAGACTCGAACCAACCTTCTGGCCAATTTCGTTTAGCTGTGCCTTCACGGGGCGATTTGAGGCAGAACCGCTACCCGTCGACCATTACCTCGGATGAGATCACGCCATTGGAATCACGTTAAAACTTGGGAATCCGCCAATCGAAAAGCTTGCTCCGGGGTTTGGGGGCATTGAAGCGGCGCATTCCTTTGCCGTATCAAACTTGATTGCGGTCGATTCTGAAATTGGAATATGTCGGGACTTGCGAATATCTCCCGACGGAATAGAAATCGTGACTGCGACTAAAAAAGA
>WTFU01000124.1 GCA_011523945.1 Mariniblastus sp. | reverse complement strand
CTTCTCTACCTCCGGCACACCAATCCAGGGCTTTAGATTTTCAAATTTGAAAATAGCCAAATCTTCAGTGCGGTGATTTCAGCGATGCTGGTTCCACTCGCGGGCCCCAAGTTAGCCGGAGACAGGCGTTACACTCTGCATCATCCAGGCACATAACATCGCGCCGTAAGTGCCCAACGCATACCCCAGAACAGCCAGCAAAACGCCTACTGGCGCGAGAGCGGGATGAAACGCAGCGGCGACCACTGGGGCACTCGCCGCACCTCCGATGTTTGCCTTACTTCCGACTGCAAGAAAGAAATACGGAGCGCGAATAATCCACCCCACCAAGAACATCAAGCCGACATGAAATGCCATCCAAATTCCACCTATTAAAAAGAAGCCGGGATGGTCAGCAAGCGCCCGAATGTCCATGCCCATCCCAATCACAGCTACCAGAATAAAAATAAAGACAGTTCCCAATTTCGACGCACCGGCACCTTCGTAATTCCGAAATGGAGTGAACGATAACGCAATTCCAATAGAGGTAGAAAGGACAATCAACCAGAAGAATGAACTGGCCAGTCCAAGATCTTTCAGAAAGCCGTATGGATTCTCAGCCATCACCAAACTGCCATCATTTCCAGCAACCATGACTTGAGCACTTGTAATAGTAGCCTGAACGCTCTCCGCAATCGACGCACCGATGAAATGCGCAAACGCTGTCGCCCCAAATCCAATCGCTCCAATGACCATTAAATCGGTAGTCGTAGGTACCCGAGTCACCTGTTCACTAAAACTTTCCATTTTTGTTTTCAAACGCTCGATACTCGACGCATCGGCTTTGAATAACCGATCAATATCTTTTGAAAACCCCACCCCCATCAACAGAAAAAACATCCAGACTTCGGCTACAATCACATCCACGGCGACCATTACGCTGTAAAGATCTTCTAGCCGCCCGGTCACTTCAGTACCCGCATTTGGCTCCGGTGTCATAAACACCACCTGCATCGCTGCCTGGTTGGCACCACCGCCAATCCAACTTCCTGCGACTGTACTTAGTCCTCTCCAAACGGCAGAAGGCCCATCGACACCGATGATCTCAGGGTAGAGCCAAGCTACCGTCAAGACGGCCAGTGGTCCGCCAAGGACAACTCCTACCGTGCCTGTCAAAAACATGATTAAAGCCTTCGGTCCTAAGGCAAAAATCTCCTTCAGATCGATACTCAACGTAAGCAGGACAAGTGTGGCAGGTAACAGGAAACGCGTGGCGACGTAATAGAGTTTGGATTCATGATGATCAACCAAGTTGAAAAAAGTTAAGAGGGATGGAAGGAAATAGCAAACCAACAACATGGGAATGATTTTGTAGAACAACTTAACCGCGGGAATCTCGAGGCTCGAAGTCCAAAAAATCAATCCCAGCATGACCATAAGAATGCCAAAGATTACAGCATCATTCGTAAACAACGGACCGGACTCCATCCCCTCCCCATCAACCGCACTAGCGCCCGCGCTTCCTTCTTGAGCGGAAACCTTGCCACCCTCCACTACTTCGAGTTCAGCGGATGGTTCCATGGGCGTTGGCTCCTGGATCGTTGACGCAGCGCAAATTGCTTGAACGCAAATTAAGAAAACCAAGATAATTGTAATTCTGGACACTTTATCTCCCACTAACTAAGGAACAATGCGATAGAGAACAACCACCAAGGTCTTAATCGCGACAGCATGCCACGAATTCTAGCAGGCTTTCACTGGCGCTGGGATAACAGCGCATCTTTAAAAATGCTGCACATCGGCGCTTTTTCAAAACGGACGGCCAAGGCCAACTACTTAGCCGAGCATCTTGACTTGGGAAATTTCTTTGCCGGAATTTTGAATGCCAAGATCGAGCATTTTAGCGACTGGAACGGTGACTAACTTGGAATAATCCTTCTGGATAACATAACGTCAGAACGGCTATTTAGTCGGCGTTTTAGCATTTCCTTTTCTTGCCTTCTTTTCGGTCTTTGGGGAGGAATTTCCTGCTTCCACAGATTGTGAACGCGTTTTCTTTCGTGTTCGTGATCGCAAAGTACGTTCAATTTTGGCCCGATCAATTGACTCCAATTCCCTCGCAAGACAAGCCAGTTCCCAAGCTAGTTTTTTTGTATATTTTTTAAATGAGAAACTTATTTTCCGACGCAATCCGTCTTTCGTCTTCCAGGACGCACAATAGCTGGAATATACCTTTCCATACGTAGATTCGCACACGGAAAGATGCACCCCGACAACGCCACTTTGGTTGCGGTGGGTGCGCACCCCTTTTGTCGTTTTAGGGGCAGGCAATTGCGACACCAATTCATTGTATCGAGCACGCGATGCAGCCAAAGCACGTCTTTTTCCACGGTATTTTTTGTCCGAGAAAAATTCATTCGTGTGCTCACCGCCTCGGGAGATCCGCATCATGTAGCCAAAAGTCCCTTGAGACTCAATGTCATACCGCGTGATACCCCGTTGAATCAATTTTGTACCCATCGACACTACCCATCGTTTCTATATTGCATATAAAT
>WTFU01000132.1 GCA_011523945.1 Mariniblastus sp. | reverse complement strand
TCCTTCGGGGGAGTCTGGTCCATCAGGCCCGGGCGGTGGTGGAGAGAATTCGAATGCGATGGGAACTGGAGCGGGTGGGGGGACTCCTCAGGGTGAGGTACTTGAACGTGATAAGACAAATTTTGACCATGCTAAGAAGGCAACCGATATGGTGCTGAAGAAACTGTCGGATCAGCGGTATGACCCAGATCCTGAGCTGCTCGAGAAAATGAATTGGACCAAAGCAGATTTAGAAAATTTCCTCCGGCGATGGGAAGAAATGAAAGCTGCAGCTGATACGGGAACACCGGAGGCTAAGAAGAAGTATGAGAAATCGCTTCGAAGTCTTGGACTTCGTCCCCAAGGTGGGAGTAGAAATACGAAAACGGTGAATGAGTCCGCAGAGGGTCTAGGGCAAGACAGCGCCGTCAACCGTCCACCTGCGGAGAGAGTGCCTGACTTCAACTCGTTCATGCGAGATCTTAATCGGGCGGATGATAATTAGCTGCGTTTCATTTTGATAATTTTGATGACCGACGTTGCAATTTGGATGAAGCTTGATGAAAACAAAAAAGCAGTTGTTTTCGGCTCATCCAGATAAGGGGGATGTCTCGTCGGTGTTGGAAGTTCCTCGCGGGGCGACCGAACTTCTTGTTTTGGCTCATGGGGCGGGGGCCGGGATGGGGCACCCTAATATGCAACGACTTGCGGAAGCGATGCATGGGCAACGGATTGCTACCTTGCGGTATCAATTTCCGTTTAGGGAACGAGGCGGAGGTCGTGATTCTCTTGGAGTCTCGTTATCAACCGTTGAAAATGCGGTTGAGTTGGCCGGGGAACTTGAGCCTGAACTGCGGCTCATAGCCGGAGGTCATTCTTTTGGTGGTAGGATGACTTCCATCGCAGCGGCGCAGCGCAAGTTGTGTCGAGTCAGCGGTTATGTTTTTTTTGCATTTCCCCTGCACCCTCGAGGAAAGCCGAGCAACGAGAGAGCTCAGCATTTTCCTGATATCTGCGAGCCTATTCTCGTATTCACCGGCTCCAAAGACCCGTTGTTTACCCGCGAATTATTTAAGCCCATTCATCAGCAGATGCGCAAAACAGCAACAATTCACACTTTGGATTCTGTCGATCATGGGTATCGGGTGTCGAAGCGAACCCGTCAAACGAACGAAGATGTTTTTGATGAAATAGGGGGTTTGACTCGGCAATGGCTGGACAGTCACTGAATTTCTGAATCAGTCCACACGATCATCGATCGATTTTATCTTCCCGCACGGTCGACTATGAACCGTTTATTTACCGAAAGCGTAGCAAAAATGCATGGTTCTGCGTGTTTAGGCAAGTGTGCGGGCGTTACGTTCGCTACAACCCACCGAAACGTGGTTGGAATTGAACGGTTTTTCAAAGGTATCCGGAGACGCTCGACAAGCCCGATTGTTCGAACCAAAATAGCCGATTGAAAACAGGGACCTAGTGACTCCGGCATGAAGTAAGCCTCGGTCGAATTGGGCGTTGGTTAATTGCCCTGGGGTTGTCTAATTTGATCACCCAATCTTTAAGATTACGCGAATTAAACAGTAGAGCAAAACGATGGCAACTGAAACCGAGTTGGTGGTTGAAGGATCGGAAGAATCCTCTCAGCAGACCCCCATGATTGAAGCAGACGGTCTGTCTAAGTTTTATGGGATTTTTGCTGCGACCCGCGACGTCTCCTTTAAAGTTTACAAGGGAGAAGTGGTCGCGTTTTTAGGGCCTAATGGTGCCGGGAAAAGCACCACCATGAAAATCTTAACGGGTTATTTATCGCCGTCTCAGGGTGTGGCGAAAATCGCCGGTTACGATATGAATACAGATCGTCTCGCAGGATCTCGGAAATTGGGTTATTTGCCTGAGACGGGGCCTTTGTATCCTGAAATGACCCCCTACAGTCTGCTTGATTTTTTTGCCGAGGCCCGCGGCATGAATAAAGCGACTAAGCGTTATCGAATTGAAAAAGCGGTTGACCTTTGTGCTCTTAGCAGTGTGATTTATAAGCCGATTAATAAACTTTCCAAAGGTTATCGACAACGAGTTGGCATGGCTCAGGCATTGATTCATGAACCGGATGTTTTAATTCTCGACGAACCTACCTCTGGCTTGGACCCGAATCAGATTCGTGGTGTGCGGCAGACCATGAAGCGATTGGGGCAAGAAAAAACGATCTTGTTGTCTACGCACATTCTTCAAGAGGTCGAAGCGATGGCCGATCGCGTTGTGATGATTAACGAGGGGCGAAAAGTATACGACGGAAAGCTGGAGGATATTGATCCTAAGCAACAGGGATTGGATGCCGTATTTGCGAATCTCACGGGGCACGATGCCGAGACAGGTGTGAAACTTGATAATGAGATTGATGAAGATTGAAACGCGTAGGCGTTGGATTTTTAATTACAAAATTATTGATGAAATATAGATAGCGGACTTTTTTATGGACACGAGCCTTCAGATCGCGCAGGCGAGCCTTCAGCTAACTCAAGTCACTGAGTTTGTATTCATGTTAATCGTCGACATGATGTTTCTTG
>WTFU01000174.1 GCA_011523945.1 Mariniblastus sp. | reverse complement strand
TGTTGAGAGATTTAATTGGAGAGACGTCGCCACTGTCGGCTTTGATGGTGGCGACTGCAGCGGACGAAGGCGATGCACTGGCGATGAAGTTGGTCTCCGAAACGGCAGTTTATCTTGGGCGAGGAATCGCACAGTTAGCCCATTTAATTGATCCCGCGGCATTTATACTCGGCGGGGCGATGAATTTTGGAGGTTCGGAAGCCCCTTTAGGAGTCAAGTTTCTGAACGAGGTGAAAGCGGAGGTCAAGCGGCTGGTTTTCCCGGTCCTCGCCGAGCGTTTAGTGCTGGGTTTTGCGAAACTTGGTTCGGAAGCCGGTTTTGTTGGCGCAGCCGGATTAGCAAGATCGCAATACAATAGAGTGCGTTAGCAGTTTCTTCTACTGTCCGAATTCGATGACGGTAAGCTTTAATACTTCAACCCAACGTTAGATTCACCACGGCATGGCCAAAATCAAAACCGAAAATATTCGAAACTTTTGCATTATCGCGCACATCGATCATGGCAAGAGTACCTTGGCTGATCGCATGCTTGAGCATACCGGCACAGTTCAGAAGCGCGAGATGCAGGAGCAGGTTCTCGATGATATGGAACTTGAGCGGCAGCGAGGTATTACAATTAAAGCCCGCGCCGTCGCGATGAGAATCATACATGAAGGTAATGAATACGAACTCAATCTGATTGATACTCCCGGGCATGTCGACTTTCAATACGAAGTGTCCCGGTCGTTAAGTTGCTGTGAGGGAGCCGTATTGCTTGCCGATGCGTTTCAGGGCGTGGAAGCTCAGACGGTTGCGACTGGATATGCGGCAATTGAACATGATCTCGATATCATTCCGGTCATCAACAAAATTGATCTGCAGTACCAGCGAGCCGACGAAGTGGCTCAGGAGATGGAGCAAACGCTCGGAATCGATGTAGATAGTGTGGTCCGGGTGAGCGCCAAATCAGGTATTAATATTGATCAATTGATTGACAGTATCGTCAACAATATCCGTCCACCGGAAGGCGATCCGGAGGCGTTATTACAGGCGATGGTGTTTGATTCTCACTATGATGAATTTCGTGGCGCAATCACTTATGTTCGAATCATGAACGGGACGGTTAAAAAAGGCGACAAAGTACAGTTCGTCCGCGCCGGCACGGAATATGATGTGGTCGAGTTGGGGCAGTTCACGCCAAAACAGACGCAATGTGACTCATTGACGGTTGGCCAAGTTGGTTATCTGGTGTGTAACATTAAATCGCTCGATGAGGTCAACATTGGTGACACTGTGTCGACAGCCGGCAAAAAGCACGCTGAACCTTTGTCGGGCTATCAAGAGCCAAAACGCATGGTTTATTGCGGACTTTACCCATCCGATGGTCAGGATTTTTCTGAACTTCGAGATGCTCTCGGTAAACTTGCGATCAATGATCCGAGTTTTGAATTTACGCCGGAATCGAGTGAGGCCTTGGGGTTCGGTTTTCGTTGCGGGTTTTTGGGAATGCTTCACATGGAAGTGGTTCAACAAAGGCTTGAGCAGGAATCAGATGTCGACTTGGTTCAGACGGCGCCAAACGTTACCTATCAGGTTTTGACAAAACGAGGAGAGTTGCTCCACATTCACCGCCCGCAGGAAGTTCCTGACCCGGGGGAAATTGAGGAATTCCGGCAACCTATCGTTCGAGTGAATTTGATTCAGCCCCAAGAGTATGTGGGGGCGGTGATGAAACTTTGCCAAGAGCGACGCGGAATTCAGCAAAATACTGAGTATCTTTCTGCGACTCGTATGATGCTGACTTACGACCTTCCCTTGGCTGAGGTTATCTATGACATGCATGATAAATTAAAAAGTATCACGCGTGGCTACGGAACCATGGACTACGATCTTACCGGTTATTTTCCGGCCGATCTTGTCCGGCTCGATATTATGGTCAATGGTAAAAAGGTAGATGCTTTAAGTGTGATTTGCCATCGTGCCGATGCGGATCGACGCGGTCGGGTTGTTTGCAAAAAGCTGAAAGAAGAGATCAGTCGCCACATGTTCGAAGTTGCTGTCCAGGCAGCAATTGGTACGCGGATTATCGCGCGGGAAACGGTGAAAGCCCTCCGTAAAAATGTTACGGCGAAATGTTACGGCGGTGATATTTCGCGGAAGCGTAAATTATGGGCTAAGCAGAAAGCGGGGAAGAAGCGGATGAAGTCCATTGGGAGCGTTGATATTCCGCAGAAGGCGTTCATGGCTATTTTAAATACGGGCGAAGACAAGAAGTAGTTCCGGATTCTTCCAGCTCCACTTTCCGGGGGCTACCCAGCGAAAGCTGTGGGTTTGAGAATGAAAGATTCTTCCTAAATGCGTTGAATTCGTTTGACGTTGGGACTGCGCTGCTTAAAAATGACCCCTAGTTGGGAAGGTTCTTTTGATTGCCGGCAAAGTGCTGTTGGCAGTTCAGAGGTTTTGTCCGGCTTGGATTTTCGGAAGATAAGTTGTTAGTTCTTTTAGTGATTAGGAAATGATCGTGCCAAATTTCAAATCGATTTGCGTTTGGAGTTGTGTAGTCGCATTAACC
>WTFU01000145.1:13855-15143 GCA_011523945.1 Mariniblastus sp. | reverse complement strand
AATCCGTTCGGCACTGTCGTGTAGGCAGGTGTCAATCAGAATCAATAATTCCATCAAAGTATCATTAACGGGCGGGCAGGTTGGTTGCACCAGAAAGACGTCTCTACCACGGACGTCTTCGATTTTGCAGTGAACTTCGCCATCGGGGAAGGTAGAGAACTTTACATTTCCCAATTCGAGGTGGAGAAACTCGGCAATTTTCTCAGAAAGCTCTGGATGGGCACGACCGCTAAAAATTTTCAGTTCTCGCATCGTTGGTACTTCGCATAAACAGGTAATTTAGATTAGTAACAAACGGGACTAGTCGTGCCGATGATTGTTGAGTCGACCATCTTTCCGCGATTCTTTGGCTTATTCTGTCGAGAGATTTTTCATTACCTGTTCGACCTCTGCAAGTTGTTCCAGTGTATTAACACTATAGGATTCGATGGGCTTGAGAACTGGAAGAGAGCGGACATCCTCTCCGTCTTCGAGCATGATTCCTGGTAGATCTGTAATGTAATATTCTTTTTGCTTGTTGTCATCGGTCAGGCAGTCTAAAGCCCTCAACATTTTTTGGCAATCAAAAACGTAAGTGCTCATATTGACTTCCGAGATTTTACGCTGTTCTTCGTCTGCATCTTTTTCCTCGACGATTCCGACGAAACGACCATCTGCATCGCGAACGATTCGGCCTAGTCCCGTTGGATCTGAGTGAATGAGGCTTCCTAAGAGGCAGGCTGGTGTTGAATCTGCAAAATCATCGAGAAGTGATTTGATGGAAGAGGCTTGCATCATTGGCGAATCACCTGCGACCACGACAACGGGTCCCTCGTGATCCTTAATCTGTTCGCGGCACATCATCACGGCATGCCCGGTGCCGAGTTGTTCCGTTTGGTGGGCAAATTGAAGATTGGGCTCGCTGGCAAGCTCCGCTTCCACTTTTTCGGCTTCGTAGCCAACAACGACCACCATTTTCTCGACCCCCGCCTGGTTAAGTGCATCGAGTACGTAGCGAACTAGCGGGCGTCCATTGGCCTGACATAATACCTTGGGAAGTTCTGATTCCATGCGGGTTCCTTTTCCCGCGGCCATTACAATTGCGATTGGAGGGTTCATTTCGACACTTTCTGCCCTGATACTAGAAGTTTAGAACGTCTATCAAACTTCAAAACTAGATAATTTTCCAGTCCCAAAGTCTGGTTTTCATTTCCTATCCCCAAGACAATTTCTTGCCAATGACGATTCAGTCGGTGCAATCAGCAGAAGTCGATGCAATCAGCGGTGCTATTGGGAGATCCTTGGAAGG
>WTFU01000145.1:0-13755 GCA_011523945.1 Mariniblastus sp. | reverse complement strand
TGCAATCAGCAGAAGTCGATGCAATCAGCGGTGCTATTGGGAGATCCTTGGAAGGACGGTCAACCGAATTGGATTTGAGCATGGATTTCCAGCCTCACCTGCTCTGACAAAAATGAGTCGAGAGCATGGCTTAACCCAACTTTCAGCTGTTAAAAATATCGTTCGTGTATTCTTATCAGGGGGGATCAAAACTCCATTGAGCCCGATGTTGGCTACGTAGACACCGAAAGGCAGGTTCACAGCCGCATTTTCTTTCCCGAAGTTAACGCGGCCTTTGTGTCCAGCACGGGTAATTAAAATCTCTGCCGTTGTGGTTTCGCCCGGGCGAATGCGCACTTCCGGGATCGCCTCTGCTTTAGTCGGTTTGATAATCGCATCTGCACTTGGCGTGGCCTTTAATGCGACTGCTAATTTTAGTGGCGGCACCAGTTCAATTGTTCCAATTTTGGATTCTTTGGTGATGCGTTTACCGTTCAGGTCGGCGGTGGCAATAAGAGTCGCCGCATTGGTGGTATTTTCCTCCAGTTTCGCGTCCTTGGATGCATGCAGGGTTACGAAGGCTTGTAAGCCAGTTCGTTCAATCTCAACCGGTCCAATGGCACTGACTCCCGGTGGCAGATCTTTGATTTCTACTTTTACGGCTTCATCAAAATTATCAATTCGTTCCAGCTCGATTCCGAGTCTTTGGTAGCCTCCCAAAGCCAGTTTAGGATTCTTTCCGATTACGTTTCTAATTTTAAAGTCGGGATGTTCGTTCCTAACCGAGAGGGTGTAGCCGAACTGATCACCGCCAAAGTTTCTTGCGTCCCGAACACGGACAAAGTAATCACCGTCGTCAGGCGCCGTAAAGGAGAGGCGTGAATCGGTGCCCAGGTCTTGATTAGCTGCATCGTCGTTCTCATAGTTTAATTCGAAGACGGGAAGTCCAATCTCAGGAAAGGTAGAGCCGGGCGGATGGGCTTCGACAATAAAGCACGGTTCGTGCAGAGCGTGGGCAATGGGAGTCGTGTCGAACATCGCATGACGCTTGCCAAAGTTTGGAAAGACGTTATAGCCTGAGTCCGGCCCGCGAGGGTAGTGGTACAACCTGACGACTTCGCCGTTGCAGTACAGAAGTTCATTGAGCTGCATCTCTTCCCAATTATGAATACGGAAATCCGATGTCTGGGTCGAGTTCTTTCCTCGGAATGTAAAATAAGAGTCCCTCACCGAACGTAAAACGACACGAGGCACTGGTTTTCCGTCACTGGCAAGAACTGAAATGTGGGTGTCGACTTCGCTGTTTTTTGTCGCTCTCGCTTCGATAATCCAACGACTTCCCTTGGTAGCATGGAATCGATAAAGATCGAGGTCAACGTTTTCAGATCCCGAGATTCCTCCACTGGCCTTAAACGGCGCACTCATAATATTCGCTTCGGGTAAGCTATTGTTCGGTTCGTTTTCTGCTGTTTCAGCTGTCTCCGTTTTGGGGAGGCTTAAAGTCATCGACGGTTTAGATGCGATTTCAGGGGCTGCTGGCGAGGTGGCCTGCGTGGATTGCGTCTGTTTTGCCCAATTGATATTTTTGATTTGACCTCGAGAGGTTCCGGCGATGATATGTTCGTCCGTTAACGCAAATACCTGTATGTCCGAGGGCAGGTCTTTGAATTCATAGATTTCAGTGAGCGTGAGCGGATTCCATATTTTGATAGAACCATTGGCAGCAGACGAAAATAAAAATGAACCACACGGGCTAAATTGAAGGGATTGAATGCCTGACTCATGGGCAAAGCGAGAAACCGCCAAGTGATTGATTTGACTGGGAGCGGTTGATTCCAATTTCCATTTGCGAATGCGATTGTCCTGTCCGCCGGAAAAAAAAGAATCTCCATCCGGGCTAACTACGACGGTATGCTGCGCTTGAAGCGGCTCGTTGCGGGTGTCCAGTCGAGCTCCGTCGGATGTTCGCCAAATTTTTACTGTAGCGTCGCCACTGGCTGTGAGAAGCCGTTTTCCTGATTGGTCAAACGCACTTTGGAAGACCGCATCGTTGTGCCCAAGAAAGCGGGCGATTGGATCTGGAGAATCAAGCTTCCACAGCACTGAAGTTTTGTCGTAAGCCGAAGTTGCTAAATGTGTACCATCTGGTGAGACTGCAACAGAATAAACAAGGTCGCGATGCCCGCGAAACCGCCGAGAGATTTTCATGGTTGCCAGATCGATCAAGACGGCTTCGCCATAAAGACCGGTCACCCCCGTCCCTGCGACTAGAAACCGGCCGCCTTTAAGAAAGTTAAGGCTGGTGACTTTCCCGGCAATTCCCTCGACAGACTCACGGGGTTCTTGTGAGTTGAGGGTTTCGATTTGAACGGAACCGTATCGTCCAATTGCGAGTCGATTTTTCAGAATCGATAAGGCAGTGATTGGACGCTGAGTGGTGCGGGGCGAGATTTTTGGGACATTGAGTTCAGTTGGCCCCGTTTTGCCTTCGGGGCCTGTCGCGCCCGAGTCAATCCATCTTGCGATCAATTCAATTTCGGCGGGAGAGGGTTGAGGTTCGTCCTCGGGCGGCATCGCAGGTTGTATTACTCCACGCATATATTGAATAATCCTGCTGGAGGCAGACTCCCCTGATGTTACTGCCGTTCCATGTTCGCCACCTCGCAAAAGGGCCTCATAATTGTCGAGCGAAAATTCTCCGTTTGCTTCGTCGGTATTATGGCAGCCAGCACAATATTTGGTCAGAATTGGCTTGACTTGGGCATACGTAGGTTCGTCACCCTGGACCTGTACCTGCGGCAACAGGGTTGCCATACAGAGCGTAATGATTCGGAAGATTGAGGTTCTAGGTGCCATCTGCTTAATCAATGTCATCTTAATGCTGAAATAGGAATTCACGGCTGCTCATTAGGCTCCAGTAGAGATCCTCGATTGCACTTCTTCGTTCGTTCTCGCCGGCCTGTTCGATAATTTGCAGAAGTTGATTGCGTTCGAGATCTGTCGGTTCACGAGCAACCGTTTTTAAAAATGCTTCTCGGATGATCGTCTGATTTGAAGTTTCTGGTTTTGAGACTGCGACGTCCACGCAGCTTTTACTTGACTTAAGTTTTTCGTTTATGGTCGAACCGTTCGCGATGTGAAGCACTTGAACCAAGCTCGGTTTGTTGGTCCGTTCGCACTCGCACACGATGTCCCGGCTATTTCGACCAAACTTTGTGAGGAATGATGAAAGTACCGCCGAGTCGTATAATTCAGTAGCCCTTGTTCCGAGGGGGTATTCTTTCGTTGTGCGGATGTCCGCGCCTTTGTGTTCGATTTTTGCAAATTCGGTTGGGATTTCGGTGACCTGAGAAATCGCATCCAACAGGACCTCAGCCATTAATCTTCGAGGGAAGAACCGAGAATAGAATCGATCGTCCTGTTTGTTTTCAGGCAGTACAACGCTGCTTCGCTGATAGGTTTCGGATTGCAGGATTTCTCGCATCAACGCTTTTAAATCAAATTCATTTTTGCTCAAAAAAGATGACAACTCGTCAAGAAGCGGTTCATTAGTTGCGGGGTTTGAAGTTCTCATGTCATCGACGTTTTCAACTAACCCTCGGCCCATAAAATTGGCCCAAACCCGATTGGCGATTGATCGGCTGAAGTACGGGTTGTCTGGACTGGTAAGCCAAGCGGCAAGATGCTCGCGGCGATCCGTGGGGTTGTCGAATGCCAGCGGTGTACCATCGAGTGGAGTTGGGGGTTGAGCGGTTCCAGTCAACGGTTGAATTAGCTCACCGCTGGTCGCGAGAAATAATGTTCTTAAGCCGTCACCGTTTCTCGCGTCTCCGCCCCAACCCTTTGCACGAACCCGCGAGAATAGATTCGCCATGGCATAGTATTGGTCATTCGTCCATTTTTCTAACGGGTGGTTGTGGCATTTGGCGCAGCCAATGGAGAGCCCAAGAAACGCTTGAGAGACGTTCTCGGCCATGTCCTCAGGGGTCTGGTGCAAAGCAAAGAAGTTCGTAGCCCCATTGGTGTAACTGCTTCCTTGTGCGGTTACAACTTCGCGTACGATTTGATCCCATGGTGTGTTTGTTTCAATTTTTTTTCGGAGCCATTGATAGTAGGCCTTCACAGCCTGAGGGCGTAACCGTTTGCCACTGATTAAAAAGACATCAGACCATCGGTAGGTCCAATAATCATTGAACTCTTCGCGTTGCAATAATTCATCAATTAATTGGTCGCGTTTGTTGACTGAAGGGTTTGATTTAAAGTCTTCTACTTCTTGCAGTGTTGGAAGCACCCCAATGGTGTCCAGGAAAGCGCGGCGGATAAAGGTTGAGTCATCACATCTTGGTGAGGGAGCGAGTTTTAGTTGTTTGAGCTTTTCAAGGACAAGTTTATCAATAAAGTTTCGTTTTGGAGTGTTTGAGAATACTTCCGGCGCAATCTCATTGGCAAATTGAAGCTGGACACGAGAGACTTCCAGTAGGCTGGAAAACCAGACCACAATCGAAGCTTCTCCTCTTCCTGCGACGCTTAGCATCCCATCGTTGTTCACATCCACCACAGGCGTGTTGGAGGAATTGAATTTCGCCCAACGGGTAACGTTTTCTTTTATTCCGTCGCTGTAATGAGCGATCACGCTGATATTGGCGGAATCTTCCGGGTTCAAAACAATGGTTTCCGGTTTGACTTCCAGTTTTAGCAGTTTCGCGTCCGTCGGTGCCGGCCCCTTTGCCCCCATGGCGATCCAGTTCGAAAGGATCTTGTATTCCGCTGAATCAGTTTCAAGTCTTAATCCGCCTTTGTGAGGCAGCGTTCCCGTCGGCTTGGTCAAAATCAAACTTCGGCCTGGGTCAGCGATTTCGATGCGACGCCCGAGTGATTGCTGGGTAATCGAGAAATGATCGCCTTTAGGGTTGTAGCCATTAAGCGAAAGTTGAAAGCCCCCTTTTCCGGCGAGTGCTCCATGGCAGGCTCCCGAATTACAGCCCAGTTTGGAGAGGATAGGTAGTACATGCCGCGCGAATTCCGGCGATTCAGGTATTGAAAATTCCAGATCGGTCGTCTGGTTTTTAATTAGTTTATTCTGCCCGTAGATTCCACCGGTAAACGCCAAGTTCAGGCTAAATGCAATGGCGCATAAGGCGGTGAAGCATGCTGGGAAACGGCCTGGTTCAGGACGTTCGATCTGCCGTGGCGGCTGGTTCATAAATACAAACTCAAATGACTCGTTTAAAACAGTTCTTTTATTTCCCGAGACCCAAAATCAACCAACGGATACGGCCTGCCGCCGGGTCCTGGCAATTCTGCATGAAGGTCTAATCCGAGGGAGTGAAAAATCGTGGCAATGACATCACCCGGTGGAGTGGGGCGATCCGCGGGAACCGCACCGATGGGATCACTTGCGCCAATCGCACGACCACCTTGAATTCCTCCGCCGGCGAAACCGACGGTAAAGCATTGGGGCCAATGGTCTCGGCCGCCTGCCGGATTTACCTTCGGAGTTCTTCCAAATTCGGCGAGGTTCGTGACCAGTGTGTCCTCGAGCATGCCTCGCTGTGACAAATCTTCGATCAACGCGCTGTAAGCCCGATCATATGTCGGTGCGACGATATTTTTCATGCCTTCAATGGAGGTGAATGGTTTTGAACCGTGAATGTCCCACGTGATTTCATCAAAGACGGTGAGGAACGTATTGATCGTTACGAACCGGACACCAGCTTCAATTAGGCGTCGGGCCAGCAAGCAACATTGACCAAAACGATTCATTCCATAACGCTCCCGAGTAGCTTGCTTTTCCTGACTCAGGTCAAACGCTTCGCGAGCCTGTTTGCTTGTCATCATTCGGTAAGCGGTGTGGAAATTTTGATTCAGAAGTTTGGCATCATCACTTTTTTCAAACTGTTTGATTTGGCTATCGACAATTTCACGCATTTTTTTTCGTCGATCGAGTCGAACCGTACCGATCTCGGACGGCGGAAGAAGATCCGGCACTTTAAAATTCGGTTTGGACGGGTCGGCCATCAATGCGAATGGATCGAAGGATTTGCCCAAAAAACCACCAGCCTGACCGTTAGGTAGACCTCCCCCACCCCGCCCCATTAGTCGCGGTAAAACGACATGCGGAGGAAGGTCGGTTTTCCGACCTTTGAGGAAAGCGACAACTGAGCCAGCGTGGGGAGTTTCGACCCCTCCGGCAAATTGTCGGCCGGTTTGCATCATTTGCCATCCTGCATCGTGAACTGCAGCGGAAGTGTGGTAACAACTTCGCACAATTGAAAATTTGTCTGCAATTTTCGCATGCATCGGAAGAATTTCCGAGACTTGAAAGTTGTCTGAATTGGTGGAGATGGGTTTGAAAGGCCCACGGACTTCCGCCGGTGCGTTCGGCTTCATGTCAAAGGTGTCGATTTGACTTGGCGCTCCGAGATTAAAAATCATGATGCAAGATTTTTTATCCTGATCTTTTTTGACCGCCCCGTGCTCTTGAGCCCAAAGGTAGTCAGCGAGGGTCAAGCCAAATCCGCCCAAGGCGCCAACTCTTAGAAAGTCACGGCGTGTCGTCCCGTTGCAGTTATGACTTTTTCCTTTTCCAATAAACTCGATCATTGGCAGTCCAGTAAAAGTTGTGACCAAACAGACTTGTAATTCTGCAGATTTATTGTAGCACAGCCAAGTATAGCGTGGTTAACCTTTGACATAGACAATCTGGCCCTTTAATCGCGATGTCGGTTCGAGGATCTCATGGTGAGATTCGAAATAAACCTCACTTTGGATGCCTGTTTTTTATATATCATCTATTAGACGCACCCTGAAAAGGCTGGTATGGCTACCAATAGCAGAATTGTTGGCAACATAAAACAGCCACAACCTGAGCAACTGCAGCTAGAACAGCCATGAAGCTGGAGCAGCCATCATCAACGGCCAGAGTGTCCGCTAAGAAAGCGAGAGCGTTCAAAAAGAATCCTTGTTTAGGCTTTGATTCGTCGTGTTGGTCGGCTGGATTTGCCATACTGGATCCGTTATTTAGATGACGCTGATTCTGCGTCCGTCATTGAAATTCGTCGCTGTACAATTTAATCCTTCTGGTCTCGTTAATTGAAATAGCAGTGCCAGTTCTAGTGTTCTCTTTTTAATCCCCAAATTTCGACAATCTTGACTTTGTCGAGGTCCGCGGCGGAGGTAATTGGAGCTGCCAACGTTTCAAATTCCCAAGTTTCACCCGGCTCCATGCCTCCAGTAACGGCAGTCGTCGTTGCTGTCAAAGCACCCGAGTTATCGTAAACGTTTATCTCGATTGAAATCCCATCAAAAGCATCGCGTCCTTTATTTTTGACGGTTCCCGTTATTTTACCTTTGCCATCAATGACGTTGGTCAAACCCAATGTGTTTCTGTTAAGAGTCAAGTCCCCGAACCTTATCTCTTCAGAAGTTTGTTGCGCATTCTTTTCACTCAGGCAGCCAACGATTGCGGTTGCGCAGAATAAGGCTATAAGTAATTTTTTTTTCATGGTGGTTTTGTCCAAGATTAGTTTGTGGAGAGATTTACAAATCGAGGCAATATCCAACAAAGGACAGGAATTCAAATCCAACCATTGGGGTTCGAGGATTCTGGGTGGACAGTCTTGGCGCTCTTTAATTACCTGTTAGTTTGAAGTGTATGGAAGAACAGAACAACCCTTATGCATCACCTGCAGGGACCGAAGTAAACGGGGGGAAGGTTAAGCGTGATGGCGAGATCGATGTGCTTTTGGTTCTCGCTCGCATTATTTTCGTTTACACACCCGTGTTTTCAGTTTTGCTGATGATTGTTGGCTTTTTTTTGTCGGCAATTTTCGGAGGGGCAATCGTCGTTTACAGAGGCCTTTTTTAATTTAAGTGAGCAAGTAGCGACCCGCTAACCAACCGGATCATCAAATAGGGAGAGCTAAAGAAGCGGAAAGTTTCGACGACAACAAGAACGATGGGAAGTATGCCGGCTCTCGGTTTCTCATCTGAACTGTTTCTATCATTCCGACGACAGAGCCATTGCGAAGTGTGAAAAAGGAGGGCTAACCTACAGCTTGAGATGCAAAGTCCTTCTATTTAGTTTTATGCACGAGAAAACGTTACGCATTTGGTGTGGCTTGAATTCCCTGCTGTGGTTTTGGCCGGTGTTCTCGCTGAAGTCTCTCTTGTAGCGATTCTTGTCGCGGCTATTGGAATGTTCAGGAAAAAGCAATAGTTGCTACGCAAACCATCGAAAATTCTATCTCTCAGGCACTCTCAATGGAGTGAGGCAGGCCACCAGATGCGATGAGAAACATCCACGCTCTCGGTAACAAGCGAAAGCTAAGGCTCTCACAAGACGTTTTGCTTCGTTAGAGGTTGTAATTGCCTCTTTTAGGCTAATCAAAGAGACTTAAGATATATTCGTCGTCGAGTCGGGATGCCACGTGATTTGCGTGCGAAAAATCTAATCCGATACTGTGCTCGGTTGGAACCGCAATGGTAAAAGCTCCCGACGCCGCCGCGGCGGTGCTACCCGTTTTGCTGTCTTCGAGAACGAGCAGGTTGAGTGGGCTTACCTCTAGCTTTCTTGAGGCAGTCAAGTAGATCTCGGGGTGGGGTTTGCCTTGAATTACGTCCTCGGCAGTCAATATAAATTCAAAACGATGGGTGAGATCATATTGAGCAAGATTCCGATCCGCAAATTTGCGGTGGCTGCTCGTGGCGACGATTTTTGGAATCCCTTTGGATTCGAGCTTCTCTAGTAGAATTTCCAATCCGGGCATTGTCCGAAGGTGTTTGGGTAAAATTTCGTCAAAAATTTCGTCCGTTTCCGTTTGAAGTTGAAAGACTGAGTCAGTTATCTCGCATCGTTTCCGCATGATTTCGTAAGCCGTTGGCGCGGGAAGTCCCATCATCTCCATTTTCAATTCCCTCGTGAAACTAAGTCCACGGCGCGCGAGTAAGATCTCACCTACTTGATCGTAGAGGTCTTCTGTATTGAAGATGAGGCCATCCATATCGAACGCGACGGCAGAAATCGATGGTTTGTTTTTCATTTAGTTTTGGGCTTGTCAGAGTTATTCAAAGGAGAGTTGACCTGACATTGCAAGATAGGACACGACCCAAAGGATTGAGACCAATCCGGAAGCAGGAATAACGCCAACACCGCAGATCAGGAGTCCTGCGATTAAAATACCAATGGTTGTTAAACCCAACAGCAATATTGTCAAAACATTGGGTGCGGATAGGTCTTTTGCCATCAAAAGACTGTCTAAAATATCGGCTTTCTCATCCACGATTAGAAAATAGCTCGGCCAAAAAAAGAGCAATAAAAATATAGCCGGCAGAACCAACAGTAAAAAGCCGAGCGCTAAGGCCAGGTAAGCCAAAAAGGTGAACAGGATGACGGGTAGGAATTTGTCACTTCCTGAAAAGACGGTCCACAGGGTCGTTGGTTGCCCTCGGCAAATTTGTATCGCGAGTCTTGCCTGGCCAATGCTGAGATAAATTTGCAGAAGGTTTAGCAAAATCTGCGGAATGGCTTCTAGCTCATTATCAGCAAGCCGGAAAATTGAGTCCGCGACCGCCGGCAACATGCAAATCAGGGCCGTCGTTGAGAGTATTAACGCATTTTTTAAGAAGAGTTTCAAAGCAGTATGGAATATCAATTCAAAATCTACTGCGGTGGGGATGACTGAATAACCTACCTGTTTAACAAATTGGGGTGTTTTAGAATGGCCGCCCGTATCAACGGTGGGGGCCATTGTTTCAATAGGATACCGGTCAACGGTGACCTCTGCGTTTGCAGTTCGTGGTGGTTGATGCGGGGAAGGTTGAAGATTGGGATAATACCGGCTTGCTGGTTGGCCCTGTTTTTCCCCGCTGGCCCTGACAGCACAGTCGCCGGAAACCCGACCTTCTTGCACCCATTGATCGAGTTCCAGTTTCGTGATCGGTCCGTAGGTCGAGCCGGAAACTGAATCGATGAAAAATTGCTGAGAAGCAGGAGGTTCGGCAGGTTCTTCCGGCTTGGTTCTTGGTATCAGGTTAAGAGACTTGCAGTGGGGGCAACGAGCCCGCTTACCGCCCCCGGACTCGGGGACGCGAAGGGTGCTCTCGCAGTTCGTACATTTAAAATCGATAGGCATCACAACAATTTGTGCCATCGGTTGGTTGTCGTCAACCGTAATTGCGGCCGAACGAAACATTCATTTCAATTCAAAGGCAATCGTTCAGGATACCCAGTCGTTCGGGACCGACTTTTCGAACTGGCTTTGGGCAATTCTTATGATCGCGGGCCACCTGCCGGTAGCTAAGGATATTTCCGAGCAGTTACTTGAAGTTGGGGATGTCACGCCCCTCAGTCCATGGGATGCCGGCGTCGTTTAATTTCTTTTCAAAGTTTTTGAAATCGGAATTAATTAATTTTTTAATTGTCTTCGAAACGGTTTTAAATTCTGTTTTGGCAATCTCTACTTGCTCTTTCTGGGTCTGAGTGATTCCGTACGTGTTGCGAGAAGAACCGTAGAGGACTGATCCTACACGGCTACCGATGGACGGAACGTCCTCCACGAATTTATCGCTCTTGATATTGTCTCCATTAAGCTGGCGAGCCGCCGTGCGCAATTTAAGTTCTAATTCACGAGCTTGTTTTAATAGCGCAGGCTCAGCGTTCGGGCTTTTTTGAAGAACTTGTTGGATTGTTGTAATTCTCTCAATTCTTGTTGCCAGTGATTGAGCCGTAGCGCTGATGGTGTCATTGAATTTCGCGAGGGAAAGTTGATAGGCGATTGTTTCATCCAAATTTTTCGGCTTTAGGCTTGGCTCTTCGATTGAGACGACCTCAAAACTCTGGGCATTGCCCAGTTTAGTTGTGTTTCCATCCACTAGTTGAAAGCCTTGGACGGAATAGTTCCCCGGGGCAACCATGGGGCTGCCATTGTATTGGGTGTATCTCAGATTCCACGACAAACGGTGCAATCCTTTATTCGTGCTGCCATTCACGCGAGCCACTACTTCGTTGGATTGGTTGTAAAACTCGAAATAAACCTTGGGAGCTTGTTCTAGTGATTCTTCACGCAGCTGTTCCCACGAAGGAATTGGCACATCTTCACCCTTGCCGGAGATTTTTGCTTCGGCTTCCTTTCTGATCGCAGCCTTCGTTTTTAAGTCTGACTTTAGATAGTACGTAAGCGTTGCCCCGAATGCGGGATTGGGAGTTTCGAAGTAGCTGTCACCTTGCGAACCTTTCTTTCCACCAAGTAAGTCTTGAGGGATGTACCAAAGTGCTTTCCTGATTGGGAAAATATGCAAATCGCTGCTGTCAAGCAATTCATTTGTGAGATCACGTAGAGGCGAGTAATCGTCAAGAACGTAAAACCCTCGACCGAACGTGGCAGCCACAAGATCGTTTTCGCGACGCTGGATAGCAAGGTCCCGGAATGGGATGTTGGGGGCGCCGGCAGTAATTTTAATCCAAGTCTCGCATCCATCGAGCGAGCAGAATAAACCGTACTCGGTGCCAAGGAAGAACAGGTTTTTGTTTTCATGGTCCTGCTCGATTCGCCAGATAAGGTGCCGTTCCGGAAGGTCGCCGCTGATGAGCGTCCATGTTTTTCCGCGATCGACCGTTTTAACTAAGTAGGGCTTGTAGTCGCCGGTTTTATGATTGTCGAGGCAGGCGTAGGCGACGTTCGGGTCATGCCGGTCAGCTTTAATGTCGTTAACGAAAAAGTATTCGGGAACGTCAAAGATTTTTTCAGTAGCAGACCAGTTATCTCCACCATCTTCCGAGACATGAATTAAGCCATCGTCGGTTCCTACATAGAGAAGCCCTTCGACCAAAGGAGATTCACTGATAGAAGTAATGTTGCCGTACTGGGACATTGCAAGCAGATCGTAACCTGCATCAACGCTCCAAACACGATCCATCATTTTGAGTTTGTATCGATTTTGGTTCCGGGAAAGATCAGGGCTGACTCTGGTCCACGAGTCTCCGCGGTCGTCGCTTCGATGCAGAAACTTAGAAGCGAAATAAATCCGTTTGTGATCGTGTGGGCTGATTAGTATGGGCGAGTCCCAATTGAAACGTAAATTATCCTCACCGGCGCCTGGACGGGGACGGATATCCACCGATTGACCTGTTCGCCTGTCAAACCGCCGGATGTAGCCTTCCTGGGATTCACAATAAATTATATTAGGGTCAGTTGGATCAATCGCATTGTCATGCCCATCGCCTCCAATGGTGATTCGCCAGTCGGCATTGCGAATCCCTTGGACATTTCTGGTTCTCGACGGGCCATACTGCGTGTTGTTGTCTTGGGTACCACCAACGACATTGTAGAACGGGAATTCGTAATCGACGTCGACCTTGTAGAACTGCGTGAGAGGTAAATTGGCACAAAACGAATAACTACGTGCGTAGTCATACGACCGATAGAGCCCACCATCGCAGCCAATAATCAAAAAGTTCGGGTCCGTCGGACTGAAGGCTACCGCATGATTGTCGACGTGCTTGGTTGATTTAGAGATTGAATCCCAGGTCTTACCGCCGTCTTCTGTTCGCCCCATGCGGACGTTCGCGTGATAGACAACGTCAAACCGGTGCGGGTCGCAATAAATTTCTTGGTAGTAATGGGGACCGGTGCCGCCGCCAACGTAATCCGACATTTTCTTCCAACTACCTCCAAAATCCTCACTGCGGTAAAAACCGCCTGCCCGATTTTGAAGTTCAATCGTGGCGTAAACAACGTTTGATTTTTGAGGTGATACTTGGAGCGCGATTTTTCCTTTGTCTCCGCCGGGAAGACCGGTTTTTAATTCGACCCATGATTCACCACCGTCGGTGGATTTGTGAATTCCGGATTGCGGGCCCGTGTTCAGCAATGACCACACTGTCCGGTGTCTTTGATGGGTTGCGGCGTAAAGAGTATCGGGGTTGTTGGGATCCATTGTTACGTCCGTGACACCGGTATATTCTCCGCCCGGTTCTCCGTCGCAATTGAGTACGTTGGCCCAAGTGTTTCCGCCATCGATCGATTTGAAAAGACCGCGTTCACCTCCAGGTGACCAAAGTGGGCCTTGTGAGGCGGCGAAAATGATATTCGGGTTTTTCGGGTGGACAATGATTTTCGAAAGGTGCTCGGAATCGGTCAGGCCTTTATTGGTAAACGTTTTTCCACCATTGTGACTAACATAAATTCCATCACCGTAACCAACGTGTCGCCCGCCGACATTCTCACCACTACCAATCCAGATGGTATTGTTATTGTTCGGGTCGATAGTAATGCAGCCGATTGAATATGATTTCTGGCCATCGAATATGGATTCAAACGTAGTGCCTGAGTTGGTCGTCTTCCAAACGCCACCCGAACCAGCTCCCACATACCAGACATTGGGGTTAGTTGGGTCAACGGCAATGTCAGCAATCCGGCCAGACATTAAAGCCGGACCGATGCTTCTTAATGGAAGCGCCGAGATAAAACCTGAATTGATTTTAGAATCGGCTTTGGAATATGATGATTCTTGGCCGATCGCAAATGTCGCCGAGAAAAGGCACAAAATGATCGAAGGAATGAACGCTTTCAGCGTGAATGGGTTGCGATGAAACATAGGTGCATTGTTGGATGGGGTGAACAGTAGAAAGAATGATTGGCAGGCGGATGTTCTATCCTGTGCAGTGGACTGCCAAAACTAATCTGGCTTGGCAACGACCACCTCGCAAAGCCTAAGGGTGGAGTTTCGTTTGATTTTCCAATAATGTCAAGGAATCGCTCGTGCGGTCGATACAAC
>WTFU01000143.1 GCA_011523945.1 Mariniblastus sp. | reverse complement strand
GGTCGTACTATCGGCGATGTCGGAAGCGGAATTGCGAAACCCGTCAGCCAAATCAGGCCAGTATCAAGTAGCCGTCATAGCTCCTGCCATCAACTCAGATTTCTCACGGGCAAATCTGGCAGTCTATCCGCAGAATTCTCTTGTTCGACATACCGACGTATTTGTCAGTCGGGAGGATTGCGCGGTAAAAGTATCCGAAGCGATCAATCGCAGAACCAATGCTTCGTGTTTCAACATTACCGATCTTGTTGATTATCAGGGAGGGGCATCAGTTTCCGTCCATGACATTACTTGTGAAGTAACGAGACGCCATTCGATCGACAATTATGGACGATCGGTTTCGGTAACTTCTCGGTTTTGTGACCTGTTGAATGAGGTATTTGAGGAAAAGGACGTTATCTCAGGTCAGCAAGTCTTGGCCGAGTAGCAGATTGAGGAATCGACCCATTCGTTTGATTTGAGCCCACCCGCTCGAGAAGTTAAGCCCTTGTTTTTGAGAATTTTGGGATTCTCTGACTGGTTTCTGAGGCAGTTTTCGCCCCAAAAATGGCCTTGTCCAAAAAGATTCCCAAGCGGTGAGTTGGGAAGTGTCCCCAATCGTAGATTTTGACTTGCAAAGCAGGGTACTTGGCCTAGTATGATCGCTTTCTTGGACAAAGTGACAAGTCGTTAACCTGACGGATTTCCCCGTTGCCTCGGGAACTTCTTCGCTCGCGTTGGATGGCAGCAATTCTGTTTTTATTAGGCTCCAAACAATGTATACGCTTTTGATCATATATTGCGTTTTGATCGCTTTGGCGTCTCTGTTTGGCGGTTCGGTTCCCTCGTTCGTAAAGTTGACGCACCGACGGATTCAACTAACGCTCAGTTTTGTTTCGGGCGTAATGTTAGGCGTTGCATTCTTGCATTTGCTTCCCCATGCATTTTACAAACTTGGAAGTATCGAGTGGACTGCGGGCATTGGCTTGATTGGTCTGCTGTTTATGTTTTTTATGATTCGGACGTTTCATTTTCATCAACATGATCTTGCGGTTGATCGGGAACACGACCACAAGCATAAACAACTTTGCGACCACGAGAATGATCATCACCACATTCATTGTGAAGATCATGGAGGTGGCGTCGATATCAGTTGGCTGGGACTCTGTTTTGGCCTCGCGATTCATACAATTATTGACGGGATCGCCTTGGCTGCCGTGGTTCAAGCGAGCGGTGCGACTGGCCTCTCATTTGCTGGTTTAGGCGTGTTTCTTGCTATTGTTTTGCACAAGCCTCTTGATGCGTTGTCGATTACTTCCCTGATGGCAGCACGCGGTTGGAATACACAGCAGCAACTGACAGTAAATTCCGTGTTTGCCTTGATGTGTCCATTGGGAGCAATCATTTTTGCTTTTGCAATCGATCAAAATCCAGCCGATCGAGATTGGATCCTTGGAGTTGCCTTGGCTTTTTCAGCGGGTATTTTTCTCTGTATTTCATTAGGAGACTTGCTGCCGGAAGTGCATTTTCATTCACATGATCGATTACAGTTATCTTGTATGTTAGTGTTGGGGGTTTTGCTTGCATTGCTAATTGAAGTGAGTCACTCTCACGAGCAACCACAACCTGAAGAAGCCCAAGTGAGTTCTGTCAAAGACTCCTCGGCTCTGTTGTCGGAAGTAAAAGGCAATTAATGGCAATTAATGGCAAGTTGCTAAATCAAGCTCGGAGAGACAGCGGAACAACAGAACGGTGATCCGAAGTGGCGGATGGCTCGGTCGAAGGAGCATTTTCGGCTTCGATAAATTGCTTCAGTTTTTCCAAACTCATCAAATACTCGGTCTTCATTTGTGAAGGGAAGAGCCAGCCGAAGTAGCCGTAGAATGGGCCCCATGGTAGCTTTCCATCGCTGGACCATGAGACGGTTGTTGTGTCTCCGTTTTCGACAATTACAAAACTACTAAACATTCTCGGGCGCGTCTCAAAATCAGTAGAGTATTCGATCTTCTGATTCGGTATCGATTTTGTGATCCAGATTTTTCCTTTTCCACGAATGTCGGTCCAACTCAGCGCCGCGTCCTTGCCCGACTTTTGCCCATTAAATTCCATCTCAAGGTCGACGATTTCGGCGGGGTTAAATTGACGCGACCAATTGGGCCAGTTTTCTAACGAATTTAACTGGTCAAAAATTGCCTCTGGTTTACCCGCAATCGCGAGTTCGGCAGTGAATGAAAAAGAACGCGGAATCAAGCATCCAAGAAATGCAAAAAACAAGATAACCGAACCGAAGAGCAATAACGCTCGAAAATAATACTTAAGCATTGGTGGATTACTGGACCATTTGATGAAAAATCCTCGGTGGCAAGTGGTTGCGGCCGTTAAGGTGCTTTATCAAGACGCTTGATTTCTAAATTTCGAAACTCGACCGGGTCACTATGCCCTGCGAGTCCGAAGTAACCAGTGGTGCGATCTTTACCGGGATGCGGTCGATCAGCCATGAATTTGGAAGCCTCATTTAGATCACAATCAAGGATGATCGTTCCATTGAGCTCAACTTTGATTTTAGAACCAGAGACCGTCACTTCTTGGAAATTCCACTCGCCGACCGGTCGCTGGTAACCGCGATGAGCGGCAACCATACCGTATGCCGACCCATGGTATTGGCGATCATCAAGTTTGCTGAACTTTTCTGCGGTGTTGTCGAGGACTTGCAGTTCACACATGCCCTGATAAGCAGTGTCACCTTTACCCGGATATCGAATTGCTAAACCATTATTTCCCCCGGGAGGAAGTTTGAATTCAAGACGGGCGATGAAATTATCATACTCGCCTTCGGTATGAATCGTTCCTCCCTTCCCTTTTTTACAGCGAATGCAATTGTCAATGACCTCGTAATTATCAAGTGGTCCTTTCCATCCGGTCAGGTCGGTACCATTGAAGATCGATTCGAAGCCTTTATCGTTTTTTGAAGCGAGAATTTTGTTCGCTTCTTTTGCACTGAGTTCACGGGCGTAGATGTTGCGCCACCTAATTTGGCCACCGTGGGTTTGCAGCTGAATCGGGCCTTTCGCAATGAGTGGAAGTTTGCTCTTTTTCCCCCAGTAGTTGGCCATGATGGCATGATCAACAACTTGTTTGTCATTCAGCCAAACACTTGTTCGCGAACCGATTTGTTGAATTTTAACGCGATTCCATTCACCGAACGGGTTGTCCGCTAATACCAGTGGATCTTTTCCCGCCGAGCCACCTGGGTTGTTCCAAAGGCCTCCCGATCCCTTATCGGCTCCAAGCTTAAATTTGTTCTTGTCGGTGTAGTCCCAAATCTGCACTTGAGGGGTGGCTTTCAAATAAATGCCACTGTCAGCCAATGCGACGGTTTTGTACTCAATTAAAAGTTCGAAGTCGCCAAACTCTCTTTCCGAAGTCAAAAACGGGCCTTTGCCATCGTTAATGATCTCTCCATTTTCCACTCGCCAAAATTCACTTGTGTTGGCTTTTGCATCGGCGATCCGTTTGGCTTTGGCAGCACTATCCATTTTTGACAGACTGCGGGGATCATAGGTTTTGATCGCATACCAACCATCGAGGTTTTCCCCATTGAAAATTGGCTGGAAAGCATCGCTGTTACCTTGACCAAAACTTTGGCTGGAACCGCAAATGAGAATTGCGAATGTAGTTAAAACAAAAAGTGAGTTCACGAAGTGAGCTGGCTGTTTTTTATTCAATGTTTTCTCGTCAGTTTTAGCGTGAAAGTGGCATTAGATTTGACTACAACATCTTAACCTTCCAGCAAGTAGCGGACTACCAATCTTTAAAATTTTTAGTAATCGCATACACAACTATCTTGTGTTTTTATCTCGAAAATCAAAGTCACCCGAATGAATGATCCATTGAATCCGGAAATCTCCGAGGAATTTGCCCGCTTGTCAGTTGATCTGCTCAATCAGGCGACTATCAAAGTCAAACATTGTGTAGATCAGCTGACCGACGATCAGGTTTGGTGGCGTCCTCAGCCTTCAATGAATAGTGTCGGGAATCTGCTGGTTCATATAGCTGGAAACTTAAGGCAATGGGGAGTAGTGCCGTTCACACTGGCCACGGATCATCGGGATCGAGAATCTGAGTTTTCCTCCGAACTCCGAAAAAATGTTACCGAGCTGATTCAAGAATTAGATTCGCTTGTGCAGACTGCGGAAGAACAGTGGCATTATTTATCAGTTAGTCAATTAAGCACGGTGATTAATATTCAGGGGTTCGATGTTTCGAGAATGCAAGCGATCATTCATGCGTCCAGCCACTTTGTAGGTCATAGTCACCAAATCATTCAACTAACCCGATTGCAGCTCGACAACGAATACAAATTTCACTGGACTCCAAGTGAGCCTCGGGGGGAGTTGCCAATTTAGGGGCGATTCAGTCCCACGGCTCGTGACGTTTCGGAGATCTTCAGGGCCTGGCTTGCTCAACACTAGTCCCAGTTTGTTGAGGAGGCACTAATTTGAAAAGGTGGTTCAAAGTAAGAAGTAGGAGGGCGGCCGAGTTTATCTTTGAAGTGATGTGCTAGCGTTTGGCTGCCATTACCCAGCAGAATATCTCGGCTGGCTCGTCTAAAGAATTGATCTAGGTTGAAAAATTCAGGTGGATTAGATTTATGCTGGACTTTATCCACTTTTAAATTTACCGCTTTTCCTAATTTGTATTTTTCAGATTTTGGAAGAGTGTTGGTATCCGGATCGAATGGAATCGGCGGTTACGTGATTGGTGAGCAATCATCAGATCGATTGACAAATGGAGTTGAGCAATGAAGCTTACTGATCTATTCATTGAGGGCACTCGCCACCAGGCAGGTTTTAAACTTGGGCCGTTCTCTGATGGAGTTTCGTTGATCTGTAGCGATTCCCGCGCCGCAAGAGCAAGTGTTCTGGAGTTTTTTCGAGACGCTTGTCTCGGACTGAAAGCAGATTTCGACCCTTACGGTACTTATAATCAAACAGGGAGTTTGGGAATTCGATTTGCGTCGATCTCCTGTGAATTAAGTCGCGGTCAGGAATCTCAAACGGTGATTCAGCGGCGTTTGGATAGCGGCAGCGGGCAGCAATGGGATGCTGATGCTTTGGCAGACTATTTAACCCCCGTCGATTCAGAACTATTTGATTCTGTGTTTTGTGTAAGTTTTCTGGAAACGGCCGCCAACGCGCGCAGACTCGCCGGTGTTTTGCATCGCGAATTAGGGGTTCCGATTGGTAAGTTTTCGGTTGTAGAGCGTGATGCTGTGATCAAGAGGGGGCGGGATTCGCAGATGCGATTGGAGCAATTGTCTGCCCTGCGTGCGCGAATTGAGACGCTCGAATTAGAGCGCCGCGGAATTCTAGACAATTCTCGTCGAGATCAAAAAAAGCAATCGACCGAATTGAGTTTGGTTGAATTAGAAATAAATAATATTGTTGCTGCGATCAATGAAATCGGGCAACAACGAGCTGACCTTGTCAGTGAGAGTAATGATTACGAGATACCTGTAGATTTAAATTCAATTCAAGCCTCCGGTGAAATGAATGGGGGAACGCCTGTTAGTCAAGAACTGTCATCACTTTATGCACGTCTCGATCATGTCGAGAATCAAATCCATTGTTGGAGAAAGTTTCAGCTGAGTGTTCAGAAACAGCGGGTGCAGATTCGTGATGAAATGGCTGTATGGAATGGATTGACGCTTGATTCCGGCCAACACCCCTATCATCATTCTCGAGAAATATTGGTCTCCCTGGAAAGCAAGGTAGATGAAGTTGATCGCAATGCTAAACACTGGGGGGATGCGGCGGCTGCTCGGGTTGATACCGCCAGTATGGCGCGGACGGTTGGCGCGATTTGTGACAGTATGCGTGAGGATTTGTATGGCTTGTGCGACGAATTGGCACATCAATACAAGCATATGCGACATAAATCTGCGGCCACAGAGTTAAAGCAATTGCGTGCGCTCTACAACGAAATTGGTTCCAACTTACAAAAATTGGCTCGCGAAAGAAAATGTATTGCAGCACTCATTCGAGAGTCGGATGTTTTCGGGGCAAATTTGATTTCCTTGAGTGACACCAGTTTTATGGCCTCGGCGCGAACGCTGGGTTATGAAAAAGCTCGAGATCGATATTTTGCAGCGACAGCTCTAAAAGTAAGCAGAGCAGGGGGCACTGAAGATGATTTTCAAGAACGCATAAATTCAATCGACCGACGTCGAGCAGAATTAATAGCGAGCGCTCGTTCATTGGATACGGAGTTAGAACTTTTGCGCCAAAGGCATTTGTCTTTACTTGAACAGCGTGCGGAATTAATTGAGTTGGAGAAACCATTGGATTGGTCCGCGAAGATCCAGGAGATTGACCAAACGCTGATTTCATTAAGATATCAATGCGAAGCGCTGAATAGTCATGGCGAGATTGAACTGCCATCAGTTAACCCTATTGTCGAATTGGCGAGTCATGCATTGGAGCGTCTAACCGAAGGAGAATTCGACGCAATTTGGCTTGGGTATTCACATCAAACAGGGAGTGCCAACGAGCCGGCCGCGACTGCGGTCGAATTAAATGTAAGAAATCGATTGGGGCATGAGGTTGCGTTTTCACAACTACCGTCGGGACTCCAAAATCAAGTCTATTTAGCCCTTGTTTTCGGAGTCAAGAATCACTTGCGCGAAAATGGAATCGAGATTCCGACCTTTATCGATCACGCGTTTGACCACCTCGCCGACGATGTTATTCAACATTTTCTTGAAAGAGCGGAAAGCCTGCTGGGGGCGGGGCATCAGGTGATACTGCTAGGGCGTTCTCTGGATAACACCCCGGCTCTGCCATCAAAAGTCTTCACGATCCCCGCAATCTCTCCTGCTGCCGAAAATGTTGCGGTTGGGGTAGTTCATGATACTGTTGAGGGGCCGAGCGTCTCGATCGTTACGGAACCCGAATGGCGCCCCGAAGATTTTGTGGCGACCGAAGTTTACGCGGCTGGCTTTCTACCCCGCCCATACCCGCTCTCAAAGTATCCGAGGTCTCAGGCTCAATGGGCAATTGAGGAAGAAGATTCAGTCGTAAGTCTGCCATTTCCAGTTTCCGGTCAACAACCTGCGGTTGGAGAAGGCGATGCCTCACCCACATCACAGAGTCATCCCGCTGTTTCCTCGGTATCCGTTAGTATGATTGGGGATCGACTGGGTTATGTCTCGAGGATTGACGAATCAACCAAGTTGGATCGATTGGGATTTTTCGATACCAAGCAACTGAGACTGTTTCACGATCAAGGAATTGAGAGTGTCGGTGATCTGTTAGTGGTCGATGAGGAGATCGTTGGAGAACTCAACCTCCATGGTCAACAGCTCGACAGATGGCAAGCACAGTTGTGGCTTTTGATGCATGTCCCGGGGCTCCGGACACCTGATGCAAAAGTGTTAGTTGCCTGTGGTATCACTGAACCAGAGCATTTAGATACTTCATATCCGCAGCAGATTCTGGAACGAATTGACCGTTTTTTCTCAACCAGTGAAGGTAGGCATTTTGGAGTCAGCCGAGATTCAATAACGCTCGACCGAATCAACGATTGGTATCGATCACTCGACCGCGTCCGAGCGAAAGCTGAAGGTACGGATAATGAACCGCAGGAGCTTAAGATTCGTCCAGGTGGGAATACGCCGGGTGTTGGCCATGCACCGGGCAGCCGGAAGCCGTATCAGAGGACTGCACGGGGGTACCAAGCCCGGGATTTCGCACCCGATGGAAATTTAATCAAGTCAAATCGTGCTTCAAAAACCGCGAGACTGGCCAAGATCAATCAACAGCTCATGCTGGCTCGCCCGCCCCGCATGCATTCAAACGCTCCGGCTGCTCAGATCGTTCCAAGTCTTCCGCCAGTGCCGGTACAGGAGGTTGCCAAGGCCAGTCGAAGTAAGTCAAAAGCGAAAAAGAAAGATACAAAACCTACCGCACTCAAGTTCTATCTCGACTTAAGTGATCATGTCGAAGCCGCTCCATCGATCGGCCCAAAAACAGCGGAGAGATTTGAGAAAATTGGAATCAGTACCGTTTCCGAGTTTTTGAAACATACTGCAGAATCGATGGAGGCGAAGCTAAACTATAAACGAATCTCAGAGAAAATTATTCGGGTGTGGCAACATCAAGCGAGGTTGGTTTGCCGTATACCCAATTTGCGAGGTCATGATTCTCAATTGCTTGTCGCCTGTGGCATTACCGAGCCGGAAACCCTGGCGACCATGCAACCTCAAGCATTGTTTGAAATCATCGCTCCGTTTGCTGAAACCAAGGAAGGCCAGAAGATCATTCGCAATGGTAAAAATCCTGATTTGGAGGAAGTCACCAACTGGATTAGCTGGGCTGCCAACTTCCGTTCACTGCAAGCAGCGTAAATTCACTGGCGCTGTAATTGCAGGGAATGCATCGATTAGGGGATTTCTTAAATCTGCGGTCCTGCATTGAGTACCTCTTCGGAGGCTCTATCGGCGTAAGCGGTAAAGTTATCGCGGAATTTTGTCGCCAGTAACTTTGCCGTTTCTTCAAACGCGACGGCATCTTTCCATGTTCCCCGCGGTTGGAGTATCTTTCCGGGGACGCCGACGCACGATTTTGGAATTCGCAGCCCAAAAATTGGATCGGTGGTGTAGTCGGCAATCGCGAGAGACCCATTATGTATAGCGTCAATAATCGCACGCGTGTATTGAAGACTGATTCGCGAACCGACTCCAAAGGCTCCGCCGCTCCAACCGGTGTTGACCAACCAGGCACTGGTTCCGTGGAGTTGCATTTGTTCAGCTAATAACGTGGCGTATTTGGTTGGGTGCCAGACTAAGAATGCGGCGCCAAAGCAGGCGGAAAACGTTGCTTCGGGGTCTTTGACTCCGACTTCGGTTCCCGCAACTTTTGCCGTGTAACCGCTGATGAAGTGATACATCGCTTGAGCAGAAGTCAGTTTGCTAACCGGAGGAAGGACGCCAAAGGCATCGCAAGTCAGAAATACAATGTTCTTGGGCGAATCGGTGATGCAGGGGATTCTGGCGTTATCAATGTACTCGATGGGATAGGAACAGCGTGTGTTTTGGGTCAATGACACATCGTTGTAATTAACTTCGTGAGTGACGGGATCCTGAACGGTGTTCTCAAGCACTGAACCATAGCGGATCGCGTCAAAGATTTGAGGCTCTTTTTCTTTCGAGAGGTTAATGCATTTCGCATAACACCCCCCTTCGATATTGAAGACGCCGTCGTCGTTCCAGCAGTGTTCGTCGTCTCCAATGAGTGGTCGCGATGGATCGGCGGACAGTGTTGTCTTTCCAGTTCCCGAGAGTCCGAAGAACAGTGAGACATCATGTTTTTCACCAACGTTACACGAGCAATGCATCGACAGAATATCTCGTTTGGGCATCAGGTAATTCATGATCGTGAATACACCTTTTTTCATCTCACCGGCGTATTCAGTTCCTAAAATTACCATTTCACCGCGATCGAAGTTAATCGAAACGGAAGTCGTGGAGTCGACGCCCTCAATCGAGGTGTCGGCAGAGGCTTGTCCAGCATTATAAATGATGTAGTCGGGTTCGCCGAAGTCAGCCAATTCCTCTGCCGTCGGTCGAATCAACATGTTGTGCATAAATAAAGCGTGATAGGCACGTGAGCAGATAACGCGAACTTTGAGGCGGCAGTTGGGGTCCCAACCAGCGAAGGCGTCGAGAACATAGAACTGTGGACAGTTGTCGAGGAAATCGACTGCCTGTTGTTTCACTTTTGCGAAAGATTCCTCAGGCATGGGGATGTTGATCTCCCCCCACCAGACATCATCGTTAATGCTCTCCTGCTGAACGATCCGTTTGTCTTTAGGGCTGCGTCCAGTTTTATCACCTGAGTTGGATGACAGTCCTCCGGTGCTGGTGATCATCCCTTGATCGAATTTGATGGCCTCTTCGTAAAGACGGGCAGGGGCTGTGTTTCGTAAAATGCCTTCTGGGAATTCAGGTTGAGTTAATGAAGCAATTCTTGATTGGTTCGGTGTGGCCATGTGATCGTTCCTGCGTGGACCGGAAACGGGAGGCTTTACGAAAGAAAGCAATGTTGCTGCGAAAAATATCAGCAGAATGTTTCCGTGGAAGCTCCCTAATTCAGTCCATTTCAGTTAATGTTTTTGGATAAGTGATCAGGTTAACTACCTTATTGATTCTGTCAAAGCCAACTCGACGGTCGAACGCTCATATTTTGGCGAAGCGAAAGCAATCTTGGTGGTTTCCAAGAGAACTTCCATATGTTGAAAAATTTTTCCCGCAGGTCGACGATTCACGGTAGGATTAGCTTGGCTAACCAAGATGCTTTCAAACAAGCCGCTTGGCAGTTTCTAATTTTATCGAAGAAAGATTCACGGTATGTCCTTAACTCCAGGTGAGCGATTTCGAACGGCGATGGTCGAAGAGAAACCGCTGCAAATTCCCGGCACCATTAATGCCTACACGGCGTTACTCGCTCAGCGTCAGGGATATCGCGCAATTTATCTTTCAGGGGCTGGTGTTGCGAACGCTTCGTATGGCATGCCAGATCTGGGGATGACATCCATGTCGGATGTTCTGGTTGATATCGAAAGGATTACTTCTGCCTGTCCATTACCTTTGCTGGTGGACGCGGATACAGGCTGGGGGCACTCTTTGTGTATTGCCAGGACCATTAAGGCTTTCATTAAAGCGGGCGCGGCGGCAGTTCATATCGAAGATCAGCAGGCGGCAAAACGCTGTGGACATCGTCCAAATAAATCGATGGTGAGTACTGGAGAGATGGTTGATCGTCTGCATGCAGCGGTGGATGCTCGAACGGAGGAATCGTTCGTGATCATGGCGCGTACCGATGCCTTGGCGGAAGAAGGGTTGGAGCGATCGATTGAACGTTGTCAGCGTTATATCGAAGCGGGCGCCGATGTTATTTTCGCCGAAGCTATTACGGATGCTGAGCACTACCGATTTTTTACCCAATCGTTGAGCGTGCCGGTGCTTGCGAATATGACAGAATTCGGAATGAGTCCGTTGATGACGGTCGAGCATCTTTCAAAGGTGGGGGTGGAGTTGGTACTCTATCCGCTGGGTGCTTTTCGAATGATGAGCCGCGCAGCTGAAATGGCTTATGAGACGATTCGAAAAACGGGTACTCAAAGCAGTCTTCTCGGTCAGATGCAAACTCGAGAAGAACTTTATGAAGTGCTTGATTACCACGCGTACGAGCAAAAAATAGACGACCTATTAAATGAGGCTGATGCAGAATGACAGTTAAGAAAAAAACAGGTGGACTTGCAGGTGTTGTTGCTGGTCAGACTGCCATCGCAACGGTTGGCAAAGAGGGCAAAGGTCTAAATTATCGCGGTTACTCAATTCATGACCTAGCGGCGAAGGCGACATTTGAAGAGGTCGCCTTTCTACTTCTTTATGGTCACCTTCCGCTTAGAAAAGAGCTGGATAGCTTTACGGCAAGACTTGTAAGTGGACGGCAGTTGCCAGACGCGTTGTGTCAGACACTGCGTGCAATTCCAGCGGATGCCCATCCCATGGATGTTCTTCGCACTGGATGTTCGATGCTGGGTGTTTTGGAGCCTGAGACATCTTTTGGCCAGCAAGAGCAGAAGGCCGAACGCTTATTGGCCTGCCTGCCTTCGATGCTGGTGTATTGGTATCGCTTTGCACAAGACGGGACGGAGATCGACTTCGATTCAAGCGAGGCAAGCATTGCTGGATACTTTCTCGAAAAAATGCACGATACGACGCCGTCTGATCTTCATCGTCGTGTGATGGATGTGTCGCTTGTGTTGTATGCCGAACATGAATTTAATGCGTCTACCTTTACCGCTCGAGTTTGTACGGCAACGCTATCGGACTTGTTCTCCGCAATTACGGGAGCGATTGGAACACTGCGGGGACCATTGCATGGGGGAGCCAATGAAGCGGCGATGGAGTTGATCGAGAAATATCAAACGCCAGATGAAGCAGAAGCCGGCATTTTAGAAATGTTGTCGACTAAAGCGTTGATTATGGGATTCGGCCATCGAGTCTATTCGGTATCAGATCCTCGTAATGAAGTGATTAAAGGCTGGGCAAAGCAGCTTTCGGAAGCCAATGGTGACACGGTACTTTATCCGGTTTCTGAGCGAATCGAGCAGGTGATGTGGCGAGAGAAAAAGTTGTTTCCCAACCTCGATTTTTACAGCGCTTCGGTTTACCATTTCCTTGGAATACCCACTGAGATGTTCACTCCAATTTTTGTCCTTTCGAGAGTCTCTGGTTGGGCCGCACATGTCTTTGAGCAACGCTCCAATAACCGACTTATCCGCCCCGGAGCGGAGTACATTGGTCCTGATCAGCTCGATTTCGTGGCAATCGACGATCGCGATGCAGCAGGAGATTCCGTATAAATAACAGCGCGAACAAGTAACTGTCGACGTATTCTATTGGGGATTACTCATCCAATTGTGCCGCTGCCGATTGATCGACAAAGAAGAAAAGCTCACCTTCCGGAATGATGTGAGAGGTGGGGTAATCTCGATAACGGCCCGATTCTTGCAGGATTTCTGCGAGAATTGGGGCTTTGCTTTCACCGGTAATCAGGAAATATATGCAAGAACTTGCATTGATGATCTTGCCTGTGATCGTGATGCGATTTTGCCCACTTTCTGGGTGCGTTGCAACTTCGCAGATTCGCTCGGATTCGAGGAAGTTAATTTCATGCGGAAAGATGGAAGCCGTGTGTCCGTCAGCGCCCATGCCTAAGATCATGATATCGAATGCAGGGATGCCGTTGCTGTTTTGGGAAACAATACTTGAAATTTCTTTCTCGTAACGCGATGCTTCGATACTCGGTTCGTTTTCTCCAAGAACTCGATGGATGTTGTTGGAAGGGATATTTATTTTTGACAAAAGTAAACGACTGGCTTCGCCAAAATTGCTTTCCGCATCACTGGGGGGAACACATCTTTCGTCTCCCCAGAAGAAGTGAATTTTGGTCCAATCGACTGAGTTGGCGTGTTCTTCGGCAAGTACCTGAAATAGAAGCTTAGGCGTACTGCCTCCAGAAAGTGAGACAGTGATCAATTCCTGGGTGGAAGATAGAGCTTGGAGTTTTGCCACAAATTCGCTGGCGAATGAGCGAGCGACTTCAGGGTTGTCAGAGTATTTTTTGATGACGGGTTTCACGGTAGTCTTCCGGTATGGGTTGCGAATTGGATAGTAAAAAAATGTTGTAGGTTAATGATTCGCGAACAGGTGGCGAAATTTCTTAGGGATATTCTTTCGTTCACCGGCAGCAAACCGCACCGGTTTTTGGTCGTTAAAATTAAATGTGTCCTGGAACCATGGGCGACTGTAAACGAGGTAGAGGATGGGGCGAGCGTAATCTGCATTGTTTGCCATGCCGCCGTGAATTACGCGATAGTCCATCAGATAAGCATCGCCGCGGTCGGGTGACGGAACACTTGCTTGTGACCACTGAGGAGTTTCCGACAAGACTTCAAGTTCCTGCCGAGCGGTCGCCCTTCGGTGGCTTCCTTCCCAGATCGCAGTGGAGCCAGTTTTTTGGTTAATGTCAACTAATGGGATGACAACCGTCAGGGCATAGGGAGGAATACTTCCGCATGCTTCGGGAGACTCAAATAAAGGGGGGTGGTCAAAGTGAATTGCCTGGTGCTGCGCGCCTGGGAAACTGAGCACTGAGCCAAAACTGGAAATCACACACTGGCTCCCCAGAATAGATTGCACCATGGGAAACAAAATATCGTTGGCGTATAAAAAGGGATCATTAAACGGCGGCTTAAGTTTAATGGAAATCATGAATCTTTGATCTCCAACCACTGCGTGTTTTTTTCTTAATTTCTTGATCGGTTGATCGGTGTAAATTTGCTGATACGCGGCGGCTAATTCGTCTACGAAAGACCGAGGAATAGCATTTTTTACCCATAACGCCCCATGTTCGAGAAATAGTTCTCTAGCCTGGTTCTGCGTACTTTCGAGCAATTGTTGTGTCTGAAGTTCGGGTTTAGAGACGGCAATGGTTGAAATCATGGCAATCAAATTCGGACGGCAAGGAGTGGATGGCGAAACCGCCGAAGTGTGCCTTATTCTACAGTCTACGGAATTCAGAGTCAGGTATTGATTGGATATTTGTTTGAGTGGTCTGTTGTATGGATGCATCTAAAGTTTTTATAAATCTCAAGCGGTTTGTTGAGGTCGTTACGTACTAACCTAAGTACTAACCTAAGGCATTGGCTCTGTTTCGATGATGAGAACTGATTTTTGTAGGTTAGGTTTAAGTTGGAATCCAATTGTGGATTCATTTAATGCGTTGGGTTTGGTACGATTGATAGCCTACGTGAGCCAAATATAAGGGGGAGTGATGTTGTTCGTGCACCACCGTCGAGTTTTCATGCTGATTCTGTTTGTCTTTTGCATCAGTGGATGCGATACGCAAACACCAGCAGATAAAATTCAGGTATGTTTCGACGAAGTCAAAAGTGCGACGGCTGAGTTTCATCAAAATATGGTTGAAATTACAGACCAAGCCTCTGCGGAGCGGATCTTGCCTGAATTGGAATCAAGTCATCAACGGCTAGCTGAAGCCTATAATGCTCTCGACGAAGCGACCATGACGAGTTCCCGAGGGGCTCGGAAAATTATCATGGAGGTAGAAGACTATAAGAAGGATCAGCGAGAACTGTTGAGAATCCAATTCGATCGGCTGAAAGAAGATGAATTCGTCAAAGCCGTGGTTGAGCCTTTTATGCGGAGGATAAACGCGTTTAAGGCGATGTAGACTTTTACACTTTATCAGCGGTAAAACAATTTGCGTTAGTATTTCTAACGCTATTTCGATGGAGCGATGTGCAAGTGAGCGGAATGCCTAACGCGACTGCGACTGGCCAATTGGCCGAAATTGTTAAATTGATCGGTAGACTTTGGCTGTTTGAAGTCAATCAATTAACCCTTGAGTCGATGTGTGGTTCTGAGTTCCGTGAGGCTTATGAATCGCTTGGTGGCGAATTGCCTGAAGCTGTTTCACCAGAAACAGTGGAACAGCTTGCGATAGAATACTGTGAGCTATTGATCGGGCCGAAAGAACACATCTCACCTGTCCAGTCGATCTGGTCGGAGGCACAGTATCAAGCTGAGACGGCAGCGTCGATGAACCGATTTTTTGACGTTTTGCCAGCCTACCGCCCTCAGTCTTCGCTTCAAGATCACATTGGCGTTCAATTTGATTTCTTGAGTGAATTGATGCGTCTTGTGCGGGATTCTGAGCAGGGTGAGGTTGTGCGGGATGTGATTCAGTGTTTTGTTG
>WTFU01000196.1:13675-15336 GCA_011523945.1 Mariniblastus sp. | reverse complement strand
AAATAAAACCGTGGAAAAGGACCGAAGAGGCCGCGGCAACAAGCTATCGTGTGATTGCTGCTGCCATCGAGATTTGCAAGTAAATTCGATGACGAGATAAAGAAATGCGTCATTGGTCATGTTTGCGAGTTGAGCCACCAACAGGAAAACAAGACCATCTTTCAACGTTAGAAGTCCTGAACGATAGTCTGTTGTCTGATCTGCCCCGTGTTTGGGTCAAGGATTCGAATAGTGATTTGCAAACCTCGCAGGGGTGCCGCATATGGCGGAGTCACGTCAATTTGATCCACTCCCCTGCGAACGTATGCGGGCACGTTGCTACTAATTGGTGGTTGCAGCGGTCCATTGTCGGTCCAGGTCTTTCCACCTTTTCGAGGCACTCGCATGTTGGACCAGTTCCGATACGAGGTTGTATAGTTTTTAAAAGAAGTGATGCGAGGAGTATTGAACAATGAACGGGTTGGCAAGTTGTAGACCTCGCCATTGTTCGCACCGTAGTACATTATTGGATTAGGATCCCAGCCATTGTTGATTGTTTTTGGCGCTGGTATTGGCCATTGGGCTGGCCATGGGCCCTGATGGTTGTCAGGTTCCGGATTGTTTTGGAGCCATATTCGCTTACGACGGCGCAGTTCCGCACCAACTGCTGGCACGGGAGCGGCGTACTCAAAGTCCGCATTAATCAAGCCTTCCTGATCGAAGTCATCGTCCGTCCGGTAATCATAGGTCCAAGTGTCGAACGTTGGCTGATGAAATGATTGTACGAGAGGATTGTCTGTTCTTTGCCTGATTACAAATTTGCCGGACTTCTGTAGGTCATTGGGCAAATAGAACCAGTCAGCATTGCGATTTCGGATATAGTCAAGATTGCTGAATTCGGACACCAAGTCGTTTGCATGTGGTATCTGTCCACCCTGAATAGCGACACCCCCTAAAGGATGGCCATCCAAGAGTGGGTAGCCCAAATCAACGAAACCACCATTTCCAATGTTTTGATAAGGCATTGGAAAATTAGGGTCGCCTGGCTCAAAAACATCTTTCGCATTGATGTCGTCAACTAGCAGGATCTCCTCATCCGCGTCTGCAAAAGGGTCATTGTCGAGCACGCCATTACTTGATACGGACGGTAGACTGTCCTTGCCCAGAGAGAGATAATTGGGCGAAGTAGAATCGAATGTTTTGATGTCGAAACTGAGGATATCACTGGCGATGATGTCCGTTCCACCTCGAATTGACTTGACGATTTTTGAGTTGCCATCTGCCAAGTTGATTGCATACCGCTCACGCAGGTTGAACTCGGGCCGCAGGAATCCGGTCATCGTAAAACGTCCGGATATTGCATTACCATTCAGATAGTGATGAGGGGGCGACAATGCCAGCAGGGGAAGTGACGAACCTAAGCCGTATGGTGCTTTGAAACCCTTGGGATCAGTACCAGGTGTTGACCTGCTAAGCAGTTTTTCAGGCATCCTGACATGCGCAAATCGATTTTCGGGACGCTGCAGGCTAGACATCGAATTTGCCTGCACCCATTCGGTTGGCAATCCAAAAGTTGAAGTCAGATTCCTGAAATTGGCTTGCCAAGGTGTGCCAGTAAGCGTGTCCAAGTCACGGTCCCTATCTGGTAGGACGGGTACCCATTCGCATGGATCGTTCCAGTC
>WTFU01000196.1:0-13665 GCA_011523945.1 Mariniblastus sp. | reverse complement strand
ACGCGGCTAAGTGATAAGTCCATGGCTTGTTGAACACGAGCCAGTCCAATCAGCCAAGGAGGTGCTGGGCCGGTTCTTAGGTCAGTTGCGTTGCGATCATTGTCCCAGTAGCCGGGCTCCCGGATTTCCTCGTCATCTTCGAGGATCACCCCATAAAAGTTCTGAGAAGCCGATAATTGTTTGGCTAACGGTTCGATACGAAGTTTGTTATTACCACCCAGAACCAAGAAGGGGAGAATCATTTTATCAGTATTAGGACCTACCACTGGCGGATCCATATTAGCCTGCTGCATGCTTGACATAGATATGTTCAAATCATCACGGATTAGCAACACTCGGCGATGCAAATTCAAACGATCCGGTAACAAATCATTGTCTTTATCCACGAAAACCGGATGACCATTATTCGGGTCATACTCAAGTGCTCCCTGCTCATTTGTGACCCATTCAGGTGACACCCAGTACGCAATCTCAGCCCGGTTGCTGTAAAAGGGAACCAGTTCAGCGGCCTTTTGAGGACTGTAGTCAGGAAAGAACGTTCTCCCGATGAAATCGATGTCCGAGACCCCGAATTGCAATCTGAGTTTCTCGAATTCCTTCGCAGCTAAAATCCCATAGGGGATGTAGCCCACAAAAAGCGAATCATCTGATTCTGTGGTGAATGCCAAGTAATCGTCGATGTCTCCATATCGACTATTGGTCAGAAAATTTGTGTTTTGGTAATCCGGATCATCTGGTTGTCGCTGGTTTCGTGAATCGATGATTGAGGTCGTGTGTCTGGTAAACGGGCCTTCGTGATAAACCAGATATCCCTGCCTTTCAGCCGGTGACTGGGGATTTGTCTGAAGAATGGGTCTCGCGTCGACTAATTCTCGTCGAACTCTTGTCGTGATCTCCCTGAGATCGGCGCTCAAATCCAATTCCGATTGACTGTAAGTGATGCGGTCGCCGACCAGCTTGAAAGCTTTTGCCAGAGCCAACATGACAAAAAGTGACAAGACCATGGCCAGCATCACCTCGATAAGCGTTAAGCCAGTTGGTTGTTTTTTTGTTTGGTAAACCATCGTGTTTTCCGATCTATCGTTCTGGAATAAACGGTTCTGTACTGATTCGGACTTAATCGAGATTCTCATACAGGACTGTGTTTTCCCAGTTCAGTTTTTCCCCTGGGATGAAGCCGGCGGGTTTGGATCGGTCAATGACATAGGTTGCACGGCCTCGTTGAACGACACCATCGCTATCGGCGTATTCGGAACCGAGAGCACCCGATTCGGGGTCGACAAGAAAGAAGCCCACGGTCAGTCGAACCATGAATACATTGCTGTGATTGGTGGTCAAATTCGTCATGCGGGATGCATTTTCCCAGCGGGCACTTGCGTTTCTTGCACGCTGATTAAAGTCCTTGTGCAGATCGGGCAAGGAACGTTCAAACACACCATGTCTATCACGGGTCATGCGCAAGTTACCAACGCGCTCGTTGGTCTCCTGCGATGCGCCACCCTCGATGGGTGGTAGGGTTACCGAGTCGTCGGTTGGGTCTGTTTCAACGTACAAAGAGAAACGCCTTGTGTCTGACGCGTTCTTGAATTGAACTTTATTTGAATTGTCAAAAAGTCTTGGGTCAAAGTCCGGGTGTGGACGGACGAGTGTCATGTCATGGGTCCGCCGTCGCACTTTTGAATTATTACTGACTCCATCGTTGTACTCTGTTCTGCGACCCATGAAACGTTGGATGCTTGGAATTTGAGCGGCACTGGCAGTGGAGAAGACACCCGCGAATCGTGTGGGGTAACGCCAGTCGAGGTTTGGGTTGTTTAACTTTGGATTGGATGCTAAACGCGACTGCATGGCAGTGTCATAACCACGACGACTTTCAATGAATGCCTTGAAGCCACGACCATAACTGGTGTCGACGCTTGTGTTGTAGTAATCGTATTGACCGAGAGTCGTTGGGCTTCCCCAGTTGGTGTCCAAGTCGTAGTACGATGACCCCGCCCAAGCCAACGAGCGGAAGACTGTTCCGTTGCCGAAGATTTTTGAAATGTCCCAAGCCGGACTCTTTGAAGCCACATCTGGCATGATGCTGTTTGTGAAGGTACGAGCGCCGGGGTTGTAGGATTCTTCACGATTGTCGTCTGGCTTTTCTTCGAAATCCAGAAATTCACCAGCGGACGGACCGGTGGACAAGTTGAACTGACCACCATGACGGATGTAATCAGGAACTGTATTCAAGTTGATACGACCGGGCGACCGGAGAGTTGAAACATAGTTGTAAGGAGGCTGCATGAACTCAACGACACGGTTGAACGTTTGTTGTCGCGGGTTCGTCGGATTTTTTTTGAATTTAATGGCTTGCTCATCGAACCAGTGATTGCTGCTGTATTTTGGTTCGCCGGTATTCACGTAATCCAAGACCAATTCAAAAGGTGCACGCTTACCTGTCAATTCTTCTGTGAATGAATGCTTTTGCGTGTTTGTGTCATAGCTGGCTGCTTCTGGTACATCTTGGACGTCAACATTAAAGCGGTCAGCTGCGCCGTTCTCAGAGGCAAAATTGTGGTCGAAGCCCAGCAGATGGCTGAATGTCGCAGGCAATTCCCGTTTGCCATCATCTTCGAGTCTTGTTCCGGGCGTAAAGGTTATGTTCAAACCTGTACGCGCTGAGGCGGGAATGTGTAACAAGTCCACCTTGGACTGAAAGTCCCGATCGTCCCATTGAGGCATCATGAACAAAGTGCCGCGTGGAGTCCCACGGCCATAGGCAATATCGATACCATCGACGCCATTATTGTCAGCACCGATGGGCCGCCCATATTCTCGATTGATGAAGCCAAGTGTCTGGCGATATGGCTTGTTGGGAAGATCCATGGTTGGGTGGTAAGGGGACCAGGCAGCGTCGTAGTCGTAGTTGGAATTGATTCCCGCGTCATTCGGTGTTAGCTCTTTGGTCCACATGGCGCCGAGTGGAAACTTCCATATTGCACCGGTGGCCGATTCGCTTGAATCACGAAGGATGCTGAATGAGCTGGACAAAGCTGAGCGTTGGGTGACGAGTTCTCTCTTGTAATTCGTCAGATCATTTGGTCCTGAAACTTTTTGCACCAAGTTGGTCCCGGCGCGGTCGCGACTTGTGTCGGGAATCTTCCGGCGGCTGTCGAACTTAACTTTGGGGACAAATTCATTGGCTTGCACCGTGGTCGCTATTGAGTCCGCAATCTCCAGATCCCCGGTTCCTCGACGATCGATCTCTTCAGTGACATCTCCTTCGCCATTGAGAGTTGTAAGGTCCATGGGAGCTAAATCCATGGTGAGGTACGGGTTGTCGATGGGGTGCCATGGTGAGGTTGGGTCCGCCAAGCGTTGAAGAAAGACTCCCACTGCTTCTTGGTATGTTCCCACACCGGCCCAATCATTCTCGGCAAGGACTGATGCATTGTTGCCATTTCCGTCCAGGCCTAGATGATCAAATGGCACGTCAGGATGAAAACCAACTTCGTTGCCGGGGTTGTAGTTGCGATAACCATCTTTCAGCGGATAAGAGCCTTCGTCGTTGCCATCGAAGATTCGTTGAGTTGGTGCCTGATAGTATTTTTCACCGGCCAGTGGCGCACTAATGTTGAAACCGAGTGCAACCTGACGGTTCGCAGGAGTGTTTTCTGCATAGTCCCTCCATTCGACAAGGTGCGGAGACAGATTTAAGGGATCACTTGCTGCCTCATGTGGTAACACCGATTTCGCGACGATCGGTAGAACGGATTTGACGTGATAGTTCACACGTTTGCCATTCTCGCTGATGCCATCCTCATAGTATTTAGGGGTGAGTGGCTTTGTTTCACCTGTCGCTAGCCCCATGTAGTTGAAGCGAAATCTAGTTGGACTATCCGCTTGTAACGCGAATTCGAGTTTCTGAGATGAAGGTGCGTATTCGCAGGGTGGATTCAGTGCGCTCACTTGCTGCCCGAGTACCGTACTGAGGCGTGGAGCAATGACGGTGAATTGCCCGGGTGATAACTTGGGTTGCGCGGTTTGAAAGTTGGGGATGTTGGTCGTGGTGTTGTAAAAAACGTTGCCGAGTTTCATGCCGCTGGCAGGATTGTTAATCACGTTCAGGCTTGCGTTAGGCTTCAAGGTTGAAAACCACACAAACCGTTTGAGTGAAATTCGACTGTCGTTGGAAGCCGAGTCGTCGGTTGGGTCAAAGTTCGTGTCACTGAGTGTGACATATTCTCCCGCATTGCTGCGTGAGTGCCGTACTTCGGCGGCAATTCTTTCAGCTTCCGCCCATTGAACCAATGCTGCGTCGATCTCACCACCGTTTGTCCAATCGGGAGCATTGAGAGACAGGTAGTTTATTTGTTCTTCGTTGTTTCGGTCCTTCGCCAACTTCCTGGCGACGCGATCGGCATCGTACATCCAGCGAATGCTTTTCTTCAGATCGCCACGCACTGCTTCCCCGATCGCTAAACGCCAAACCGGTGACCGTTGATTACCATTGCCAACGATGCGACCCAGATCCAGTTTATTGTCGCTCGTGTAGAGGCCGCGAGGTAATCGGGGTGACTGATCTTGCAAGTCAGGATTCAACGGGGACCGCAGTGAACGCAGTTCTACAAAACTGCTCGCTTCAGGAATGCGGAATTGATCCATGTCGGAATCCGCTCTGATGTCGTCATCGGGATCGTCATCGGTATCTGCCGGCAATTCGCCATCGGGCGTAATGGATTCATCGTTCTGATCTCTCGATTTCTCAAGATTACGTCGAATGCGTTTGTCGTGGAAAGCCAATGTCTCACTGATTTCAAGTTCTGGTCTCTCGGTTCCCCACACCACATTCTTGGCAGCATCACTCAAGTCAAATCCGTCAAAGGGATTCGGGTCATATCTCAGGCGTGTGCATCTGGCATCCGTGTCTCGGTAGTCGACGGCATTTGTTGCCCATTGGGCGATACGTTTGGCGACAAAACGATTGCGGATTTCTCGCCGTTGCTTTTTCTCGTCCAAAACATCTGTTTGCGATGGGTCGATCATACCCGCGGGGTAAGGGAAATTAGGTACCCACTCTTCATCACCCCATGTCGAACTATCGCCGTCCTTGATCAGCAGAAACATCAAGCAATACAAGTGTCGTGCCAGTAGCTCTTGGCCGTCTGCGATCTTGTCAGGCAAGTTATCGCCATCGACATCGTTCCCGACATCGATGGTTCCGTTCCCATCGGTGTCAATTCCGTTGAAGTCCAATTGGGGCCAATCGGTACGGCTGATTGGTGTGTTGTAGTTTGCGATAATGTCCGAGTGCACAGGATGAGATCTGAATGCTGGTTCACTTGCTTCAATCTCGTGAGTGGCAACTGAACCACCCCCATTCGAGTCCCTGGCACCAACCTCCATCAACTCGTCCACAACAGTGGGGTCACCGGCATCGGGTCTTCCATTACCCAGTTGCCGATTGAGATTCAGTTTTGTGCCTTTGCGAAACTCTGGAGCCAGCATGCGATCGAGGTGAAGTTGGATGTCTGTTGCTGGAACAGTCAATCGACTTGCAAAAGCATGCATGATACTGACGGCACCACTGACTTCCGGTACATCGATGGTCTGGCTGTCGGTCGTAATTAGATTTTGGAGAATGCGATTTCTCTCGATTTCGTCAGCCAGCAAGTTCCTGAGTTCTGAAGATCCGCTCGTCTTGTCAATCAATGCCGCAAGGTCACCCGCTTGAAAAGTTTTGTCATCGGCAAAGCCAAATTCGTACGGTTGATTTACCAGCTCGTTCTGTTGCTGGTACAAAGAGGTCACATCATTGACCACCAACTCATTACCGTATCGGTCTCGACGTTCCGTCGCGATACCGAACATGTCCATTGACTTGCCCATCACCGAATTACTGGTGGAAAAGAATGCTTCACGTGCCGGATAGGGTATTTCGCCCAATAAATCTCGGTCTGGCAAGCTCCATTTCCCTGCACCCGGTAAATAGAAGTCGTCATGCGTAAGTGCTCCCGGTGGAGTCGAATAGTCGATGGGCGATCCGCCATACCGCGTGTTCAGCAGATTTCCGAAGCGTGTGTAAAGGAAACTGGGGAAAAGTTGCGGTGAAGACGTTTGTGTGCGGTAAATTGGCCCGAAAAATCCTGGAGGTGGCGATGACCTGCCTTGGTCAAAAATATGGCTGAAGTCGATTTCTGCAGGTCCGACACCGCTGCCAAAGCCATACCTCCGGAGCGAGTTTTGAACTGCCAAATACTGGGCGTCGCTACTGTACGTGTTTGGATTGGAAGGTCGGTAGCGTTGTGCGAAGAGATGCCGGTAATTACCAGATTCGTTCAGATTGATTTTTCCATCGAGGTCCTCAATCAGTGGCGCAATCAATGGGCGGACCACTGCACCACTTGATGTTGTGAAGTGTGGCAATTGGAGATCGAGCCAAATGCTGTCGGGTATCGCATCGCCATCGTTGTCAACATCCCAAGGGCCGTTGGCAAGCCAACGGCTAAGTTGAAGAATTTGTAGCTTTAGATTGGATGCTGAGTTGTTTCTACTGATTGTGGCCAGATTGGTGAGCGCGGGGTTGGAGCCAGTGAAACCTGGGTTTCCGTCTATCGCCGATCCATCGCCATCAAGATCACCCCAGTCATGACCAAAGTTGAGGGGCCGCATAGTGGCTCTGCGTAAACGTGTTGCTACTGCTGCTAAATCTTGAAGGTTGTTCGTCTCCCAAAAGCTTTTTGCGGCAGGGCCTGGAACAGGAAAGATTTTTTGATTGAGCAGGTAATTGATAACCTCGGGACGGTGGAAGCTTGGAATGATTTCTGAACCGATATCACGATCCAAATCGGAGCCACCCCCGTAAATCCCTACGTCTTTGGCAGAGCGGTGGTCACTCGGTTGCCATGCCAAGTATAAATTTTCAAAATCAGCAGCGTCCCATGGTTCATCCGGTTCCGGCCTCTTAAAACCAGAGCCTGCATTGAAAGTGCCGACACTACCGCCGATTAAACGTGAGTTGTATTGCAATTCAATATCGGCATTGCGGTCGATGGTAAGGCTGGGGGCTCGTGCGATTCCGGAAATTCCCCGAGGATTTCGTCCCAGACCATTGAAGGGGAGACCGTTGAGAACAAAACGAAATCCATAGTCGTCTGTTCCAGGCCATCCGAGTTCTGTTGGGTCGTCAACGGATCCATTGCGGTTGTCGTCAATTCCTGCACTTCCGGGTTTCGTGTCATTGCCTGGGTCATACAGAAGAACGCCTGGACCGCTGGACGCGGTGACCATCACATCGTAGGTAACACCGTCATATTCCACTTCAGTACCGGCGTATTGCGACAGATCGATAATCAAACTACCTCGCAGATTTTTCTCGATGGGATTTGTGGTTGCGAGATTGTTAAAGGAGCGGATGACCTGAAAGGTTTGATTGGTGAGCGGACCTTCCAAAAAGGTAATTTGTCGACCAGCTAAAGCGTCTTCGTAATTCATCAACGCCATGGGTGCGGGCGTGGCCACTGGTGTCGACAAGAACGCACCACCATCGCGATGCCATGGTGCCAGATTTGTGGGAACTTTGAACAGCTGAAGATTCGGATCAAGCAAGAAACCCCGGCCGTCATAACCTGAAGCATCTGCCAAAAGTTGTGAACCAGAACGATCATGCCCCACGCGCAGAATGTATCCGTCAGATCCATATAAATCATCAAATAGACTCTGACCGTATGCAGCTGAGTGAGGGTTTTGTGAGCCGTAGACAAGCGCACCAATGCCTTCTTCCAAGTTGACTTCCGTTGGCAAAATCTCTCTCGATTGCTCCAGTTCCGCAATCGCCGCGACTTGGCCTGTTGAAATGACATAGCTGATGATCAAGATGCTGAACAAGCCGAGCATGGCTAATGCGATCAGCAAAACGACTCCACGTCTTTCGCGCCGGTGTTTGTTGTTCATTTCAGGTTCCTCAACATGGGTTGCAACCAGAGCGGTTGCCGATCGATAAGTGTTTTGTTGTTGGATTTCTTCAGGTTGCGTTTGATTGCAGCACGCTCGTTAAAAACTGCTGACACTGACGATGTTCTTCATTAGGACAACGGTCGTTCCGTACTCGAGGGCAGAGTCAGGCAAGGCAGCGGCATCAAAAATGGTTTGGTTGTAGCCTTGAGGAAGTGGTCCAGGTGGGTAGGGGCCTGAACCAGCGTATCGTGTAAAAGACTGAATAGGATGAAATCGCCACGCGAGTTTGCTTACTGTAATCTTTGTTTGGTAACGGCCATTATTGAGAGTGGGGCCTTCGTCAACCGAGCCGATTTGACACCAGGCAAACTGTAAGTCGCCTTGTTGATTTCGTGTGTAGTTTCGCCGTAACAGCATCACCCAATCACCTTGCGAAACTGATGGGTCGACGTATTGGCTTGACTCGTAAACGAATGAACCGCCAGAGCCATCGAATACTCGATCTGCGTAGGTCACGTATCCCACTCTTTCGTCAGCGAAAGTCTGTTTTTCGATAGGAATGTTTGATTGGGCAGCGAACGGTAGTGCTCTGTAGCTGTGCAAGTGATGTCGATCTCTGGGATCGAATTGCAGGTTCCCAAAAACCCCTTGGGGATTAATCGCAATTTGTCGGTCACGAAAAACAATCACATTGCCCGTGCCATCGCGTCTCAATGTCATCATGTACGAGTACTTTCCAGCTAAGTTAGAGCGTACCGGTATTCCCAAGTTGGAACGCTTCGCAAAAATGCCTGGAAGCCGAGAGCCGTCTTCGGATTCAATCAGTGAGATCGTATCTTGGTCGCGGCTGAGCAGGGCATGATATTTTGGGTTCGTGATGTCGGAAATGCCAATCCGCCGCAGGCGACAATTGCCCCATTGCATACTGCCGCTGGGTGGATCAGCGGGGTTGCCTGTGCGTGGGTGGAACTTATTGTCGTAGCATGGAAAATATCCGCGGTCGTAATTATTGCGTTCTTGTGCTTGTGGGGGGCGAACTGCATTTGCCGCTGTCAAAAACCATGGGTCGACACAAAAAGCTTCTGGAAGGTTGCCTGTGGTGCTGACGTTGACGGACAGGTAACGGGCACTAGGGTTGTTTGGGTGATAGACATTAGGATTACTTGAGGCATAAAAATAACTTTTGAATTTCGCGACATCATTGAGCCCCAAGATATTTCTGGTCGCTTCCTGATTGAGGTAAGATTCTCTTGCACGGTCGCGGTCGAGTGCGTTCTGGGCATTATTGGCTGCGATAGGTAATACAGCTGCAAGTCCGAGAATGCCGATCAGTAGCACACCAACAGCGAAAATGACTTCCAGAAGCGAAATGCCGTTTCTGATACGAGAATCGGCTTTCTTTGCAGTTTGTGTTTTTCGATCCATTTTCAACGACTCCTCCCTGTCACCAAGCGTTGTGAACTGCGGAGCCTGGCTTGCATTAAACTTCGCGGGGTGGAAATGTCGCCGTAGAAGTTGCTCAGTTTTTCCTTTTCCTGAGGTGCTGCGACTTTAGTGACTTCGCAATGCCCTGACGAGCTATGGACTGTTACCCAAAAACAGTTGCTATTGGCAAAGTTTGGTAAATCACTTTCGTTGTCAGTTGCGTTTGCCAAACTGCCTTCAGAGAGAATGTCCCCACTGACTCCATCGCTCGGTCCAACCAGGAATGACATCGACGGTTGCGGAGGGTACCTGACCCAGTCAAATGAATTGCCATTCCATTGGTCTTTGTAAATGCCTTCGACGGTCCCGTCAGAGTTGAAAATTACCATGATGCCGTGGACTTTTTGGCCGTTTGCATTAACGCCCGACGCGATCTCATTGATGCCAAATGCCAGTGGATTTAAACTCGAACCGGAGGCGGACAAGTCGATCACAGTGCGACCCGGCAGGTTCAGTGGCGCCATGGCTGTTTTGATCGGGTCGAGTTGAATCTCTGCGTCATGCGCCAAGTAAGGTTGAAACGACTCGACGGTTGTTGGCGTAAAATTCGTGGAACCACCGACTTGGTAGCTTGATCCTAGAAGGTCATTGGTTTCAATGATCACGCCGGGTTCATCGATTCTTTGTCCATTCGTGGGGTCTCGGACGACACCCGTTTTTTGGCACGTTGCGGGCTCGTATTGCGGCGGATTGGTATCCGGGTCGACTCGAGGGGTGAATTCCACCACCGTTTCAGCTGTCAGGCCGAGGCTTGGGGTAAGGTTTTGAATCCTCGAATATCGGTACGCTCTTCCTGAACCTGGCTCCTTGACTTTAATTACTGTTCCTCTGCGAATTAATTGACTCGCGTATCGAGTCCCAGCAGTGTTGACCGCTGCATGCCTCGCTGCTGCGTAAAGGAGTTCGCAGTCTTTGCGTTTGACGAAGTATCGATATCTCTTTGTGCAATTATTTTCCGGATCGACCAGTGATCGAAACGGATAAATCCCACCGGTAAGCGTGATTTTGCTCGGCACCTGAACGTATGAAAGGCGGCTCGAAACATTTAGGTTCGTGTTTACTGGCTTGTCAGGTGTTGGCGGCTCATACATGGTTCCACGCCGGGAGATGAGAACACCACACGGCAAGCCTTTTGCTACTGCCATTGCACGAGCGGTCATAAACGAACCTTGCACAATGGTGGCTGACCGTGCGGTGGTGTAACTCTTTAAGGAGTCTTTTACCGTCGGCAAAGCAAGTGCGGTGACCGTCACGATAACCCCTAAGGTGACCATGATTTCAACGAGCGTGTACGCCTTTTTCGGTTTGCGTCTCATCTTTTAATCCTCGTGAAAACCCTAAATACCGCTGTCGATCGAACTGATGTTGTCGGCGGCCGATTCGGCATTCAATGTGCCGCCCATGCCTATTCTGTTTTTCCTCGCATTGATGGTTGATTCGAAACGGTATCCTCTGTGTTCGATACCCAAATTGCTTACGTTGTTTGCTGCTTCAGGCGAAATGGAGGGCGTGCTCAGCGAACGTACGGTTGCGACATTGAATGGTTTGCTGATCGGTTTTTCGCCAGCAATCGCTCCGGCATCACACAGTCGACCAACATGAAAAAATGGATCCGGGTATCTGTAATATTGGAATAGCAGTCGATCATTTCCAAGCGCAATAACGCGAAGGGGGGTAGGTGGGTTTAATAGGTGTATCGCAGATGCACTGTAAAAATTGTTTGCGATAGCTTCGGGGTGTATGATCCCAAACTCCCCGTCTTGTCCGGCGCTCACGACGACAGGTGGAACGTACGTGGGGAGGTTGTAAAAAGAGTCGTTTAACTCATCTGCCGATGCTCCCTGCTCACGGTATCGAAAGTCAGCTGCAAGGAAGTCAAAAGGATCAGGATCGGGATCGGATGCCACGCCATTGTCCCTCGATGCTGATTTGATACCTCGACCCTCAAAGCTTACGGGGTTGCGCATGTAGACGACCGGGTTGCCCCACGCATCAAGAATTTCCGGGATATTGTCGCCATCTGTATCACCGATGTTCGTATTGGCGACATTATCGATCGCACGCCCATCGAGAAGTTCGTAAGTTGCCAGGATTAGATAGAGACACTCAGCAGATTCGTGCTCACGCGTCCACGAAATTGGGGTCAGGGAGTCGGGATCTGCTGACGACTCACGATAAGCACACGCCTTGAAAAACAAGCCTTCCTGCTGGAACTGATCGATTGCATCCACCTGCGGGTTGGTGGTTGGGTTGCGCAACCCAACAGGGGTGTTGCGGGGCTGGTGTCTCCGCATGTAATCGTTGATCTCGTTGCTGGTGCGCAAACCCACCATGGATCGCATGCGATCCCAAGCTGGCGGTGGACTGATCTTTGCGCAACTCGTGTTGCATTGCCTGTTATCTCTCCCGTCACTATTCATGCGGTACTGGAACGTTGCAGACGGGTAAAGCAAATCAGCCTGACAATCAGGTAAGACCATCCGAGCGAAGTCTCTGCGTGCCAGCAGTTTTGTTCGGGACAGGTCTTCGCTGGCAAGTTCATTGTCTGGAAGTTCGGCTCCCAGGCCACTGACGTTTTGTGATCGGTATATCGGTGCCTGATTGATATTTAGTCCGCCAAAAGCAATTCGATTGATTCTCGCTTGCAGGAGTTGCTCATAGCTGAGTAATTCACCTTGTGTTCGTTTGACTCTTGCTTCATGCAAAGCGGAACGCATTGCGGTTGCAAGCATCGCGCTGATCAACGAAAGGAGCGACACCACGACCAACACTTCGACCAAGGTGAATCCGAATCGTTTCGGGTAACGGTATCGTCTCATGGCAAATCATTCTCAAAAGAACTGCTTGTGAATGAACCGACGTTGTCTCTTTCGAATGTCTCGGAAATACTCGAGTCCAATCCGGTTACGTCGTAATTGGATACTGAGGGTGACAGTACGCTAGCGGGGGTGGTCGGGCTTGGAAGCAGCAGTACCATCTTTCCCGTTGGATACTGCCAATAGGTAGTCGTCTGTGTCTGTGAGGAGTAGTCGCCACCGTAGACGCCGTCTAATCCGGGGGACAGAATCTGAAACGTCTTGGGATTTGCAAATTCCCATAAACGCAACGACTTCTCAGCTCCGTTGTTGTTGAATGAGTTAAGGTTGCTTGTGTTTTGACGATCCGAAAAAGTTGGTCGGACCAAGTTGATTTCGCCGTCCGTTTTAGTGGCAAAGCCATTCATGCCACGAGTACCGGCTACAGCAATGCTCTCGCCAGAGGCTCGGTAGGTCCTGGCGTCGAAGTAGACATACGGCGCATGGTCTTTTTTGTAGCGGTAGACCGGAAAAAGATCATTCGTTGTGACGTCATCGTTGCTTTCAGTTCGATTGTTAGGGCCCATCACTTCATCCGCATTTGGGCCTTGAATCGACAACATTGTGGGTTCGAATTCCATCAAGGCATTGTCCCGCGCACTGTTGTATTGGTAGTGCCCAGGGAAAGGGCCAGCTGTCCGCCCAGCAATGAGTGAGAGAGGTCCACCTTTGCCGGTAAATGGCTGTTGCGGATCAGAACTGAAGCCACCGAGAGACCAGACAATGGACTCCGCTCTGTCCATGATGCATGGAACGTAAATTCCGGGTGTATTTGTTTGGGGGGGGTTCTGGTTTGCGTCCGGGATATTGTCGCATAGTCGGTAAAGTAAAGTTAATTCACCATCGAGGATCTCTGGGAAAACTTTTCGATAATGACGTTGGACAATGTCCCAACTTGAAAAGTCAGGGGGGTAGTCCCCGTATTTCAGCTTGTAGGCTTCGACGGCGGTCGCAATGGACGCGCATTCGCTCCGAAGGTAGGCGGTGTTGACGCTTCTCCGCACTGCGTTGACAGCGGGCAGGAGAAGCCCTGCGAGGATTCCGATGATCACAATGACGACCAGGATCTCAACTAACGTGAAGCCCGATGACCGCTTGTTAGACATGTTTGCGTATGCCTGAACACGTGCCTTGTGCCGTGATTGGAAGCGTCGGATTACGTTCATGTTTGGTTCTGATGGTTCGAGGGGTTCTGAATGGCCACAGCTGTCAGTCATGTACTCTGTCCTACTGCCCAATCTTGGAAGATCGAGACTTACAGTTGACGATGGTGAAACGTTCGATGAAAAGGGTTGTGCCAGCATCAAGTCAATCCACTGATCAGTGATACCAACGGCATGAAGAGACTGATCACGATGAATCCGACCGCCAGCCCGAGGAACACAAT
>WTFU01000017.1:72243-85612 GCA_011523945.1 Mariniblastus sp. | reverse complement strand
TTTCTGTTCATCCCAAGTGATGAACCTGTCCCGTTTAGATGGCAAGCGTCGACTTGCGTTCATTTCTCTCCACGACCCATTTGTAACCGAGCATTTCACGGACCTTACTCATCAGCAACTGATGGAACAAATGTACCTGATCCCCAATCGTGACGGAAAATATTCCGATCGCCGTCTCGGAGGCGCCGCTGCAGTCAAGTACCTAACCATTCGGCTACCAAAGCTTTGGCTCTTGGCGCCCCTCTTCTACATTCCGTTCACAGGCGGCATCCAACAATGGGTTTACCGACAAATTGCAAAACGCCGCTACAAGATTGCAGGCAAGAAGAACGAGCCTTGCGATGACCAGGGAACCTGTGACTTACATTTTCGCGACTGAGAAATTCGTCGCCAACAGTGACCCACAAAGTATCCACTCAAGTTGACGAACGAAAACTGAATTGATCAAAGCGACAACATCGGCAGTAATGCCCACAGCAATGCTGCCAGCAAAAACCCAACAACCGAAACGACCGTTGAGATGACCGTCCAAGTCTGAAAGGTTTGCTTTTCGGTCATCATCATGTAACGACTCACCAGCCAGAACCCACTGTCATTGACATGCGAAACGGCAGACGCTCCCGCCGCAATCGCCACAACGATCAACGCCAATTGAGCTTGAGACAAGTCCTCAACCATTGCGGTCATTAGCCCGGCCGCCGTCACCATGGCAACCGTTGCTGAGCCTTGCGCGACGCGAACAAATAATGCGAATAGATAGGCCAGCAACAACATCGGGATTCCCCAGCTCTGACAGACGTCTCGCAGCGCATCGCTCACGCCACTGGCTCCCATAACTCCTTTAAAAACTCCGCCTGCTCCCGTGATCAATATAATGATGCCCGCCGGCCCTAACGCCTTCGTCGTGACTTCCATCAATTCGTTTTTGTCATAGCCGCGAAGATATCCAAAGAAAATCAATGCCATCCCGGTTGCGATCAAAAGAGCGATGATTGGGTGGCCGACAAAATAAAGAAACTTCATACCAAATGGAGCTGCACTAACCGCATTCGAAACCGCCGCAGCATACTCGCTGCGACTGAGCCCTGTATCGACATCGTAAACAAGATACTCTTTGACAATGGTCCCGAACAAAATTAAGAGAATTGGAAACCCGATCATCATTAACACAGAAAGAAAACTTGGCAAAGCTTCCTCGCCTTCATCCGGGCCTTCATCAAATTCAGCGGGTGGCGCGATGTATAACCTCTCAGACATTCGCTTGGGGAGCCAGACTCCGCAGACAATCGCAGTGGGCAAACCGACAATACTGCCAAACAGAATCACCCAACCGAGCCCCACTCCCAACTCGTAGGCAACCCAAACCGGTCCCGGCGTCGGAGGCACAAAGGCATGGGTTACCATAAGCCCAGCCAACAGCGGCAGACCGAACGCCAATACTGACTTACCGGTCTTCTTGGAAAGGGCATACAAAATCGGTGCCAAAATCACCAAAGCAACATCCAAAAAAACGGGGATCGAAATTATGAACCCAGTTAAAACCATCGCCCAGGAAGCACGCTTTTCACCAAATAGCTTTAATAATGATCTAGCCAAACTCTGTGCGCCACCAGAGTGTTCTAGCAATGCCCCAAAGATTGCCCCGAGCCCGATAATCGTTGCAATAAAACCGAGACTAGAGCCCATTCCGTTTTGAATTTCGTCGCCAATTTTGGCAAGCTCTAAATCTCCAACGCCCCCGGTCAATTCCTGAGATGATCCGACGGCCACAAATAAACTTGCCAAAATCAACGCAAGAAATGCCTGAACTCTCAATTTCAAAATTAAAAACAAAAGTAAAGCCACAGCCGCAATCAACAAACTCAGCAAATAAGTCAGAGAAAGCGACTCCCCCGCTCCGACCACCCCCAGTAAACCGCTCCGTTGCCCAATCAAAAAAAACAAATCGAATTGGTTGTCGAGCGCTGGCATGGGAGTTTCACCTTGCAGGGGAGGGTTGGTTCATGTGACAAGTTGGCTTAAATTACTTTCACTATGATAAAGATCTATCGCGACCACGACGACTATGTTCTGGAAAATTTAGAGCGGATAATTCGCGTTCAAGAATTCTCCCTAGATGCTCTCTTTCAGGCAAATTCACCGGCTGACTATCTTACGCCGTTCTTTGAATCAGCTCATTCTGAGGTTATCCAGCAATCCGCTGTTTGCGAAAAGCATCCCTGGCAGGCACCCGTTGAAAATCAGGAAATATGGGCAGCTGGTGTGACTTACATGCGAAGTAAATCAGCCCGGATGGAAGAAAGCGAAAAATCTGGCGGAGACCATTTTTACGATTTGGTTTACGAAGCGAAACGACCAGAACTATTCTTCAAATCCACTGGTTTTCGAGCGAGAGGGCATCTGGCACCGGTCCGAATTCGCAAAGATTCTGCCTGGAATGTCCCAGAACCCGAACTGACACTGGCCCTCAATTCAGCAGGGAATATTTTTGGTTATACGATTGGAAACGACATGAGCTCACGGTCGATCGAAGGGGAAAACCCGCTCTACCTTCCTCAGGCAAAAATTTATCGAGGTTCATGTGCCATAGGCCCCTGCTTGGTTGTCGGAGATGCCGTGTCTCCTAACTCAAAAATTTCCATCGCGATTTCCCGACTCTCCCAAATTGTTTTTCAAGGTGAGACATCGGTCTCTCAATTAAAGAGGAGCTTTCATGAGTTAGCGGATTATCTATTTCAAGAAAATGAATTTCCGTGCGGGGCGTATTTAATGACTGGAACTGGAATCGTCCCGGATGCTGGATTCACTCTACAATCCGGCGATCACATTCAGATTCAAATCGAGGGACTCGGTATTCTTGAGAACGAAGTCGAATAGGTTCTCTCGCAACCCTGATTTGGAAAAATATAAACAAATTGTTTGCCGATTTAGTTTCGTCAAAACCAGCAATCCTCCGAACGAATCTCACTGCAGGCATGCCGAGCTAACCTCTATCATGTATCTTGAGAACTAGGATATTTTTCCGCATACAGTCGCTAGTGGTAATCCATGCTTGAATCCGCCAACGAAAAAATATACGACCTCCGCACCACCGCTCCCGGCCCGCGTGGCGAACTTCCTTTTGCGGGCGAACAATTAAAGACGTCGCCTAGCGGCGATATCTTTGGGTGGACTCAAAACGCTGGAATGGGATGGGACCCGCAAGACATGCGTCGGCCCAACTTCCTGGTTCTTTCAACGCAGGGAGGAATCCGGCGCAACGACGGCTCTCCTATCGCTCTTGGATACCATACCGGCCATTGGGAAGTAGGATTGTTAATGGAAAAAGCAGCGATGGCGATTGCAGCGTCGGGGGGGATTCCATTTGCTGGTTTTTGCAGTGACCCCTGTGATGGCCGAACGCAAGGTACTCTCGGCATGTTTGACTCGCTTGCTTACCGCAATGACGCTGCAATTATTTTTCGTCGACTTACGCGTTCGCTGCCAACCGCAAAAGGTGTAGTAGGCGTTGCGACGTGCGACAAAGGCCTTCCCGCAATGATGATGGCAATTGCTGGCCTTCAACATCTACCGTCTGTTCTCGTACCTGGAGGTGTAACTCTGCTGACCCGAAACGGGGAAGACTTAGGAAAAATCCAATCGATTGGTCCTCGCTACGCACACGGTGAAATCAGTCTCAAAGAAGCGGCGGAACTCGGATGCAAAGCCTGTGGCACGCCTGGAGGGGGATGTCAATTTCTGGGGACCGCTGCCACTGCTCAAGTCGTCGGGGAGGCTCTCGGCTTGTCGCTGCCACATTCCGCCCTGAGTCCATCGGGATCAGAAATATGGCTCGACTTGGCCTACAGGAGCGGTGCTACCCTTGCTCAACTTCATCACTCTCGGATAACCAGCCATGATATTCTTACCGATGAATCGATTGAAAATGCCATGATTACACATGCGGCATTTGGAGGATCTACCAATCTAGTTCTGCATATTCCCGCGATCGCACATGCTGCCAAATTAAAAAGACCTGACGTATCCGACTGGCAGCGCATAAATTCACTGGTTCCACGATTGGTTGATTCACTCCCAAACGGCCCTGTCGGGTATGCCACCGTGCAGGTCTTTCTTGCTGGAGGCGTTCCCGAAGTGATGCTCCGCCTTCGCGATCTTGGCCTACTAAACTTAAACGTGGTTACCGTTTCAGGAAAAACACTTGGTGACAACCTTGATTGGTGGGAACGCTCGGAGCGAAGACAACGACTCAAGGAAAAACTAGTCGAACTCGATGCGATCGACCCGAACAACGTTATTCGAAAACCAGAGCAAGGATTCTCCAGCACCGTTACGTTTCCTATGGGAAACCTCGCGACGGAAGGTTCAATCGTCAAGAGTACCGCCATCTCTCCCGATGTGATTGATGACGACGGCGTATATCGCCACAGTGGCCCCGCACGGGTTTTTTGCAGTGAAGCCGACGCGATTGCCGCAGTGAAATCCCAAGGAGATGACCGAATCCAGGAGGGCGACGTCATGGTCTTGATTGGAATTGGTGCTTTGGGTGCGGGAATGCCAGAAACCGCTCAAATCACATTTGCACTCAAATATTTACCCTATGGTAAACATGTCGCCTTACTTACAGACGGGCGATTTTCCGGGGTGTCAACTGGCGCCTGTGTCGGTCACATCAGCCCCGAAGCACTTGCGGGAGGACGGATCGGTAAAATTCAGGACGGTGATCAAGTCACCATCGAAATTGATACCCATAATCTATCCGGAACACTCGACTTTGACGGAGAGATCAGCCAGCTCGACGCCAGAGAACTCAACCCCCAACTAAAACAACACGCCAAACTACCCGACGACACAAAATTATGGGCGGCGCTTCAACATGTCAGCGGAGGCACGTGGGGAGGATGCGTCTATGATGTCGAAGCAATCACAAAAAAACTGATGGATTGAACCGATCGGTCAAAGTCTCAGCCCCCAGAACCTCCCTTCCTCGATACGCTCCCTTTATCAGTTCGCCTAAGGAGGATCATGGCCGCCGCGGTGAAACGGATGGCAACGACAAATCCGCATTGCTCCCTTCCAAGCCCCACGAAGAGCACCGTACTTGCGAACCGACTGAATGAAGTAATTACTGCAAGTCGGAGTAAACCGGCAGTTTTTGCCAAGAAGCGGACTGATTCCGACTTGATAGATCCGCACGCAGAATATCATTCCGTCGGCAGGAAGCTGCAATAACTTACGGATTATATTTTTCATTCGGATGAACTCCGTCTTGGCCATTTCAAAGGAGCAAAGGAAATGGACAATCGATACTCTACTTAAAACCAGCGGAAAAATCCCGATTAGCCAATGATTCTCAGTAACTTAAGTTTAGCGAACTCGAATCCGCATGATCAAACGTTGGCAAACAGTCTCCTCAAAGTCGGCTCAAGCTCTTTTCAATTCTTTGGAGAAGCCGGGGAATAGATCGTTCGATTGCAGCGTATTCACAACTCGCACCTCGCTTGGGCCGCACCACAAAATCAATCCCGGCGGGAAGGGAAGCCCGATGCTGTCGGAATGCCTCACGAATTCGGCGTTTCCAGCGGTTGCGAACGACGGCGTTCCCTACCTTACGACTAACTGAGAGACCTAAACGAGATGTGGACAAACCGTTTCTCACACCTTTGATGACTAAAACGCTGTCGGCAGCAAAAACATTTCCGCCGTATACACGGTCGAACTCGGCCTGACGGCGTAGGCGAACGGACTTTGGAAATCGATTATCTGTCACTTCGATCCCTTTCCGTTTCAAAGTAAAATTCAAGTGAATCCGGATACCGTCAAGGACGACCCACGCGCCCAGAACCACCACCAATCGTTCACGTCTAACCTGGCACTTTGCCAGCGAATCTCGTCGATGGCTTATGACTTAATCTAGCGCCCGTCAGACGAAGATGAATTCGCACGTTACCAAGTTAGTTCGGATCGAACAGCACATTGCTCCCAGGCTTCGCTCAATTCAGACAATTTCTCAGTGTCCGACGTTGGAATCTCTTTGGGAATAGCGATCTGCAACGTTGCAATTAAATCTCCGGACTTACTCGGAGCCTTCACCCCCATTCCTTTCAACCGCAGTGATTTGCCACTTGAAGTTCCCGCGGGAACTTTAAGTGCGACAGTGCCATGAGGAGTGGGCAAATCAATTGTTGCCCCCTCTGCTGCTTCACGTAAAGTGATAGGGATCGAAATTTGTAAATTCAGTCCCTTTCGAGCGTAATTTGGATGCGGCGCAATTTTCACAGTAATCAATAGATCACCAGCAGAACCTCCAGACGACTGTCCCTGCCCTCGAAGGCGAATTTTTTTACCGGACTCGATTCCAGCAGGAATTTTCACATCGATCTTATCGACTTTGCTTTTGGTTCTTTGCAAACTGACTTGGTGTTGCCCTCCAACAACAGATGTCGCAAACGGGATCGTGATTTCTTTTTCAATATCACTACCGCGTCTCGGTGGAGCCTGCTGTCGACCACCCATCGGGCCTCCGCCACCTCCCATTTGACGCAGAATATCCTCAAATCCACCACCGCCTCCGCCGCCTCCAAACATCTGGCTCAAGTCAATTCCACCGGCACCTCCACCAAATGGATTACCACCTGCACCACCAAACGGATTACCACCTCCCGCCTGGCCAAAGCTCGGACCCATGTCGTACATCTGGCGCTTCTTTTCATCGCTCAAAACATCGTACGCCTGCTGGACTTTCTGAAATTGCTGCTTCGCCTTCTCTCGATCCTTTTCTTCTTTGTCCGCATGCAGATCCGGATGGAACTTTCGAGCTAATTTCCGATAGGCCTTTTGAATCTCATCGGCGCTGGCATCCTTGGAAACGCCGAGTATTTTGTAATAGTCTTCATCCGCCATAAGGGGGGTGTCGCTTTCGTTTTTGCACAAATTCAGGATTCAAATTTCATTTTCGACGCGGTCTCGCATTCTACGATTTTGGTGTAGCGATGATCAACCGTGAAACGCTTCTTCTGACTCTGCAACCCGCCGTATTTCTGGCGTTTATTCATACATTCGGGTAATTTTCCTGTTCCATCGAAGCTCCGGTACTTTTTCAGATACCGAAAACGGGCGTTCGAGATCCCGCCGATGACAAAACAGCAAGGTTGTTTTTCGGCATCATGAAACAAAATTCCAACAGCGTCGTTGTCATTTTGCAACATTTTGAGGGAACGCAAATCAGGGAAACCGCGTCAAAAGCTTGGTTTCCGCGGGAAAAAATGGATTCTCCCAATAATCTTTGGCTTTTGGCATTAGGGCTGCATTAGGGGTTCGCAGAGAAACTAACACCTAAGGAAATATCATGGCCCAGGCAAAAGAAACCCAACAAGAGTTTGCTGACTCCCACGAAGATCTAATGGAGAAGCCCAACCGTCGCTCAACCCCTCGACTTGGCGAGAACGCAATTGACGATCCTGTACGAATGTATCTGATGCAGATGGGACGAATTCCACTCTTAACCAGAGACGAAGAGGTATCCGCGGCGGTTCAAATTGATAAAGCAAGGTTTGTCTTTCGCAATACGATGCTGGGGACAGACTTTATGCTTCGAGGAGCAATCGACCTCCTTCAGAAGGTTCACGACAAACGACTTCGCCTCGACCGGACCATCGAAGTTTCGGTCACTAACAAAGCAGAAAAGAAGAGAATCCTTTTACGCTTAATTCCTAATCTAAAAACCTTAAAACTATTGATGGCTGAAAATCGTAAAGACTTTCACTTCGCCGTCAATCGCAACCAACCGATTGCAGAACGTCACCGAGCTTGGCGACGCCTCACCCGACGTCGCAATAAGTGTGTCGTCCTGGTGGAAGAGTTGAACCTTCGATACAGTCGACTTGCACCACTGTTTGATCAGTTGGATGAAATTAACACACGCATGCAAGGAATTAAGCGGCAACTCGCCGAAATTGAATCGAGCGGTTTCGTGGGGGCCATGAGCGTTAATGAACTTCGCGCCGAGTTACACTATTTGATGCAACAGACCTCCGAAACTCCAGCTACGCTACAGCGTCGAGTTCTGAAGACGAAAAAGCTCCATCATCAACAAGATGCTGCTAAGCGTATTTTATCTGCCGGAAACCTTCGCCTGGTTGTCTCGATTGCAAAAAAATATCGCAATCGCGGACTGAGCTTCCTAGATTTGATTCAGGAAGGAAACACTGGCTTGATGCGGGCGGTTGATAAATTTGAACATATTCGAGGTTATAAATTCTCGACCTATGCCACCTGGTGGATTCGTCAAGCAATCACTCGGGCGATCGCTGATCAAAGCCGTACTATCCGCGTGCCAGTGCACATGATTGACACGATGAGTAAGGTCAGAAATGTGATGCGTGAACTCGTTCAAGAGCTTGGTCGTGAACCTTCACCTGAAGAAACGGCCGAACGGGCCAAACTGTCACTCGATGACACACGGGTCATCATGAAAATGGCACGCACCCCACTCTCTCTTGACCAACCGGTCGGCGACCATGACGACAGTTATTTTGGCGAATTCCTTGAAGATCACCGTGACGAAGACCCTCTGTACGAAACCAATCAAGCCGCGTTAAAAAGCAGAATTGAAGAGGCCATGGAGCACCTCAATTACCGCGAACGTGAAATCCTTCGACTTCGCTACGGCCTCGCCGACGGATACTCCTACACGCTTGAAGAAGTTGGAAAAATATTCTCCGTCACACGTGAACGAGTTCGACAAATTGAATCGAAAGCGGTTCGAAAACTACAACAACCCTACCGCAATCGCTCACTCTCCAGCTTTCTTGACGGCTACGAACCGACATTCGATGGGCCCGTCGTCGAAAGCTAAATAGCTCTGTGCTACCTGTTCCACTTCCGCGAATTTGAATTCTCAAATTCGCATACTCCTGATGTTGTGTTTGTTTCTCTGAAAAACGCCCGTCGATTGTTCGGCGGGTGTTTTTTTATTTTCCACAAGATCTGCTAACTGGCTTGAAATTCTGACTCCGGAACACCGAGTTGCTTCCCCAGTCCAGATAAAGTTCGATTTTGCCCGCTCTCGCTGCTAAAATAGCGTCGCAAATAAGTCTGTTGAGAGATTAATTGTGTGGGCTCGCAAGCGAATTGACATTGGCTTCATGGATTTGATGTTCGCGTTCTGGCGTTGCATCGGCAATCCATTGAAAAAAGTATCAGTGCCATCTCTCGCGTCGATGCCTGCGCCCCATAAGTGCTTAGTGTGTCTTTCCGTGCGCAGTGGTTTCGACCTCCTTCTCTCCGCTCAGGACTGGCCGAAGGACTCTGAGATTATTTTCACAGGCTTAACGATTCCCGATATGCCTCGAATTGCCCGGCAACACGGATTCCGACCGGTTGGAGTTGACCTTGATATCTCCAAACTCGAACCAGCCATGGATGAGATCCAACGTCTTGTCACGCCGCAAACCAAAGCGATCGTTATTGCACATTTAATGGGCGGCAGGCTGCCAACCACCGAAATTGCCCGAATTGCAAAACAACAGAACCTCTTTCTCATTGAAGATTTTGCCCAGTCTTATCGAGGGCACCTATTTTTATCGGGTGACGCCTCTATGTTTAGTTTCGGGACCATCAAAACTAACACGGCACTTGGCGGCGCGATCATGATCATCGCAGATCCAAAATTGCGTGAAAGGATGATCAACCGACACAATCAATGGCCGCAACAATCCAGGATTCGCTATGCGAAGCGAATACTTAAATATAGTTTGGTCAAATTAATTTCAACCCGGCCTTCAGCCAGTATCATTCGCCGAACCTGTTGGTTTTTGCCGAGTCAACACGATTCACTCGCCGCTGGGATGGCGAAAAGTTTTTCGGGTGGTGACTTTTTTAAAAAAATCCGCCATCGTCCCTCTAATCCGCTTTCCCGCACACTCACTCAACGAATTTCAAATTTCCGCCCCCAGATCATTGATTGCCGCATCCGACGAGGAAAATTACTCCTTGAGACCATCAGAGAAAAGAATCCAAGAATCAAGATTCTCGGAGATGAGATCGAGCAGGCCACTTTTTGGATTTTCGCAATTCTCGCTCAAAACCCTCGCAATTTAACTGAGATTCTCTGGCGACACGGTTTTGATGCGACCCGACAATCAAGCCTTCAAGCCGTTCAATCGCTGAGTGATGAAAAACTGCCTAACAGCGAAGTTCATGCTCACCGCGTGCCTTCCGGCAAAACAACTCAACAAAACCAGACTGAATTACCCAACATCGATTTCATCCTGTCCCACTTGGTTTTCTTGCCAGTAGATCTTCCCATCCCAGAATCCGAAATCGTCAGAATGGGCGAACTGGTCGCTCGCCACGCGATTCCAACCTCACTCGTCCTCGACGAGTGCTCCCGCTAAAAGTTCGTATCGACATAGCGACAACTGGTGCAAGCATTTCGACAACCCCGAAGATACCCGAAATCATCAAAAACATTTTCGACCATTTTCATAATTGAGTATTTTGAATTTCCAAGTTAGGCTTATCACTTCAATTCCTTGGCGACTAAGTTTCGCTCGACTTGGACTCAAAGCAGCATGTCGAAATCGTCCGTAAAATCAGTGCCCCGTAAAAAACGCAATTCCGTTACTCAAGCTGACTGGGTCAGCATGAAAGACGAGCAATTGCTCGACATGCGCCTGTGTGATTTGCAACTATCGATTGAAGATTCATTTCTTGCTGACATGCGTCATCAACTTTACGCCGAACTTGAAGAAAGAAACCTGCGACTTAAGCCACATTGCTGGCTAAGCGATGATTGGTTTTCGCCGGATGGAATTCCCGGGATTGCCATCCCTTTTTACCTGGCTCACCCTAGACTGATTCGACTCGAGCGACGGAAAATGCTGGAAGTCGAAGGGGGCACGAAGACGTGGTGCATGAGAATTCTTCGTCATGAAACAGGCCATGCCTTTGATACCGCCTATCGACTTCATCGAAAAAAGAAATACAAGCAAGTCTTCGGCAACTATTTCTCGCCATACCCCGAGTCCTACAAGCCCAAGCCTCGCAGTAAGAACTTCGTGCTGCACCTTGAACCGTGGTATGCCCAAAGCCATCCTTCGGAAGACTTCGCTGAGACTTTTGCGGTGTGGCTCAAACGAGGCGTAGGATGGAAACGGAAATACAAAGGCTGGCAGGCATTAAAAAAAGTTGAGCTTGTCGATGAGATGATGGAGCAAATTTCGGGAACGGCAGCAAAGGTAAAGTCACGCGCGAAAATTGAACCTATTCATCGAATCAAAAAAACTTTACGACAACACTACGCCGAAAGACAAGCTGCCTACGCGGTCGGCGAACCAAGTGTTTTTGACGAAGATCTAAAAAAACTGTTTCCCCAAACCCCCAAAACTCGCTCAACTCAATCTGCCGCTGCATTTCTCAGAAAAAATCGGCAAGATTTATGCACCACCGTCGCGCAATGGACTGGCGAATACCGATACAATACCAATCAAGTCCTGAGGGAAATGATTGATCGCTGCCGGACTTTGAATCTGCGTGTGTCAGAAAACCATAAATCGCAACTGCGACAAAATCTGATGATCGTACTCACCGTCCATACGATGAACAACCTCCATGGTGTTCATCGGATCGCTTTGTAATCTTTTTGGATGCGGCTTCGCTCCCTTGGGGATGGTGAATTTTGTTACCTGCCGCTGCTACCACCGGCAGTGCCTCAATTCGTGAAGCGCAAGCGGCACCGTGCAAATGATAAATAATAATTTTTCTAGATGGATTTATGAAAAAACTACGAGTGCTCGTGCTGATGCACGAAGCACTGATTCCTCCGGATAACCTCGTTGGCTATTCGCCAGAGGAAATTCTTGAGTGGAAAACCGAATTCGACGTCGTAACCACGCTGCGGGAAATGGGACACGAAGTCCTTCCCCTGGGCGTCTACGACGATCTTGGGGATCTTCGTCGAGCAACCGAAGACTTTCGGCCACACATCTGGTTTAATTTATTAGAAGAGTTCCATGGCGTTTGCGTCTACGACCACCACGTAGTCAGCTATCTCGAACTGATGAAACAGCAATACACCGGCTGTAATCCGCGTGGACTCCTATTGGCTCATGACAAACCACTCGCCAAGAAGATTCTCTCCTTTCATCAAATTCGCTCTCCGGGTTTCTTCGTTGTACCACGTGGAAAAAAAACGAAACTCCCACAAGCACTCGATTATCCATTGTTAGTAAAATCCGCATCAGAGGACGCCTCAAATGGGATATCGAATGCCTCGATTGTCTACGATCTCGACCACCTTATCGAGCGAGTTAATTACATTCACTCATCGACCAATACGGACGCGCTAGTCGAAACCTTCATTGAGGGGCGGGAGCTATACGTCGGTATTATCGGCAACCGGCAACTTAAGGTCTATCCGACCTGGGAGATGATTTTTGAAAATGCGAAACCCGGGGACCCTCGCATCGCAACATCAAGGGTGAAATGGGATGTTAAACATCAAGACAAACTTGGAATTAAGACCGAGCGCGCTCAGGGAATTCCACGCAGCATCGAAAATCGAATCAAAGACATTTGCATACGCACCTACAAAGCGCTCAGCTTAAGTGGTTATGCTAGAATCGATTTGAGGCTACGTGATGATGGTGAGATTTTCGTAATCGAAGCCAACCCCAATCCCAATCTTTCCTTTGGAGAGGACTTCGCAGAATCAGCGGAGAGCATTGGAGTTAGCTACGACCAACTGCTTAAGAAGATCATTTCATTGGGACTCGGTTATCATGCCGAGTGGCGAATGGTCTAGCCAAACCAAGGCTCAACCATCCATTCGCAAACAACAACCCAACTCCATCTCTATTTTTCTTCAGCCGGTTCTTCGTCCTGCTTGCTCGTCCCGTTTAACCACAAATCCAGCTGGCGACGCTGCTCACTTGAAGGTCTCGAAACAAATCTTAACCGGTAACTTTTCGACTCCAATTGACCAATGGTAAGGTTTAACGTCATCAACTGACCACGCCGAGAGATTAAGATCTCAAGCTCATCTCCTACCTCGTACTGCGACAACCGGGAATCAACACTACTCGTGATTCGAAAACCATTCACGGCAATCACTTCATCCTCAAGATTGATTCCAACGTCAGAAGCCGGTGAATCAGGCTTCACTGAAGTGACTTTTACGATTCCGTCCGCAGCGGAAGTGCGAAACCCAAGATAGGGTCTTCCTCGCGATTTCGACGATCCTGACTTTCCTCCCACTGCACCCGTCAGACGATCTTTGAGCCCCGTCAAACCGGCCAAGACCTTACTGCCCCCCTCTTTCTTATCCGTCTCTTTCTTATCCGTCTCTTTCTTATCCGTCTCTTTCTTA
>WTFU01000017.1:0-72143 GCA_011523945.1 Mariniblastus sp. | reverse complement strand
CGTCTCTTTCTTATCCGTCTCTTTCTTATCCGTCTCTTTCTTATCCGTCTCTTTCGTGTCCGTCTCTTTCGTGTCCGTCTCTTTCGTGTCCGTCTCTTTCGTGTCGGTCTCTTCCTCGATCTGAGTTACCGGCTTTTTGTACGGGGCGATCACACCAATTGCCTCGATATCTGCATAGTCTAATTCTTCAGTTGAATCGATCACGCTAGCAAACCAATCGCTCAAATCTTGACCGGCAATTTCACTCGCGGCTGCTCGAAACTCTTCGGTTGTGTAACCCGTTATCACGTAGTCTGCGAACAACCTTCGCATCAAATCGTCCAGACTTTTTTCACCTTTCGTTAGCTTTCGAATCCTGGCATCCAGCAAGAAGGCCGCCACAGCACCTTTGGAGTAGTAACTAATCCGGGTGTTGGATGAATTTTCATCTGGTCGATAGTACTTAATCCAGGCGTCGTACGAGGAATCTTTCAAACTCTGCAATTTTCGCCCACCAGTTCGCTGAACGCCTTCTACATTTCCGGAAAGTCTTGAAAGAAACTCACTCCGAGAAAGCAAACCTGCTCGGAATAACAAAAGATCTTCGTAGTAACTGGTAATCCCTTCCGCAATCCAAAGGCTATCGGTGTAGACCTCATTTTCATAATCGTAGGTTACCAGTGATTTAGGTCTTAACCGCCGAATATTCCACGTGTGAAAAAATTCATGACTCGCGAGACTTAACCAACTCTTATATCTACCTCGATCGCGAAATGACCATCGACTGGTCATCAGAACGGAAGAATTATCGTGTTCCAAACCACCGCCACTTTCAACGATCATGTTGATAAACATATAGCGGTCATAGGGGACGACACCCCACATCTCCTGATGAGCTTCTACAATTTTTTTCAAATCGGTAGCGGCTTTGGTACCGTCCCAGTAACCAGATTCGCCAACATTCACTAATTGATGCTCAATCCCGGCTACGACAAAGGGGTAAACACTCACGTTTCCTGCGACGATCGGACTATCGACTAACTCATCAAAATTTTCAGCAACAAATCGATGCGGGTCGTCTCCAACCGATTTCAAACTCGTCGCACTCCGCGTCCAGTTCTTTGGCAATAACAATTGCACTTCGTGGGGTTTATCCAAACGATCAGGTACTGTAATAAATGTTGGTGCACCGTTGATCATTGCATACTGCTTACCAACCCAGTTCGTCCGAACCGACATCTCATTGCAATACAGGCGATAACTCACCTCGAATGATTCAATTCCCTTGGTTTGAACTAACCATCGATTCTTGCGAATCTTTTCGAATTCCAAGTCACGCCCACCCGAAGTGACCGTCATAGAATCAATATTGCGAGCATACTCTCGAACCAAATAAGAACCGGGAGTCCAGACTGCCATCATCAATTCGGTCGTATCGGAATCAACCGGCACTTCAACCTTGATGGTCAGATAGTGATTTCTGGTGTCTTCCAGATCAACCTTATATCGAAGAGCGGGTTTTTCATCCTCCATCACAGCAAAGATCTCAGCAGATCCGAGAAGCAACATTCCCCATACAATGACATTCAGCGTTTTCAATATTTTGGTTTCGGTTCTTAAGAGCTTCATTATGCAATCGCTAAAAAAATTCACTTACTTCACTTACTCGAGTCGTTTACTTCTAACTGAGACGGGCAACTTATCGGTACAATCCGCCACTCAATCCTAACACGGAGAAACACAGGTTCTGGAATTTACACAAAATTTGTAGCCAGTAGCGGTAAAACGTGACCTCAGTTATGCGAAATATGTGGGATGACCCTCATATTACCCAGATTCTGAGCAGCGTGAGAACATCTCGCTTGGTTTCAGAGACTTTTGGACCGCTTGATTTGCTTTCGTTGTGTCTATCCAGCACTCGTTTTTCCGGCTTCAGATGGAATTATCCAACGCGCTCCAAGAGGGCTGGAAATTTTGCGAATCATCAATTTTTAGCTTGTGGGGTTCTCGCACCCTCGACACAATAGACCGGCACTGCCCAACTCTACAACCACCATGTTTCGACCGGAGGCGTCCTATGGATGATTCTTCACGCTATCGCTCAATTTTACTCTTTGGCCCTCCGGGAGCAGGGAAGGGGACCCAGGGGAAAATTCTTGGATCAGTACCGGGTTTTTTTCATCTCTCCGTCGGCGATGTCTTCCGTTCCATTGATATTGGCTCCCCAACCGGACAACAAATCTACAAATACACATCCAATGGCCAACTGGTTCCCGACGAGCTTACAGTCGAAATATGGAAAAAAACGGTCGATGCATACGTCGCCCTCTCCACTTACAAACCTCGCGAAGACCTACTTGTTCTCGATGGCATCCCTCGAAACGTTGCCCAGACAGAACTAGTAAAAGACCACCTCGATATTCTTCAAGTGGTTAGCCTCAGTTGCGAATCCGAGGAAGACATGATTCTTAGAATGCGGCGGCGAGCCATCCGTGAGAATCGGGCTGACGATGCAAACGAAGATGTCATTCGAAGTCGATTTCGAATATTCCACAACGTTTCCAAGCCGGTACTCGAATGTTACTCCGATGACATTATCTCTACAGTCGAAGCCAATGGGTCGCCGGCGGAAGTCTTCCGGAAAATATTAACAGCCGTTATTCCTATCCAGAACAGTCATTTCCAGGATCAATATAAATCCTAAAAACAAATTCCCCTTAAGCAGATTCGGGTGCCGGCGCTTGCCCAATCACAGATTTCCCCACCCATGGCTGAAGGCATTCGGGAACGTTGACGCTCCCATCTGCATTCTGATGATTTTCAAGAATTGAAATTAATGCACGACTCAATGCGAAAGCCGTCCCGTTGAGCGTATGAACAAAATGGGTTCCCTTCTTATCTTTCACTTTGTACCGAATGTTGAGCCTCCGCGATTGGTAATCAGTGCAATTTGAGGTACTGGTAACTTCTCCCCATTCGCCGCTTTCCCCGCGACCGGGCATCCACGCCTCAAGATCGTATTTACGATAGGCTGGCCCACCTAGATCGCCTGTTGCAGTATCGACAACCCGATAGGGGATACCGATCGCATCAAAAAGATCACACTCAATCTGCCGTAATTCCTCATGCATCGCGTCGCTTTGGTCCGGAAGCGCAAATACAAACATTTCAATTTTTGTAAATTGGTGAACCCGATATAAACCGCGTGAAGCACGACCGGCCGCTCCCGCTTCCGTGCGATAGCAGTGACTAATACCACAAAGCCGGATGGGGAGATCCGTCTCAGCGATCGTTTTCCCGCTGTACAGGCCGCCCAGCGTAATTTCTGAGGTCCCGATCAAAGATAGATTCATATTTTCGATGCTGTAGATCTGGGTTTCTGGGCCACGGGGCATAAAACCGATTCCTTCCAGCACTGAATCCTGTGCTAAGTCCGGAGTAATGGTTGGCGTAAACCCTCGCCGACTCAACTCAACCATCGCGAATTGCTGGAGTGCTAGGTCGAGCATCACCAAGTCGCCTTTGAGGAAATAAAATCCATTTCCAGTCGTTCGAGACCCGCCTTCGAAATCGATCCAGTCATGTTTTTCGCCTAGTTCAAGATGGTCGAGTGGAGTGAAATCAAATTCACGGCACGAATGCTTCCCACGAGCAAGTTCCAAATTTGATTTATCATCAACGCCCACCGGACAATCCGCGTGTGCCATATTCGGAACCTGCAACTGGAGCTCTTTGATCTCACGATCGATAGCATCATGCTCGGCTTGAGCTGAATCTTTCTGCTCTCGCAACGCACGAGCGCTCACCTTCAGCGATTCACGTTCTTCGTTATCCTTTGCTTGACCAATTTTTTTAGACTCTGCATTGGACTGAGTGTTCAAATCCTGGACAAGCTGCAGTTTCCCCCGCCTCTGTAATTCAAGCTCAACTAGCCGATCAACATCGACGCTTATATTTCGGTTAGCGCAGTTTTGCCTAACAGCTTCGACGTTTTCAACAATGTATTTTCGATCAAGCATGGCGTAGATTTAGATTCTGATTGGTTAGATTCTGGTTGTTAAACTAGGAAACAGCAACAATTCAGGACAGTCCATTGATTGTCACTAAAAAATCTCTTGGAGATCAATTCGCTTCTTCAACAAATTCATCCTATCGGGTCAATTTGTGATCTTGGCAACTTCATCCCAAAGACAACAACTCGACTTGATTCCTCGATGAAAATCTTCAAGAGAAAATTTTTCATTGGGGCTATGGAGATTATCGTCATCCTGTCCCCAGCCCAATAGAAGGGTATCAATTCCTAGCATTTCTGTGAATGCGTTTACGACAGGAATACTGCCCCCCGAACGCACAAATACTGGCCGAACGCCAAAGCCTTGTTCAATCGCATCCGCCGCGGCCTCCATGAATGGGCTGTCGAGTGAAAGCACGAAACCTGGCGCTCCATGAAGGGCAATGAATTCCATTTCAATTGAATCGGGACAGAGCCCCTCCAACATCTTCCTCATTCCTTCTTGAATGACCTCTGGATTCTGATTGGGCACCAATCGACAACTAAACTTAGCACCGGCTTTAGCCGGCAATACGGTTTTAGCACCCTCTCCCTGATATCCACTCCACAGTCCGTTAATATCAAATGTCGGCCGCGCCCAGCGTCGCTCAAGAGTCGTGTATCCCGCTTCCCCGGCGAGCGCCTTTAATCCTAACTCATCTTGATATTCTTGATCCGAAAAACCAAGCTGCGAAAATTGTTCACGCTCACGGTCACTTAATTCCTCAACATCATCATAAAATCCAGGAATTTGCACTCGTCCATTTTCATCAACTAACGACGCCAGCATTTTGCATAAAACATTGGCGGGATTAGCAACGGTTCCACCGAATCCCCCGGAATGCAAATCTCGGTTTGGCCCGGTTAAATTGACTTGATAATAAGTGATCCCTTTGAGTCCGTAAGTGATCGCCGGCTGACCCGGCCCGTACTGAGAACAGTCACTTATCACGGCAATGTCTGCGCTTATTTTCTCTTTGACTGGTAACTCGGCGTCATATTCGCCATTTAGAAATGCCTTAAGACCAGCACCGCCGGATTCCTCTTCACCCTCGATTAAGAACTTTACTTGGATCGGCAAGGCTCCTTTGGTTTTTAGGTATGCTTCCACACCAAAGACATGCGTAATCATCTGACCCTTGTCGTCCGTGGCTCCCCTCGCAAAAACCTTTCCATCCCGTACCGTTGGCTCAAACGGCGGGGTCTCCCAAAGTTCCAGGGGATCTGGCGGCTGGACGTCATAGTGGCCGTAGACCAAAACCGTTGGCGCTCCTTCAATCTTGGGGGACTCGGCGTAAATCAAGGGATGTCCGCAGGTTTCAATTGTCTCTGTCTTTAAACCCATGTCGATAAATTTTTGCGCTAACCACTCTGCAGTCTTACGAGTATCTTCATCGTAAGCGCTGTCGGTGCCAATGCTTGGCATCCGCAACCACTCAAATAAATCGGACTCAAACCGGTCATGGTTCTCATTTAAGTAGCTATCGAATTCGGACATAACAGACTCTCTAAATTAGATTTATTGTGGCAACCAATCTCTAGTTGCGGTTTTAAAATATAACGTCAAGGTGCCTGCTGACTCCGCAGGAACGCTAGCTCGATGAGGCAGATTTGCAAACAGGCTAATTTTGAAACGTAGTTAAATTCCAAAGTGAAATCGCTGTCGTTGGCACCAATATAGCCCTGACCTGCGATGGCGACCACGGACCCTCGCCGGAACTCACCTCCGGAGTTTCCGATGTGTCAGCAAAAAGGCAAGAAATGCTGCCAGTTTCTGCAATCCGCAAAAAAATTTACTTGAATCCCAAGCATATTTCAGTCAAAGTAGGCGAAATTCGAAGTGGAACGGTGTCCAGGAATTTAGAGAAACGATAATGTCCGACAAGGATTCAGCAACGCTGACCGCCGAACCGGTGGTAAAACCAAAAAACAAAAAGGCTCAACGTCCGAAACGTCAACCCAGATACCACGTAATTCTCTGGGACGACGATGATCACTCCTACGAGTACGTAATCTTGATGATGCGACAAATCTTCGGACATTCGATAGACCGGGGATTCAAAATCGCCAACGCCGTCGATTCGGAGGGTAGAAGTGTCTGCCTAACCACCACGCGGGAACATGCCGAACTCAAAGTTGAGCAAATCCATTCATTCGGCAAAGACTTCCTGATTCCCCGCTGCAAAGGGTCGATGTCAGCCACCATCGAAGCCGAATCAAGTGATTAACTAATCGTTGCTTAACCCCAGTGACCGACCTTATTCAAAGTCGGAATTTCGCGTTGCAGAAGTACCGCAATAGTGTCCAATAGGCGTTCTTGAGAATCTGATCCAAATAGAGACATGGCGTGGGCGCGAAACTAAAAACAGTGACTCTCGGTTGCAAAGTCAACCAGTATGAGACCCAACTGGTACGAGAAGGCCTGCTCGGTGCCGGCTTTTCGGATGCGGAATCAGACCAACCTGCCGATCTTTGCATCATCAACACCTGCACGATTACTGGCGAAGGCGATTCCAAAAGCCGTCAAATTATCCGCCGGATGAACCGCAACAACCCCGACGCAAGAATCGTAGTCATGGGATGTTATGCAACGCGTGAACCTCAAGAAGTTGCGAATCTCCCCGGCGTTGCAGAAGTCGTCACCGACAAACGCGAAATCCCCGATTTGCTTGGACGATTCGGCGTTGTCGATATCCCTAACGGAATTTCAGGACTCAACAACCGCCACCGAGCTTATGTCAAAGTACAGGACGGATGTCTGCTTCGCTGCAGCTACTGCATCATTCCCACCGTTCGGCCAGACATGTTCAGCCGACCTCTCCAAGATGTTCTCGATGAAGTAAGAGTTTTGATTGACAATGGATTTAGAGAGGTCATTCTGACCGGAATCCATCTCGGACACTACGGCGTTGACTTTAATCAGGGAAAACCAAAACGCGACTGGGTGAGGCTCTCCCATCTCGTTCGTGCCATCTGTGAACTTTCTCCTTCGGTTCGTGTACGACTTTCCAGCATCGAAGCGACAGAGGTAACCCGCGAACTGATCGAGGTCATGAAAGAATTTTCATCTCAAGTATGCCCGCATCTTCATGTCTGTTTGCAAAGCGGCAGCGATAGAATTCTTCGCGGAATGAAACGGAGATGGACGCGTCGACACATCATTGATCGCTGCCAACTTGTCAAAAGTGAGCTTCACCTGCCGGCATTTACCACCGATGTCATCGTCGGCTTTCCAGGGGAAACCGACGATGATTTTGCAGACACAATCGACGCCTGTCGGCAGATCGGATTTTCAAAAATTCACATGTTTCCATTCAGCCCAAGAAAGGGAACTCCAGCCGCAGATATGGAAAATCAGATCTCCAAGAAAATTAAATCTGAACGAAGCGCGGAGATTGCGGCTTTGGAAAAAGAACTGAAACGCGAATACCTCGAAAGTCTTGTTGGAGAGAATTTGCAGCTACTCGTTGAAAAAGTGAATGGCGACAAAACGGTAATGGGCACCTCGTGCCGATACGCAACCGTCAACGCTTTGGCTCCAAACGCTTCGGAAAATGAGCTTGTTACGGTTAAAATTGAATCCGCCGGTGATATACTTTCCGGGCGATCACTCTAGAAAAGCTGAGCAGCAAGCCTAGGCATTCGCTACCATTCAGTAGCAACAGCACGTGGGTTCTCTAGCCCCAGCTTTTTCATTTTCTTGTAGAGCGTAGTTCGATTGACACCGAGTTGCTCCGCTGTTTCATTCCGGTTCCAGTTATTCTCTCGCAACGACTGCAAGATAATTTGACGCTCTGGACCCTCTAAAGCAGCCTTCAGTGTCTGCCGCTGCGCTAACGGTGAAATCGTTAGCGTCTCAGTCTGGCATGCACTGATATGGGACGGCAAATCCTGAATCCCCAGTTGAGGACCACTACCCAGTAGAACAGCGCGTTCAACAATATTTTGAAGCTCGCGAACATTGCCCGGCCATTTGTATTGCTGCATCGCTTGCAACGAAGCCTGATCAAATCCCGTAATTTGCTTTCCTTCCTCTTCACACACTTTTTCAAGAAAGTGTTTCGCCAAGGTTGGAATATCTGAAGGACGCTCGTGCAGGGAAGGTAACTCAATATTAATTACATTGACTCGATAATAAAGATCCTGTCGAAAACGGTCTTCGGCGACTGCTTTCGCTAGGTCTTCATTGGTGGCTAAGATAATGCGAGTATTTACACGAAATGTTTCTGTGCCGCCAACCTGCTCAAATTCCAGTTCTTGCAAAACACGCAACAGCTTAACCTGCAGTGACGGTGAAGCTGTCCCAATTTCATCTAAAAATATTGTTCCGCCGTCGGCTTGTTTGAATTTTCCAATCTTATTGCCAGTTGCTCCAGTAAAAGAACCGGCTACATGTCCAAACAGCTCGCTCTCTAACAGATTGTCAGGCAGCGCTCCGCAAGCCACCTCAACAAAAGGAGCCTTGCGCCGACTGGATCGCTGATGGATCGCTCTGGCAATCAATGATTTTCCAGTTCCACTTTCACCGGTAATCATCACGGTTGCTTTGGTATCGGCGATGTTATCGACCATATCAAACGTCTTTTGCATCCGGTGATCATTCCCAATGATGCTATGGCGACCAAATCGTTTATCTAACTGTGTTTTTAACTGCTCATTTTCCTCGATGACTTTTTGCTGTGATAAAGCGCGGTCGAAGCAAATTAGTATTTCCTCATCAATCAAGGGCTTCGTCACCAAATCAAACGCACCGGCACGAATCGCTTCGATACCCGTATCAACTGTGGCATAGCCGGTCATTAAAACAACCACTACGTTTGGATGATGCTTTTTACACTCGGCAAGCAATTCGAATCCATCATCATGCCCAATTCGGACATCGAGTAATGCCAGATCAAAGGTAGTTTCATTTAAGCATTGGCGTGCCATTTCGGCATTGGACGCGAGAGAGACCTGAAATCCCTGATCCGTCAACCAGGCACCCATTGATTCCAACAAATGCCTATCGTCGTCTACCAAAAGGATTTTCGAATTGTTCGGGGTTCTCATGTTCATCTTCAAATTCATTTCTTATTAATCTCGGTTATTCGTGTACCGAGGTAGCAAACAGGTCGCAGGTGATTAAATACAACGCCTATGTTTATTTAGGTCACCGTTGCCGGATTAAGGCCTGTTTTTGCTAAGAACCCAGAATTTGAGGGATATTTCCGTTTTTTAAGATAATGCGGTAATTTTCGATAAAATTGGTCTGAACTGAGATTTCTTTCCCCATCTAGGGTATAACGTAATTCTCATCCATTGATCCGGCTTCTTGTAAGCAACTCTTTTGCTTAAGGCTTAATTTCTAGCTTTAAGCACACTTATCAAAGTTTAACCGCATCATATTACCCATGACGCCGAAAATACTGCTCGCGGACGATCATCCAATTGTTGGCCTTAGCCTCTGCACCCTCGCGAAAGAATCGCAGATGGAGATCGTCGACCAAATTCGAAGCTCCGCGCAAATTGTGCCTTCAATCGAAATTCACCGCCCGCAAATCTTAGTCACCGAAGTTCGCCTCGGCAGGCAAGATGCTCTTAAGTCGCTCGAGAAAGTAGATCCTGATTTGAATTTAAAGGTGATTGTTTTCACCTCTCACTCCAACCCAACCAACATCGCTCGGGCAAGCGCACTGGGCTGCTTTGAGTTCATCCAAAAAACATCCCCGATCGAAACTCTGATCACCGCACTGCACAGCGCCGCCGCTGGCGAATCCACACCTCCCACAAGCTTGCTCGCCACGACCAAAACAAGAATGAAACGGCTTGGTTCAGGTCCTTCCGAAAGCCCGCTAACCAAACGCGAATCCCAAGTATTGCAACACGTTGCAATGGGCTTGAGTAATCGTGAGATCGGAAAGTCACTCGGCATTAGTGTCGAGACGGTCAAAGAGCATGTCCAGAATATTCTCCGCAAACTAGACGTCAACGATCGCACGCAAGCCGCCGTGTGGGCGCTTAAAAATGGGATGATATAAGAAGCGATCCGTTTCTTTCAACCTTGCGGGAATTCAAATCGATGTTACCGATCAGGCTGTTTCAAATCCTGATAAAATCGCTTCATACGAGCTTCGATTTCTTCGAAGTTACTACCGAATGCTTTCGCAAAGTCGGACGCGCGTTGCTTCCTCGAATAAGAAGAAAAGTCTGTGCGTGCTGCGTCGTTTTTTAGAAACTGTCTGTAATTACTTGGCATTACCTCAGTAAAATAAAACGTCATGCCCCAGGAAATCGCATAGGCAGCCTGCGCATCAGTTCGAAATAAGTCATCGCTGACCACTAAATCCGCCAACTTCCCTTGAACGTTTCCTTCGCGATACAGCTTCTTCAGTTGCGCAAAGCGAGCCGCATGAATACGATCCTCCTGGCGAGGATAATTCTGACTATTATTTACACCACGTGCCTCAAATAGCATCGCCAGTCCTTCGCTCTCCCAGCGGACAACAGGGGCAAATCGGCTGTGCAGCCCGGTATTGAAAGCCGTCTGGTGAGTGGCTTCATGCAAGATTGTTCCTGCATTAAACAACCATGAACTATCTTTTGAGCGTCCCTCGCTCTGGTCATAGGTGATAATTCGGTTGCTTCTGGGTGAATAGTAACCAAGAACCGACGAATCATAATGGTGAAAAGCCTTCAGCATCCGATCGAATTCACCTCGAGTCCTTAACACAATCGCCACCATAGGGAATTCAGGATTCTGCAAGCGAAATCCGCGAGTTGTAAAATAGGCTTGAAATCTGGCATATAACTGCTGAAAAGGCGTCGCCCAAACCTGCGGACTTCCGGGGGGGTGCACGACGATAAAATCATGAGTCAGAGAAACATCGTATTTATTTCCAAATTCTGACTGCAAGCGTTTCCTCATTTCCGCTGCCGAGAAAGGCTTGAAACCGGAACTGACAGTCGAGTAATCACGGTTAGTTTTTACCGGCAAAACGCTTACCTTACCGTCGCGCCGGAGCAGCATCATTTCGCGACCGTCCCACGCTAATGGCTTACCGATGTAGGCCTTCTGTTTATACGGGACTTCGATGGTGGCAATCGGTTGCTTCGATTGCCCATAAACAGATTCGGCAACGAACAAAACCATGACACAGGCAAAGCCGGCGATGAGCCGCTTTTTAATCGAATTTACCCGCATCTCTGTTTCCTTCCCTTTAAATGTCCAGCAAAACCTACGTCACCTCTCTCCTTTCGCAAACGGATTCCCAATTGAATAACATTCAAAACAAATTTTTCACCCTCAAATTGGCCTCAATGGGTAAGATAATAATTGTTATCGGAACTAAGGAATTAATATGCAACGCGAGCCTCTTCAATTTACCTTCGTACTGTTATTGTTTATTTGTTTCACGGTCTCCTCAACACTGGTTGGTCAGGAAGACACACCCCCCAATCAATCAGACAAAATTCTCGGTGACATGGAATTGATTGACCGTGTGGATGTACTGAGACAACAGCTTGAATCTCCCTCCATTGCTCAACGAGACCAAGCGCAACAGGAGTTGATAGCCCTTGGCACTCGCGTCCTTGACCATCTAGACCCTGCCGATCCAGCAGAGGCCACTGATCTAATTCAGCGGATTAGTAAAGTCCGGACAGAACTAGAAAAAATAGTTGCTGCCATCGCTACGAAGTCCTCCCGGGCCACCCTCGTTGGAAAAATGACCGTTGGCGAAGCACTTGAGGCATTGAAGAAGCAAACTGGCAATGATGTCGCCCTGACAGACACGACTTCAGATATTTTTAGTAAACGAGAAGTTAATCTAAATGTCGAAAATGGAACGTTCTGGGAAGCACTCAACAGCATCAGTCAAGCTGGAGAAATCAAGATATCTCCGTACGCTGCAAACGCCGGGCAACTTCGTCTTGAACCTACACAATCCGCGATGCAGCAAGCCGTGAATCCGACTGAAAACCAAGTAGCCGTTGCGAGCAAACAGCCTCCGCAATGCGTCTCAGGAATTTTTGGAATCTCCGTAACCCAAGTGAATGCGGCTCGCAATCTTGTTAATCCAAATCTCAACTACTGCAATATCAGTACGATTGTTCGCTGGGAACCAAGAATCACCCCCATTTCAATCCAACTTCCTGCCGCCAGCATCAAAGCGGTCGACGGCCAAAACAAACCAATCACACTCACCAATCGTGAAGCTGTGTTTTACGGAACCGTTCAACCGGAAATTTCTGAAATTGAATTTTTCATCCCGGTCGAACTTTTAGATCGTTCGATCGAAAAAATCAAATCCCTCACCGGTACTGGAGAGGCAATAATTGCCGGGCGCACCGAAACTTTTCGCTTTAAAAAACTAGGCCGTTTAAAGGACGGCCATCAACAAACTAGGGCAGGTGCAACAGTAACCTATGAAGGAATCGAAAAGAATGAAGAACTGTTCGGACTCTCAATCAAACTAGGATTCGATGCCCAACAAAATGCTCTGGAATCCTTTCACAGCTGGGTCTACGAAAACAAAATTCATCTTGAAAATACAGAAGGTGACAAGATCGTTCCCATTGCCTACGACGGAATTGGGCAAACCGACAATGAAATAACCGTTCGCTATTACTTTGACACGGACCCGAGCGCCATGACCCTCGTTTATCAAACACCTGCCTCGATTGTCAAAGTCCCAGTCAAGTTGGAATTGACGGACATTCCACTACCTTAAACCGGCATTTGGCCCACAATTTTTGCATGCAATTTGGAGGGCGGATTTGACCTCACTTGTCAATCAACTTTACTCTGCCGTTTACACCCGAAACAAAACCGTGCTCTTTGGTTTTCTGTTGGGACTTTTCAGCCTTGCATCTCCTCTCGCCTACGGCTATCAACAAACTGATTCCGACCGATCAGCTAAGCAGGATATCCTCGCAACTGTAAACGGTACGATCATCACACGAGATCAAGTGGCTCGCGATCTGAAACGAACCCTGGGCGAACGGAAACTCTCGGCCAGCGAGAGAAAGAAAGCGATGGAAGTGACCACTCAGAAACTGGTCGACCAACATGTCGCATTGGACTTTCTTTCCCAAAGGGGATTAGCCGCTAATCCCTCTGAAGTTGATTTCCAAATCGAGAATCTAAAATCCGAGCTTCAGACGATTGATTTGAGTTTTACAGAATTTCTCAAAGAGACCTACCAAACCAGCGACGAGTTAAAGTTTCAGACCAAGTGGCAAATTAGTTGGGAACGTTATCTGACGAACAAACTTACTGACGAATTCCTTGAGTCCTATTTCGAGAGAAGCAAGCGACGCTTTAATGGGACTGAAATTAAAGTCGCCCATATGCTGGTCAAGCTTTCGGGTAACGCTCCCCCATTACAAGAACAGGCCATAAAAAAACGGCTGCTTGAAATCCGAAATCAGATTCTCTCAAAATCTGTTTCCTGGCAGGAAGCCGTGAAAAATCACTCGGAGGCGCCCACTCGCTTCTCAGGCGGTTCCCTGGGCTGGATCACACTTAAAGGGCCTATGCCTCCCTCATTTACGAACACAGCTTTTGAACTTCTTGAAAATGAAATCAGCTATCCGGTAAGAACAAAATTCGGATTCCACCTCATCAAGTGCGAGGCAGTACGCGATTCTTCACTTGGGTGGAAAGATGTCAGGGTAGAGTTAGAGAAAAATGCATCCCGTGAACTCTTGCAAGCCATCGTCAAACAGCACAAATCCTCCAAAACAAACTAACGGATTTGTTTTGATTCGGAGTCTTTTCTCCAAATGTATAGCTGCTGCATCTTTGCATTGCGAGGGCCTTTATTGACGTCCGCAAATCCACGGCCTTTTTCAAAAAAGCCAATCGCGATTTTTTCTACACCCGTCAAATCGCCTCGGGCAATTTTCACCCGATCAATCACAATTTCCTGAGGCTCCAAATTAGAGAATACAGCTTTGTTTGTGCTTCCCCGCTTTAAGATCTTATTCTCAACATTCAAAAGATATAAAAAACGAATCTCTCGTCGTTCCGAATTCAATTTCCACACAGCCTCAATCTGTAGTCCATCGTTTGCCTTTTGAGTCACTCGGATTCCACGAAGAATAGCATCGCCACCGAACTGTACATCTTTAAATTCACTCGATGAAGCTGCCACAATCGCATCAGCATACTTGTTGCTATTTAAATTGAATCGGGTTTGTTGAATGCCCCCGCAGCAAGCCAACAGCAGTACAGACGCGACCATAATTTTCTTGACTGTGAACTCATTGACGAAAGCACTGATTAAGGTCTTAAAAAACGGAACGGTAGTACTTTTACTATTATCGAACCGAGCCACAATCGCTTTACGAAACGGGACCTCAACCAGATGATAAAGCAGCGACGATGCAGCGATGGAAAGACCAAGACAACATGCTACCTGCAGAGGTGTGACCCAACTCCCTTCAACTCGGTCATACCGCGCGACCACCAGCAAGACGCTCATGTGAACCATATAAAACGAATAACTTATTTCGCCGAGATAAACGAGCAACCGACTCGATAGAAACCGAGCTCCCCAACCCTGACTCCGGGCGAATGTAAAAATCAAAATCACAAATACGGGCGCTGCGCCGGAGAACCGATACCAGTAATTGAAACCGGCACTTATCCCCGCCGGCTGTTCATGCCGGTACAACCCAAGCCGGTTTGAAAAATAGAAAAATAAAATGATGACCGAAATGCTAAACAACTCAAACATCGTATCAAAGGCCCGTGAGCGTTCAGACCGTTGAGACTGCGACAAGAAAAAGATGCCACAGGCTATTCCCGAGGCGAATTCAAAACAACGCATAGGAGGTAGATTTCGAATCAAAGCATCGAATTGAATGCCCCTGCTTTGCCACGACGGCCCATAAACACCAACTAACAAGACGAGCAGAAATGTGAAAAACAGGACGCTTAAATACTTTAAAACAAACCTCTTGGGCCAACCAATCAGAAACCATGGGAAAACTGCGTAAAAAAAAACTTCTACGGACAAACTCCAGGCAGGCCCATTTAAAAAATAACCCCATTTGTGAATAGGAATCCAAGCCTGCAAAAGAAAGACATTCGCAAACGACTTCAGCAAGACGTAATCCTGTTTTTGAAATAACCGCCAACCCATGACCAAAATAAGGGCGATCAAGAGAGTCGTGAGGTGCAGTGGCCAAATCCTAGCCACCCTTCGCAGATAAAATTCCTTAAATGGAAATTGATTTGAACCAGAAATCTCAAGACGGGGCAAGTAAACATAGGCGAGAATAAAACCGGAGAGCACGAAAAAAAAACTCACCCCGGCGGCACCAATCGGTGCCTTACCAAAATCATATTCCGGCCATGAACCGGGCATATGGGCGATAAATACCGCCAGCGCAGCTAAAAACCTTAGCCCCGTCAGCGATTTGAGTTGAGTTTTTTGATACCTCAGCGTTTGCATTAACGCATTGTACTGAAACCGCTGCAATCAAAACAGACAAAAGAACTCGGTACACCCCACGGTATCGTTTAGAGGTTTCCGCGGCGCAACTGTTCCAACTCAAGCGACTCAAACAAAGCTTTGAAATTGCCTTTTCCAAACGATTCGCTGCCACGGCGACAAATAATCTCAAAAAACATCGTGGGGCGATCCTGCAGAGGTTTTGTGAAAATCTGTAACAAGTACCCCTTATCATCTCGATCGACCAGAACACGGAGATCTTTTACTTGCTGGATATCTTCATCAATTTCACCAACGCGATCCCAAACTAACTCATAGTAAGTCTCCGGGATATCGAGAAAATCAACTCCCCGCGAACGAAGCTCGCCGACGGTATTTACTTCGTCCTTCGTCAATAACGCGAGATGCTGAATACCACCGGTGTTATTATGCCAATCAAGATACTCTTCAATCTGACTTTTATTTCTACCTTCAGCAGGTTCATTAATTGGGATCTTGATTAGCTCACGACCAGAATCCATCACTTTCGACATCAGCGCTGTGTATTCAGTTGAGATATCTTCCGCATCGAAGTGCTTGAACAGCTTAAATCCGAGTACATCTTCGTACCATTTAACCCAAACATCCATCTCACCCATCGGCACGTTTCCAACGCAGTGATCCACATAGAAAAGCCCAGTTGGGTTTTCACGATTGTATTTATTAATTGCTAGATCATCGAGCACGCGGAAACCGGGAAGAAATTGCTCGCCACGTTGCTTTACGTTTTCAATCGAATACTTTCCAGTTCTGGAAATGAAGGTGTGCACAAAACGCCCAAAGGATTTCACGCCCGATTTGACAATAGTCCCCAACTCATCCGTAATCTCAACCGGTTCGTAGGCAGACTCTGCGCCATTCTTGAGTGCTTGCTCATAGGCTTTAACGGAATCCTCTACCGTAAAAGCGATGTCTTTAATTCCATCTCCATACAGCTGGACTTCTTGCTGAGCAGGGTGATCGGGATGCAAACCAGTCGTCAGTAAAAATCGAATATTCCCTTGCGTTAGTAAATACGTCGCCGCTTCTCTAACATTCGTCGTCAAGTCACTAATCTGCTCGATTTCAAATCCGAATGCCTGAGCGTAAAAATACGCCGCCTGCTTTGCATTGCCCACATAGAACTGGACATAATCGACATCGATTAAACGCAGGGGATCGTTCGAATTTTCCGTTTCAGCAAGCGTTTGTGGAGAACTCATAGCGAAGACTCATGTGGTATGAAGTAGATGATCAATAACCGGAACCTAAGTCACTCGATGACACTTTATCGTTCCGCAAGTCGTCTGCGAATTCTAACAGAAACAAATAATTGTTTAAGTTCAAACCTCGATCCCCTCCCGAAACGATCGGTTCAAGCCTCGCTTCGTCCACATATTGGTAGAGAACGAGTCGTTAGCAATTTCAATCCCACGGGAGGCGGCAGTTTTGGGATTCTATTGGGGTTCTAAACCGGGGAGTCTATTTATCCTCGACGATCTCAAGAACCAATGGGCGATGATCCGAAACGACCGGCTCCTCGATAACATCAATTTCTGAAATGGACCATCCCGCGCCCTTGTTAAGCAAGGCGTAATCGATCTCAACCTCGGGGCGATCCGATCGAAATGTGAAATGATCGGTGCCCTTATCCGGAATTTCCCAATTGCTCTGAAACAATTTAATAACCGGACTCTCGGGCTTAGAATTGAAATCACCTACGATTGCAATATCGCTTTGCTTTCCATCCAAAAATTCCAGTAATCGCCGTGCCTGAGCCAATCGCTCCTTTTCGGTACGATAAAAATGCACGTCTGCAATCTTCAATTGTTTTTTCAAATCCAGTTTGACATCTACAACCAACGATGTCCGCGGTTCCGAACCATCGGGTAAACGCAGATTCTTGACGCGCTCAAACGGGTTACGGGATAAAACGGCCATCCCATACTGCCCACCCTGATAATCAAAGAAAGACCCAAACGCATGATGTTGCAAGCCAGTCAATAAGGCGAGCTCGCTTGGCTGATCGACTACCCCGCTTCGTTGAACTTCTTGATCCACCTCTTGCAACGCTACAAAGTCCGGGTGCAGCCGCCGAATCACCTCAGCGGTTCGTTCTAAATCAACTTGATTGTCGTTCCCACGACCATGCTTGATATTGTAGGCAAGGATCCGGAATTTCCGCCTCCCCATCTCTCCGCCTCCCATCGGAACAGGCAAATCGAGGGGAGGTTTTCGTTCAGCCTTCGGAAGCCGAATTTCAGAATCCCCAATCACTCCAGTTTTTTTTGAACCGGGCTCTGTTCGCAAAACGAACCGCCCACCTTCAACCCCCACCATGATCCCGGCAACTGTTTTGACGTTGTTAATCGTGCTTGCCGATACCGTCGGCATCCATTTTTCCCCAACCAGCATCCAGGGGGATTCCAAATCACAACTGCGTGGTTGCTGACATGGAGTTTTGTCAGCGGACTTATCACCGATAAAGCTGTGAAGACCAAGTAACAACGAACCGCCAGAATTTAAAGAGCATGTACCAACATGCAACCATCGATTCTCTTTCATCAGATAACAGTAAGCGGCGTAGCGAGTTTCCTTATTTTCTGTTTCGGAGTAGACAATAAAACGAAGCGATTCTCCAACTGTCCAATTCAAATCATAAGACAATTCCACTGTACTTTGATCAGCGAGAACCCGTTCACGAACCCCCTCTCCCAATTTTATAACTCTGACCTGCGCGTCCCCAACTGCCGCAGACGCATGCTCTTTTGACTTTGGCATCGACGACACAGAAAAAACAACAGCCTTTTTTCCGCCGACAAGTTCCTGAACCCCTAGCCACCCATGACTAAATCCACAGGCCGCATAGGCAGTACCTTCGCTGGATTCCCGCACCGTAAGTTCACTGTAGAATGCAGACGCGGGCGCGCTATTAAAACCAATTTCGACAAATGGGCTGGCATTACTCTGAGCCGCAAGAAGTACCGGATTCATGCCTGCGATAAGGAAAACAAGTAACCAACCTAAAGTTACCGGCGATAATTTCATTGACCTTCTCACTTCCCCAATGCTCGTTCTTTTGACGCCCAATTTCTGGCGGTGAACATCTCATTTTAAAGACACTCACCTGCGCCCTTCGATCAATTCAGAATCGAACTAATCATCTTTCCCAACGACGCCACCAAAATCACGGAAAACAGTTTTCACATGAGGCAACAGTTGCTTCACCAAGGGCAGACTAGCTCCACCAATTGCCCGCTCTCCATCAAGATCGCCACAGCGCACAGCAAGAACGATCGCAGCCAACACATGCTCAACGTCAACCGGAAATCCCGCTGGATCCTCCAGTGCCAATGCAAGCTCGAATAAAACGTCGCCCATTTCCTTGGAAATCGTCGCTTCACCAGCAGAATTCACGGAAACTCCTGGCAAGACTTCACTATCCCCCATGACCATTCTCCGTTCTCCCGCCCGTCACAATTCGAATTAAAACGCGCAAGCACTCACCGACAATTAGAAGATTTCTCTTTAGAAAATCCCCAACTGATCTCTCGCGTCATCGGACATCATATCCTGAGTCCATGGGGGATCCATGACGACCTTAACCTCTACTTCTTCAACGCTGTCCATTTCACCAGCATACTTTTTCGTTTCCGCAACCAACTGTGGACCGGCAGGGCACATGGGACTTGTCATTGTCATTTCAATATTCACCTTGAATTTCTCTTCCTCTCCGTCAATCGGAGCTATGTCAACGACATAGATGAGCCCAAGATCGACAATATTCACAAATAACTCCGGGTCAATTACCTGTTTAAGTGCTTCACGCACTTGGTCTTCCTGCAGCGGCATGGTCTGTATTCCTGAAACTAAAAGATCGTGTTTTAATTAATAAAGTGAAATTGAAAAATTTAAGACTCATTTAATCGAATCATAATCGACCCGTTTTCAACCTTTACTTGGTGTGATGCAGTGTCCTGCGTCGCCGGCATCGAGAGAGCTTTCCCGGTCCTTAAATCAAATCTTGCACCATGCCGGGGACACGCGATCTCACACCCTTCATGGGGACCATCACTTAATGTGCCTCCGTCGTGGGTGCAGATATCGTCGATGCAGAAATATTCATCTCCTATTCGAGACAAAATGACCAACCGATCATCAACCTCGACCAGCCGGGTTGAGCCGTCCTGAACTTCATCGACTGACGCAACAATTGTGTATTCACTCATAATTATCCGTATTTTAAAATTTGAAGCCTGTCGACCTCTTTAAAGATTTAAATTGTGATTGGTGAAACCTTGAATCAAAATCAGACAAAAAATTGAGAGAACATTAGATCATGTAGCCCATTTGTTCCGCTTCTAATTCTGAAGCAAACTTATGCTTAACGTTTAACGCGATCCCTCCCGAAATGTGCCGCGCCGTCTCCACCCCTATCCGACGCGCGACTTCAGCTGCCTTGCCACTTCTTCGCCCGCTTCGGCAAAGAAAAATCACATCTCGCGGCGACTCACCGTGAGCAGCCAATAGTTTAGGAAGATATCCACTTAGCCGTGTCAGCGGTATGTTCTTCGGCGGTGAGTGAAAACCTAGTTCCTCCCAGTCTTGAGCAAATGCAAATTCATGCGGCTCACGAACATCAATAATCAAAGAATCTTGATGCTCCTGGAAAAACTGCTTCAGCTCCTCCTGGCCGATCTCGATCGACCCTTCTTGTTCCACCGTAAAATCTTTGATCAGACCACACACAAGTTCGGAATTGGTCGCATCCGCAATCCCCGCATCAATTCCCGGCTTTGTTTCTACAAACGTCTGAAGGTCCAATGGAGTTTCAGGACACAGAATTTTCGCCAAAAACTCGTTATCCTCTTGCTCAAATTCAAGCGTCGTTGAAAAGTCATTATTGTAATCGTGCGTGGGGCAAAGAATCGTTCGATTCGACACCAGGCTGGGCAACCGCCTCAAAGAGCCATACATTTTATCGATCGAGCTGCACGGGAAATCCGTTCGACCAATACCACCCATTAAAATCATATCCCCTGTAAAGGCGAACACGACGTCTTCAGACTTAAGCCGATTACCCTCGGATATCACTCCCACCAAATAAGCACACCCGATGAGTGTGTGCCCCGGCAAGTCTGTTTTGGCAACAATCCATTCATCTGAAAATTGCAAGTACGGCGCTTCGCTCCCATCCGAGAGTTCCACCACTCCATCGACTACTTCCGGCCAGCCTAATTCATCTTTGGTTTCCGCTGACGGTGCTGCGTGATCACGAATCACCCCAAGAAGCATTTTACGGCAGGAATCATGATCGACATGAGCATGCGAATCAAGGATCGCAAGCACCTTGCTTTTCTGACACCGAATCAGAGCCTCGGTTCGCTCTGCCAATTCCTCAAACGGATCCACCACGATGCAGTTACGGCTCTTCGAGTCCATCAGAAGCCAAGTGCACATCGAACCGTTCTTGAGCTGCACTAAGCCATCAAGATCCTGTCCCGGCATACTGTCCAGGTCACTACCGACAACCAAACAGGATTCACATAACGCCTGCCCGGCTTGCTCAATCCGCTCGCAAGCCGAATTGATTTCAGCCGCGGTTGCCAACGGGCCGAATGACAAACGAATCGCCCCGTAGGATCGCCACTCGGGAACCCCCATCGCGTCCAGCACATAGGATCGCTGCACCATAGATCCACAGGCCGAACCCGAACTGACACGAATGCCCGCCGCATCAAAAAGGTCTAGTAATTCTTTACTGGGAAAACCTCTGACGGAAAAGTTAATCGTTGTGGGAACGGATGTCTCAATTGGCATGTTGTATTCAATAGTCGGAAACGCGCTGTCGAGCGCTCGCAGCAATTGTTGTCGATATCCCTGCAACACTGCTTCGTCGGTAAACGTCTTGGATTCAGAATCCGCTAACTTTTTCATCACTGCGGCGATCGCCGCAACGCCTGGCAAATTTTCTGTCCCGCCGCGAGCACCTTGCTCTTGCCCCCCGCCTGCCAACAGGGGAACCAACGGCGCACCTTCGCGGACGTACAACAATCCAATACCTTTAGGTGCGTAAATCTTGTGCCCGCTGACGGCAGCGTAATCGATGGTCGAACTTGACAAATCAAGTGCAATTTTCCCAACCGCCTGAACGCTGTCGACCAACCAGCGAACCGATGTATTCTCAGCTCGAATGGTCTTTTCAACAGCTTTAAGATCCGTAACGACTCCTGTTTCATTATTTACTGCCATCGTGCAAATTAAATCCGCGTTTGCAGCGTGGCTTCTGAGGAACTCTAAATCAAGCGCTCCGTTTTGGTCGACCGGTATTTCAAGGATCTGATTATTAACACCGAGAAGTTGATTCCAATGCTGCAATGCCTGGGGAACCGCTTTATGTTCCGTTGCACCATACAGCAACGTCCGCGGTCCTTCATTCTCCCGATTCTTGGAGCGATGCTCGCGAATATCGCAGAGAGTCGAAAAGATGCCCATCTGAATTGCTTCAGTTGCTCCGCTGGTGAAGACAATCTGCCCACCTTCGGCCGCGAGCACTTCTCGAACTAAATCCCGTGTCGACTCTAGAATGTAACGGGCTCGCAACCCGGAAATGTGGGCGCTGCTTGGATTCCCAAACAACTCCTCCATGGCATCATGCGCTTCCTGAGCCGCCTCGGGCAACACAGGTGTCGTCGCATTGGCATCGAGGTATATCTCCGAAGCTGACCGAATAATCATCGCATCCTCAAATAGCTAGTCCAGAAACCGGCAGGACAAAAACCGAGCTAATTTGCCCATTTTTTATTGTATCCAACCGCTGCCAGATTTACGACCGAAGATTCCAGTTTTGAAGAGCCTGTTCCCCGCTAACACTGCCGATTGGGGAATCTTTGACGTAGGTGAGACAAAATATCCCCATGGATTTGCGCGCAACCAGTCGAACCCTTCCCGGTCTACTCATAATCCCTGACGCGGCGAGAAATCGCCAAGGCCAATGCTTCTCGAACGCTCTCAATCGTGACCCTGTCAAAGACTTGCTGGAAAAATCCAGTCACAATCGCCCGAATGGCCTCCTTGCGAGTAAACCCGCGGCACTGAGCATAGAAGATTAACTCTTCGTCGACGCGACCGCTTGTCGAACCATGCGTGCAACGCACATCGTCTGCCTCGATTTCCAATCCGGGGATTGAATCCGCACGCGCTTTACTGGACAGCAGTAAGTTATCGTTCCGTTGATAACCATCGGTCTGCTGAGCCTCGACATCTACTTTGATCATCCCTCGCCAAACCGTTCGGGACTGATCCTGAAGGGCACCTTTGTAGAGAAAATCACTGGTGCAATCCGGTTTTTCATGATGCTGGAGTGTATGGTAACTGAGGTGCTGTTTGTTCTCGGTAAACATAACTCCGTTGACTTGGCAATTCCCACGTTTTCCCTTAAGCGAGACATGCTGATTTACCTTTGCCAAACGAGAGCCAAGCGCACCAACCGTCCACTGAAGATTGGAATCTTGACCGATGACCGCCCTTTGATGAGCGAAATGCCAAACCTTTTGACTCCAATCCTGAAGGTTGACGTACCGTAAATTACCACGGTCTCCCACCACAATTTCAATGGCTCCACAATGTAAACCGACGGCGTCATTTGCGTTATTGGATTCGGCGAGGACAGTCGCTTCCGCCCCCTCCTCGAGCACAATCAAGGTGTGGGTGAAATCACTACCACCATCGGTCATTGTAGAAAAAGTATGGATCGGATTCTCGACACAAACATTCCGCGGCACATAAAGAAAAATTCCGCTTGTCCAGGTTGCCTGATGGAGGGCGGCAAAACGATCTGTTAATCCATCCACTACTTGAAACAAGTGCTTTCGAATTAGTTCTCCGTGCTCTTCAAGCAGCTCACTAATTGCCCCAAAGATCACTCCCTTTTCTGCCATCGCCGAATCGAACTGAGACGCACCGGTAGCCACACCGTCACAAGACGCAGCGGAACCAACCAATTCCACACCATCGGCCAGCACCGGAGTACCCGATACGACTTCGCCCCGAGCCGAGGGAATAAAGAATTTTTCAAGATGGAATAGGCGAATGTCAGTTCGCATCCACTCTTCATCCCGATTGCTCGGCCACGGTAGCTCTTTGAATCTCTCCCAGGCCGACTTGCGAATTTCAGTTAACCACTCAGGTTCGTTCAACGTTTCAAGGAACGCGGCGAAACCTTCATCGGTAAATGTCAGTTGCATTTTTTCAGTTAGTGTTGTTGGTGTCATTTCAAATTCTTGTATCGTATCGTTAAAACTGCAAAACCCCTGCCGCGAGGAGGGTTGGTTAACCCACGGAGCCTTCCATCTGCAACTGAATGAGCCGGTTCATTTCGACCGCGTATTCCATCGGCAGTTCTTTGACCAGTGGCTCGATAAAACCGTTCACGATCATCGTACTGGCTTCCGCCTCGGACAGCCCGCGACTCATCAGATAAAACAACTGCTCTTCACCGATTCTCGAAACACTCGCCTCATGTCCCATTGATACGTCCTGTTCATTGATCTCAATGTACGGATACGTATCACTTCGGCTTGCATCATCCAAAATCAAAGCGTCACAGACGACCGAGCACTTTGAATTAACCGCGCCTTTTTCAACCTTTGCCAAGCCGCGGTAACTGCTGCGTCCACCGTTTTTCGAAATCGACTTGGAAATGATCGTCCCGGTCGTATCGGGAGCACAATGGACTAACTTCGCGCCTGCGTCCTGGTGCTGTCCCTTACTCGAAAATGCGATTGATAAAATTTCACCGCGAGCTCCAGGTTCCATCATGTAAACGGCGGGGTACTTCATCGTAAGCTTGGAACCTAGATTTCCATCCACCCATTCCATGGTACCGTCCTGATATGCAAAGGCCCTTTTCGTTACCAGGTTGTAAATATTATTTGCCCAGTTTTGGATCGTTGTGTAGCGGCATCGCGCATTCTTTTTGACGACCACCTCAACGACCGCCGAATGCAATGACTCGCTGGTGTACATTGGTGCGGTGCAACCTTCGACGTAATGAACCTGCGCGCCCTCGTCAACGATGATCAAGGTCCGCTCAAACTGACCCATATTCTCTTCGTTGATCCTAAAGTAAGCCTGCAATGGAAATTCGATACTTACTCCCGGTGGCACGTAAATAAACGAGCCACCCGACCAAACTGCACTGTTAAGCGCGGCAAATTTATTATCGGCCGACGGAATGACTTTCCCAAAATATTCACGCAGCAATTCCGGGTGCTCGCGAACGGCGGTATCCGTATCGGTAAAAATCACCCCTTGATCAGAAAGGTCTTTTTTCAGCGAGCCGTAAATCACTTCTGATTCAAACTGAGCTTTAACTCCCGCAAGATACTTGCGTTCTGCTTCAGGAATCCCCAGCTTTTCGAAAGTGTCTTTAATTTCCTCGGGCACATCATCCCACGACTTTCCCTGATCGGTAGTTGGCTTGAGATAATAAAAGATATCCTGGAAATCGAGATCAATATCGCCGCCCCATTCAGGCATCGGCTTTGATTCGAAAATCTCGAGTGCCTCCAACCGGAACTGTCGCATCCAGTCTGGCTCATTTTTGATGTCTGAAATCTGATTTACGATCTCAGCGTCAATCCCTTTACGGGCTTTGAAAACCGCTGTCGTTTCAGTTTTAAAATCGTACTTGTTGATCTCAGTAGATTTTAGCTCTTGGCTTTCAGTCAATTCAGTTGACATATCTTTTGTTCAGGAATCGCACTTGGGTTTACTGACCGGTAAACGTTAAGACTGACCGGTAAACGTTAAGCGATTGCCCTGCCTTTCATGGGATCCATAAATGAACGACCGACGAACTTTCGCAGCCATTCTGTTTGTGTTGGGACTCTTTCTCAGTACTTTAAATTCAAACGACCGCTTCCGCTTCTGCCTCAGATTCATCGTTCACTTTGGCAGCCTCGGGATACTGCTTTCGAATACGATCATATCCGTGAGCGTGTAGCTCTTCGGCCAGTTCTTTACCACCCGTTTCAACGATTCGCCCACCCAAAATAACGTGAGTAAAATTCGGTGGATTGTGCTCTAACAGCTTGTCGTGGTGTGTAATGATCAACAGTCCCATTTTGTTGTGACCAATCTCGTTGATGGACTGGCTGGCCAGTCGAACCGCGTCAGCATCGAGCCCGGAATCTGTCTCGTCGAGGATCGCGAACTTAGGCTGCAACATCGCGAGTTGCAGAATCTCAGCACGCTTCATCTCGCCGCCGGAGAACCCGTCATTCACATAACGCCGTGCAAACTCGCTGTCCATCTGCAGCTGTTCCATATTCGCTTTAATTTCCTTGCGAAAATCTCGCATTGGAATCAGGTCTTCACCCTCTTTACGTTCCGGGTTCCGGACGTTGGTTGTGGCATGCCGAAGGAAATCAGCCATCTTCACACCGGGGATGGCCACCGGTCGTTGGAAGGCCATAAAAATGCCGGCTCGCGCCCGCTCATTAGGTTCCAACTCAAGAATGTTTTCGCCGTTGAGCAGGATCTCTCCCTGAGTGCAATTATAATTGGGGTGCCCCATGATGGCCAATCCCAGCGTGCTCTTACCGGAGCCATTGGGACCCATCAAAGCGTGGGTCTCCCCTTCGGTCATGGAGAGGTTAACTCCCCGGAGGATTTCTTTGTCGCCAATCGACACATGCAGATCAACTATTTTTAGTACGTCGCTCATTTGCTTTTTTCTAATCTAAAAATGACTGTCTCGGCTCGAGTTTTCCCCGAGGCCAACTAAATAAATGCTCCCGCGGGAAACACTCTCGTGTAGACCGCGCTTCTCACTCCCGTAACTTAACTCACTCCGGCTTCGCGGTTGTGATCCACTGCTTCCTGCCCGACTTCAAACGTGCAACAACTGTCGCCGTCTTGGCGGCACTGGCACCTGTCCACAGGATGTCCGATGACACTCGCCAGCAGCGCCTGTTCCATGTCGCAAATCTCATGATTCTCTCCGGCAAGAGTTGGATAAGGACAACCTCCAACTTTTATCAGAGGCAGCGCTGAGTTGTCATCAAAACTGATCGCGATCTGACGCTCAGCGAACATCTCTACCAAAGACCGCGTTCTCTCTTCAACGGTGTCGCCGCGAATGGCAAGTTGGTACCTCTCCGATAACCGCTCCACGGCACCCGCAATAACTTTCCGCTTAACGCCCGGATCTTCAATTTTTTGGACTTGTTCCCATAAAACCACTGCCAAATCATCTAAATTATTGGCACTGCTGCGTTTGCCTTTATCAGTCAACAAATAACGATGACTTGGCCGCCCACGGCCTTCCACTGTTTGACAACGTTCAACCAGTTCAAGTGCCATCAACCGGTTTAGGCGCTGCCTCACCGCAGTGGCCGTGACCTCCATCGCGTCGGTCAACTCGCAAATCGACATCGATTCAGTCCCGCGAAGAACCGAAATCATAGCTCGATCGTTTTGAGATAACTGAGAGTGAGGATTCATTTCTGACGGACTTAATTTCGGGCAAACTCGCTAACTGCTGGATTAACCGACGAGGAATATATTCATTAAAAACAATTTTCACAACCACATATGTCAAAAACAAGCCAAATTCCAGAAATCATTGACTCTGGTTGCTTTGTTCGATAAAAACGGCTGATTAAAGCTGCCCCGATAGCAGTGTCAACGCGACTTTATTACCCCGTATCCGGTGGAAAATCATGACATCTTCAAAATGGTTGAAAATTGCGGCACTCGCACTGCTGTTAATTATTGCAATTGGACATTTTCCTAACACAGGTGAAGCACTCGCACAGGCGGCTGCGGAAGCTGACGGGGCGGAATCTCTTGGAATCGATGAGAGAATTGACTTAGCCTTCAAGCCAGTGGCTGATTTTTTTGGCGGGTTAGTTTTCTACCCAATACCCGAGGGTGTACCCTTTCTGGGCGGTGTGCCATTTGTTCTTCTGCTCCTCGTGTTTAGCGCTCTATTTTTCACCCTTGCTTTCGGCTTTGTAAATATCGTTCATTTCCCCACCGCGTTAAAAGTCGTCTGTGGTAAATACGACAAACTCGATCATCACTCGGCAGACGAAAAGGCAGAAGTCAATATTGTCGACGGCGATGTTGTCGACACCATCGCGGATGAATCTGACGGCGAGGTAACCCATTTCCAAGCTTTGGCCACGGCTGTGTCAGGAACCGTCGGTAACGGCAATATTGCTGGCGTGGCCCTCGCGATTGCCCTCGGTGGACCGGGCGCAACCTTTTGGATGATCGTTTGCGGAATTTTGGGAATGTCAACTAAATTCGTGGAGTGCACCCTGGGTGTTCAATACCGCGATATCGGTGAGGACGGCACGGTTCATGGCGGACCAATGTATTATTTGGCCAAGGGTTTCAAGGAAAAGGGCTTCGTCGGTATCGGTACGATTCTGGCTATCTTTTTCGCGATCTTTTGCATCGGCGGATCATTCGGTGGTGGAAACGCGGCCCAATCGAATCAGGCCACCATTGTTCTCAAAGATCTTTTAGGACTCCAAAGTACCGCTGCAGGTACGGCAATCGGCGTCGTGCTGGCCATACTCGTTGGGATCGTGATCATCGGCGGTATCAAAAGAATCGCCTCAGTGACTGAAAAGATCGTCCCCTTTATGGCAATCCTTTACGCAGTGGCTTGCCTTTACATCATCATTACCAACATTAACCTTCTCGGCGGGGCAATCACTCTGATCTTTACCGAGGCATTCAAGCCCCAGGCTGGAGTTGGTGGCGTAATCGGTGTTTTACTGATCGGTTTCAAGAGAGCCGCGTTTTCCAATGAAGCGGGTGCCGGTTCGGCTTCCATTGCTCACTCCGCAGTCAAGACGAAATACTCTGCATCCGAAGGGCTCGTAGCACTTCTCGAACCATTCATTGACACGGTCGTGATCTGCACGATGACTGCACTTGTCATTATCATTTTCAACACGGGTGGAGAGCAATTCAATTATGGTGGTGATGGTAAGGGCGTTGTCGTCATCGACGGCGAGTCCTTCGAGGGTGCTGGAATCACTTCCAAAGCCTTTGCCGAGTACATTCCTTTTTCCAATGTATTCCTAACAGTAGCCGTCGTTCTGTTCGCGGTTTCCACAATGATTTCGTGGTCCTACTACGGTCTGCAATCTTGGAAGTTTCTTTTTGGGCGAAGCAAGGCAGCCGACCTTTCCTATAAATTGCTATTTTGCGCTTTTGTGGTGATCGGTTCTGCTGCCAACATGAGTTCGGTCTGGGGTTTTTCTGACGCCATGATCTTCGCGATGGTCTTCCCCAATATGGTCGGGCTGTTTTTCTTATTCCCAGTTGTGAAAAAACAGCTAAATCGATACCTCGAAGCAATTCGAGCCAGCAAAGCTTAAATTCGCTTAAAATCTTTGTAGAAAGCCACTCTGCTTGATGCTTGGAAATATTTAAGAAAAAACTGAGGGCGGTGTTTCAAGACTGAAACACCGCCCTGTTTTTATGCAATCGATACCCCAATCCATTGGTGGCCGCGTGATTCAAAACATTTTTTAATAATTTCCCAAGGTTTTTAAATTCCCATCGAATAAAGAGGGAAGTTACCAAAAAACCGTCGGAGATTTTGAATAGATGGCGTTTCACACCCCCTTCAATCAACGGACATCTGCCAATAAACAAGCAACCCCTGTTTATATCGGTTTTCAACCGCCCCGCCCCGAAAGACGGAAATTTAACTGGTGGGGATTTAATGGAATGTGGCTCGCATTTGGCAGTCTGTTTACCGCCGGCTTTGCATCGCCAATTCCGTTGCTAATTAGCCTCAATGGACTTCGACGACCGGGGAAAATAATGGCTTCGATTGGAACCATCGTTTCGATTGGCGGTGTGGTAATGGCAACGTCGATTGTCTTGCTTATCTCCAACGCCCATCACCATCGCACGCATACCAGAGAGATCGCCCAACGCAATAAAATTGCAAAGAAACAAGCCAAGGAAACCGGCGTCTTATTGGCGGTTGCAGCGAAGAAGGTCAAGGCGTTTCGCGCAGAAGCAGGAGACATCGCTGATTTCGACATTGAGGCAAACATGCTGATTGTCGAACACATTGACCCCTGGGGAGAATCGTTACGATTTGACGCAGGCTCTGATTCAGGACTCGTTCGTAGCGCCGGCCCCGACAAAACCTTTAACTCGGATGACGATATTACTCTCGCGCTTTCCCCCAAACCAAAATCGAATTCTAAGATAGCGAACCACCATCCTCACGAACATGTTCACAATTAAGTTAAACGAATTGGTGGAAACGAATTGGTGGAAACAAATTGGTGGAAAAGCGCCGCACTTAGACTCGACAACGGCACTGAGGTTGAAGACAGGCTGCTGACAAAAACGGTATTCAGCTCGCTATCCACCGGAGGCTTCTCCTGCCAAAGCACTTCTATTGCCCTTGTCCGGCCTGTTTACTTGAAACGAATGAAAGTAAACATGATTGAAACCGTTTTTCTCGATACGACCGGACGCTTATTACCAGCGCCGCGGACCTGTCCGTCAATACAATCAAGGCGACCTCGATTGTCCGGCGATAAAAAACGGGAAGGAATAACGGTATTTTTTGCAAATTCAACGCTCAATCGTTCCCAAGCAAGGCGGGTAATATGTTGCGAATCAGACTTTTCGGATTAGTTCTGCCAGTATTAATGGTCGTTACCGTCCTAGCGTCGACAGGATTTGCCCAAAAACATCGCTACTTGAGATGGGTTGGTTATGGAATCAGCGATGGCTATCACGTCGCCAACCCTGGCCCCAACTCCGACTACTACAACCCATACACAGAACACAACTCGGCTTTGTGGATCCAACGCAACGATTCTGCCCCAATGCCAATGACTGCCCCTAGCAACTCTGTTTCGAGTATTAGCAAATATCCAAGATTTAAATCGCCAACACGCCGTCCCTCCAATAGAAAAACGGCCAATAGTTTACCTTTGATTCGAGAATCAGAAAATTCATTTCAGCCCGCTACCAATAAAACGAAGGCGCCTGTGCAGTTTAAACCCTCTGTACCCACCACCGGCCCCAAATCGCTTCCTAATGAATTCTCGACACTAAACCCTCAGCGTTCCCCTCAGCCGGCCGCCCCAATTTCGATTGCCCGCTCACTTCCGTCTCCTAAATCAAGTAACGCCAAGCTCGAATCCGTAGTGATTGCAGGCGGTATAAAATAAAACTCTCCCTGGCAGTGAAAACTTACTCAGCATTCAGGCTCCAACTCATCCGCTCCCTCCAAACGGCTCAGCATTTCCGGATTCTCTTTTCTAATCAACCACGCTTTGACGGACAGACCGCTCTCATATCCTGGCATAGCTGCAGCGCCCAACTGCTAGCTATCTAAGCGTGACGCCAGTCAAGGATTGTTCTGCGATTCGGAGATCGACCAGAAAACTGCCTGCCAGCTCCCACCTCCGATTTGTCTTGACCGCTTGGGAAAGTCAGCTCTATACTCCACGCGAATGGATTCCCGGCTCGCACACTCCTCGTCCAAGCCGGATTGAAACGAGCCCGGTTAATGGAGAAACCGCGATGGCGAAAAAAGCCAGCATTAGTTGTATTAAAATCTGCCCCCTTTTAGTGTCCCTCATCATTTTACTCGGTTTATCCAGCGATGAGGTCTTGGGCCAAACCAATGCCAACACTCCCGCTCAAATAGCAGCGTCAAAGCAAAAACACATCGAAACACTTGCCGTTGTCAACGGACACCCAATCACTCGCCACCAAATCTCTCAAGAATGCATGCGTCGTTTTGGCGAAGAGGTTCTTGAAAGCCGAATCAAAAAACTCCTCGTGCTCGACATGTGCAAAAAAAATGGAGTGATGATCACTGAGGGCGATGTGAACAATGAGCTCATCGAAAAAGCCAAAAAGTTCGGCATGTCGGGTGACAAATATGTCCAAATGATTTGCAGCCGCCGGAATATCACCGTCGATCGTCTAAAGAACGATATTACCTGGCACGAATTAGCAATTCGCAAGCTGGCCGAAAAAAACGTGAAAGTCACTAATCAGGAAATCAATGAGCGGATGGAATTCGAGTTTGGCCCGAAGGTTCAGGTTCGTCAAATCGTTGTTGATTCGCTCCAACAGGCCAACCAAATCCATTCCCAGCTCCAAACTGCTCCCGAAAACTTCGAACGCCTCGCTAAACAATTCTCCCTTGACGCAAATAGCAAATCGATGGGGGGATTACTACAGCCAATTCGCCGCAATTCGGGCCTTCCCGAATTTGAAGAGCTCGCATTTTCATTGAGCCCCAATGAAATTTCCCGTGTGCTCGCGATTGCTAACAATTTCGTGATTCTACGATGTGAACGCTTCTACCCGGAGGCCGACCTTTCTCCAACAGAATCTGCTTTTCACCACGAAAGAATCGAAAAACAAATTGCCAGCGACAAGCTAATCGAATCAGCTCGCGTTTTGTTCACGACGGAGCAGAAAAACGCAAAAATTGTCAACGTCATGAATGACGAAGTTCTCTCCAAAGAGATGCCGGGCGTTGCCGCAATCGTTAACGGGATACAAATTTTCAAGCGAGACGTTGCTGAAGATTGCATTACCAGATACGGCTCTCAAATGCTTGACACCGAAATCAACCGTATGATCCTGATTCAACAATTAAAATCAGCTTCGCTACGTGTCGAAAAAGCAGATATTACGGAAGAAATCACGAGGGCCGCTGAATCACTTGGCCATCTGAATCCAGACGGTAGCGTTAACGTTGACGACTGGCTTCAACTCATGACCAACGATGACCTCTCAAAAGTCGATCTCTACATCGAGGATCAAGTCTGGCCGACCGTTGCATTGAAAAAACTGGTGCAGGACAAAGTCACGGTCACACAAGAAGATATGGATAAAGGGTTTGAAGCAAACTTCGGTCCTCGCGTGGAAGTCCTCGTCATCGTAAGCAATGACCACAGATCCGCACTGAAGGTCTGGAACCTAGCCAGCGCGAACCCGACCCCGGAATACTTTGGAAAACTGGCCAACCAGTACTCCATCGAACCGGCTTCGAAAAATAACTTTGGTGCCGTCCCGCCGATTCAAAAACATGGCGGACAGCCTGATCTGGAAAAAGAGGCATTCAGCCTGCAGCCCAACGAACTTTCCAAAGTTGTCCAGATGGGAGAATACTGGGTGACAATGCTATGCCTGGGACGAACCGAACCGGTTGTCTCTGATTTTGACGCAGTCAAAGAAGAACTTCAAAAGAACATTCTCGAAAAGAAGCTGAACATTGAGATGGCACAAGCATTCCAAACGCTTCGTCAAGACTCTCAGATTGATAATTTTCTCAAGGGCACCTCACAGCCGGGAGCTTCCGCGATGCGATCTGCTCGACAACAGAATACGAATCATAGCTCGACTCCATCGAACTTCAGGTAATTCGCTAAACAAGCGATTCCCATTGCCGAGTTAAAACCACCGACAGCCGCACTGCTTCAGTTCGGCTGTTTTTTGTTGGACTATCCTGCTTCCTTTTGTGTGGTTGCAAATTAAATGTAAACTGGTGGAAGCCCAAGCGCTAAGTCCTTTAAACCCGAATGATCATTCATTGAGCGCATGAAAAAACAACAATCTACGCCCCCGCACATTACCAAAGTCACTCCTAAAAAAGTCATCAGTACGACAATTATCGTTCTGATTGTCGCCTATCAATGGTACGCCGAGTCAACGCGAACAGCTAATTCGGTGGTCACTCCGCCAGCTGGAGTCATTACAACTCATAGGCCGAAGACGAGCGATCAAGCGAATTCGACTCTGGAAGGCCGTTACTTGCGAGCTGGAAGGGGAGAGAATCTTGTCTCACCAGCCGGACTGATCTACACCTCAGGAAAAAGTGGTCATCGCAGCAAACATGTAATGCGTCACGCGAGTGACGAACCCGACCGCCCAGGGCCTCACGGAGTATTTGATGTTCAGGGGGATGATGTTTTTCGATTGATTGACGAAGCTTACGAGTTGATTCAATCAGACTCCAATCGCGTCAAAACGATCCCAGAAGGAGACGGGAAAACCGAGTACGTCATTCAAATGGACCGACGGATCGGTTACCTTGGAGGCGAAGCCGGAGCTCGAAAAAACCACCCACCGCTGAAACGACTCAACCTAGTCCTCGGCGACAACCGGGTTATCACCGCGTACCCCTATTGAAGAATTTCCGGGAACTTCAACGAGGAACCATCTTGGTTTTGAGTTTTGATTAAACCACGGAGGCAATCGCGTCGCACAACCGGTTCAGGTTTTCACTATTGATTCCCGCTACGTTGATCCTACCGCTTCCGAGGATGTAAATGGAGTGCTCACTCTTCAATCGTTCAACCTGCTCGGCGGTCAGACCCGAGTAACTAAACATCCCACGCTGTCGATTAATGTACTCAAAGTTCTTCTCGGGAACCCGAGTCTGCATCGCAGCGACAAATTTTTCACGCAACTCAAGAATTCGCTGGCGAATTTCAGTCAACTCTGACGTCCAAAGCTTCCGCAACTCGGAATCATGGAGAACCGTATTCACGATCGCGCCACCATGCAACGGTGGGTTTGAATACATCGTACGAATCGTCAACTTAATTTGGCTCAGCATCGCTGCCGCAGTTTCAGCATTTGGTGAAATTGCCGATATCCCGCCGACACGCTCTGCATACAAACCAAAGTTTTTCGAAAATGAATTGCAAACGAGGGCTTCGCCGCCACTCTCAATAAAATTTCGTATCGGAAATGCATCCGCATCCAAACTCTCGCCAAACCCCTGATAGGCAAAATCAAAGATTGGGAACAACTGACGTTCTTTGATGAATTCCCCAAGAACTTTCCATTGCTCAACCGTAGGATCGACTCCAGTTGGATTATGACATACCGTATGCAGCAAGACCGCCTCTCCTGGTTGAGCATGACGGAGGGATTCAAGGATACGCTCAAAATCCAATCCTGTCCCTTGCTCATCAAGATAGTCGTACTTCTTGATTTCCAAACCGGCTGCGTCGTAGATTTTTGGATGATTAGCCCACGTTGGATTGCTCATCCATATCGTCTTTACGTCAAAAACGCGACGAAGCAGCTCACCGGCTAACCGCAAAGAAACGGTTCCCCCGGGCGTCTGAGCCGATACCGAATGAACCGATGACGAGTTAAACAGCGACTCACCGAGAATTAATTCGCCAATCGCCCGATTGTAAGACGGAGCACCATCAATCGGGAGGTAACTTTTGGTTCCATGCTCAGCCAGTAATTTTTCTTCCGCCTGCCGAACACACTGCATCACCGGAGTTGTGCCCGATTCGTCCTGATAAACCCCTACCGACAAATTAATCTTAAGCGGATTTTCATCCTTTTTAAATTGCTCAATCAGGCCAAAAATGGAGTCGGGGGGGTTTAGCGGTGCAGATTCGAACATCAACTTGCCTTTTATCGTTTTAAATTCTTCAACCATTGACCAACAATTTAACACGGCTGGACGCGTTCGAAAGACCCCAAACTTTACTTCAGAAAATTTACTGAAGGACGACCATGTAATCGCTACTACTCATCCACAGTGCCAAAACACACACCCGACACGTTGAGATTTCTCTATCCCCATTGCGACGCCGTTGCAGCAAGGTGATTGGCTAGTAATAATCCATAATTCAGATACCCATCTCTGAGGCCTACTTTCACAGTGGCTTTAATTCAACGAACCTCCTTGATTCCCAGTTTCAGAAATTCTATGTCAAAACGTGTTGGACTATGGCTTATCGGAGCCCACGGCGGCGTCTCCACTACCGTTGTTGTCGGCCTTGCTGCACTCAAACTAAATCTTGTTGATGATTGCGGTTTGGTAAGCCAGCTCGAGCAATTTTCCAGCCTGGATCTGATTGATTGGGATCAAATCGTAATGGGCGGGCACGAGATTCGGAAAACAGACAGTCGCACCGAAGCATTTTTGCTTTCGGGCACGACGCCAGCTATCAGTCGTGAACTCGTGATCCAATGTGAAACGGAACTAGCAGAGTTTGATAAAAACGTTCGGCCTGGTGTGTTGTTTAATGTTGGAGAAACAATTGCCAAACTGGCAACGGAAGAATTTGTCAATCAAACTGAGACTGCACAATCAGCAATTAATCAAATTCAAAGCGATCTGATTGAATTCAAAGAGAACAACAAACTTGACCAAGTCATTGTTCTAAATCTTGCTTCGACCGAACCTCCAATCAATCCCGAAACGATTCCGGACACCTGGGATGAACTGGAATCCACACTCAGCGACTCCAATTGCGCTTTACCCGCCAGTTCGCTCTATGCGATTGCAGCATTAGAAAAAGGCTGGCCTTTCATTAACTTCACCCCTTCATTGGGAAGTTGCCCTAAAGCAATCGATGAACTGGCAATAGCTCGTGGAACCTGTCACATTGGACACGACGGTAAAACTGGTGAAACTTTCTTGAAGAGCGTACTTGCGCCAGCGTTTGCGAATCGAAATTTAGAAATAATGAGCTGGGTCGGACATAATATTTTTGGCAATATGGATGGGCAGGTTCTTGATGATCCGATCAACAAACAAACGAAGGTTACCAGCAAAGATCGCCTGCTAGGCCAAATCCTCGGCTACGACCCGCAGACACATATAAGTATCGAATACATCAAGAGCCTGGGAGATTGGAAAACGGCGTGGGACCACATTCACTTCCGAGGTTTTCTTGGAACTCCCATGATCATGACTTTCACCTGGCAAGGTTGCGATTCCATTCTCGCGGCTCCCCTGGTCCTCGACCTATTCCGATTCACTGAAAAGGCTAATCGAAGCGGCGAAACTGGCCTATTGACATTCCTCGCCAGCTTCTTCAAATCACCATTGGGTACTGACGAAAACGATTTTGCAGCGCAGTTTCAAATGCTGACTGATTGGGCAGACAAAAACAGCTAACCCCAGTTCAAGGAAAACTCAATCAAGAAATGCTCAACTCACGGCGAGCTTGCGTTGGAAAACTACAACTTGATTCAGTAATGCGATTCTTGACACTCACCAAATAAGCAACATCCCACTGTAGCATCACAACCAAAAGAGGCTAAGAAGGCACATTTGAGCTCCGGTCGCAAGATTCGGAACAAATTAACGGAGGCGCGTTGCACTGCAGCCAACTCTGTGAGAGCCACGGAGCATTGCTTAGCCAGCGTGAAGACAAACGCGAGATCAAGGATTACTTATGCGACGAAGATACTCCGCCAGTCTCGCTTGAACGTCAATCATTTTCTGCCACTGTTCCCGCGTCAGCTCGACACTCTTCTTTCGCTTATCCAGTTCAACTTCACTAACGACTCCACGAACGTGCAGGTGTAAGAACTCCACTACCTCAGAAAGCTGAGCCGCTTGTCCAGGTGAAAGTCGATCGGGAAGTTTCGGAGGGGTGTGGGCAAGTAACGCCTGTCGGCAACTCGGATCCTCTTGTCGGCCTGACTTGACGGCCACATTCTCGGCGGAAGGCTGAGAGCCCGCTTCTTGAGAATCGACTTTCCGGCCAGTATCACCTCGATCCAACCGTTCATTGATTTCAAGACGACTTCCAAAGATCAGAGTACTTCTGCCCAGGGTGATCAAATCGCCATGACGAAGGATACGCAACTGAACTTCTTCGTTGTTAACTTTCGATCCGTTGGTACTCTCAAGGTCAGTAAGAACGAGATCATCATGATCCTGTTGGATCTTAAGATGAAACCTCGAAATGCGCTCGTCATTAAGCTGGATCGTATTTCCTTCTTCACGACCAATCGTAACGGGCGCTGCAATAGATTCAAAAACCTTACCGCGGTCGGAACCGTCTAGTACCCTGAGAGTGATCGTTGACATTTGCAAATTGCCCTGAACAATACCTTTTCGCAAGCTGACGTACTCGAAAAAGACGAGTCGTACGCGTAATCGATTGTATCACACTTGAAGCTCGAACTACCGAAACAAGAAAAATTACCTTACAAATTTCGTCATTTCAAACTCCACACCGTTAAACATCCGCAATAGGGAAGAAATTGACGATTGTCCGGATGTTGGGGTAATTATTCCGGATTAATCGATCGTGTCCACGAAGAAAAACGCCGAATTTCTCTAAAAAGACTTGCAAAGACGTGGAAAAAATACAGCAAGCTTTTCACAAAAACCAGCAAAATCTAGTCGACACCCGCTTAAAAATCACCAGAATCCATCTAACTGCTCCACCAATTGGCGTTGTGATAAATTTTCGCGATGGTAGAATCTTTTCGCCCTACTAGGTTCAACCAAGTGCTGACGTTTTCTAAATGCACCCGTGGCTCAATTGGATAGAGCATCGGTCTTCGGAACCGAGGGTTGGAGGTTCGAATCCTCCCGGGTGTGCTTTCTTGAAATTGGAAGAACCGAGGTCGGAAGCGGCCTCGGTTCCTTTTTGCGCTGAAGTCACGAAACGCGCATCGGTTAACGAACTGCCAGTGCATTCCAATCGCCAACCAGGTTGCAACAATGGCGCCGGCAAACAGCAATAGAAATCCCAAGGTTCGCGTTCGCTTGATTTGCCACCACAACACAAAAACATGGCTTTTCCGGGCTAATCGATGACAACCAGGTTCACTTCCAAAGACTGCACTCTCTGCGCAAACAACGTGCTTCAGAATAACCGGCTTCATTAATGATCAATAAGAGCTCCAACCGTATTTAAAACTCAGTTGGAATCCCTAAAAGAAAATCAGCAGCCCTCGATCTAAGCCAATATTATGCGAGGAATATTTGCCCTACTCACCAGAGAGTTTGTAGAATGGGGCATTGAAAAATTTCTTGAATCATTCTTGAGGTCACAGGGGTCCTATGATTGCTCGGCGACGCATTTCCGCATTGCTTTTTGCAGTTTCTGCATCTTCATCCCTTGTAATGAATGGACAAGAGATCGATGAGAGGGCGGGCCGCAATCCACAGGCTTTAGAAAAACCAAAATCAGCTCTCGTCGATAACAAATTTCGCACGCTCAACGATTTTTCATTTACTGATGGAGTTGCCTCTCTGGTACAAGCCACCCGATCCTGGCGCGAGCAGAGGAATTGCATCAGTTGCCATACAACGGGTTGGGGACTTGCAGCCCAACCTATCATTGACCCACGCTCGGCGGAGGTCGTCGACGGTCGCGCTTTCGCCCAAAATTATTTAACCAAATATATTAATGGCGATGAGAAACCTCGCAGCCAATACGGAAGCGTTGAAGGCATGGTTGTAACGGCTGCTTTTTTAGCGATGAGTGATGCTCGAAGCGGACAGGAAATTCATCCAGCCACACGGACTGGGCTAGACCACGCCTGGCACTTGCTTGATGAAAGCGGGACCTGGGAAGACTGGCTGCAATGCAATTGGCCGCCATTCGAATCAGATGCTGAGTTTGGTCCGACGCTCATGCTGGTTGCGTTGGGAGAAATAAAAGAGACGAACGCCCTCAAACCGCAAGACAAAGAAGCCGCAGGACGCCTGGGCAACTACCTAGCCAACAATCCTCCCCAAAGCCTTCATGCCAAAGCAATGCGTCTATGGGCTGGTAATTTCTGGCCGGATCTCCTTCGCAAAAAAGAAAAAAACCGGTACCGCCGAGAATTACTAAATGCACAAGCAGCCGACGGTGGTTGGTCAATGGCATCACTCTCTGGACCCAACTGGAAGAGGGATGGAGGGGAAGGGCAGACCACTACTAGTGAAGCTTATGCGACTGCGTTCGCAACCTACGTTCTTCTCAAAACTGGGCTGGCATCTCAAAAGTCCATTACTGACCAGGGGCTTCTTTGGTTGCAAAAACATCAGCTCAAGACGGGTGACTGGTACACACGTTCTCCAAGACGCGACCGCAAACACTACATAAGCCGGGCAGCAACCGCGTTCGCATTGATGGCACTGGCTGAAAATAATCCGGAAAAGAGTAGTCAACTGGAAAAGTAATTTTGAGTACTGACAATGCTTCAGCTATTGCTTCTCAACAATTCGGCCAAACCCAACGGCAGGCTGATAAGCATACATTTTTTTCGACTATCCCAGTCAACGGAAAAGTGCGATAAAGATTTCTTGGTTTATCAATAATCGAAGAATCGACGAGTCCGTTTATGTTCGATCGCTCCATTTCCCATCGCTACCAAGATCCGGTCGACCTGATATGGATTCAGGCTGCAAAAGATCTTGGTATTAAAATTGTTCGCTCACCTGACGCGTTTGCCACCTATGATGGAAAAGGAACGCTAACAATCGCGGAAGCGTCTTATTTCGACGCGGATGACTGTCTAGCCCAGATGATCTTCCACGAGCTCTGCCACTGGCTGGTCGCGGGGCGCCGCGGCCTGCACCTGACAGATTGGGGCTTAAGCAATATAGATGATCGCGATTTGACAATCGAATATGCCGCCCATCGCGTTCAAGCGGCGTTGTCGACTCCTTACGGCTTACGCGATTTTATGGCGGTAACAACCGATTGGAGACCTTACTGGGATGCGCTACCGCAAGACCCCCTCAAAGATGGTGACGACCCAGCCATTCCGCTTGCTCAGACCGCCGCCCATCTCGCCAGATTGCCACCGTTTGAACCGGTGTTAACAAGAGCCCTGCAAGCCACTGCAGCGATCGCTGATATTGTTCGAAACGTATCTAGCAGAGCTTCACTTTGGAATGTCACCCACGAGCGCCATCGACTCGGATCGTTACTCGCCGGCTCGAAAGAGCTTCAATGCGGAACATGCGTCTGGGCGGTTCAAGGAGAACGGGATGCGGCAGGAATACCTACTTTAAGCTGTCGTCAACATCATCTAGATGAAAACAACCTTCCCACCGTTGCTCCTAATGAGCAAGCTTGCGAACGTTGGGAAAAGCGGTTTACCGTAGAGGACTGCGGTTCCTGCGGAGCATGCTGCCGTCAAGGATTTGATCTATTGACCGTCTCTACCGAAGATCCTTTCATCAAACTGCATCCAGAACTAATCCAGTTGCGAGACGATGGCGAAACCTGTGTACCTCGTCCGAATGGCAAATGTATTGCGCTGCAAGGAGACGGACATCGCACCCGACCTTATCGCTGCGGACACTATGACACACGCCCTCAGAACTGTGCAGACTTTGAGGTCGCGGGAACAGCCTGCCTCCTTGCTCGCCGCCGAATAGGACTAAGCCGCTAGGACACTCCACCACACCCTAGGCAACTTCCTTCGCCAAGGAGTATTATAAGATTTCCTCAATCATCATTCTTCGGCAACAAGCGTTTCAACTATGCACCCTGTTTCAATCATTCTGCTTGCCATTTCTATTGGGCTGTTAACCGTAGATCCACTGCACAGCCAGGCAATTTCACAAGACACGCCCCCGCCACAAATCAAATTGATCCAATCCAAATTGGACGCGATCAATGCCGACGCTACGATCGGTGAGAAAGAGAAGCTGGTACTTACCAATCACTACAACGCTGCCATTCAATTTCTGCAGAACGCTGAGAAAAGCAAAATCCAGACCGAGACTTACAACAAAGCAATCACTGAATCGCCAACCAAAATAAAATCCTGGCAGGCTAAGTTAGAACAGTTTGAATCAAAAGAAAAAAATGGCGTGCCTCCGACGCTACCGGAAGACACCGGCAATCTTCAGAAAATCATTGACACCCAAAGTGATGCACTCAAGATCCTGACCCAAACGCGATCCGATCTGGCCGACCGAGTCGGCCAAATTAACACAAGACCGTTTGAAATCAGCAAGCGTCTGAGTGAAATAAAAATACGTCAAAGTGAGTTAAAAGAGTTTTTCAATCAACCAGCAGCCAATGATTCTGCTCAACAAACAGCTCAGAACCTCGAGTTTTTGTCAGAAAAATATGCACTCACCACAGAAAATGCCATGCTTCTCGCAGAAGAGAAGAGCCTTCCTGACAGACTGGCCACGTTCGAAGCCGAACTAAACTATCAGAATGAAGTTTGGAACGTTGAATCCGAAAATCTAAAAAATCTTCGAATTGAGCAGGCCAAGATTAATCAAAGCGAAGCTCAAAAAACAATATCCACCATCAAGACATTTAATTTCCCAAACAACCCCGACCTCGTCGAAGTCGCAGCAAATCTTGAAGAACTTATCAAGGAATACGAGGCCTCGGTCAATCAGCGGAATCAAGTTGCCGAATTCGATGCCGCCATAATTGAAAAACTGGAAAAGATAACGGCGGAATACGACAGTTTTGCGGCCGAACTAAGTTTGGGAAGCGGCGGGCAGGCAATGGCCAAAAGCCTGTTCTATCTTCAAGCGGAAATCCATAGTGGTTTTCTTGAAATCGAGCAAAAACAACCAGAAGCGCTTCCAAGTGTTGACGATACATTTGCGAAGGAACGCGAGAACTACCTCCGTATTCGCCAGCACAAAGCTTTGATGAGTGAGTACAAAGACACGGACTCCTCAGACATCAAACAGCTTTTGGCCTACCAAAATAAATACCTGTTCGATCTGAAAAATCAATATAAAAAACTGACACGTGATCTGGCGACTCTTAAGGCAAACAAACAACAGTTTTTTGAAAAAACCGACGACATCGACAAATCGATCAAAGAATCATTACTCTGGATGCGAACATCTAATTCCTTTGACCTTAACTCCTTGCTGGGCTTGAAAGATGGAATCCAGTGGGTAGCAAACCCAAAGCGTGCATTTGAATTCTCCGATGCCCTACTCCTTACGCTCCGGCGCTCTCCCATCGCCACCACTATTTTCTTGACTCTATTTCTCTCGTTGGCTTTGCTTCGATTCAAATTCATTTCATTGCTAGTGAATATCAAATCTCATGTAAAAAAAATATCAACAGATCAGTATTTCTACACGTGGCAAGCTCTACTTTTGACCATTTTGATGTCGCTTCCAGGGGCAATTCTCTTTGCAGGGATTGGGCTCGCTCTCTCTCAAGTGGAAACTAACTCCGGATGGCTCGAAGGGTTGGCACAGGGGCTAAAACTAAGCGCATTCGTCATCGTTTCCTTACAACTCATTTACAATGCTTGTCGAAAAGATGGCCTCGGCGATACACATTTCCACTGGAATACCCACTCGCTCGCCTTAACGCGGCGGATCATCCGCTCCTTCACGCTCGCATTCATTCCCGCGATCCTGATCACTTCCATTACAGTCCACGGAGATGCAGCGATTCACTTTGGCGGACTCGGACGAATCAGTTTATTGCTCGCGAGCCTTTGCATGCTCCTAGCACTCTACCGCTTGTTTCGGTTTTCAGATGGCATACTCGCTGATGTAATCCGCGAACACCCGTTGCGAATGATATCTCGCTTGAGATATCTCTGGTTTCCTATTTTGTTAAGCTGCCCGGTCGCCATTAGCGTATTAGCCATTTACGGCTACACCTACACTGCACTGCAAATGGGAATTGGAATGATGACAGCGATTATCATTTCGGCCGGCGGAGCTCTTACGTACAGCTTGATTATTCGCTGGTTTGCAATCAAATATCGGCGACTTGCACTTACGGAAGCTCTCGAGAAACGTCGCCTCAAGCAGTCTCAAGACACGTCTAATGTAATCCCTGATACCGCAGGGGAGCGATTGATCCACATGGCAGAGCAAGAAGAAGCCATTGACCTCGCCTCGGTTGGTGACCAAGCCCGAACGCTTATCCGCTTGCTCGTAAGCCTGGCAACCTTGTTCATAATTGCTCTCGTCTGGTCACAATCGGTGCCGATCTTTGAAGCAGCGAACAATATTAAAATTCCATTTTTTGGATCTCCGACTCTGCTCAGCCTCATCAAAGCAGGCCTTGTAATTGTCGTGACCTACGGCGCGGTCCAAAACCTCTCAAGCCTGATTGAGCTTTTACTTTCCAGTGACACGCGTATTAACATGGGGACACGCACAGCAATCACAACGCTATGCCAATACGGCGTCATCGCAATTGGAGTTGCGATTTTCGCAAACATCCTAAAATTAGACTGGTCTCAATTTGGGTGGATTCTGACCGCATTAAGCGTCGGACTGGGATTCGGATTACAAGAAGTGGTTGCGAATTTTGTCTGCGGACTCATCCTTCTGTTTGAACGGCCGATTCGCGCCGGTGACATCGTGACTGTCGAGGGTACGACGGGAAAAGTTGTCAAAATAAACATGCGGTCAACCGTCATTACCAACTGGGATCGACAAGATTTAGTCGTTCCCAATAAAACGCTGATCACCGGTTCTTTTATTAACTGGACGTTGACAGCTTCAATCAATCGCGTACAAATCACCATTGGAATTGCGTACGGAAGCGATACACAACTCGCCAGAAAACTCTTGGTTGATATTGCAAATGGCCACCCAAGTCTTATGCAAGAACCACCGCCGATCTCAACGTTTGACGGGTTCGGGGATAGCGCTTTGACGATTTCGTTACGCGCCTATTTACCTGACCTGGAAGATCGCTTGAGCGTGATCACTGAATTACATACCCGCATCAATCAACGTTTCGCAGAACACAATATAGAAATTCCATTCCCTCAGCGAGACCTTAATTTACGGTCGGGGTGGCCGGGACCTAGCGGGACTCAAGACACTCTAAACCCAGATTCTCAACTCGAAACCTGAATCCCAATTAGAAATCTTAATCCCCCAAATCTTAATCCCCCAAACCCCGATGGGAGAAGGCTAACCCGCTCACTCCGCATCGAATTCTCCAATTGACGACCGCGGATGTGTCGAATTACAACCGATTCATCGCGTTTAAACGTTTAATCTCAGTTCGCGAGAATGATTGATCTCGCTTGCTTAACCTAGAAAGCGGTACGTTTATTTCCACCTGGTCTGATTTCCGTAGCAGGATAACATTTCCATCTGCCATACCGACCAATCGTGCCTCCACCTGAAACCTCCCATTTGAGTCTTCGAAGGTGCGCCATTCACTAATGAAAGGTCCTCCCTCAGCACCATCGCCCTCCGCCCGGGCAACCAATTGTTCAATCGCAGTATCTAGTTGACTACCTCGCAAGTTCTTAGCCTGAATGACGCCTTCGTGATCAATCAAAAAAATCGTTGGCCAACCGCGTATTTGAAAACTGGATGAAATGTCACCCTGGGTGCTCTTGTCCCACCAACTTCGCCAATTCAAATTATTATCCTTCACCGCGTCTTTGGCTCTGGTCTTTTCTTTGTCGCTGTTAACTCCTAGTAAAACAAAGGGGCGTCCCTTCATCTCATTGACGAGCGTCCGCTCGTGTCCGTACATCGCACGGCAAGGCGGTCACCAATCCCCCCAGAAATCCAACATGATGACTTTGCCTTTATAATCCGAAAGTTTGAATTTGATGTTATCCAGATCCTTACCACTCACTTCTGGAATCGTATCTCCCACCTCCAACCCTTTCGCACCTGAGGCAGAAGTAAACTCTAACTTGTACTCACGGGGGGCAGGCTGCCCTCCAGGCTCCGGTTGCCCTGAGACACCTGGAATTCGAGCAGCGTTGTCTCGGGAGGCCATGCCTATTCCAGACGATGAATCGCTTAGATCATTTCCACCGGGCGGTCTAATACCTGGCACCGGTCCGCTCCCGATACCCGCTCCAACCCCAACACCGGCACCAGGACCCGCAGGTTGAGAACTTCTTGATTCGGACGGCCATGAATCGCGTGAATCGCGCGGTCTTGAATCACGTGAATCGCGTGGTTGTGAACCCGTACTGGTGGGTTCACGATCAACCGCCGCCATATCGCGACCGTTTCGCTCTTCGACCTCCGCAGGGCGAGTGTCTGGTCTAGCCGGACCGCTGGAAGAAACGGAGTCGCGTTCAGAATTAGTTGCTGAACCAGATGTCGAAACCACCTCCGGTTCCGGATCAGCACACCCTGCCATGCTAACCATTGCGATCAAAACGGCACACGTGTTTAGTATTCCGGCTACTTTCATTTCGAACTCCCCAAGATTGGACAGCCAAAAACTGATGTTTCCAGCGCTCCCAGTATAGCAGTCCTCAAGGCAATGACGAGGAATTTCCACTTTTCCCTCCCAATGCCCTAAAACCAAGAGAGCAGGTGGTCCCAGTTAGAAAACCCCTTTGATAACGTTACTGTTTGATTACCCTCGCAATTCAAAACGAGAAACAGTGCTAAAGCGGCGATCTAACAGAAAGAATTAAGGACGATTTTCCGACGGTCAGGCAGAATTAAACTCCCTGTGGCTCCGTCATTTGTCGTCAGTTTTGGCTGCCCCCTCTTTAACGGTCACCGGCCTGCCTTGGACACCCGCATAAAACACGATGATCTCCGCCGGTTCGTCAGTTGCATTTTCGCCAAAATGCAATTGGTTTACGATTTCCACAATGGAGTCCCCCGCCTTTATTTTCAATTGACGATGGTCATCTGTGACCACCGTTAACTCGCCCTTAAGCAAGACGCCCGCATTGATGTAAGGATGACGATGCATCGCTAATTTTGTTTTTGGCGGAACAGTTATCTTTAGGATTGTGACCTCGGGTTGCCCCTTCGGATAAGAGGGAAGCAACTTACCATTCCAGCTCTTTGTCGATTTGGCCAACTCCTCAATTCTAATATCTTTGTCGTGAACCTCATGCTCGTCATGGTGTCCGACAACAAAACAAGCAAGCACAAAAACCAATAAATATTTCATCGAATTCCAACCCTTTACTTAAACCATTTTGGCAGGAAGAACCAATCGCAAGAATTAAATCCAAATTATAACATCAACTCGACCAATTAAATTGTCGAGTGCGATGTGCAACGATTTTACTCCGATCAGTCTAACTTGAAACCTTCACTCACGACTTCGAATAAAAACCAGGAACTCGACCTTTGGAAAGAACCGCTTAGCTTACCAACCATTGAATGCTTCACTAAAAATTAGACGAGCTTCGATTCGTTAGCCGAAAAACTTTGGAACGAACCGACCGGTCCTTTGCATATACTTCTGATAATCCATTCCAAACGTCTCTAACGCTTCCTGCTCCTCCGCAATCGCCAACCGGCGATACACCCAACACAAAACCGGAAGGGTCAAAAACGTAAGCAAAGTTGGCCAGTTTATTACACTGCCAATAAGAAATAAATAAAAACCGGTGTACTGCGGATGGCGGATAAAGCGATAGAGTCCAGTTTGGGCTAACGAATTTGATGCAACCGCACGATGTATTTCCCGCCAGCCAAGAACGGCTAACAAACCACCAGAAACAATGAACAGTTGCCCGATGAAGGTCAACCAAACCTGCGTTGGACGAAGATAAGCTTCAGGAATTGAAAAAATGATTGGCCACAGATGGCCATTGAAATGATTTTCAGCATCTGCCCGTGTCCGCCCGACCCACGCCATCACAAAATAAGCAGTAAGAGGTACGCCATACATTTCGGCGTAGAGCGCCATTACCCAGGCCTGGGCAGCGCCAGCTGACTTCCATTCAACCTTTCGTCGCGGCCTTAAAATGCCAAATAGAAACACGCCGACAAGCAGGATATAGATCGCAACAAGCCAGCCGTTAAAATATCCAATTTCGAACTTATCGATCTGCAACACTCCCTCCTTCGCCAACAACCCTTTAGAACCGCCTAAACAGGGGGAATTGCCCTCAAAATCATTAAATAATAGGTTTAGAAGTGCTTTCGCGATCCCGCAGAAATAAGTTAACAATCACCAGAAAAATTCGGTTCTCGGCAAGAGTTCCAGAAACACTTTGACAGTAGTTCCAAATGACAACCGGCAGCAAAATCTCGAAGATCAATGCAAACCTCGAGGTACACCGAGCAGCTCTGATCAATCACCCAATTTATGAAGACATCAACACACTTCGTGACCTTCAGATCTTCATGGAGCATCACGTCTTTGCCGTTTGGGATTTTATGTCTTTGCTGAAAAGCCTTCAGCAGCAACTCACTGGGTCAACAATTCCGTGGCTGCCATCAGAAAACAAAGTAGCAACGCGTTTGATCAATGAGATCGTCCTTGGTGAAGAGAGCGACCAAAGAAGTGATGGAGCATTCAGTAGTCACTTTGAAATGTACCTACAGTCGATGGTCGACTGTGGGGCAAGTATTTTATCAATCAGTGATTTCTTGAACATCCTTCACGAAGGGGTCGCCGTAAGCGAAGCACTGCGACGAATCAATGCTCCCTTGCCGGTGCAAACATTCGTGGCTAGTACATTTTCGACAATCGAATCGAATCAAACGGTTCGTGTCGCCGCGGCTTTTACATTTGGCAGAGAAGACTTGCTACCCGCAATTTTCGAAAGAATTGTCGATCAATTGAACTTAAAAAATCATGGAAAACTCGATAACTTTCGCTATTACTTGAATCGTCATATCGAACTGGACTCCGAAGAACACGGTCCCATGGCCGAACGAATGATCGAATCACTTTGCGGAAACAGTTCGGTCAATTGGCACCTCGCTGAGCTGGCAGCAAAAGACGCATTGCAGGCGCGGCTCTGTTTGTGGGATGGGATGCATCAGCAATTAAAAACAAGTGGTTCAAGCCAACCATCCCTACGATTACAAACCTAATCTTATTTCGTCGCCTCGCCGCAAGAACCTAATCGTTCTGGACGGAACAATTCAATTGTGTTCGAGGGGAAAGAAACCCCTTCCCCTTCCCCACTTACTGAGGTAACTGCAAGGGCTAATCCGGAAGTCTCTAATTTGGTCGTTCGGCAATCATTTTCCTCCATATAGAGAGAATTTGCGGGAAAACTCATCGCTGGCAAAATCAGCTTAAACCTAACTCAATTATTTTTTGCGAAAACCGGTGCGGCTAACCCACCCCAAGGATGAAAATCCTATAGAAACTATTCCCCATTAATGTATCGAAGCGTAACAGTCGGTTTAAGTCTGAATCAACTCCTTGACCTTTTTGCAATTTAATTGCATTATTGGTCAGAGAATGTTTTTTTATTGTATTTTCGGCACGAGAATGACGAACGAATCTCTGAGTCTTTTCGGTGTCTCAGCCTCCTCAGATTGAGTACCTCACTCTGAAGAAACGGACAACTACAGCAATCTAAGAACCACACCCTGCTCCTACCACTTGCTAACGGAGAGCCCATCCATGCTTCAACTGATGTGCAGACGAATCGAACAAATTTCTGATGGAAGTTTTCTCGTTAATGTAGTGTTTGAGTTGATGCTTAACGGTAAAGAAACCGAACAATTTGTAGAATTTACACTACAGCCGGATTACTGCGAAGTTGGCGATTTGTATGAACTAACCGCCCATGACTTCGCCAGCTCTCAAGGCACAAGCGTCAACTCTTCTTTGATTGCTTCTCTTAATTAGCATTGTCGCCGCTCATTCCAGCTAAACTCCTAGCTGCACCAAGAAGTATTACCCTCAGCGTGCTTTGGAATTCACGAAAAAGTTTCGATCTACAACGAACGTTTTAATTGGTTCGTCTCGCCGCATTTCTTGCATTTGCTCGGTTGGCTTTAATGAGACAACCTCTCCGTTTATCCGAACTCTAACGGGATAAGCGTAACCTGGGACGACGTTTTGATATTGATACTCAAGTCGATTTCCATCGATCTGATACTCCAACACTGGTATTTGAGTAGTTCTTAGGTACTGATCGAAAAACAAGCCAAAATCAATCCCGGATTCCTTACTAATGTACGACTCAATTTCCTGGGTTCCCACGGTTTGATGCCAAAATTTCTTGTTCAGCCCTCGCAGGATACTACGCCACTTTTTGTCGTCATCGATAGTGTGCCGGATCGAATGCAGCATATTGCCACCCTTGTAGTACATATCCCCAGACGAACCGCGACCGTTCACGTCGTACTCACCAATAATTGGCAAGTCATTTCGGACCAATTTTCGACAACCGATAACGTAGTCCTGAGCTTCTTTTTCAGTAAAGTGATATTCGACAAATAAATTCTCCGAGTAGTTTGTGAAACTCTCATGGATCCACATGTCTGCAGCATCTTTCATCGAGATGTTGTTACCAAACCACTCATGCCCTGACTCATGGACAATAATAAAATCAAATTTTAAGCCAACGCCAGTCGCGCTAAGGTCTCGACCACGATAGCCATTTTTGAATCCGTTCCCGTAAGTTACTGAACTCTGATGTTCCATACCTAAATAAGGAACAACAACTAATTTGTAGCTGTCTTCATAAAATGGGTACTGTCCAAACCAGTGTTCGAAGGCTCGCAAGGTCCTCGGCGCTTCTTTAAAGTGTTTTTTGGCAGTCTCGCGCTGATGATCGAGAACCCAATAATCGACATCTAAATCTCCCCCTTCACCCGAGAAAGTTTCTGAGAAATTGACGTAGTTTCCAATATTCATATTAACGCCGTAGTTATTAATCGGATTGGTGACTTCCCACAAAAAAGTCCGCGTCTTGTTCGTTTGATTGTGGGACCTTTCCTTAAGACGACCGTTTGAAACCGCAACTAAATCCTCGGGAACAGTTACCTGAATTGACATTCCCTGATCGGGCTCGTCATATCCATGATCTTTATTCGGCCACCAAACGCTCGCTCCAATTCCCTGACATGACGTGGCAATAAAGTGATTTCCTTTTTCATCTTTCTGCCAAGACACACCTCCACTCCACGGGGGATTCTTAGCCACGATTGGTTGACCACCGTATTTAACAACAACCGAGCTAGGGGTACCGACATTCAATTCTTTATCGAATTCAACGAAATACGCATTGCCCTCTCGAACGAAGTCTAAAACCTTTTCCCCCGCTTTGACCCACTCGATCTTTAGAGGCGCCTGCAAATCAATTTGAAGCCGCCTGCCCGGGCTCAACGGGACAAATGTAATTTCATTGGTACCCTCGATCGTTTTTGCTCCAGGATCAACTTCTATTTTCAAGTCGTAACGTCGAAGGTCCCACCACGCTCGTTCGGCAGTTACCTTTCCTCGGAGCTCGACGGCTCGCTGCTCAGTCACTGGCGCATCGGTCTGTGCAAACACTCCCCAGGAAATCGAATTTAGAAACAGCATCAAAAACAACAATCTACAACCGCGCATGACCACTTATCCGTTCGTATAAATCCAGGTTCATTAATGCCCCAATTGTAACGCCGCTCCCTTGATATCCCTCCCCGCAAATCAACATCTCCCCGATTGCTACCCAAAAACCTGACCAAATTAGGCCCGCAACCACCGAATCGTACAAAAATTGAAAAACTCCACCATTTGAACTGTTGTTCAGATGGTGGCAGAGAGGTAAACTAATCGCCCCGTTGAATCACGACTCTTCTGCTAATAAAGTTCCAAAATCTTTCATTAAACATTCGTGAGGTGAAATTATGAGCCAATCATCACAAGTCAAAGAGACTGCCCCAACTAAAGCTACAAGTCAATTCCCAGACAATCCGGAAGCCAATGGAAGAGCAAGCTCTACCGCCGACAGCGTAACCAATGTGACCATCGAACCCCGTAAAACCAGCCTGGCGACCAACGCTGTCAAAGGCGCAGCGGCTTTTTCAAAAAGCATTGCGATTTTGCAGATGATTGCGGACTCCGAACAACCTCCATCCATTTCAATGCTGGTTCGACAAAGCAATTTGCCTCGCCCCACACTGCATCGACTCTTAAAAGCACTCGCGGCTGAGGATATGGTTGAACTCAGACCCAACAAAACTTACGCCGTTGGTGCGCGGACTCTTCAGTTAGCAGGGCGTGCACTCGCTCAAAATGATTTGGCAAAAATTGCTGCCCCTGAGATGAGCTTGTTAAGTGCTCAAACGCAGGAAACAGTACATCTCGCAATTCGAAGCAGCAACGACCTCGTTTACATCTACAAAAAAGACACACCCCATGCGGTGCGAATTGCCTCGACAGTCGGCGCTCGTGTTCCCTGTCATGCGAGTGCCGTTGGTAAATGCCTCATTGCGTTTTTGTCTGAAGAAGAGCGAGTGCGTGTTGTTGATTCAATGGACATGCGGAGGCTGACTGATTTCACAATCACTGACCGCAATGATTTACTCGCCGAATTTGAGAAGATCCGCAAAAATGGCTATGCAACTTCTCATCAGGAAAGCGATCTTGAAATCCAGTGTTTTGCAACTTGTATTTTTGATCGCAACGGTCAACCAGCCGCTGGTGTTAGCATTAGTGTGCCGATCTACCGCCTCAAAGCAGACCGCGATGAATATTTGAAACCGCTGCTAGAGTGTCGAGACCGAATCATGCAAAAACTAGGTTGTGCTCAAGTCAAATAATTTCAGGGAGCTTTCATTGAGTGCCGGCAATTCACGCAGTCACCTTCCCTCTAATCTAGATTCTCAACCTCGATGCGCTTGACTCAAATCCTTGCGCTAAACAAACAACATTTGGTTGCGGTCTCGCAAATCTATTTTTTGGATTTATTAATGAAATTCAATTCAGCCCCCCCACTTGGTGAATATCATCAATTTTATGGAAAATACATCTCACTTGTTGATCCTGAAAAATTACCGGTCGAATTTACTAACCAACCGGTCGAATTGAGAAAACTACTCATCCCCCTCTCAGACGCGGAAGTCAATTGCCTACACGAACCCTACACCTGGACTCTCAAGCAGGTGGTCGGTCACCTAATAGATTGCGAAAGAATTTTCAGCCATCGCTTAAATCGCATTGCCGTTGGTGACCCAACACCAATTCCCGGCATTGACCAAAACAAGTATGTAGCCGCTATCGACTACTCGGCCATTCCCATGCCCCATCTGCTGGAGGAATTCGAACATTTGCGGATCGCCAACAGTCTATTGTGTAATCGCTTGCCGACCGCTTCGATGACCAATATGGGTATCGCCTCTGACAACCCCGTTTCAGCGAGAGCCAACCTGTTTATTTTAGCGGGGCATGTACGCTACCATCTGGAAATTATCAAAAAGCGACTCAACGCTTAAAATTGAGCAGGCTAATTTTTGTCATCAACGGTGTTAGGCCTAAGAATCGCAAACGATTGATTGCTTCAAACACCGTACAAACATTCCCAAAGCAATTAAGCCCCCGACAGCAACGAGCATTTCCCAGGGGATAAACAAAACCAATCCGCAACACCCGGCCAAACCCAACCAGGCAAATCCCACTGGAAAAATTCGCTCGGCAGAGTCAACGCGGATAGCGCACAAATTTGTCAGAGCGTAGTAAATCAAAACCGTCGTCGCACTGAATGACCACGCCAATTTGACGTCACCAATAAAAATGAGAGCGCCGATCACCGCAGTAACGGTCAAGGTCGCCCGTAGTGGCACTCCACGATGATTAATTAACGCGAGCGAAGTTGGCAGATCAGATCGGCGAGCCATCGCAAGAACAACGCGAGACAACCCAAGGACAAGATTTAACATCACGCCAAGCATCGCCGTCATCCCACCGACACTCACTAATACAACAACCCACGACATCCCCGTCGACTCAGCTACCCTGAAAAGAGGTGCAGCCCATTTCCCGGTTGCCTCACTCAGCTCGACGGCCCCAACGGTCGCAATGCCGACCCAGGCAACAAGAACATAAACCAACATCGCAATTACAAGCGTGATGATCATAGCCCGCGGTATGATTCTGCGAGGATCAACGACCTCTTCTCCCATCGTCGCAATCCGTCCATAACCTGTATAAGCAACAAACATAAGTGCCGCAGCGGATAACAACGAATACCACGAATCATCCTCCACTCCCGATGGAAAGCGCCAGGCCGATCCCGATGTCGGCACGAAACTCATATCCCCCTTCACCCAAAATCCGGCCACGACAAGAACCATCAATGAAACAAGAGTGAGACAGACAATCACTGTGTTAATTCTGGCCGTGCGACGAATCCCCATTATCACAATTACCGTGATGCCGGCGAGAATCAGGAGCCCTCCTAAAACGCTGCCAGTGTAAGCCAATCCTTCGACTTGATTCACCGAATGGCCTCTCAAGGAAGCTAGATAACCAGACAAGCCTAAGGCTGCGGTCGCTGCCGAAGCTGATTTTGCACAAAGAAACAACCAACCAGCAGCAAACCCCATCGAAGGGGAAAGCCAGCGATAACCATATTCGTAAGTTCCACCACTCACGGGGTGAACGGCGGCTAATTGAGCGCTACTTAGGCCATTGCAAATAGCAACTCCGCCAGCAATGAAGATCGCCCAAATTATATTCACTCCGCAAACGCCACTTCCAATACCGATGCTGACAAACACGCCTGTCCCTAAAATTGATCCCAGCCCCAACATAACGGCGCCAACAGCGCCAATCTGGCGTGGCAATTCTTGTTTTTCAATCATCTTGCACAAATCAATAACGAGGCAAACTGGATTTAGACCACGATAAAATCTTGGTTTCCATCATTTGAATTGATTATTTTAGTTTTCTAACCAGGTTCCGAACAGTCCAACCCAAAGTCCAGACTCGATCATCCAATTCACTCTGTCACCTCATTCCAACCAGTCCTGTGGTGTCGCTTCAAAACTCGTTAGACTACAAGCCTACCCACTTTCTAAGGTGAATTCATGGTCCATCAACTTCCACAATTAGTTCCTTTCGACGAACACAATCGGCACCTCGAATCAAAAGTTCATCCTCCCAATTGGAAAAACCCATCACCCGCTTCTAACTACCATTTGGTGATAATTGGTGCGGGTACTGCCGGACTTGTAACCGCAGCGGCAGCGGCAGGCCTCGGAGCGCGTGTTGCGTTGATTGAGCGCGAGTTAATGGGAGGCGATTGCCTCAACGTCGGATGCGTTCCATCCAAAAGTCTGATTGCATCAGCCCGTCTTGCAGCCATCGACCAGCGAGCTAAAAAAATGGGCTTTGCCAATGCCGGCAACCCGGACATCGACTTTTCAGAGGTCATGGAGAGAATGCGACGACAGCGTTCTGAAATTAGCCCTGTAGATTCAGCAAAACGATTCGCAGAGTTGGGGGTTGATGTTTTTTTTGGACAAGGGAGTTTTGTCGACGAGCAAACGGTCTCGATTCAATCAACTAGCGAATCATCAACACAATTAAAATTTAAAAAGGCAGTGATCGCGTCTGGAGCCCGAGCTAAAATCCCAGAGATCCCCGGGCTCGATCAGGTTGACTTCTTAACCAACGAAACTTTATTCTCTCTGACCAAATTACCACCGCGACTTGGCGTCATTGGCGGGGGGCCAATCGGTTGCGAAATCGCCCAGTGCTTTGCAAGATTCGGCAGTCGGGTATCGCTCTTTGAACGAGGACCCAATATCCTCAGTCGAGAGGAACCGGATGCAGCTAATGTCCTGCAAGACCAATTTAAAAAAGAGAAAATTAGCTTATTTCTCAAATCGAATAATCTAACCCTCGAAAAAACAGAAAACGGAATTCTGGTTCGCGGACAGAAGAATGACAATGACCCTCCATTCGAAACCACGGTTGACCAACTTTTAATCGCGGTGGGGCGAACCCCCAATCTTGAGAACCTAAACCTTGAGTCGGCTAAGGTGAAATACAATGATCAGGGCATTGTCGTTAATGATTCAATGCAAACCAGCAACCCAAAAATCTTTGCTGCTGGAGATATATGTTCCAAATATAAATTTACGCATGCTGCCGACTTCCAGGCGCGGATCGTAATTCAAAATGCTCTGTTTGCAATCGGACCGATTGGCCGAAAGAAAGCAAGCCAGCTTCTAATCCCACGGGCAACCTATACATCCCCAGAGATTGCTCACGTCGGTCTTTACCCTCAAGAAGCGAAAGAGCAATCGATTGAGATTGACACCTTCACTCAGTCATTTGAACATCTCGACCGTGCTATTCTCGAATCAACTGAAGAAGGCTTTGTTAAAGTCCACACGCGAAAAGGCACCGACCAAATTGTCGGAGCTACCATTGTTGCAGACCATGCCGGTGACTTAATTTCCGAGGTTACCATCGCGATCAACAATAAAATTGGGCTTTCTAAAATCGGGGCAACCATTCACCCCTATCCAACTTACGCGGATGCAATTCGGAAACTTGGTGACCAATTTAACAAGACAAAACTAACACCAATGAATCAGAAAATCCTGAATTGGCTATTACGGATTAACGTCGGGAGATAAATCAGTTTTTTTTCAATCCCGTCTCCCTCAAGGCACCTTAAATTAGATAAACTTAAGTTTCCGAGTTTAAAACTTCTCGATTAACGGACGCCAAGACATGCCTCAACACCACCTTCGCTATTTTTTATTTTCCTGTCTCACTCTGATGGCTGCGACACTTTTCGCCCAAGACAAACCGAACGTGATTGTGATCATGGCGGATGACTTGGGATACGGTGATGTCTCCTGCTATGGCGCCACTGAATTAGAAACTCCTAATATTGACCGCCTTGCTGCTGAGGGTCAGCGATTTACCAGCGGCTATTGCTCAGCTTCGACTTGTACGCCTACGCGTTACTCAATGCTGACCGGCAATTATGCGTTCCGCGCGAAACGGACTGGAATCGCGCCACCGAGCGCCCCTGCTATCATTAAACCTGGCGTCGTAACCGTTGCGTCTCTTTTGCAAAAAGCAGGCTACGAAACTGCGGTTATCGGCAAGTGGCATTTGGGATTGGGAAAAGAAGCGACTAAATCAGACCCTGGCGGTCCGGATTGGAATGGAGAGCTAAACCCAGGCCCGCTCGAAATTGGATTCGATCATTGCTTTTTACTTCCAACCACGAATGATCGTGTTCCGCAGGTTTACGTAGAGGACCATCGTGTACTCAATCTTGACCCCAAAGATCCACTTTGGGTCGGTAAGAAAAAACCGAGTGAAGACCATCCAACCGGAATCACTCATCGAAGCTCATTAAAAATGGACTGGTCGCACGGCCATAATTCCACGATTCATAACGGCATTAGCCGAATTGGCTTTTACACAGGTGGACACGCCGCTCGTTTTCGAGATGAAGATCTCGCCGACAAATGGGTTGAAAAGTCCAATGAATTCATGGAGGCCAACAAGGACAATCCATTCTTCCTTTTCTTTTCCTCACACGACATTCATGTTCCACGAATTCCACATGAGAGATTTCAAGGAAAAACCGATCTTGGATTTCGGGGAGATGCGATTATCCAGCTCGATTGGTGTGTTGGTGAGATCATGAAGACGCTTGATCGGCTGAAACTTACCGATAAAACACTCGTCGTATTCTGTTCCGACAACGGACCGGTATTGGATGATGGATATGTAGACGGAGCGATTGAAAAAATTGGTAAACACCGCGCCGGCGGTCCTTTTACCGGAGGAAAGTACAGCATCTATGAGGGAGGCACCCGTACCCCGTTTATTACACGCTGGCCAACGCGCATTAAACCGGGGGTCAGCGATGAAATGGTATGTACCATTGACCTTCCAAGTAGCCTCGCTGCTTTAGCCGGTCAGAAAGTCGACGATAAAGATTGCGTTGACAGTCATAACGTAATTGATGCCCTTCTGGGAAAACCGGGGGCATCTGGTCGTGATCACCTCGTCCAGCAAGACAACGGAACAACCGGTTCGTACGGTCTGAGAATGGGAGACTGGAAACTGCAGCGGCACGGCAAAAAACGAGCGAGAAATGTTGTCGTCGAGGCAAAGTTAGCCAATACGACCGTCGACGAATTCCAGCTCTTTAATCTTGCAAAAGACCCTGGAGAAAAAGAAAACGTATTAAAAGAGAATCCGGAAGTTGCGAAAAAGATGAAGGCGAAACTTAACCAAATTATTGCAGACGGTCGAAGCCGGTAACCAAGTGTAGCCCTCTGCCTCTCCGGACAAGTAATACGGAAAACAAATAGCCGCCTTCAATGGCGGCTATTTTTGTGTACCGGCCTCTTCATCGGATTCGGATTCATTTGAAACGATGGTTGCTTGGATGATGTAATCCATGTTCGGGAAATTTTTAAATATATACTCGTTCCCTTGCTGTTTGATTTTTTCTTCACTCGCGTTAATTCCGTACTCTGAATTAATACTTTTAACAACTTCCCAGCCGCTTTCAACTTCAGCCAGAGGAGAGTAACCTTCCCCGTCCATATAGGAGTTTTCGACAAGACTAAGACAAAGTTGCGTCCTTCTTGAGTTCTCGCCTTTTTTTGCAAACGAGACCACCGCAGCATAATTACTTTCCTTCACGGGCTCATCGGCAATCGGCTTGTCCCAATATGTGGTCGCCTTGGGATCACCACTAATTCCAAATTGAAGCATGCCGGGATTCACCTGATGAAAAGCAACACCGTCGTAAAACTTACTTTCCACCAACGCGTGTAAGCGTTCTGCTCCAAGCGGCGCCCAATCTCGATGAACCAAGAGGACAAAATCGCCTGCAGTGGTTTCAAACTTGACGCGATACTCCCCCTCGGTTGCTGCGTTTTCGACGGATGTCTTACCCTCTTCCCAATTCACCGAAGGAAGCGTCACCGGCTCGACCACCTCTTCTTTTTCAGTTGGAAAGCAACCAACGCAAAGGCTGACGATCAACAACAAAGTGCAATATTTTGACATACTAAAACCCATAAATTCTTTAATACTCAATTTGATTGTTGCTTGGATTTTCTTCGAGTCAATCTTCGCCACAGAAGAATAGTCAAATTGGCAAACAACTCGCACGCGACCGATGCTGCAATTACTATTTCCCGCAAATTTTGCAATCTTCGCGAGGGTGGAGGGTAACCTCGTGAAATGCCATTTGTCGCAAGTCAAAATGGAGCACACGTTTTTCTAGCGTCTGACCAAAACCCGCCAACACTTTGATAGCTTCCAATGCCCCCATACACGCGACCGTACCGGAAGTCGCCCCAAATACCGGGAATTCCCGTTTCCAGTGCTCGGGAACTTCAGGTGTCAAACATCGCAAGCATGGTTTCCCCCCGGCCGGAAACGTAGTGATGGTCGCGGAGGTGTCATACATCGCACAATTTACATGCGGTTTAACATGGCGAACGCAAGCATCATTCATTGCGAATCGTTCTTGAAACATCGGTGCAGCACCAACACACAAATCCACTTCTGGTACCCATTTTTCAGCCAACTCATCATCCAAGTTCGCTGCCAACGGAACAATTTCGAGCCGAGGATTCAACTCCTTCAGTCGACGCTCGATCGTCTCAATCCGTGGCTTACCAAGCCAGTCATAAGTCATCAGTAATTGACGATTTAAATCGGAATGCTTCACATTACCTGCATGAGCGATAACCAGCCTTCCCACCCCTGCCGCCGCCAATTCATACGCAACCACACTGCCTAGGCCACCACAACGTGAAATCAAAACAGTGCTGTTTTTTAATCGGCGTTGGCCTTCTTCACCAAAGCCATCCGTCCAAATTTGCCATTGATACGTCGCCTGCTCAACCTCAGTCAGAGATGCCGCGGGACTTTTCGGAATTTCGTTTTCCATCATTCAACCAGTGGAGGATGCAAGTGCTCTCGAAGTGGGTGTCTTTCTTAAAAGTTCACGCTGTATTTTTATCACCTGAATCTCTACGGGCAACCGCCCGCACCTCGCCTTTTGCTAATCGAAAATGGACGGTTCCCAGCTCCACCCCCTCTTCGACATTATGTGTGATGTGCAGGACAGTAACCGATTCTGATTGCTGAATTTTTTTCAACAGCTTCGTCAAATTACTTCGAGTCTCACCATCTAATGCACTCAGTGGTTCATCGAGACACAGCAACCGGGGCCGAAACGATAAGGCACGAGCAAGTGCCACTCTCTGTTTTTCACCACCTGAAAGTCCACGTGGGTAACGATCCAGAATTTCAGTAATATTTAGGCTCGAAGCAAGTTCCTCGACTCGCTGACTTCGTTCCGCTTGGCTGAACCCACGGACTTCCATTCCAAAGGCAATTTGTCGACGCACTTTCATGGTCGGAAATAAAGAAGAATCCTGCGGCACGTAACCAATTTGCCGCTGCGCCGGAGGGGTTCGTGTAATCTCATCACCATCGAGAAAAATTTTTCCGCCTGAAATCCTCCTGAGGCCACAAATTGACTCCAGCAATGTTGTCTTACCGCTGCCCGTCGCGCCCATTAAAATCGCGTAAGCATGACGAGGGATTTCAAAACTGACTTGACTCAACTCGAAATCACCTTGGCGGAGAAGTAATTGCTGAACTGAGATCATACGATTACTCCTTTTTTTGAACTCCCGCCAAGAGTAATTAAACGCGTTAAAATAAGAACAACAATCGCTAATGTGACGAGAATCAGTGATGCCGAAACGGCACCTCTCAGATTTCCAAATTGAAAATTTAAGTACACCGTTGTCGAAAGCACTTCGGTCTTCATTCTCGCTGTGCCAGCGAAAATCAATATCGGACCAAACTCGCCTAACGAACGCGCCCAGGCCAGCGTAAATGCCGCCACGACACCGCGCCATGCCTGGGGCAACGCGACCATCGAAAAAGCCTGGTAGTGACTGGCGCCAAGGGTGATGGCCACCCGCTCCGGCCGGTCGTCGATTTGTTCAAATGTATTACGCATCGTTCGCACTGCAAACGCTGCCGCAACAGTAAACTGCGCTAAAATTACCGCGGGTATTTCATACGTAATCCCTCGAATTCCAGCATAGCCAAGCGATGCAAATAGCTCACCGGTTCGTTGATCAAGCCACCGTCCCAAGGGGGTTTGAAATAGAACCAGCAAGCTAATCCCAACCACCAAGGGAGGTAAAACGATTGGAATATCCAAAAGTGTATCGACGGAATAGCGAGCCCAATGGAATAAACGACGCCTACCGGAAGACTGCTGCCCTAACCGCTGCGTCATTGACTCCGAACCTAATCTCGCCAGTAAGAAACCCGTTGGAATCGCTACCCACAAGGATAAGATCGCCGCAATCGTGCAAGAAATTAAACTGAGCCAAATTGAAAACCGCACGCGCTCATCTGAAAGTAAGCTCGTCATATCGGACCAATTGGCAAACTGAAAGTCGGCCACAAGCATGGCAATAATCAAGGCGAGGTAGAAAACTCCAAAAACCGACATCGTCGTCCAGAACAAACTATTCCTTTGAGTTCGCGTCTGACGAATCGATTTTGGGTTATTGTCTGACATCGGATTTCAAGTGCACCAAAAATGACGTTGAGCAATGAAAACCGAACGGAGCGATCGAGGACCACAACCATCAAAACATTACTGCTAAAACACGTTCAACAAACCAACTCTATCAGTTTCACCGAATTATCACCTTTGGTCAATTAAGATCTGTCGTAAAAACAAGCTTCATGAGAGATCTCGGCGACGGTCAACACTCAGTCCGATACAGGCTCCAGGAAACCGTTTTCCTTTAAGTTTGATTTTATCTCAGCACGATCGAGCCATTCATAAAGCCTTTGCATCAAGGCAGGGTTGCGACTCGACTTAGAAATCGCCCACGGCTGAGTCGCAACTCCGCCAGTCTGGTCACTGGCGATTGAATACACGTTTACAGCCTGAAGAGTTTTTGGATCGGAAGCTAAATTCGACCGATAAACGAATGCCGCATCGAGCCCTCCGGCCACCAATTGACTAATCAACGTCGGACCAACGTCCGCTTTAACAACCGCTTGACGCTCAATTGCTTGATACAAATTTTCTTCGCCAAGCGAACCGTCAGCCTGCTTAGCAGTGGCTTCCCGATTGCGACTGAGAATCTCACGCGTAAGAAAACCGAGTGCGGAATACTCGGGATCACAGATGCCAACTCGCAGATCTGAATTCGCTAACGCAAGAGGACTCCGGACCGCTGACGGTGCCGACTTGGCTACCGCCAAAACAATTTCGTTTTGACTAAACTCAATGGGATTATAAAAAAATTCCTGAACCTGAACCAAAAAGGACTCATCACAGGCAAGGTAGGCATCCGGAAAGAGATCCTCATCTTGAATGCTTTGCATGGCGGCAACCAGTTTCCCACACCCCTCCCAGCGAGGATAAAGATTAATGCCTTCTCGAGTCGCAAATTCTCGAATCGCAGTTTCAATCACCGGCGTAAACATCGAACCACAATAAAGATGAATTTCTGGGACCTGCTCCCAATCATCACCAGGCAAGAACGAAAACCCATAATTTTCAAAGGAAGGTCGCCCGGTTTGATTAGCGGTTAGAAACCGCGCGAACTGCAAACTGGCTGTTGGGGATGGAGTCGTCGACACAACTCCCAGTGCAATCTCACTTTTCGTTTGGTCGCTTACATCAACCAAGGCAGCGATTTTCAAAACCGGTTCAGCCCCGACTTGATTCAACTGACTTACGGTCGTATCCCAAATAACCGCGGCATCGAGACTTCCAGCCACCAACGCCTGCGCCAGTGTCATTACGTTTTCGGCATCGGTGGCTTTGCGTTGCTCCAACTGATCGAGAAGCTGCAAATCAGAAGCTACCCTTCGAACCAATTTCCCTACTGCTGCTCGCTCAGAGGCAATTCCAAACTTCACTTCCTCGTTCGACAACATCTCACTTAAACCACCGAGTGGTAGCTCACTTGATACGGGAACCGCAATTACGGGACGCTGCTCGGCCACCGGAAAGCGTTCGGCAATCACCCCGGAGTTGTGGGCTTTGTCCAAAAGTCGGTCGTCGGCAGTAATATAAATATCCGCACCGCCCGACAACTCTGTCTCGTACTCGGTTGTAATTTGGCCGGCAAGCTCTCCCGATCCACCCGTGCGGACGATTTCTACATCCGCTCCGTATTGTGCGTTGTACGCATTCACAATGTCCTCTACCGGTTTTGCAATTCCGGCTGCGCAATAGATTCGAACCGTTTGACGACTTGCCTCAAGCAACGCATCCGGCCGAAGTTGAATAGCAACCACCAGCAAGATCACGATCGATAGACCGGAGGAAATGAATGCAATCAGCACACCCGAAACCTTCCCCCACCGGTTCGCTAATTTCATTTTCCTCGATCTCGAAGATGAAATTTTCAACGATTTCTCGCTTTCAATAAATCAAGATTTTCAATATCAATTACAAAATCAGCAAAGGTGGCAGGCTGTGGCTCATGAGTCGCCATAAGAACGGCACCGCCTTCCTGCGCGTATTCCTTTAAAACACCAAAGACCATTTCCGAATTGCGACTGTCTAAATTCCCCGTCGGCTCATCCGCGATTACCAATGCCGGTTCATGCGCGATCGCCCTTGCCAAAGCAACTCGTTGACGCTGACCATGGCTCAATTCTCCCGGGTAACTGCGACTGCGATCCCCTAAGCCCAGTCGATCAAGCCACTGATTGGCGACGATGCTGCTGACCCCGGTTCCGACTTTGACGTTGGATGTCAAATCTAAATACGGAACAAGTTCCAGCGTCTGGAACAAATAGCCGATCGAAGCAGATCTTATCCTGGTTCGGCGAGCCAATGGCAGCTTAAATAAATCATTCCCCTGAAAATGAATCTCGCCTGAACTCGGGGCGAGCATCCCTCCACAAGCAAGCAGTAAGGTGGTTTTCCCACTTCCACTCGATCCTTGAACGGCCACGAACTGAGAAGGAGCAACCTCAAAACTGCACTTTTCGAATACATGAACATTTTGGCCGCGATTCGAAAACATGTGCTCAAGATCATTGACGACCAGCAGAGATGACTGTTTATCCATCAGGATTCCCCTCCAATTAAGTCAGCCGGGTTCTCTCCTGCCGCCCATAAAGCGGGTACACAGCCTCCCAAAACGGCAAGTAAAAAAGCAACGCATCCGATCGTCATTGCCGCTGACCAATCAAGTGCAGTCTTTTTTCCAGTCATCACAAACAGTTCATTGGCCTGGTTTACAGAGACCAGCATTCCAACGGTAACGCCCACAGCGGCTCCCAGCCCGGCGAGCAAAAGCGACCGCACCAAAAATAGAGCAACGATGCGATACCGCCCATACCCAACAGCCTGCAAAACTCCAATCTCTGACTTCCGACTTAACGAATTCAGAATCGCTAACCCCAGCACGGTAAAACCTAAAAACACCCAAAGCACATTTTGCAACACCAGAAAATTCTCTCGGCTCACCGAACGCACACTAAGCCTTGCTTCCGCCATCTCCTCTTTCCGAAGAAAAGATGCCTTATCTGTTATCTTCTCTATCTCATTGTTTAAGATCACAGAAGATTGCAATCCAGACGCTTCACACTGCTCGCTCGTGCATTCGATCGCCTCAATGCGACTAATGCGCCCGGGCAACTCAAAAATTTCCTGAGCGGACTCCAAATCAATAAACGCAGCCGCATCTTGCCATGTCCCGGAAGACCGATTAACACGTTGGACCTTAAACACCGCTCCTGCAATCGTCACTTGTGCTTTTGCGTCACGATCAACCCCCAGCTCCCTTGCAAGTTCACTTCCAAGCTGAAGCTCACCAACTGGGATCGATCTTTGCATTGGAGCCTTGGGGCGATCCGGCATCGCAATGGATGCGGACAGCCCAACGACTCGACCAACCGACTGCCGATCACCGGTTGAGCACATTGCTCGCCGCTCAAGCATTGGAATCAAATGATTTAACGAAGCACGATGTTCGATCAACTTCGAAACCAAATTCGAATCCATGGTACTTTCCGAATAACCACCCTCTAAATGATAGGCGTACTGATCAACCTCCACAGGTAAAATGACAACGTTGGAACCAATATCGCGGACATTTCGCCCAATCTCTTTTTGAAAGCTGGCGTCGTTGACTGAAAAATAAGCAAGTACGCCCGTCACGGATGCCACTACTAGAACAAAAACCAAACCGCTTTTCCAACGAAAGTGCAATTCTCGGAAGGCTAAATAAAACGGGTTCATGGATTCTGTAATTCCAAACGTAAATTTAAGGCGAACGTAAATTAACGGAAAACGCTTTTAACTTCGCCGGTTGACTCGTGAAAAACTTAAGCCGCCTTATTCTAGTTTTAATCCATTTTTTTTCGAGACTAGCACACTCGAATTCCAGAGAATCCAAGTCAACTCAATTGCGACCGAGCAAGCAAAAAGTCAGGGCTTAATTTCGGATTTCTTTAGGCTATAGTAAATGTCTGATTCCCATCAGTTTAACCTTCTTTGACGCAACGTGCGAAATCAAGCCGATGAAAACTCAATTAAATTATCAACGGGCTGACAACTGGCCTTTGTTTTTTCCGGCGACCTTTGTGATTTGGATTCTGTTGACCGTGCAATTGCATGCTCAGTATTCTGGCCGTGGTGACGACGCCCCGTGGCGTGCGGCGGCGGCGCAAAAAATTGATCAAATTCGAAAAGCCGATTTGGAGATTACCGTACAGGATCTTGATGGTAATAAACTCGAGAACGCTGCTGTTTCGATCCAGATGAAGAAACACGCATTTAAATTTGGGTCGGCTGTTGACCCAAGGTACTTTCTCGAATCTCAAAGCCAATACAACGCAGGCTACGCAGCTAAAGTTCCAGAGATCTTTAATGCCACGACCCTCGAAAATCATTTGAAATGGCGAGCTTGGGACGGTGCCTGGGGGAATAGCTTCGATCAATCAGTGACACAAGCCGGACTCGACTGGCTGGGTGATCGTGAAATTGATGTTCGCGGTCATGCCATGATGTGGCCTCGATACCAAAGCGTACCAGACTCCGTTAGGGAGATCCTGGATATCAGCAACCCAACCCAGCAAAACCTTCAAGACCTTTACGACCTGTCGTTCAACCATATCGCGGATATCGGGTCCGCCGTTAAAGGCAAGGTGTTTTCCTGGGACATGTTAAATGAGCCTCGCACATCGTTCGATATCGAAGATAAACTGATCGGTTTCACCCCACAGGGACAACCTGCAATCACAAGCCGAACCGACATTCGCAAGCGTTGGTTCGAAGCTGCTCAGGCAGTCGATAATAACGCGAGTATGTTCTTAAATGACTTTGGCATCTTAGCTGGCGGCGACAATCTTAATAGCAACATCCGAAACAATTATCGCGCAGTACTCTCCGAACTTACAAATGCCAACACCCCGATGGACGGGCTCGGATTTCAATCCCATTTCAATGAAACAAATCGACTCCCAACGAGCCCAACGAAGATATGGGAACTACTTGATGAGTTTGCCGCCAATTATGACCTACCCGTTCATATCACTGAATTCGACTACAACACAACAAATAAAGACCTCCAAGCTGACTATACCCGTGATTACATGACGGCAATTTTTGCTCACGAATCTGTCGAAGCCTTCATTCTCTGGGGATTTTGGGAAGGAAAAATTAATCACGCGGAGGCAGCGTTATTCGATATCAATTTCAACCCTAACCTTAATGGCGAAGAGTATCTCGATCTCGTTTTCAATCAGTGGTGGACCGAAGAAAATGGATTTTCCAACCTCGACGGCAAGTTTGGCACCCGCGGATTTCTTGGCGACTACGAAATTACGGTCGACTATCAGGGTAGATCCTACCGTCAGAATATCTCACTCGGCTCTGACGGAAAAAATATTATTGTTAGCGTGCCCGAGCCCTCAAGCATGGCGATCTTGACCTTATGCGCCTTGCCAGTCTTGTGGCGGACTCGGCGATCGCCCCATTAAGTTCTTGACAACAGCCAGAACACACCGGTGATCACAAGCCCCGAAAAGAAAATCAAAATTGCCCAGGGCATCTCAAATACCGTTTTATGTCTAACTTCCTGACTACTTGCCTCTAACGTCTCACTCAAGTTTTTCGTTTTTTTCACTCGAGCATCGGCCTTCCCATCCTCTTCACCAGCTTTCTCCCCCCCCCAGACCTCTTCTGTCCCGGGCACTTTTGCTGGACTTGATTCTGTTCCGTCGCTTTCCATATTACTGTCAGGATCCAACTCCGTAAGATCGTGGATCACCAAACCTCCGCCAAGCATCACCGGGGGAGCCTGCGTTACCTGCCCTGCGTTCTTCTGCAAAATTTGAGCCACCTCGGCAATCACAAAAGCGGAATTAGGATCAAAATCGAGACTTTCTTCCGATCTCCGCTCTAAAGTCTTATCCCATCGGTGCAAAATCTGAACACCATAGAGCCAGTTTCGATTTAATGAGCATTCGCAATCTTGCCCGCAAATACTTGCCCTGGTCACAATTGCGTCAACTGTTATCTCATCGCCGAAAAGCACACCTCCTAACAAACGTCCCTGCCCATAAATTACCGCAACGGCTGGTTGCGAATCGTCCGCAATCCCAAGCGACGAGAGCAGCCACTTTTCTTCTAGGCGACGTGACTTTGGTACAACAACAACGGAAGGTCCAGAATCAGTCGGTTTTTCAAGTGTCCACATTTGATCATTGACTCGTTTTACTGCCGCCATCAATTCTGATTTGGCGACAACATCCTTGGATTTATCTCCAGACTCAACGAGTAGGAAAACGCACAGATCATCGACCACTTTCGAAAAAATCTCATTCCGTGCAGGAGATTGCGACAACAATCTCAGCCCCTCTTCCAGTTTTACCGTGGAAGGGACTGACACCGGATTTTCGGTGACACCTAAACGAACCAAATCCATGACAGGCAGTTGATCAGCATCAGGGTTCGACCGCCGAATTTGTTTCCCGATATCTGATTCCGAATCATGCCAAGCATACGCGATATTCGAATCCGACAACTGATTCCGCAAAACTAAGTTCCAACTCTCAAAACGCTCGGCCGAAATCCGCGGGGGCTTTACCAGCCGCAATTGCCATGATTTCCCATGCACATTGACAAAAGCAACATCTCTCACGCTGTATTTACAACGCGTTAATTCTTCTGCAATCCCTCGACTAGTTAGATGAGGGTATACCCCCCAAGCAATGATCGCCAAAAAAATCAATCTTAAACGTCGTAAAGTCAAATTACCTTGCAACGCTTTCCTGAAAGACAACCGATCGTTTTTAGACATTGGTTTCGCATTCATGACGACATCTACAATCATTCTTGTTCGGGCAGGCTTTCATCAACACTTCGCGGCAAAAAACCAAGAGATGTTTCGAGCCAAGATCCACACGAACAACCTCCTCCACCTTCGGCCGACAGCAACATTCCCTGAGCAGGCACTACACTAATCCAACAATCAGTCCGGATTCGGTCAAACCGATTTACCTTTTGAGTTCGCACATCCCACCAAGTCGTTTCACCTAACCGCGAGAACATACCATTAGTCGTAAGGGTATAACTGGCGCACCCATGCCCGCCCGGGAAGCCGCGTTGAATGGTTGCACCATCGGACAAAGAAAGTACCTCAGGACGAAGATACATCAACTCACCCTGAATAGCAGGCCGCGAGATGTGTTTTCCATGGTGGTTGGATTCCCAGACAACTGCCTTACTCCATTTCTTCTGCCCATTATCGCGATCAAACGCCGCTACGGAAAACTGTTTTTTAGTTGATTCAGAAGCCACCGTCACGAGACAACGATTGTCTTTATCTCCTCCACCTGCGAGGTAGAAGCTTGCCAAATGACCCGCGAACGGCTCAAGGGATTGCCTCCATTGAACTTGACCGTCAACTGCATCAAGGCACACCAATTCATAGGACTGGGAATGGTCGAGAGAAATCCGGCGTTCGTCCGATGTAATATGAGCTGGAGTTTTATCTTCCACGAAGAAAATTCGGTCGTCCATAATTGTAATTGTCGGATGCAAAACGAGGCCCTTGTATTCCCATTGCAAATCCCCGTTAGCTGGAGCCACTGAAAAAAGACAATCGCCCGCGACGACATGAGTGTCCGCGCCACCGGTTGAGTCAAACCACTGACTGCTGCCCCACCATTTTTTGTAGATCGCGGAAGACCTGACTTCGGTACCAATCAACTGATCTTTATAGCGACTAATGAACCCCCAAGATCGGTCCGTTGGCACTACATCTCCTTGACTCGAATGGCTTGGGAGGTTGAATCGACGAGCGACCTTTCCTGTTTTACCGTCGACAAACCAAGCCTGATTTTCGCTTGCAACAAAAACGCCATTTTCATCCGCACACCAATTCGAACAGTCATGCGGAACATTCCAACGCATCACCGATGGTGATTCGACGCTCCACAACACGACACCGCTATAACTGTCGAGGGCGATCATTCGCTGTTGTCCCTGAAGGAACAATCGACCGCCCGCCGCCAGTGGAGCAGGCTTGCGATTCTGGCGATCTGTTTGATAACGCGGGCCGGGGCGGCCAATCCATTGAGTCACCAAGTCCGCCCGATCTGAGGCATTTGACAGTTCTTCACCACCAAAGGCACTGTTATCTGCCTGGCCGTACATATGACTCCAAACTCCAGATCCCTTCAATGCACTCCGCTTCCATGCGACTCGTTCACCATCATGGAAGACTCCGCCCTGAGGACGAACCAAACGACGCATTTGCTCACTCTTGGGATCTCCAATAACCACTGACGCACTCGCAGCAGGTAAAAACTGAATTGGCATATCGGAAACACTTAAGCTATCGCCGTAGACCACATCGGCATCTTCAACCAGTTGCCGCCGAATAACGATTGCATCGCGTTCATTGTCAGCGATCAACACGACGTTAAATTGACTCTCAACCGAGAGCTTTTTTGCTCTCTCAAGGTTCTTGCTCCCAATAACAAATGCAAGACCTCGTGGGTTAGGACTCTCTGCAATCAAACTGGCGGACCAAGCCGATGGTTTCTGACGATCATCCGCTGTCCAATCGAAATGCGTATCCAGTGAGAAACTCTCAGACACTTTGGCGTCTTCGTTGTCATCGGTTCGGATCTGATACTGCAAAACGCGACGATACGGCAAATCCCTAAAACGAGCTTTGTGGGTTTGGGTCAACTCGCGGGAACCCATTCGTTTGACCCCATCTTCCGTTATCAAGTCAACGACAGTTGGACACTCCTGATCCGTCCCATAAGAAATTTCTACCTCACTTGGAGCGACGTATCGAACATAGGGACCGTAAGAGATAAATTGGGGAAGCTTCAAATCGGGTATAACTTCGTTCGGAAAATCTGCCTGAGCGGATTCAAACCTGCGAGCAACCGCGGGTCCATCAATGGCGGTGGAGTAGATGCGGACTTCGTGCAACGCTCCCTTTAGCGGAAACGACTCATTTGCATCTCGATAAACTCCGACCGAAAAGTATCGTTTCTGGGCGTAACTGATGGCACCTTTTTCCAAATCACTTGAAACTGCAAGCGATCCGTTGACATACAATCTCATCTCGCGACCGTTGTAGGTTCCCACAACATGATTCCACGATTTCAATGTAAAAGCGCGCGGCGATTTAAGGTAAGTCAGACCGTTCCCGCCACCGGCGATTGCCAAACAAAAATGGTCATCATTGTAACCCAATAACCAACCGTGTTCGGTCGCCCCGTCATCTTGAATACATCCGGCAATACCGCCCCATTGCTGCTTTTGATCCACACGAACCCAAGCCTCAATGGCAATCGATTCTGTTGGTAAATTGGCAGCATTTTCTTCATCGATGAGGAACCTACCGCCATCCATTTCAGTCGCTTCCAACCGATCAGTCCCGGGAATAGAAATGATGCGTCCGCTTCCGTCAAGATTTAAAGGAACATTAGATACTTGATCTTTCACCACAGTCTGACTAATCGATTCGGTTGCGACAGGTGAGCCATTTCGCTTGGACATTGCCGATCGATGAAATACCCAGCGATGGAGTAAATTCTTATCACGAACGGGACTCACGGCAGGCGAATCTGCAACTGGTTCGACCGCCGATGGTTTATGAACTCTGGGATCGGCGGTTTGAGAGAAGACATGTATCGCCCCGGCATCTGTGGAGGCAATCAATCTCCCACCTGCCAATGCCATCCCAAATACCCGGCCATCGGTCGGAGATGACCAGAGCACTTCGCCATTACTCGCGCTCACTGCCGTCACATGATCACGCCCACCCACAAACAGCGTGTTTCCTGCCATCACCAACTCCAATGGCTCATCCACCTCGCATGACCACTTCAATTCATTCGTCATCCGGGCGGCGGCGAATAACTTTTGTCCATCAATCACATAAAAGTCATCTCCAGCAACAACAATCGAACGACCTCTTGGAAAAGACGCGACTCTTTCTTTTCCTTCGAATACGCCCACTTGCCCAGGACGGGAAGCACGCCCTCCTTCCGTGCGCACAATTTTACCGGTATCGGTAATCACAATCGTCACACCACCACCCCCCGGCAGTGTCCCCAGATCCTTACCACTGGCTCTTTCAAACAACCGTGGAGCCACGCGCCCCTGAGGCACAATCAATCTTCCTTCGGCTACTAATAAATTCCCCTCGAGAGTTGATTTGGCATGGGGCACAACATAGTGTTTATCCGGATTCTGAATTTTTCCGGTTGCCAAATCGACCGCACAAATAAATGAGTCTCGCCACGGCAATAATGATGCACCAAAATAAGCGACCTCATCGCGAACGACAATTCCGGTTCGAATGGGGAAATAACTGATCAAACGATCATTGTTGATCAACCGCCGCTGCTCATCGCCTAGATGCATCGAAGGATTGAATTTCCAAATTAGTTTTCCCGAATTCCGGTTCAGGCAGTAGACGTAACCGTCATCACTTCCAAATAAAATCCGTTCCTCGTCGATGGTTGGCGCCAAGCGAATAGGACCACCCGCAACAAAAATCCACTTTAAATCTCCGTTGGAAAGATCAACCGCTCGTAATAAGTCCTGACTGGATGAACCAAAAAAAAGCGTTTCTCCATCGCTTACTGGATGAAAACAAGCGTCGTACTGACGCATCGCCGGTAAGTCGCGAATCTGACTGAAGGCATCCCATCGAGCGGGACCATCCCAGGCCGGTGTTGGAGCAGACGGAGATTTCCACTGCCAACTTAATTCCAAACATTCCGCCTTGAATGCAATGTCGGCACGACCGGATCTCGCATTATCAGCACGAAAGGTATGCCACTGTTGGGCCAGGCCCAAACAGGGATAAAGAAAAGACGCAATAACAAACAGAATGTATTTCATGGTTCGCCCTTAAGTGGTTTAACCCAATCTTAATGCGTGGCGCTTCATAAATCATTCACTCAATTAAACAATTTTACATTCCACGACAGAATACTTGAGTTCCATGGGAATTTTGAAACGAATTTTAAGCAACCATCAATTTTTCGCAGTCGAAACCACCTCGGGAAGCTCCCTCAAAAGCCGGTCGGGATAGTCTTCCGGAAATGTCCAAAATACATTGTCATCTTCCCGCACCAGCTTTCTTTGCTTGGGAGAAAGGCCAAGCATGAACGAGCCAATGTCAGAGCTAACCCAGGGATCGCGGTGAAAATAACTATGACCGAGGAAACTATTGGCGTCTTTATCCATCCGTGAAGCATCGATCATCTCGATGCTCTTCACTTTCATCAAAACCTGGCGCTCCCACTCCTCAAGACCACCCACCGATCTGCCTAGCCGCTTCTCACTGTACAGCAATTGCGACAGCCCCAAAGCCTTATCGTTGGGCGAAGCATAAACCGCCACTCCATTCGCAAGCTCGAAGAAGCGGTCATGAATGGCATTCACAAAAGCCATAAGATCCATATCAGGAGCAGCCAACACAACTCGATCGATTTGATATTTTTCCTGCACCTGCTCGGGCGTTAAATCATTTTCCAACAGTCGAAGCTCTCGCATAGCGTTGACCACGATCGGCGTTCCGGCGCTGTGTCCAATAATGGTAATCGAATCAATATCACATTCTTTTGCCAGATTTGTAATTAAACGACGGAAATGACGAGTGCTAAACGTTGCGTTCCCCTTATCCACCAAATAACCAAGCACGCTGGACTCAGAAGGCC
>WTFU01000008.1:6161-15704 GCA_011523945.1 Mariniblastus sp. | reverse complement strand
TTCAACGACTGCGGGCGATGCATGAGTCAGGAAACCTCCAACGTCTCGCCGTTGACGTGCTATTCTCGCCGACACGCCCCAGCGAAGAATTATACCTCTATCAGCAAGACGGTTTTCAGACCAACAACCTGATCAACAACCCGGAGCACGCGAAGGCGTTGTCCCGCCACCGAAAGTTGCTGGACGATTGGATAAAAGAGACCGGCGACTCCGGGTCAGAAACGCCCGAGGTGTACGAGTTAGAGATCGCGGACCAGTTAAAGTCCCGTCGTGATCCCGCGTGGCGCGAGGAATTTACACGAAACGCCGAGCAGTACAAGAGCTGGGCGCGCGAAGGTAAATAGCGGATAAACCGTGCGATTCAGTAGACCAACGTGAGTTGATAATGCAACGTTTTTTTAAAGAAATCTTGACCAGTTTGGCGGTGGCGGCGTGCTTCATGGCGCCCGTCGGCCACGCGAGTGCCGTGCCGAGCAAACAGCCCAACATCATCTTGATCTTTGCCGACGATCTTGGCATCGAAGCTCTCAACGCCTACGGCGGCAAGGGTATCCAAACGCCAAATCTCGATAAACTCGCAGCGGGCGGTATGTTATTTACACATTGTTTTGCCAACCCGGCCTGCTCCCCATCGAGAGCCGAAATCATGACGGGAACCTATCCTCGCTTTACCGGTGTCCAACATGTGCTGGCGCGTTGGGAAGATAACACGTACCTGGATCCGAAGAAATTCAACAGTTTCGCCAATCAACTGAACGATTCGGGGTACGCCACCGCCGTCGCCGGGAAATGGAATGTCTCCTGGCTGGAACGCAACGACACCGTTAAGGCCTTCGGCTTCGACGAACACTGTCTTTGGCAGATGTATGATCGGACCGGGGTCAAGCGTTCTCGTTTCTTCCAACCCCACTTCCGAATCAATGGAAATATTGAAGAAGAATCGATCGCCAAACAGTTTGGACCTGATGTACTAGCAGACTTCATGATTGATTTTATGAAACGAAAGAAGGACAGGCCCTTCCTGGTCTATTACCCTGCCCTATTGGTTCACACACCCTACATTCGAGTACCTGGTGGTCAGAAAGCAATTGCTTTACCCGATTCGAAGCAAAAAAATGGTCCAGTGTGTTTTCCAGAAATGGTTGAATACCTCGATAAAAATGTAGGCAGACTGATGAATGCCGTGGATGACCTTGGACTCAGCGACAATACGATCATTCTCTTTTGTGCAGACAATGGCACGCACAGGCCCGTGACTTCTATCTGGGGAGAGAACCGGATCAAAATCAAAGGAGGCAAAATGACAATGACCGATCGCGGTTCGAGGGTGCCTTTGATCGCAAGTTGGACGGGGACGATCAAACCGGGCACGCAGTGTGACGACCTCGTTGAGCTGGCAGACTTCCTCCCCACCTTTCTTGAAATAGCATCGGCTCCCAAACCGATGCAGCGGATCCACGGACAGAGCTTCCTGCCCCAACTATTGGGTAAAGACGCGCGTCCAAAGGAACGGTCCACATCGAATACAAAAACGAAAGACAAATTAGAACAAGAGATTGGATCTATTCAGCCAAGGGACATCTCACCAAGGTTAACCCACTGGGCAAACCAGAAAACCAACCCGAGCCGCAGAACGATCATGTGGAAGTTCGCAATAAGATGAAGATAATTCTCTCCAACATCGATGCAAAATCACCCACAGTTAGATCAAATTCAGCAACCGAATTTTAGTCCCGCAGTCAGCATAACGCCCCGTAGGATCGACCATCGATCGGAAGGCAAGTAATGAAAAAGCAGACCAACTTCACCGGACTTCACCCATTCAACCAAAAATTATCCGCGGGTTTATTGGCATTAACGATTCTGGCCCTTACTACCTTGGTTAACGCCAATGAGAAACCAAACATCCTTCTGATTCTATCCGACGACCATAGCGTACCGCACGTCAGTTGTTACGAGGATGAAAACACAAAGCGTTTCAAGATTACCCCGAACCTTCATACGTTTGCCGAAGAGGGAATGAGGTTTGATCGCGCCTACACGTCCGCGCCCCAATGTGCTCCATCAAGGATTTCGATCTTTGCGGCTCGGTCTCCCGTCGGACTCGGCGTCACACGATTCGCGCAACCGCCGCGTAGTGATGTCAAATTTTTCACGGACGTCCTCAGGGAAAACGGATACTGGGTTGGGCTGGATGGACGGCATCAACATCTCGACGGGCGTGTCAAAGAAACAAAACACATTGACGACGCACTGCGAGAAGCCGGCATGCAAAGCCTCGAACAGCGATTTGATCACTTTGTGCGCTCAGCCGGAACCAAGGACGGAGATTTGTTTAAAGTTGCTGACCGTGTTTCGGCTGCTTTGGACAAAGTGCCCAATGGCAAACCGTTCTTTCTTTACTTTGGCTTTAATCAACCACACCGAAAGTTCGTAAAGAACTATGATGGCATCAAGCCAGCTAAATTGATCCTTCCGGCTGACTGGCCCGATCTTCCTGAAATCCGAGTAGACTACGCCAAATATCTTGCCTCAGTCCGCGAATTGGATCATGGATTTGGACTGATTATGAATCTCCTCAACGCTCGAAGCCTCGAAGACAACACGATGGTTATTTTTATGGGCGACAACGGTGAAGCCCTCCTTCGCGGCAAAGGGACTTTAATGAGACGTGGAACTCATGTTCCGCTTATCATCCGTTGGCCAGGGCGAATCAAACGGGGTTCGAGTTGTTCGTCACTCATCTGCGGCACCGACCTCGGCCCAACGATTCTTTCCGCCTGTGGATTAAAACCGGTAAAAGGAATGACAGGCGTCAGCTTTCTTGAGCAACTTCTCAGCGAGAAGTCAAAAGCCCGGCGATACGTGTTCGCCGAGCGTGGCTGGCATTGGGGGCCCATCACCCGAACCGATGGACTAGATCTTTCACGTTCAATCACTTCCGAACGTTACCGGTACATTTACAATGCGCTACCTAACCGAAGTTACACTCCGGTGGACATGGCCGGCAAAGACGCTTGGAAGGCGATTCAGTCGGCCCATTCAGCGAATCAACTCTCACCGCTGCACGCCCAGCTCTATTTCCAGAACCCGAGACCAATCGTCGAGTTATATGATTTAGAAGATGATCCCTTGGAAATAAACAATTTGGCGGGAGAGAAGTCGATCGCCAATGTGGAACAAACTCTACGCAAGGCGTTAGAAAGTTGGATGATCCGCGAACACGATTTTCTACCACTACCCACCCATGCACTGAAACATGCAAAGTGAGACATCCCGAACCAAACCGGTCAAACCTAAAAACACCGACTTCGAAACCCACCCACGCTTGGTTTCCTGATAACGCCGTGCGCTGTCTTTTTGAGTGGTGGCCGGTAAAATGTCCTTGATAACTCAACGCCTGGAGCAATTCCCTCGTTTTTGATTCGGAAAAAAGATTGGATGGTATGACCAAAAACCGCAACCAATATTTGCTATTTATCGTCGCCGCGATGGCCGTTTTATTTGTTCGCCACGCGTCTGCCCAACCAACGAAAGGTCAGCGATACAACGTGCTGTTTGTTGCCATCGACGACCTGAATGACTGGGTAGGTTGTCTCGGTGGAAACGCGCAAGCGATCACGCCCAACTTCGACCGTTTTGCGAGGGAACACGCGATGATCATGAACAAAGCCTACTGCCCCTCAACAGTTTGCGGGCCGACGCGTTCCGCGTTGTTGACTGGCAAGCACGCGACGTACACCGGCGTATACGGGAATGGACAAAACCTCAAACACGCTGCCAAAGCAAAAGACCTTGAAACCCTTCCAGAATATTTCGGCAACCGCGGTTATTATACGCTCAGCCGTGGGAAGATTTTCCATAAGCACGGCGACCCGAATGCCCCCGGCGGTGTAGATGAAGGACAATGGGCATTCCATGAATTTGTAAAGGCGAAGGGTGCAAACGGGCCGATATTGTGGGAGGAGAAACCCACATTGGAATCCGTCAAATCTGGCGGCTCTCCATTTACGTGGGGCGCTGTGAAGGGGCCGACAGAGAAAACTAAAGATTACGCGACGTGCGACTGGGCTGCGGATCAGCTAAATCGAGACTTCGATGGAAAGCCCTTCTTTATGGCAGTGGGAATCTCGAAACCCCACCTCAGTTGGCACGTGCCACAGGAATTCTTTGACCTTTATTCGTTGGACGAAATCGAGCCCGCGCCCTTCAAACGCGATGACCTCAACGACATTGTACGAAAAGATGGAAAACCAATCTTTAAACCAACCGGACGGTTCCTTCTCGCTGATGGAAACGACATGCACAAACAAGCCAACCGTGCCTATTTGGCTTGCGTAAGTTACGTCGATCATTGTTTGGGCGTCCTATTTGACGCGCTTGAAAAAAGCGAATACGCGGAGAACACCATAGTTATGATTTGGGGAGACCATGGGTGGCACCTAAGCGAAAAGTTGCATTATGGAAAAACGGGCCTGTGGGAGGAGTCAGCGCGTGTCCCCCTCCTCATCAACGTCCCAGGAGTTACGCCACCCAATACAAAGTGCAATGGTGTTGTTAATTTAATCGACCTGTATCCTACCCTGATTGACCTATGCGGCCTTCCGCCCAACGCGGAAAATGACGGGCGTAGCTTTGCAAAACTACTCGCAAAACCATCGATGGAGTGGAACCAACCAACGCTGACGACCTATCAATATAAAAATCATTCAATTACCGACGGTCGGTACCGTTACACATGGTATGGCGGACGCGCCGATGGCGCGGAAGAATTGTATGATCATGATATCGACCCGTTGGAACACACCAATCTCGCGAGCAATCCGAAATACAAGGAGGTCATCGTTCGTTTGCGGAAGCAACTGCCGACGCAGCACGAGCCCGACAGCCCAAAAAATCCACACAACGCATTGAAGAACTCGAAAAATCAGGAACGCATGGGGCGGCAATAGGGTGGATCTCACTTAATCCAAGATTGCACCCGTGAAATTTCTGAGGCCTTACCATGACTGAATTCAACCTGCCAGACTCGCCAAGTGACCCCGTTCAAGTCCACCCTGAATGGCTTGAATGGCATCTCACCAAAAATGGACTCATTTCGGGGGTGAAGGTGACGAGCGTGCATTGTGAACCAATGGGTGGATCCGTTGGATTCCTGTCTCGCATGTCAAGACTTATCCCAGAATATTCAGAGCCAGTAACAGACAATCTACACAGCCTGATTTTAAAAATGGGAACGACCAGACCCCATTTCCAAGAGGTCGCAGATCGACTTCACGTCTTTGATCGCGAAGTAGGTTTCTATAAACATATCGCCCCAACCACCGCCACCCGTCTTGCAAAGCTCTACGCAAGTGACCCTGTTGGAGGTAGTGGATGGATGCTTCTGGAAGACCTTTGCTTTCTTGAAAAGGGCGACCAGATTCACGGTCTCTCCAATGCTCAAGTAAGCATGACGTTGCAGCATATTGGAGAAGTTCATGCCGCAAACTGGAATAAAAGTTCACTAGACAATTTCGAATGGCTCCCCGAGGATAGTTTCTGGTTTCGAGAGAGTCTTTCCAACTCTTTTGATGAATTCCGCAAACATTATGAACTCCGTTTGGGTGGGACGGCCATCGCGGTTATGGAAAAGATGCTTGATAAGAGTGAGCAGTTAGATGCCATCATCGCTACGAGACCTCGAACCCTCGTGCACGGCGACCTCAGAGCAGACAATTTACTACTTGGAAAACCAGGTTCTCAAGACGAAGTCTTAATCCTCGATTGGCAAACCGCCACGAAGAGTATGGGAGCAATCGATGTTGCCCTGCTAATTGGGGGCAGTGACCCACCTGCGGAGCGCGCGGGTCACCATACTGAATTATTTGATAGTTGGTATGAAAAACTTTTGGCGAATGGTGTGACCAATTATCATCGCCACGAGGCGATCAATGACTTGCGACTTGGTATGTTAAGTGCCCTGAGGATTCCAATCAAAGTATTCAGAGACTTCGGTGGACCTGATTTTAGAAACGCGCGTGAAGCCCAACTAGCTGACGTTCTTATCTTGAGACACGTCAATGCTGCCATCGATTTCGATGCAATTCAGGCGCTTCCTTGAATGGACATCTTCGCTCCCTCTCTGCCGCTTTACTCGTACCCCGATTGTCACCAGCTATCACATCGCCTTTTAAAAGGGATAACCGACACTTATTCGAATTACAAATAGTTGCATCAATTATTAATAATTCAGGAAATTCTTAGGACACGATGGTCGAACTCGCGGTACACTTTCCTCGTAGAAACGGTCTCCTCGAATTTGACACAGCCTCTCGAGTCTATTTGAACAATGCACTCCCATGATTTAACTTTAGGGCTCGCCTTTGGATTAGGAGCACTCCACGCCATTGAGCCGGGACATGGCAAGACCGCAATGTTGCTTTATCTGTCCGGCGAGCGAAGAAGCTTTCTTCACCCCCTCGTGATGGGACTTTCAAGTGCGTTCACGCACTCCCTTTCGTTGATACTGATTGCCTCGATTGTGCATCTCACCCACCATTTCGTCACTGGCGATCATCACCATGCCGATGAAGGCGTAGTCGATGGAATGCGGTGGGTAAGCGCTTCGCTCGTTTTGATCGTCGGTCTCTGGATGACTTGGTCCGCTTGGAAATCTACTCCAACGAAATGCGGCTGTAGTCACCACAAGCATGAAATCGACAACGAACACACTCAAGACGCGATGCCTGAACTTAAACCAAGCTCCGCAAAAACCAGCTATTCAATGAGTGCTCTGCTTGGCGCGGCATTTGGCTTAATGCCCTGCCCCTCTGCAATGGCCGCCTACTTCTCAGGTCTATCCTCCGGCTCACCCGTCACTTCTTATGTTGTCATCGGCTTATTCGCCGCCGGAATAGCAACGTCCCTTACTCTGGTTGGAATGGTCGTTCAGCTATTTGGAAATCGATTCAACAATACGGAATCGTGGCTAATCCGGTTACCATGGAACTATATTCGGGCGCTTTTGATAACGGCGATTGGCTTGTTTTACCTTGCAAACGTGGCACTCAGTTAACAAGCCAATTGGCAGTCATCGATCTTCGCCACCGCCAAATTCGTGAACGCTAGCGCAATCCAATCGCCGCCGAGCGGAAAAATACCTGCGTATCGAACAATCCTCAGTCACGCCGGAGAAACCGATGCGAAATAGTGAACTAAAACCTAAGCCAGTTGCGTAGTAGCGGCGGTAAAACAGAAAACTTACGCCGAACGATAAAACAATCCGAGCTTTGACTCACCTGTTCAAAATAGAAGAAACAAGTGAAACGCTAACAGCAACCGCAGAGGCACCCGTAACGTCGGTTCATCAAGTGAGCGGTGACCAGCAAGAGTCCGCCGATCGGGGTCAGCCATGGAGCCCAACCCGCTAAACCCGAGACCTGATGTTTCACTTCTCCGCCGGCGATTACCGCTTCATCATTGGCGCTTTCCAATGCAGAGCATTCTTCACAATGCTCGCAATCAACATCAGCGCTGCCCCCAACTATGGCCAACGTATCGCCCCCGTTTCCGGACGTTTCCTCGGCACACGAAGGACAGCATTCCCCTGCAAAACCGAATGCAGCGAACGTTATCAGAAACAATCCGCCCGCACCAATGGAAACAGGAAACCAGTTTCCGTGTTTACGCAATCCGGGGATAAAAGCGAAGATAGCGATTAAAAAACAAGCCAGAGCCATCCACTTATGAAAGGATTCATCCGCTAGAAAACTTAGCCCTAACGCTGGCAAGTAGGAGATGACAAACGGCATGGCAGCACAGTGAATAGCACATCCAATGGATGCAATAATGCCAACAAGATCTCGCCAAGTAGAAGCAGACGAATTGTTGTTCAGTGTCTTAGCAATATTGAGGTCCACAGTGTCCATTCATCTTCTCCCGTATACTCTTTACAGTTTTACTATACGTAAAACGATTTTCTAAATGTCTCTATTCTGAAATGATTTCTGCAAAAGCGTTGTGACTGTGAATCGATTCAAAATTTTCTACTGAGCACTTGTACCACTGTATCCGCTGGTCGGAATTGAGTGACCCGGCGAGTTCGCGTACGGTATCCTCACAGAATTTCGGATTTTCGTAAGCCTGCTCTGTAATATATTTCTCATCCTCACGTTTAATTGTGGAATACACAGGAGCAGAAGCAGAGTTTTCGGCGATCTTAAACAACTCATCGAGCGAAATCATCTGCCCGTCGGCGAATCGAACTGCGAGCGTTAACTCACATCTTTGGTTATGGGCACTGTATTTTGAAATCTGTTTCGAGCAGGGGCAAAGACTGGTCGCAAGCGCCTTAATTGACACCTCCGTCTGAATCGAACTTCCTGCAGAAATTGAGATCTTGACATCGAAAGCAAGTTTACCCGGCTTATTGGAAACTGGCGCAGGCTTTTCAATAAACCACGGAAAACAAACCGACAAGAACGCCGTGTCGGCAGTCAGTCGTTTCTTTATCTCTGAACACATCTCGCCCAAATCTTCAATCGTCTGTGTCCCGCTAAAATCAGACAAAATCTCGAGAAAACGCGACATGTGAGTACCGCGTTTATCGCTGGCGAGAGAAACCGCCATCTCCCACAAACCAGTCGTCGACTGCACTGCTCCCATCGCGTCGAACCGAATTGGGTATCGGAGATCTGTAATACCTACCTTACGAATTGGCAGACTGTGAAAATCTGTTTGCGACTGCACATCCGGCAGAGTTTCCAAGTTATTCGTCACTGGGCGCCTATCAAATATCATCAGCAAACATCGTGGCGGTAAGTGACTTACAAAGGTTCAACCACCAAAACGATTCAATTCTATGCATTTGCAACATCCTTGCAAGTGAGACTTAACGCTGAGCCAAAAATTTTCGTTCAATTCCGCACAAAACCTCTAAATGCACCTGCAATCTATTTGCACATAATGGCAAATGCGATAGACTTTTCAAGCAAGACTGACGACGATTGTTGAGGAATTTGTCCCATCCCAGGTAGTATTTCAAAAATAAGACAGACGATCTTTTGCAGCTTAATATTAAGCCTTTTGACGTCGTTTCTATTTAGCGGTCTCGCTTCGTCTTTTCACTGCTGCGCGGCCAAAAGAACCGGAACAGGGAACCGTTTGGTTGATACGTGTTGCAACAATAACGCTCCTTCTACCCCGACATTAGGATCCGAAGATGGTTTAACGATTGACTCTGTTCAACTGACTGATTGCCTGCTTTGCAAACTTATTTCTCAATTGAATCAAGCGGAAAACTGCGCTCCAACGGCAACATTTGCTACGGACAACAACTCTACTGCTTTCTTTGAAAATACATTGACAGTCCTTGGGCGACCACTCCGCAATCGTGGCCGAGACCCTCCTCTTTAAAATTGATTTTGCCGTATCGCCAATTTTCCAAGTACTCTTGCTCTTTGGCAGCATTTGCCTCCAAAGCAAGCATAAGTTTGGGACGTTGCATAAATTGATTTCCTGTTTTGGTCTTTGTTGCAACTCGACACGCAGCAGAACCGAGAC
>WTFU01000008.1:0-6061 GCA_011523945.1 Mariniblastus sp. | reverse complement strand
CAGCAGAACCGAGACGTTTATTTTTGGCTTAAAACATTTTTATAGAGAGTGCGTTGTGAGACTTAGAAAACATAGATTTGGATTTACGCTTGTCGAATTGCTGGTAGTAATCGCAATCATCGGCATTTTAATTGGTATGCTCCTTCCGGCAGTCCAGCAAGTACGAGAGGCCGCGCGGCGTACGACTTGTGCAAACAACAGTCGTCAGCAAGGTTTGGCAATCATGAATTATGAGAGTGCCTTTCAAACCCTGCCGCCCGGTTGGGTCACAGGCAACCCGTTAGTTGCCAACTCAGAGCCAGGCTGGGGTTGGTCGGCCTACATTTTGCCCTTTATGGAGCAGAATAATCTTTACGACCAAATTGATTTTCGATTGGCCATCGACGCTGAATATCATGAGCATACCATTGAAACCGTAATCCCCTCCTATCAGTGCCCTTCGGAAATCGCTAACGAAGTTGTCAATCTCGCTGACCACGTTGAGCACGACCATGATCACGATCATGACGACCACGACGTGCGTTTACTGGATGATGACCACGACCATGGTGAGGAACTTTGGGTGGGCCGCAGTAACTATTCCGGTGTATTTGGTAGTTCCGAAATCGGAGACAGTCCGTTACTTGGCAACGGCTTATTCTTTGGCAACAGCCGGATTAAAATGGGGGATATAACCGACGGAACGAGTAACACACTCATGATTGGCGAACGCATCAATCTTTTGGGATCTGTATCTTGGGTTGGAATGTGCCCTGAAGTCGACGAGCCGTTTGCTCGAATTGTCGGAGCTGCCTGCCATGCTCCAAATGACCCGAATGGTCATTTCGATGATTTTCGGAGCTATCACCCTCAAGGCATCAATGTAACCTTGGGTGATGGATCGACACATTTTGTTGCTCAGTCGATCGACGAAGTTGTTTTCCAACAGCTTGCGACACGTGCCGGTGCTGAAGTTGTATCCCTTGACGATTAAAAGTCACAGAAACTATTTAACGTTATAGATTCCCTCGCTCCCCCAAAAGGACCGAGGGTTTTTTTGCTTTCACCAACTCCTTGAACAATTACCCGAGCACAAGCCCTCTCTCAACCCGAAAGCCAACTTGGCATGTTGGTCAAGCGGCGAAAATTAAATACAATAAGCCACAAGAGTGTGGTACAATTGAATCAAAACACACGTGATTATTTCTAGCGAATCATGAATCATCCAAAGTCAGCTCAATCCGATATCGTCAAGCAAACTATTCGAGAAGCAGGCCTACGCGCAACGCCAGCACGCATTGCAACGCTCAAGCTCCTACAGGAAGCCACCTCACCGCTATCGCATGCAGAGGTTTCGGACGAACTCGAGGGAATGGGCGTCGACAAAGCCACTGTTTTTAGAAATTTGAACGATATGGCAAGTGCCGGCTTGCTTAGAAAAACTGAACTCGGCGATCGCGTCTGGCGATTTGAATTATTCACAGAGAATGAAGCACACGGCTCAGTGCATCCCCATTTTGTCTGCGTCGATTGCGGATCCGTCTCTTGCATGGTGGAAATTAAGCTAACTGCGGGTAGCATGCGTCTCAGTCAGGAATTCGGCGAAGTGACCGAAATCCTTCTTCGCGGCCAATGCAACGATTGTAGTTGACCTACTTTCGACCTTCATTCAGCGACTTCTGCGTATCCGACTGAACAATCAAGCGCCCCAATTCTGCCTTCGACTCAGCCGAATTGATCTCCCGGGACTGGAGCGCTGTCTATTGTTTCAAAAGCCCACACGCACAACGTCATCCTCATGAAAGTGCCGCAAGAACCGAAGGGTTCAACTGAAAGCGCCCTCTATACAGCTCTGTCAAAACGCCTTGGCTTGAGCTAAGTTCCCGACGTAGCCTACCAAGAAAGAGTCTTGCGCCTTCCAAGATGGAACAAGGTATCCAAAGACTTTCAGAGCCTTTCAAAGGAAGTTTTTAGCCGCAGCACGGCCGATCCTCATTAAAACTTAAAAGCAAACTCAATGCACTTGCAAACCCTATGCCCTTAGTTAAGCTTTCGGGATCGGCTTATTTCCGCCAGCGAGCTTCATTGCTAAACAATGCAAAAACTGTTCATCGTATTCTCTCTACTTACCACCCAAATTCTTCTAGTAAACCTAGGGGAATCGCTCCACCACGCTTCATGGTTTGACTTTCATCATTCCATTGGATGTTGTCAATGTAGTTGCGCAGCCCACCAAAACTCATCAACTCCAGAACAAGGAGCAATATTGCTCGAGCCATACTCCCCACTGGGGAGTTGTTTAATATGCAACTATTTTGACGTACTCTCCGCCGCGACTTTTGAATCGATCCAGACAGAGGAAAGTGCAATTGCATATGCTCTCGCCGAGCCTATCTATCAAGTCCAATACCCAACTGTTCTTTTCAATCAATCACGGGCCCCCCCTGTGTTTTTCTTTCCCACGATCTTTCTAATAAGCTGAAACTCTGGCCTAACGCCAAAGACTAGCTACTTTGCCGCCAACAAGTCTTGTTGCCGGTTTCGACGATCATCACTTAAACGGGCCATCCCTACTTACGATGTGTCCATTTGTCATGCCGTACCGCTGCGCCTTGTTACGAAGGCCGCGTCAACTCAATAAATAATTTTGGAAATAGAAATATGCAAACGAACATTCAATCCACGCAATCAAGAAGAAATGGATTTACGCTGGTCGAACTACTTGTCGTCATCGCGATCATTGGGATTCTGATTGGTATGCTTTTGCCTGCAGTACAACAGGTACGCGAGGCCGCGAGACGCACGCAATGTGCCAATAATATGAGACAGCTTGCGCTCGCTGCTCACAATTTCGAAAGTGCACACCGGCATTTCCCTGATTCTGCAGCAAGCTCGCTCGAGGGCTATTCCTTAATCGCCAAAACACTGCCTTTTGTGGAACAGGCCAACCTTCAGTCGCTCATCGATTTTAATCAGAACCTTCTTAATGGTCGCCCATGGGCGCCTTCCTTAAATCCAATGTATACCGCTGTGGTTAACAAAAGAATACCTGTTTTGGAGTGCCCAAGCGATGATGGAGATGCGAATTATGAAGAAAATGGAATCGTCTGGGCCGGTTCCAACTACTTTGGAAATAGCGGTACCGCAACAGGTGTGATGTACGTCACCGCACAGCCAACCGACGGAATCTTCTGGAAGGGTTCGGAAACAAAATTTTCTGAAATCACTGATGGCACGTCCAACACTGTCTTGTTTGCGGAAACTCTGTTTGGATTACGGGGAAATCCAACGACCGAATTGCAGGATGCACAAACTCAACAAGCGCGTGTCAGAGGCGGTAGACCTGGATCTGTTACCGCCGAAGTACTGGTAACCAGAACTCCCACATCCTACGAAGGCCGACGGGCAGGACAATGGATTCGCAACCTGCCCTATCAAGGCATGATTAACGGGTTCTTTCAACCAAACTCGCCTCAGCCTGACGTTCATTTTCATGGCGACTCAATATCAGGTTCTCGTAGCAACCACCCCGGTGGTGTAAATATCAGCCTATGCGACGGCAGCTCTCGATTCGTATCACAGGCCGTCGATTTGGTGACATGGCGAAATCTGTTTCAAAGGAACGACGCTGCTGTATTGGGAGAATTTTAATGCTCACTCTAATCACAAAAGGCACCTTTTGTTTATTGTTCGCAATTGTAACGCTCAATCACTTTCCTCAAACCATTTACGGCCAAAGCGACACCGTTGCCGGTTCACCCGATCATCACACGGATTCTTGGAGTAGTTTTCGGAACAGCGGAAATAGCGGCGTAAGCGACGGAATCTTCCTCCCTACTCAATGGTCTACTGAACAGGGAATTGATTGGGTTGTCGAGCTACCCGGCTATGGCCAGTCGTGCCCAGTCACAACGGCTGACCATGTTGTATTAACCAGCGTTGATGGTCCGAATAAGGAGCGAAACCTACTCACATGTCTTTCACGCATCGATGGAAAAACGGTGTGGAGTCTGTCGCAAGAGAATTCGCTACCCGGCCCCTCCAATTACATGTTTTCTCGCGCTGCTCCAACCCCAATGGTGGATTCGGATAGGGCTTACGCTTTTTATGAATCCGGAGATCTGATTGCGGCTGATCTTCAAACGGGAAAGGTCGTTTGGACACGTAATTTGGCCGATGAAACTGGCGCTCTCGAGTCAAGACATGGATTAGGAAGTTCCCCTACTCAATCCAACAAATATTTGTTTATCAATCTAGAGCATGGTGGTCCATCCGCCCTGATTGCGATCGACAAGACGAATGGAACGACTGCCTGGAAAACCGAACGTCCCTCAGGCAGCTCATGGAGTTCACCTGTTGTTTACAAGTCACCAATGGGAGAACAGGTCATCATCAGTTCTCAAGGAACGGCGGTTGGATTCCTGGCGAATTCTGGTGAAAAAATTTGGGAGATAACGGGGTTGGAAGGCAATACTGTTCCGTCGCCAACGATCGATGGTACGAAGCTATATCTTGGAGCAAGACAATCTGAATTTGGCTCCGTTGAGAAAGCTGCAAAAAGCAACCTCTGTTTGAACTTAGATGATCAGGACAGCGACCCAAGCGTCCGATGGCGAAGCGACCGTTGCGTCGCGCACTATGCCAGCCCTGTGGTCTGCGGCGATTATTTATATCTGATTAACAAGAGCGGTATTCTAGGTTGCCTCGACAAAGACACGGGAAAAGAACTTTACCGTCAACGGCTCGGTTTTGAATGCTGGGCTTCTCCTGTTGCCAATGGAGATCACCTTTTCATTTTTGGAAAAAATGGAACCACCGTAGTTTTGGAAACGGGCGATAACTTTGAAAAAATAGCCGAATCCCAACTCTGGGATCCAAAAAATCCGCCATCGCCCTCAAATTACAAAGAATTCTTCCCACCCAAGCAGGCAGGGGGTGGACATGGAAATGGCCGTGGGAGTGGTCACCCAGCACGAGAAACATCAAGCGATCGGGAATCCAAGCCAACGGAAAAACCGAGCGATTCGACGCCAGAAAATCCTGGTTTAAGAATGGTTAAAAGCTATTTGAAATCTGACGCGAATGGTGACGGCAAATTAGGTGGCGACGAGATTCCCAAACGACTTGTCTCGGCGATGGAAAATATCGACCTAGACGCAGACGGGCAGCTTGACCGCAACGAGCTCACCAAAATGGCTGAGAAGTTTTCGGCCAACCGCCGAGGCTCAAAAGACAGTTCGCGCGACCCCATTGTCTACGGCGTTGCCGCTGACAATCAGGGTTTTTTAATCCGTACCGGAACTCGCCTTTATTGCATCAAAGGAGATCAGTGATATGCAAACACCTCCTCCATGCGAATCCAGCAAATTCAGGGCAAATGTACTGACAATTGCGATGGCCGGTTTCATGTCGGCAATTTGCGGGTGTGAAAAACCCAGACCAGTCATTCAGAAATTTAATCCACCATCATCAATCACAATTGAGAACCAAGAGTGGGTGCTCGAAGAACCTGGTGTAACGGAAGCAGATAATCGAAAAATAGACCGTTTTTTCAAGAGTCGACCCGATTTGCTTGGCAGCCCTGAATGGGATGGCCAGCCCGAAAAATACGTTAACGCAAAATCGAAAAAGCGAACCCGTCTTTACTGGTTTAGTGGAACCATCGAAAGTCCCAGTTGGAATGGGATCGAATTCGATGGCACCAGCATGAAACAATTTTCAGGAGACGGAAATCCAGGCACTGGTTAAAGTTCCCCAGCTATTGGTTACATCAAAAACACCACTTTTGCTATTGTTCTCAATCTAACTCCCTCAAATAGTCTGGTGGGAGACAGGGCAATACAAAATTTCATCTACAGAGAAAAAAATGAAAAACGAATTTTGGATTGTTCATTCACGTAAAGGAGTTCATCTGTTTGCGTTCCTATGCGTTGGTCTATCTTCGGTTCTTGGATGCAATTCCGACCGCATATCGACTGCTGATGGGGGAAACGCGCGATCTACCTCGCCGAGGTCAGTGGAGAATCCGAGCGGGGCTTCCCGAACCCTCTGTCGCCTGTTTTGGCAAGATCGAGATGAGGGG
>WTFU01000013.1 GCA_011523945.1 Mariniblastus sp. | reverse complement strand
CGTATCAGCACCGCACTAAGGGTAACGGATATTAATTAAAGAAATTTGCCGACTTAACCAAGCGGTTAAAAATTCTTTTTAAAAGTGAATTTAGTGTGTGGCGAAGTTTCATTTATGGATTCTTTGTACTTTAGGCGACTGGAAGCAGCGTTCAACCGCATGGAAGATGCAGATGGCGATGTTGAGCGTCAGCAGTTGCTTCTTTCGTTCCGAAATAGTGATCCGGATTTGTTCGCTGAACTATCTACACTGGTGGCTTTGAAGGAAGAGCGAGCTTACAACCAATCGCGAATTTCTAAGAAGAGTTATTTTGATTTATTGTTGACGACACTTGGAGAGGGCAGTCGGAACGACACCACAGATAGTCTGTTGGAATTTCTTGCTGAATCTAGTGGGCATTCGTCAGATGAAATAGTTGCAAGCATGAGAGGGTTCTCGTTCACGCGGCTAGTTTCAACCGGTCCGACCGGATTCGTCTTTGAGGGGTTAGACGAGACGTTGGGAAGAAAGGTTGCAATTAAGGTTCTTGCGCCTTCGATCGCTGCTGATGGTTCATCAAGACAACGGTTTTTGGATGAGGCAATTCTGGCCTCAACAATCAAACATCGTAACGTTGTAGATGTTTACCATGTCTCCACGGATGAAGCATCTAAAATTGTGTTTTTCGTCATGGAATGGTTTGAGGGAGAGTCACTGCAGCATTGGTTGAGTGGCGACTACTTCACGCCAGATTCTTTCCCCTATCGCTTATCGATTTTTCGAGATCTGGTGAGCGGTTTAGCAGCAATTCACGAGAAAGGTGTCATACATCGAGATTTTAAACCCGGTAATGTGGTAATCAACCGAAAGGATGAAAGTCTTAAAATCCTCGACTTTGGAATTGCAATTAATTCAGTCAATGGTGGTCAGAAAGTAGCGCCCGCTGGGACTCCTTTGTATATGGCACCCGAGCAAATGGCCGGAGAAGCGCTGACGACAGCGACCGACCTTTTCGCGCTTACAGAAATCGCTTGTGTTTTGTTTGCTGGATATCATCCTTTTGATGCAAATAACTTGGGTGAGCTTCATGAAAAAATATTAGCCGGTCCTGAAAGGTTGAAGCATGATAGTTCTATTTCAAAGAAATTATCGACCGCTTTACTGAAAGGATTGTCGCATAAGCCTGAAGCTCGTTATCAGGATGCAGTAACTTTAGGGCTTGAAATTCAAAAAGGGTTGGCTCGAACTGAGAAAGCGCTCGTTGAGGGCGTAGGAAGTTCTAAGCCTAGTCATTTTGACGAAACCCTTCGACAACGAGGTGTGGTTTCCTCTTTAAATTTGCAGTCAGTAACCTGGATCTTTGGCTTGGTGTTTTTGATTGGAATTGCCTATTTGATTTCTGGCTCAGGTGGGTCGGACGTCGTTGATCAGGGGAGTCTTGTTGGGAATGGTGTTGAGGCCCAGAGAGGTTTTTGGGTTGACGACAGTCAATTTCAAAATTATGAGGCGATGGGGTTCGTTAAAATTGTCGTCGGTAAACCGACACGGGCTCAGAAAGACCAGTTTGCAGAACAGCACCCAGAGCTCGCAAAAAACCTTGGTTGGTCAAACTTTTCCCCGCACGATGGTTGGTTGATTCAAAAAGACTTAGTCTCAAGGGAACTGTACCAGCGGGTCATGGGGCTGGCAAATGCTGGCGGCTCGTCTTACGGTCCCGTGTCCAATGTAAATTATTACGATGTAAATGAGTTTTGTAGAAGGTTGTCAGAAAATTGCCCTGATGGTTTGACTTACATGCCTGTCTCTAAGAATCAACTGTGTTATTCGATTTATGGCAAAAGGCATTTTATCGATGGAATTAAAATTGAAGAGCTTAATTCTAATTTTCTGCGATTGAGTTCGGGTGAAAGTCAAATCAATTTAGACCCCAACAGCTTACCTCTAATCGACGGCGTATTTGGTGAGTACTGGGAATGGGTTTGTGATCGCACTATTAAATCACCACGGACCGATGGAATTGTGAGTTATAAAGAGCGTGTTGAAACCCCGTATGAGGCTAGTTATCAAATAATGAGTGGAGGTCAAACTGATATTTTTGTTCACCGTTCAAGTATGGCCGCGGGAATGAATGACTTTTATTACGATAGCGACAATCTCGAACCAACGTTGGAAAAAGATGGTCAGACGGCTTATCTTAAATCCATTGCATGTGATCGTCCCGGTTGGGTTTCTTATCGGTATCAGTTTCCAGAAAAGATTTTAAATGCTTCAATTGGGAATTGTCTAAGCTTTTTTCGGGAGGAAGGCAGGGGCGGAATTGATGTTCGATTTCGAAAATCAAAGACTGATTCGAAGTTGGACGATTGTGAGTGGCATCAAATTTTCGACAATTTGACGATTGGGGGTCCGATATTTCCCCTCGATGCAACAAAGGTAGAGCGGATCGATGTTAGCGATTTGCTGAAAGGTGCAATTGAGGTAGAGGTTAAGTATTGGGTGAAATCGCCGGATGAGTCGACTTTTTATGAGCAGATTGCACGTACTCTTGACACGCGTAGCTTGCCATCTAAGCCGATGGAATTTGCAGCTACTTCTGGTGGACGGCGAGAATCAATGCGGCAGTATTCTACTGTGCCAGCCTCTTTCCGGCATCCGTTTCTCTCATTTCGAGTCATGGC
>WTFU01000006.1 GCA_011523945.1 Mariniblastus sp. | reverse complement strand
TGTGAAGAGCCAGCTTGTGAAGAGCCAGCTTGTGAAGAAGCTTGCGAAGACGATTCATGCGGTCGAAACGGAATCGCAATTCCACGCGTGGGTAAGAACTTAATAAATACGCTCGGCAGTCTGGATTTGATGAAATCAAAGTGTGGATGCGAGTCAAACGCTTGTGGTTGTGAAGCAACGGAAGAAGCGGCTAAGCCTGCACCGGCGATTGCTGATTGCGATTCCTGCGATGACGGATGTGCCAACGGACTGTTTGGTCGAATGAATGGCATTCCGTTACCTGGTAGTCGCCTCACTGGAATGTTGCAGGGCGGAGTCATGCAGACTGCATTGAACCAGCAGGTGCCGATTGTTGACGCTGACGGAGCTGATTGCTGCGGTCGTTTTGGCTGTGGCCGAGATGGTAAGCGTTGCATGACATGCCGAGCCAAAATGGGCCTAGGTAACGGCATGGGACTTGGTAATGGCATGGGTGTAGGAAATGGTTACGGGATTGGCAACGGTGCTGGCATCGGACACGGACATGGACTTGGCTTACGCTCTCAAATGGGCTGCGGTAACGGTACCTGTGGTCAGTGTTCTGGATGCCTGGGTAACCTTCGTCACGGTCGACCCTACGCTGGCCAGATGCCCCACACCGCACCAGGCCCGGGAATGACTGGAATGGCTCCCCAGTACGTTTATCCTTACTACACGACGCGGGGTCCACGGGATTTCCTAATGGCGAATCCACCTTCGATTGGCTATTAAGCAATTGACCTGCACTTGGCAGGAATCTGACTGAAAACGAAATTGGCTGGGCAGTCTGACTGCCCAGCCTTTTTTATTTTCTGCGTTTACGAATTTATTTTCGTAGCTTGTCTTTCGATTCCAGATATTTAATGACCTGCTCCGCAAGTTGCTCGGCTGGAGCACTACCATCGAGATGGATCTCCGGATTGGATGGGGGTTCGTACGGTGCATCGATACCCGTAAATCCTTTTAACTCCCCTGCCCTCGCTTTTGCATAAAGGCCTTTGGGGTCGCGTTGTTCGCAGATTTCAAGCGGCGCGTCGACAAATACTTCTATGAAGTCAGAATCACTGCCGTTGGCGGTAACCATCGCTCGAACGCGATCACGGTCACTTCGATAAGGGCTTACGAAGGCCGTGAGTGTGATCATGCCAGCGGAACAAAAAATATCAGCGACACACCCGATACGGCGAATGTTTTCTTCGCGATCCTGCGGTCCGAATCCGAGTCCAAATCTCTTGGCGAACTCGAGCCCGTGACTAGGCTCAAGTATTTCACGGCTGGCGTTGAGCCCGTGGCGAATATTGTCGCCATCCAGTACAAAGCTGCGGTGTTTCGATTCGTAGAGTAGCGAATCAACACAGTTGGCCACGGTGCTTTTACCGCTGCCACTGAGTCCTGTGAACCAAACGACACAGCCCCTGGGGCGATTGACGGATTGTTCGTGCCATGTAACGAGTGTTTTTTCGTTCATCAAAATAGATTGTTAGAGTGAATATGGGTGCCTGATCTTGTTGACTATAGCCTATTAAGCATCGCGCTGTTTATTCTATTCCGGCGAGTTCGCACAGATTGGCCTGGATAACAGACTGGGGGCAGCTCCAGACAAGAAAAAACAGCGCTTCACGGCACCAGCGTCCGGCAGGATGTCCATCAACAAATCCGGCTCCTTTTGCAGCTGCCATAGACGCTTGCGTGGTTCGAAGGACAAAGCTGTTCATGTCCGTGCGGAGTTCCTCGTTGGTGCTTGAGGTAATGCCTGACGCAGTTTTTAACAGTCGGTCTTTGAGGGCAAATTGTTGGGCTTTTAGTGCTTCGGCGGTTTCAGTCAGATCGGGGCGATGAAGCGATTCACGTTCGATGAAATTCACCGCTGCGGTAGCTAGACCAAGTGCGAGTGCTGAGGTTTGTGTGCTTCCCGTCGAAGTCAATCCTGATACGCTAAGAACTTGTTTCGCTGGTTTTGTGAGAAGTGCTGAAGGATCGACGAAAACATTTTCAAATTTTACGGGCCCCGTTTGGCTTGACGTGAGCGCGAGCAAGTTAAGTCCTTTGGGAATCGTAATGCCCGGGGCATCGGAGGGAATAGCAAAAAGGATTTGCCGCCCGTCGGGTATTTCGGCTCCGACAACAAGGTGAGTCGCTCTACAGGCTCCCGTCACCCATGGGCTTTGACCGGTGACAAGATAGCCATCGTCTTTTGGGATTGCGAGGCAGGCTGGTTGCCTCAAATGCTGACGGCTGGTGGTAAGATGTGAAATACCAACGGTGGCATGGATGTTCTTTTCAAGGATTCCCGAGAGCAACTCGTCTCTCAACGGGATGTTGTCGGAGGCACAGATTCGGCTAAGAGCAGCAACGCGTTGGGTCAAAATAAATGTAGTTGTCAGGCAGGCAGAAGCCAATTCAACGTAGGCGGACGCTATTTCAACTGGCCCCCACTCAAGACCACCGAGGTGTTTAGGAATAAACCAGCGGTAAACGTCAGCCTGCTGAAGCATTTCGAGTTGTTTCCTGGGCCAAGCTGAATCATTACGTGAAGAGGTGGAGAGCGTTACCAAGTGTTCACAAAGTTGAGAAATGTCTCCGTCGATTCGGGGATCGCAATCAAGTGGTTCCGGGGTCATTTTGAGGCGTCTCTCTGGGAGGTTCCCACCACGTTGATGTTCTAACGGTAAAGGTGCGATTCGGGGATCATTCGCTTCCGCGTTGGCATTCCTGATTATGGTCGTTTCCTGATTATTTCGACAGGCATTTTTGAAAAAATCAAGGAAGCCGATGGTTGAATTGGTGTTTAAGCGGTTCACGTCAGCGTGCCGGCGGTCTTGTTGGGGCAGGAGGCTGTAGGTGAAGGTTGGTTCTGGTTCCGTTGATGGGCGATTGAGAAACGCATGTTGCCATTACAAAGTGTGACTGGTGGGATTTTCCGATTGCGGTTCTAATTTTAAGAAAGGCGTTGCAAATTCGCCGAAAAAGAGTCCAGTCGGTTGGTCTTTTGAATCATTTAAACCTTGTGAAAAATATTGAAATATGAGTACGTCTGAGCCCGAAACTCACCCCGCGCGGCAGCCAGCATTGAATAATGAGAGTTTGACCGTTGAGGAGCTATACGATAAGTGCACCGCGCTGGCCAGTAATCTGTGGTGGTCGTGGGTGCCCGAGATCCAGCATGTTTTTCGCGATCTAGATCCGGTTCGCTGGCGTCAACTGGACCATAATCCAGTCGCGTTACTCAACGAGTTCACACCGGCTCGGCTTTATGAGCGCGCGAATGAGATGGTGCTGTTCACACGAATCAATCAGTCCTACCGCTTGCTTAAAGAGTACATGGGTTCGGGGCAAACCTGGGCTGCAACCAATGCAGGCGTTTTGGGAGCCAAGCCGGTTGCTTATTTCTCGGCTGAATTTGGAATTCATGAATCGCTTCCGATTTACTCGGGAGGACTTGGAGTATTGTCGGGCGATCATATTAAGAGTGCCAGTAGTCTTGGACTGCCGCTGGTTGCCGTCGGCTTGTTTTATGCACAGGGTTATTTTCGCCAGCATCTTGATTGCGATGGTCGACAGAGTGAAGAGTACATTGACACCAAGGTGGACACACTTCCGATTCGTGAAGCTTGCGATCCAGCAGGCGAGCCAGTTCTCGTAAAAATTGACAATCGAGCTGGGGCTATTTGGGCTAAGGTTTGGGAGATCCAGGTGGGGCGGGTTCGGTTATTTCTACTCGACAGTAACATCGAAGCTAATCATCCCGATGATCGGCAGCTTACGAGTCGTCTCTATGGTGGAGATGAGCGAACCAGGATTCGTCAGGAACTAGTACTAGGTGTTGGTGGAGTCAAAGCCTTGAGAGCGGTGGGGATCGACCCAGGCGTCTATCATTTGAATGAGGGTCACAGTGCATTTGGGCCCTTAGAGGTGATTCGCCAGCGCATGGAAGATGACGGGCTTACCTTTGAAAATGCACTTCGAGAGGTCGCTTCTCAAACGGTATTTACGACGCACACTCCCGTTCCTGCCGGGCACGATCGCTTTCAGTCCGACATGGTTGAAGAGCATTTGGGGCCGTTGCGGGAGCAGTTGGGGATATCCTACGAGCAGTTGTTAAGCCTAGGGCGGATCGATCCGCAAGATAGCGAAGAGTTATTTTGCATGACGGTTATTGGGCTGAAATTATCACGTACCGCGAATGCGGTCAGTCAGCTTCACGGGTGTGTTTCCCGGCGAATGTGGGCCCACCTTTGGCCCTGGCGGGCGGAAGAGGATTGCCCAATAGGTCATATCACCAATGGTGTGCATTCTCAGTCTTGGTTAGCCCCTCAGGTGAGAACACTATTCGATAAACATTTTCCGAGTCGCTGGATGGAACGCGTGGGCGAGCCGAAAGTTTGGCAGAACATTCACGATGTTGATCCCGGGGAATTGTGGGAGATCCATAACACGCTCAAGGGAAGGATGATCTCGTTTGTGCGTCGCCGATTGGCAAGTCAATGTCGACGGCGGGGAGAAGATGACGCATCGGTCGAACTGTCGAGGACGATGTTCGACCAGAATATTTTGACGCTGGGCTTTGCAAGGCGGTTTGCAACTTATAAGCGGGCGAATTTAATTTTCAACGATTTAGATCGCATCGATCGAATTCTCAATGACTCGAATCGGCCCGTGCAGATTGTATTTGCCGGCAAAGCCCACCCCAAAGATGAACCGGGAAAACACTTTATTCAAACTGTGGCTAATTTGCGAAAGGACCCTCGTTTTCGAAATCGCGTTGCCTTTGTCGAGGATTATGACATTAATGTTTGCCGCCATTTAATTCAGGGAGTGGATGTGTGGCTCAACAACCCAAGAAGGCCATTGGAGGCTTCGGGGACCAGTGGCCAGAAAGTCGTTCTTAATGGCGGGCTAAACTTGTCCATTCTCGATGGGTGGTGGGCCGAGGCATTCGACGGCGCGAACGGTTTCGCAATCGGTAAAGGGGCTTCGCATGTTAGCGATGAGGTCACGGACGGTCGCGATTGTGAGTATCTTTACGAAGTTCTCGAAAACGAAGTCGTTCCAATGTTTTATCATCGGGATATCGATGGACTGCCTCGCGAGTGGATTCGGCGAATGATCAATTCGATTAGAACGCTGGCTTGGCGATTCAGTTCAGACCGAATGGTGATGGACTATGCAGAATCATGTTATGTGCCGGCAGCGGGTGGCTTAAGTTGTAAAGTGTGAGCAAGACTCGGCGGTAGAAAATTTGTTCTTAGCAAATCCTGGTCCTAAGCCGGCGTGATGATGGAAATTATTGATAAATTTTTTGTCGCAAGTATTTATCGTTAAATTTTGATTTCTTGACGTGTTTTCTATCGACTCGTGTCGATGGAATCCCTATAAATCGCTCCCACTGTGTTAAACAGTGAAGTTGGTATTCCATGCAGAACTTACCTTGATTTTTTTTTAGTTCTTGGGACGATTGAATAACAACCTTGGCGTGGTTCACTACGCAATTTGAATTTGAATCTTAATAATTTGTTGTTTGGATATTCCTTTATCGGTTATCCACCAACTTTACGAAATAGGATATCTCCGAAACTTGACGGCTGAGGGACCAATTTTAGGGTAGGTCTAGGTCATTAAACGGCTTGTGCTTAGCACGCCTGGCTTACATCTTTCTCCCAGCGACTCCCATCGCTATCTTCATTCGGAGTATCTTTTACATGCCGCATTGCTGATTTCAGCAGTGCGGTTTTTTTTGCTCCCATTACTGTGGAGCGAGTGAGGCGAGAAAGTCTGCTGTGTTTATTTTTTATCTTGCAAACGGGTCTGAAGTTCAGGAGAAAGCTCCAGTCCAAACCGCTTCAATAGGTTGTAGTAGTCGATGGCGGAGTTAATGTTTGTCATCGAATCGAGCTCAGGATCGATCTCACGAAGGAGATCGACGGGTATCTGGTGAGCCTGGAATGCGGTAGCTAACTCAGACACGCGCAATTGTTCGCTCTGAATTCTCTGGGCGATCACGCCGTGGAGTTCTGTGCGGTATACGGCTGTCATGCCAAAAATACGTTCGTCTGAAACGGGGACGACGGCGTCGTAGCTGGAAATTTTATCAAATAGAAAACGAATGAGTTGCGGGGCAATCAGGGGAACGTCACAGCTGGTAACGAAGGCAAAATCAACTTGGGAAGCCAGTTTGGCCAAGCCAACGCGTATTCCTTCGAGTGGACCGCAATTGGGATTTTCATCGGTCGCCCATTGCACATTTGGCGGAAGCTGATGCTGGCTGAAATCAGCATCCCCCACAAGGATGACGGGGTGACAGACTTGTTCCACTTGGGAAACCACTCGCTCTAGAAATGTTTGGCCGTGAAAAATGAGCTGCGTTTTATCAATGCCAAGTCGCGTACTTTTGCCTCCACAGAGAACAATTGCGCCTAAACTAGTTTCGAGATGAGGAGGTTGGGGCATGTTGGAGGAGTGAAGTTCACAGTTTAAAATGGACGAGTGTGTCCCGCGTCGAGTTGATAATCAAACTAGCTGATTTGTTTAAGGCATCCTATGGCTCTCACGCTTTACCAGCAAGCCGAAAATAATATCTCAATTGAGGCAAATGGAATTATTCCTGAGTTACTTTGGGGGAAAACGGCCGATCAAATTAGATCGTTGCCAGTGCCATGCGGTAACGAGTTGGTTGCTTTAGGTGAGCTATTCTGCGTTTCTGGAACACTGGGAAAGGCCGATCCCGTTGTGTTCGATGGCCCACTTCATAATGTGAATGGCATTGGGACAGGGATGACATCAGGAGTAATTCGGATTTGTGGAGATGCGGGGAATCGTATCGGCGTGCAAATGTCTGGTGGCGAAATCCGCTCGACGGGGGACGTTGGTGATCACCTTGGGGCAGAGATGACCGGTGGAGTGATTGCTGTTGAAGGTGATGCGGGTGACTCCGTCGGCGCGGTGTTGCCGGGCTCAAAAGTTGGGATGAATCGAGGAACAATTTTAGTGCGTGGGAGTGTGGGGAAAGGTGCTGGAGAGTTGATGCGGCGCGGTATGCTTATTGTTGGAGGTAATGCCGGGGATTTGCTGGGTTGGTCAATGCGAGCCGGTACGATAGTAGTGTTCGGTAAAACTGGAGAGCATGTTGGAGCAGAAATGATTCGGGGAACGATTATTCTTGGAGGAGGCCTGCACTGTTCATTGCCTGCGAGTTTTCAGCAGGGCGGGACCTTCGGGATGTCCGCCGTTTCACTGATTACGAATTGGTTGAAGCAGACTCATCCTGAGTTTGATGTGGACGTATCGAAGTTAGAAACAATGTTTGAACTCTTTCATGGAGATTTTTTGCAGGGCGGTCGCGGCGAAGTTTTGATTCCTGACAATTAATTCTATGCTTTAACGCCTCTAGATTTTCGATTGCCGTTTTTATCGGCGGCTGGTTTTTATTTTCCGGCGTCCGGCAAAGGCGATTTCTTCCCTGATTATTTATTTCTTTCGACTCTCTTTCCAGCTTTTTTCTTAGGCGGAGTCAGGATCGCAATTTCGCTGATTTTACTCAACTGTTTTTCCCATTGGTTTTTAAGGCGAGCAGCTTTATCCGGATATTGATTGATAAGGTTTTTGGATTCTGCGCGGTCGTCAGACAGATCATAAAGCTCCCAAGGATCGTCTTTGGCGGCGACGAGTTTGAAATCACCAATGCGAATCGCTCGATTGCCTTCGTGGAACCACCAAAGTAAATCGCGTTGAACCGTGACGTCTGCGTGGAACGCAGGCAATAGGCTTTTCCCGGGCGCTGCAGGTATAGGCACGCCGTTCCATTTTTTAGGTTTTTTAAGATTGAGTACGTCGAGAATGGTGGGGACGATATCAATAACGTGCGATGGAGTATTTCTAAGTTCGCCGCGGGAAGAAATTCCAGCGGGCCAGTGGGCAATCAAAGGTGTGCTGATTCCGCCCTCATGGACCCAAGTTTTATGCCGCCGAAAAGGTGTATTGCAGGCACTTGAAAATCCCGGCCCCAGGCAGAGGTAAGATGCGGCGCTACCCGGAGACGCGAGCGGATCGTGGCCGCCGTTCCGCACCATTATTTCAGCACTCGCACCGTTGTCGGATGCGAAAAAAATTAGCGTGTTGTCGAACACCTCCATTGTTTTGAGTTGTTGCAGGATCCTGCCAATTTCCTGGTCCATTCGGTCTACCATTGCGGCGTGGATGGCCATCTTGGTGGCCTGGAATTTTTTCTGCTCTGCGGTCAAGTCGTTCCAATTGGCGGGGTGGTCAATTTCACCGCTCCCGAGTTTTTTAAAGGCATCGGGGAATTTGTAGGGAGGCCCTATCTCGGGCTCAAGTTTTGACAGCGTTGTCTTATGCAGTTGTCGATCGAGCTGCCGTTGATACCTCGCAGTACGCATTTGGTCCCAACCTCCAAGGTACTTGTCCGCGTATTTCTCAATGTCTTCCGGCTTTGCATGGAGGGGGAAATGAGGTGCGATGAAAGCAATGTAGTGAAAGAACGGTTGATTGGCATACTTTTGGGCATGCTCCTGCAGGCATGCGATCGCATGATCAGCATTGGCTGTCGTTGCATAGTAGCCGTTTTCATCATCGTTGATTTTGACTGGTTGGTCGTCGACCCTATTTCCTTTTGCGGTAAAGAAATTTCCTTGGTTTCTCATGTCGAGCGAGCGATCAAATCCACCCGCGAGAACCTCTCCGTCAATGTGCCATTTTCCACTGTGGTAGTTCCGGTATCCCAGTGGTTTTAGAAAGTCTGGAAGGAGTCGAGCCCATTCTTGCCGAGCGCCGCGGTTTCCTCCGATAATGTTTAGGTCGGGGAGTTTGTCGCGATGCACCATGTGCGGGTAGTAGCCCGACAGTAAAGCTGCACGTGTCGGCCAGCAGCGTCCGGTATTGTAGAACTGGGTGAACATGAGGCCGTTCTTAGCGAGGCCATCAAGATTCGGTGTTTGGATTTCACTGCCGTAGCATCCAAGATCGGAAAAGCCAGAGTCGTCAGCCAGAATAAAAATGATATTTGGTTTCTCGGCAAACAATGATTGCGGAGTTGCCAGTATTAGGATGAGAATTAAAAATGAGGAACGCAAAATTAGTTGGCGCATGATTGGTCTCAATGACGCGAGTTAAGAAAAAAGGATAGGGTTACCCACACCTACATATAAGTGTAGCGGCTGGAGGAGGCGATTTAAAATTAAGCGTTGAAAGATTTTTTAAGACCGGCAAGCGTGGTCATTCTTTCGTCTGCGTTAATTTCTCAAGCTGGGCGCGAAGCTCGGAAATGCACGGTGTTGGAGGTTTGACCGTGAGATTGTTTCCTGTCGAGGGAGCTCGCGAGGGTAGTAAATTAAGTTGAACTTCGCTCTCAAGTGCAGCAAGCCAGGCTGGCAAGTCGACTCCGACACCCATCGTTGATCTTGCGAATGCTTTCGCTTCGTGGTTTAACAATTCAAATACCCTTGCCGATTTTCGGTTGTGGGGATCTTTCATTGCAGGAGCGACTAGGGCTTTCAAACGGTCGATTTGCATTTGGTGGGCAAATCTTCCTTCGAGCCTCCTGGAGACGGACTCCATTCGAATGGAGTACTTGCTTCTAAGATCTTCAAGGATTTTTAAATATTTGTCTGCCTCAGGGCCGACACGTTCAGTAAGTGAACGGCGCCACATTCTGGCAACGCCGTTCTCTTGGTCGTTTACAAGGATTTGGTGAGCCCAGATGACAGGTTTTAAGTTCCAGCAGACTCGATCATAACGGCTGCGCAGTCTCAAAAAATCGAGAAACATATGCAGCGATTCGCCATTATCCGATTGTGTGGTTGTTGTGTTGTAATCGCGGTATTCATTGTAATTTTCAATGATACTTTCAAGGATAAGGCTGAGATACCGAACCGCTTTCTCGCGAGGTAACGCCAGTTCCAGTTCGTCGAACAATCTCAAGTCAACTGCGGCTCCTGATTTTTGAACCTCCGTTAACCACCGGTCTACGCCTTGGTGGAGAATGCCGCGTATGTTGCCCAGATGCAAGAATTGCTGAGTAAACAGGCCATGACCATAAGTCTGGATAAAGGCGACCATACGTTCCCAAGCCTGAGCGTCGTGCACTTTTTCTAAAACACTTAGTCTCAGGGTGCGACTGTGGTCGAGCCAGAGCATCAACATGCTTTCGGTTAGCATCTCGGTGCACTCGAACAGATTGGTTTGAGTTTCATCAACGACGGACTTTTTATCTTCACCCGCGTCCATTCGTTGTTCGCGAATATTTTCATTGGCCTGCACAAGAACGTGCACCATCGACGTAAAGGCGACTTCAAAAATTTCGTCAAATTCAGTGACCGCGCCGCGTCCAATCGGATTATCTCGCTCCATGCGGAGCGTCGTTTGGGTCAATTCAAACGTCTCGGTCATTAAGCCAAGCGATGGCATTCTCTGTAAGAGATCGAGGATGGCTGTTTGCACGACTCTCGCACGGACGATTGCTGCGGGGTCTCCACCCTTGGAAAGCGGTACGTAGAGTAGTGATTCTTTTTGGAGGTAATTAGTCAGCGTCGGGAAGTTGTTGATCACTAATTCGGCGTTTTGCATCAAGATTGCTGCATAGGCAAAGACCACCGGTGCGCTGCCGTTTACAAAAGACTCTTCCTCTGATGCCGCATGGATAGTTGCGTTCGATCGCTTGTCGGAAGTTGTTGAATCCGTGGATTGAGGGGCATTTACGGAGGCATCACGCGGAGGGAAATCAATTCCATCTACCAGATAGTCAACCGCTTTGATGACAGCGGCAAGCATCCTGATCGCGTTTTCTGTTTCGATGCAGGTGCTAATAGTTAAATCTAAAAGAGAGTCTCTGCACAGTCGATGTTGGTCGTACAGCAGCATCGCGTCGTGGTCAGAGCCTAGCGTTGGTAGTTGGTACCGATTAATTGACTCAAGAAGTTCGAGGAGCTGTTGTCGGTTTTTTGCAGCTTGAGAAATCCAGTTGTTAATGATTTCTCTGCGTTTCTTCAAGCGATCAGAAATTTTTTCGGTGAGTTGCTCGCGGGAAATGATCGGTAAAGGAATGGTGGCTGCAACGCTCCAGTATTCAGATACCGTATTAAGGAACTCCAGACGGTCGAGAACACGGTCTACTTCCGCTTCTAAATCGTCATCCGAATTAGTGTTTCCTTCAAATATCTCACCTTCGTTGCCGTCGTTGGTGGTGTCGGTGTAAGTGACATCGTCGTAGGCATGTCGAAAAAGATCCTCTTCGTCGTCAACCTCTTCGGCGTCGTCAAAATCCTCGTCGCCCTCAAGTTGATCGAGATACTGCTCTCGTGGATTGGGGCGATTGGTTTGCCCGTTAACCTCGAAACTGGGAACGTCCCAGTAGAATCCTGCGTTGGCTTCAATGAAATCATAAAACTTGCGCAAGCGATTCCAAATGTCTTCCGGAGGAAGTTCTTCGGGATCGGTAGTGTTTAGAAGATCTTTTTGTTCTGTTACCCAGCGATAGACAAGTTGGTGAAAAGAGCTATCACCTACTTGGAGTGGGATGTAGTCGGCTTGACTCATCCAGTGCACCAATAGGGCAGTCGATGTTGTATAATCCGATCGTTGCATTAAAGCGTCAATGACTAGCGCGTACGCTTTTGGAGAATCGAACAGCTCTGCGTGCTCTGCCCAGAATTCAATGTCGCCTGTCGCCGCCCCGCCTGCTTGCCAAAGACTTAAGGCATCTGCCACCAGTTCAGCGGCCTGGAAAATATCATCGGCGTCGACAGCATCAACAGCCATGACTTCATGTGCCGCGAATTGACGCCACCAGTTGACGATTGACAAAAACTCTTTGCGAATCGCTGCGCACATTTTTGGGCGATTGTTAGCTGCCGCTTCGCTCCAAAGATGTGAGCAATGGGCAAAAATTCGTTCCATAACATCAACGAGTTCATGCACGCGATGATCGCGGACCGAGTTTTCAACCGCAGGGAAAAGGCTGTAATTTGCGTCGAATCCAAGAATATTCCAGGGGTCAACAATGGCCCCGCAGTTGATTCCTCTTTTTAATCGCGACATGATGGCGGGAATGGAATCAAATGCTTCGTCGAGTTCTCCCCGTAACGTTGCCTCCGTGGCAGCGCTCAGGAGGCAGTCAATCTGACAACTAATTCGCGCCGCGGCGACGGGAACTACCTTGGATTGTTCTTCAGCCGCCAGAGGGTAGCCCATTCTTGCAAAAATACTTGCTAAACGGCAGTTGACCAGTTGAGAGGCTCGCCGTTTGGCAAGTCGTGAATTGAGATCCTGGCGAACGCTTCCGAACGGTTGATGTTTTATTTTCGCTTCGTTTTCTAGACGCTCGCGGTGAGCTTGCGGAAGACGTTGCATCAGGTCTACGTAGAACTGATCCCGGTAACCAGCAATCACAGGAAGTAATGTTGCCAAGGTTGTATTGGAGTCGTACGTGCCGGGCCCGCTCCCCGAAATCCCGGAAGCCATCAACATGGTTCCAGCCATCACGGCACTGGCCTCTGTCATGGCTTCTTGAAAGCGTTCTGGTTCGCTGTTTTCGTCTGCCATTTGGTAGGCGCGGTCAACGAGTGAGTCGAGCGTCACTTGGTGAACGATGAAGCGTCGGAAAAAACCATTGCCGTCAATTGAGTGTTCATCCCACTGTCCAAAATGGTGATTGGGACGCTGATTAATTGGATGGTCAAAATCAAACGCACGTGGATCAATAGCAAGTTCAGATAATTTTGTCGGATCAAAATGTGCCGCCCTGAGAATGTGGGGACTGGTCTCCCTCAGTATCTCAAGAGCCTGTTTCGTGATTTGTTCATATCGACCAAAGGCCACACCTGCCTTTTGGATATAAATTGGAACCGGCCGAATCCACTCGTGTTGATATGGTTCAATCTGTTGTGATTCGAGTGTCGCGACTGGGCGGTGTCCGAGGAAATTGTTGAGGGCGCTGATTGATGATTCAACGATTTCGTTTGTTGCTTCAAGTGGGAGATCGCGTGTTAGAATGGCCTCAACGACGCGACCGATGAAATATGAATTGAACAGAAATTCATCGGATTGATGAAATAGAAGATCCCGATGGTAAGTTCGGTACGCAGGTAGGATTTTGTCAAAGGCGAGTTCAATGACTCGATTTGCCTGTGTGGCATCTCGAAAAACAGAATTGGATTCTTTATTTTCTTCCAACCGATCAGCGAGTGCGCTTCGGACGCGACGCACTAAAGAGGGGCGTGGTGAAGGTGCGGACTCGGTTTCCCGAACGTTTGAGATTTCCTTCGGGGCGAGAGTATTGAAAAGCAGAAATAGGTCGTTCAGATTTGAAAAAAAACGAGGGTCATGGTTACCCGACGAAAAATTAAGGTACCCGAGAACTTGATCAAGGATTGCGTAGTTTTCGTTTTCCGCAGCTGGTAAATCCATCCGAGATAATTACCCGTCATACACAATTGAAAATTCTGAATAGTGCGATGCGACTATGGTAAAAATCGCAATGGGAACGGTCTAGTCACGATTGGCGTTTGCGGCCATTTTGCCAGCCACTATTTCGGTGATCGATTGCTTATTTGTCCGAGTCCCTTCGTCTGCAACTGGGCCTCACTTGAAAAGACCGCTCAAAACACCTCGAAAAGAGGACTGAATTTGTGATTTTGGAATGATTGGTTTGCGGATCCAAGCAGAATGCCCGTTCAATGCGGTTCGGATTCGGTCTTTCGAACCGTCTTTAAAAGACGTTTTCAGAACTGTTTTGCGGGAATTCCTGAAAATAACGTTCTTTGGACATCCGTTTATTGGCTTTGGTCCAAGGCAAACCGGTATTTCCGGTTATTTTGTCTGGAACAGTCCGTGGGTTCAACGATACTGTACTGGAAAGATTCAGCTGAACTGTCAAAACGTTGGTCGATTTTTACGACCTTTTATTAATTAGGCTGATAGAATAGAGGGACTTAAATCTGCGCTATTTGGGCAGAGGTTTCCGCCGATGCCGGTGCGCGATTGATAAGACTCGGAGTGAAAAAGAATGAGATTTACGATTAGGAAGAGTGTGAGCGACCTGTTGCTTTTGGGGGTTGCATTCGTCTGTCTTGTCGGTGGTTTGAGAGCAGACGACGGAGTGACATCGAGTGCCGTGATTCAACGAGCAGGTCTGACCGTTGACTGGTTCACCCACAGTGGTGTTGGGATCAACGGCGGTCTCGCCGATTGGCAAATCAATGTTGACGAAAACAAGCCGACCACTTTTTTCACTTTAGAGGCCAACGATTTCCGAGAGCGGATATCACAAAACACGCTGAATTCGTTTGGGAAACCCTTTGGCGTCGATGGTGCTCGAGAGTACCTGCAAGTCCGTTCTGAAATTCTCAAAGCTGAATTTGCGAACGATGGGGTTGAGGATGTCGAAATCAAAATTTCGGAATATACACTGCCGCAGACAACTATTTACACGTTGGGTTCAAACGCTGTGGTTAGTGCGGTGGATGCTGATACGGGCGCGACCAAGTGGACCTCGAGCATTGGGGATCCGCGTTTGCCGAGCATTGGAGTTGCGGCGAGTAATGACTTTGTTGCAGCAGTGAATGGGTTGTCGGTTTATTGTCTTGAAGCATCTACAGGGAAAATCGTTTGGTCGGGCAAGTGTCGATTTGCCCCAGGCACTTCTCCGGAGATTACGGAGACTACAATCTATGTTCCGTTGCTAAATGGTAGGCTTGAGGCGTTTTCTCTTGAGGACAAAGGGCAAAATTCACAGATTCTCGTTTCGAGCGGAGTCTCTACGGCGCGTCCCCTAGTAACTGATTATTCTGTGTCATGGCCGAATAGTAAGGGACGTCTGACCGTTGCTGGGCTTCACACCCAGAGTAAAGGTGTTGCCTATCAGTTGATATCTGATGACGCCATCATGAGTTCAACGGCTTACCGTGACGGCATGTTTTACGTGACTTCGCTCGATGGATTCGTTTACGCAGTGAACGAACCAAGGGGGGTGGTTGATTGGCAGGTTTCGACTGGTTTCGGTATTTCGCAATCGGCGATTTTGCTGAATGACCATGTTTACGTGATCAACAATAACAACGAAATGTTCAAACTAATTCCAGAATCGGGTAAAGACGCTCCGGGATGGGAGCAGCCGCTTCAGAATATCGGTAGCTATGTTGGTGCCGGGAAAGACAACATGTATGTGCTCGACAGTGTTGGTAATCTGTGTGTGATCGATCAGGACTCTGGGGCAATGTTGAGTAAGGTCGAAATTGGTGGGGTGCAGAGTGTTCTTCCTAATATGATCAGCGATCGCATGTACGTTGTTTCCGATCGTGGGATGATCCAGTGTCTTCGTGAGATTGATAGTCGAATCCCGTTTTTCCATTCCAATGAACTCGTCGAGTACGAAAAAAATGGTGGTAAAACAAAGGAAGACGAAGTGGATGATCCTTTCGCGTTGCCTAAAAAAGGCGGTGAAAATCTGGACAATCCGTTTGGTGCTCCGCGTCCACAAGATAATCCGTTCGGTGGCGGCGGCAATGCCGCCGATGACGATCCATTTAAGTAATGGTGTTTGGCCGGCTGGAGTTTTCTAAAATTGAAACATCAGGAGGGCCGAGAGTGTGACGAACGAACAGGCGGTTCCGACGACTACTGTGCTGGCCGCCTGATTGGCATCGCCGCCGATCTGATCGGCCAGGATAAAACTGCTTACGGCGGTCGGTGTGGCGCACATGATCAAAATCACTTGCAGTTCGGTTCCTGAAAGCCCAATGCACCTTCCGATTGTCCAGCCTGCGATTGGGCAGGCCGCGTTTTTGATAATGCTGGAGGTAAGCAATTCGCTCCATTTGCCAGCCACGGAAATCGAAGCCAGTTGACTACCAATGCCAACGAGTGCGATTGAAAATGCGGAAGCTCCGATAACTTCGCATGTTCGCCCAAAGGCGGTTGGGATTTCAAATCCAGTTCTTTGAACGATGAGGCCCGTTAGGCAAGCAATCAAAAGCGGGTTGGTTGAAATGTTAAAAAGGACCTTCCGCCACGATTTAAGT
>WTFU01000134.1:10476-16358 GCA_011523945.1 Mariniblastus sp. | reverse complement strand
ATATATGCTAATTAATAGCGTCATTGCGTATTGGGGGTCAGCACCAAACGTCAGCGGAAGGGTCAGCGCGATCAACATAGTGCCGGTTAATCCGGGAATGGCCCCCACAAAGACGCCTAGCGTCGTTCCAAAGAGAACCAGCATGAGCCCTGTTGGCGTCGCGAGTTGGAGGAGAGCTTCCTGCATATGTTTGAAATTTAAGAATGCCAGTTTAAGAGATAGTGAACGTCGAATTGAGTTCAGTGCTCGTTTCGACGGGATGACGGGCGACGAATAAGACTAGTGATCAACGGTTACGGTTTCCGAATAAGCTAATTCGCCTGTCCGCCCGTCGAAATACTGGAAGATGATTTGCGGGTGAGGGTAGGCAACGAGTCTTTTGCCTCCCAGTTGCTTAGGCATGTTGAAAACATTGTTGACCTGGACAACACAGTAATGCGGGTAAAGTCTTTCCATTCGCGGAAGATCAGGCAAAATGTAACTACTCCAGCGGATGTCACACTCCCGTGGGCCAAATTTGAATTTGCCGGTAGCCGGGCGATTCATTTCATCGTTTTTCGGAACATGATTAACGCTGTTGTGAGGTCCACAGCAGAATTCCCAGACATTGTCAGTGACTTTGATCGCAAAGCTGTTGTGAAGGTCTCCCGTCATGACAAAGACTTTTTTTCCGATTTTTTCCCATTCGTTAATCAACATTTCCCGTTCATCAAAAAAAGCAGTCCATGCCTCTTCTTTGTTGCCGGCGACTTCGAATCCGCCAGCACCACTATGAGGAATCATGAAGGGAACAGATGAAATGACAAAAAAGAAGTCAGCATCACTTTCACGCATCGATTTAAGCAGCCATTCTCGCTGGGGTTTACCAAGCATCGATATTCCCTTTTTGTCGCGTTCATTTACGTCGTGCATGTCACGTGATCCACGTGTGTCGACAAGGAAATACTCGCAATTGGCTACTCGGAATTTACTGTAGGACTGTCTGCCAATGGAGTAGCTGGTGGTGTCAGAGATTTTGGCATTAGCAGTGAGTTCCAGCGTATTGGCGTCGATTACCTTTGCAATTTCATAAACATAAGAATTCTTATGACCGGAATCGTTGTCGTATTGAATGTCGTTAACACCTGCCTGAGGGGTGCCCCAGTGAACATGCAAATTAAGCATTTGCTCGAGTGGCAGTTTGGTGAAATCCGCTTTTGGGTCGATGAGAAGATTGGATCCGGCTTTCATGGTTCCTTTCCCAAAGTGCAGCCGTTGAGGATTTTCAATCGGATTGGCCCAGCCAAGATAATTATGCCAAGCATAAGTTCCGATATCTCGGAAAACCGTTCGTCGGTGCCGCTTTCCCGTTTCTCCTGCCCCCCAAATGTCATTAACTAATTCATGATCATCGAACGTAAAATAAGACGGAACGTTGCGGTGCCATTGCGCTAAATCATTCCCTCTTGAAAGATACAGTTTGTAGTTTTCCCAGACGCCAACGACGGTGGGCATAATTTCAACGACACTGGGTAGGCTTTCAACACCCTGCGTTAGTCGCCAAGCTTCGGCGGGAAATTCCCGCTGTTCTTCGTAGAGCCAATCTCCATTCATGATGTGAAAATTGACTTTGTCAGCCCAATCTCGATTTAGATTTTCGTAGGTGGGTGCTCGATGACCAATGCCGTGCAACGGGTTTTGATTGGCGCACGATCCAATTTCAAAACGAAAATTAAACAGTCCTTTGGGATTGTATTTTTCGTTTCGAGAGTCCTCCTTGCTCGGTAACGTCCGAAACGAACCAGGCAGGCCATGAGGGCGTTCATTTACCCAAACCTGGTAATGATATTTCGTGTCTGGTTGTAGCCCGGAGACTTCAATCGCTCCCGTATTATCATCTTCGATTCGAGTCTGCCCTTCTTGTTGGCGGGCAATCAGTGAGTCCGTAGCCAAGCCGAGGTGGACTTTGAAGGATCCGGGTTTCGACGTGCGACACCAGACTCTCACTGAGTTATCGGTAACGTGCCCCAGCATAGGGCCGTGGGTCAAGCGAATGGGATCGCCCTGAAACAAGCCGAGCGAGGTGGCCGGAAATTGAAGGCTTCCGAAGAGAACGAAGGCCAACGCTAAGTTCAAAGAGATTCGGGTGTACAAATGAATTCCTCGTTAAAGAAGAGACTGAATAATCCTTGCAATCTCAATGTAAACTCAAGATGATTTTGAATAAAGTCTATCGGACACGTATCTAAATCTGTAGCTAATCGGCAATGAATTTTAATATTTTTGTTATCGAGTAACGGATTGTTTGCAATGCTCCCGCTCCTGCCGGTAAACTAAGAGATCAGTAAAGGTAAGTCATTTCATTCGCACTCAACGGAAAACAAATATGCTTCGGCCTTTTTTATTACTCGCGTTCGCTTTATTGGTCCTTCAGTTTTGTCCAGTTTCCAATGCTTCTGGTCAGGATGATGGGTTTAAGTCCATTTTTGATGGTCAGTCACTCGTTGGGTGGACCGGAAATGAAAAGTTTTGGCGCGTCGAGGATGGCGCGATCGTGGGAGAGTCAACAGAATCCAACAAGGTCGATGTGAATCGTTTTCTAGTTTGGGAGCAGGGCGAGGTTGATGACTTTGTACTGCGTTTGAAATTCAGGGTTTCCGGGACTGAGCGGGCCAATAGTGGTGTTCAGTTTCGCAGCGAGTTGTTTAACGGAGAGAAGGACCGTCTTTCAGGCTACCAAGCGGATATCGACCGGTCTGGTAAATACATCGGGATTCTTTACTCGGAGCGAACTGGCCGAGGTATTCTCTGCCAGCGTGGGCAAAAAGTGACGTTGCGGGGCAAAAAAGATAAGGATGTTGAGAATGTCTCCGACCCTGCTGAGATTTTGAAAGCAATTGACATGGACGGCTGGAATGAGATGGAAATCTCTGCCCGCGGGAATCATTTGGTAACGCGAATTAATGGCAAAGTGACGTCGGATGTCACGGACGAAGACAAACAACAATATAAAAAATCAGGTCTTCTCGGGTTTCAGATTCATGTGGGGCCGCCAATGAAGATTGAATTTAAAGATATCCAATTGAAGCGTTTGCCATTGCAAAATAAGACAAAAAAAATCGTCTTTGTCGCAGGGAAGCCTAGTCACGGTTACGGTTCTCACGAGCACAATGCCGGTTGCTTGCTATTGGCCAAGTCACTTGAGGAGGCTGCATCGGAAACGGGACTCGCTGTTGTGACAACCGTTTACAAGAATGGCTGGCCAGCGGATCCGACTGCCCTTGATAATGCCGATACTGTGGTCGTGTATTGTGATGGAGGAGGGCGGCACTATTTGCATAAAAATGGCGAAGCCTTTGAGGATATTATGCGGCGTGGCGTTGGCTTGGCTTGTATTCATTATGGCGTTGAGGTTCCCAAAGGAATGTCTGGGCAGCGTTTCTTAAACTGGATTGGTGGTTATTTTGAAACTGATTGGTCAGTCAATCCCCACTGGTTAGCTAAATTTGAGAAGTTTCCTGAACATCCTACGACCAATGGAGTGAGTCCATTTGAGATTCAGGACGAGTGGTACTATCACATGCGTTTCTCACCAGAAATGACACGCGTTACCCCATTACTCACCGCGATGCCGCCTGTTGAAACATTGTCGCGAAAGGATGGACCTCATAGCGGAAACCCTGCAGTCCGTGAAGCTGTTCTGAAAAAGAAACAACCGCAGCATGTTGCCTGGGCATTTGAGCGAGGTGATGGGCGGGGCCGTGGATTTGGTTTTACAGGAGGCCACTTCCATAGGAATTGGCAAAATGATGACTTTCGGAAATTAGTTTTGAACTCGATTGTTTGGACTGCCCACGGAGACGTGCCAGATTCCGGCATCGAGTCCACAACGCCTACCGAAGCAGATCTAGAGGCAAATCAGGATTATCCAGAGAGAAAGCCAAAGGCCAAAGCGAAGGGGTAATTTTAAAGAATCTTTCGGTAACGAGATTGAAGCTTCGTGTTTTGTTATTTTCAGCCACGGAGTTTTTTTATGAAACGCAGGTAGCGTTAGTGCACTAACGACCGGAAGGAAACTAGCGTACTTTTTTTAGTAAATCCGAAATGTCAACTTTTTCGGCATCTCCCCAAAGCGCCTCGAGGCTGTAAAACGAACGTGTGTCTTCGTCGAACAAATGGACGACGACAGTGCCATAATCAAGGACGATCCATTTGCTGTCATCGTAACCATCGATGTTCATACGTTTGTCTTTGAGTACCTTTTCCAAGGTGTTATCGATTTCTTCACTGATGGCGTGCAGTTGTCGGCGACTGGTACCTGTGGCGATAACAAAATAATCAAAAATGGCGGTATGTTTTGACATGTCGAGAACGACCACGTCTGATCCACCATTTTCGGCAGCGGTTTGAGCGGCCGCACGGGCAAGTTCCAAACTGCGGTCAGGGTTGACACGCTGGGCAGCTGCACCGGAGGGGGAGTCTTCATTTTCAGGTTCAATAGAACTAGATTCGTTCACGAAGTTTTCCAGATAAGTCAGAGAGCAGAATTGAAGTTTGTGATTGCAGGTATAAATCCACTCGACATTGTAAGATTCTTAGACGTTTCTACCAACCAGAGGGTTCGCTAGAATGTTCATAAGTTGAGCGTTTAGCGTTAGATTAGACGGAAAATTCTTTTTCTCGTTCCTGTGGGGCAGCCTAGATCCTGAAGGCGGCGGTAGAGACGGTGCAAATCTGGCTGTTTTTCGGCCTGATTGGACGGTTCGCAATCGTGTGATAATTTTCTTCGCGTTAAAAAGAGTGAGGAACGAATGAGTCAAGATTTAGTATCAAATCGAACTACCGATGCGAATTCAGCGTCTGTTGGGTTTGCCGATGTGAAAGCGGCGGCCGAACGAATTCGTTCCTTCGTACATCGTACGCCCGTTCTCACTTGTGCTGCGATTAGTGAGAGAGTCGGGTGTAATGTTTTTTTTAAGTGTGAGAACTTTCAAAAGTCCGGTGCATTTAAATTTCGTGGGGCAGTAAACTCGGTAGCTCAACTAAGCGAGTCTGAATTAGCGAGTGGCGTCGTGACGCACAGTTCAGGGAATCATGCAGGCGCTCTGGCTTTGGCTGCACGAATGTTTGGAGCGAAAGCGCATATCGTCATGCCGTCAAATTCATCGGAAATAAAAAAAGCGGCGGTGCGGGAATATGGAGGGCTAATCACAGAATGTGAACCTACGCTTGACTCGCGGATGTCGGAGGCCGCGCGGATACAAGGTGAGACGGGGGCGGTCTTGATTCCACCGTTTGATCATCCTCATGTGATTGCAGGACAGGGGACCGTTGCTTTGGAGTTGCTTGAGCAAGTCCCAGAGCTGGATATGATCGTAGCGCCGATCGGTGGTGGTGGCTTGATGTCGGGAACCTGTTTAGCGGCGAGGGCATTAAAGCCTGAGATTAGAATTGTTGGTGCTGAGCCAGCGGGAGCCGATGATGCGTTTCAATCCAAGAATGCCGGTAAGTTCATTCCGCAGCTGGCGCCAGATACGATAGCGGATGGCTTGCGGACCAGTCTTGGGCAATTAACGTGGCCGTTTATTCGGGACGAAGTTGATGAGATCTTACTTGCTGATGATGCCGCGACCGTATCAGCGATGAAGTTTTTTTGGGAGCGAGCGAAAGTAATTATTGAACCAAGCTGTGCAGTTCCGCTGGCGGCAATCTTCCATCGTTTTTCAGAAGCCCGTTGCAGTGATTCTCCGGAGGCGAGGCCACAAAACGTTGGCATCATCATTAGCGGGGGGAATGTTGATTTGCAGGCGCTTCCATGGTTGAACCTGTAAATGCTTTGCTCAATCACTGAGCAAACTATAGAGAATTACATTGGTGCTAATCTTGAGGGAGTCCTCGCGTGT
>WTFU01000134.1:0-10376 GCA_011523945.1 Mariniblastus sp. | reverse complement strand
ATCATTGGCTTGTCACCAAGGATAGCGGTCATTTCTCTTCGGAACGATTTTGTAAACTCTTCGGAAGCACAAATGGAATCTGCAAAAATAAACCCGCCATACTCTAGGTGCTGACGCAACGCGGTTCTTTCTTCTGGCGTAAAGGAGAATCCACTGCGACCATGCATGAAGATGAACGGGTGGTCAGCGAGGCTTTCATTGGTGGCGGAGATTAATTTTTTGTCCATTTTGACCTCAAGGCCAGTCGTCTCAATTTTGCGAAGGACATTTCGCCAGGCATTAGGAGCGTCGTCAGAACCACCCTGATGATCCAGTTTGGGAAAGACCAATACCCGGTCATTGAGAAGCTGTCGATTGGTTTCCGCGAGAGTTGGTGTATCTCCTTTTTCCTTTAAGTTGGTTCGATCTGTCGCGTAAGCCATTACGTTAATTCCAATTTTGGTGCAGTATTCGACTCGAAGTTTTAACCGCTGATTGACATTGGGCGAGTCGAGAATTGCCGGTCGATCGAGATTCCAGTAGCAACTGAGATTGGCTGGGCAATAGACAACACTGGTTCGGCAGCAAGCTTGAAGGCCGAGAAGCGGCCGCTCTTTGCTGGCGACAATGGGATATTGCGAATTCCAAATTGGATGATTGGGAGGTAGAGGTTCAAGCCGGCTGTCCGGAAACAGGTCGAGCATTAACAGTTTGAATTCGCGGTCATAACGGCCGTCGTTACCACAACCATCCCCTTGGCAGGCTTCGGCAAAAAGAAACCCGCCATTTTCCAAATATTTTTTTAAATTGTCTTTTTGTTTCTGATCGAGACCAATCAGTTCCTTTCCAGACATAAATAAGACGGGAGCTTCGATTAAATCACTGACCGTGGCGTTTTCCGCTGTTACGGTTTGCCAATTAAGTTTTACATTCCATTCTTTTTCCAAACGTCGGGTCAGGTAATGAACTCCGTTGGGATGTAAGTCCCAGTCATCTGTCCCGTGGTCATATTTGCCGATGACGATGGGACGTTTTCCCTTGGATAAAAATAGTAGGGCGAAAGAAGTGGCGACAAGTTCGTTGTTTTCCCCTTGGCCTCCCGGGGTAAGCCAGTAATGGTTGAGTGGATGCTGTGTGCGTAGGAGTTGTTTTGCCCCATCGCGGTACCAGTCATTCGCCCCGACGAATCTTCGTCCCGACAATCTGCCTGCTCTTTCTAATCCATAGAGAAAGTAGAGACGCGTTCTTGGGTCAGCACGCTGAAGTAATGGATTTGCCCGAACAGTGTATCGTTTGGCTAACCAGTTGAATCCGGCGTCGACCATCTTTTTGAGGTCGTCTTCGACACAGCAATTCGCAAATTCGCCGTTAATCAACTTTGAAGGTTCCACCAAGTTTTCTTCTGCAATAATGACCGAAGAAATTCCCGCGCATGTCATGCTCCCCTTGGGATCTTTTGATCCTGGATAATAAGTAAACCCCCCGGACCTTTCGATGTAACATTTTTTCCAGTAGCTAAGGGCATTTTCCCATGTAGCTTTGGGGACTTTAATGCCCGTTTTACTCGCTTCGTGAAGTGCCAATATGGCGAATTGACTATTGGACGAATCGCCCTGCCCTTTTCGCAGTCCATAGCTCCACGCGCCTTCAACGTATCCTGAATCATCGGTTTGCTGTGCGACGAGCCAGTTCACATCGCTTTGCACGGTTTGTCGATATTTTTTCCCCCGGGGGTCGGCGGTAGTTAGCGCCATGATGCGGAGGGACACGACGTATGTCGATTCTTGCGGAATGTCGACCAAATAATCCAGCGATTTGAGAATGCGGGGCGCAAAATTAGGATTATTCATCGCTTCGGCATTGAGTAAGGCCAGGGTGCACAGGGCAGTTGTGTCACCCGTAAAAGTAAGCTTATTCCATGAGCCATCCTCTTTTTGCCGGCTCATCAGATATTGCACGGCTCGCGTAATCGAGCTATTAACCTTTGCAGCGTTGAGCGGTGTCTTGTCAGCTTTTTGGCTTTTGGAAAAAAGTGAGCGTCCCGGACGTTCTTGAATTGCGGTAGGTTGCAGCAGGGGACGTTCCAGCACGGACTTAGTCTTGGTCAGCGGTGCTGAATCTGTGGGAAGTTCTTGGCTTTTAGATGAATTGGGGCTCAGTGCTGACCAACTGACCAGTATTGCCTGTAACAATATGATTTTTATCCGCAATGAGCGCATTTGCATTTCCATCGTTTGCCTAACTTGACTTTCCCTCGAATTCTATAAGTCCAGTTGAAACATGACAACGCGAGCTTTCACGTTGCTGTCAATTGCTAACCAACCTACAATCCAGTGGCAGGCCATCAAGTTCGCGTGAGATGATCGCAATTAACGAATTCAAGTGATTTGCTAGTTATGGGGCATGGCCAATTGGATGGCTGGCGTGTTCCGAAATAATAGTCTGAAAAAAAAGATCAAGAGGACAGTGTGAGCGGAAAACAACGAAGTCTCGGAGATGTACTTCAGGAATTCAGTCAGCACCGCAAGGTGATGGAAACTGAGCTTCACAAAGTAATTGTTGGTCAGGAGGACGTGATCGAGCAAGTTTTCGCCGCGATTTTCACGAAAGGACATTGCTTACTTGAAGGTGTGCCAGGGCTGGCCAAGACATTGATGGTGAGCACCATTGCCAAAATCTTGGATGTAAATTTCAAGCGGATTCAGTTTACGCCTGATCTTATGCCCTCGGATATTACGGGCACCAACGTGCTCGATGAGGACGAGGATGGGCGTCGTCAATTTAGATTTGTTGAAGGGCCAATCTTTACAAATATTCTGCTGGCCGACGAGATCAACCGAACCCCTCCCAAAACTCAAGCGGCGCTGTTGCAGGCGATGCAAGAGCGAGAAATTACCATCGGTCGAACAACGTATAATTTGGCACCGCCATTTTTTACGATTGCGACCCAAAATCCGATCGAACAGGAAGGGACTTATCCTCTTCCTGAGGCTCAATTAGACCGGTTTATGTTCAATATCAAAGTAGGTTATCCGACTGCAGAGGACGAAGAAAAGATTCTTTCTGCTTCCAGTAGAAATGAAAAACAGGAAGTGCGAAAAGTTCTCTCGGCTAAAGCCATTGTTAATCTCCAGAAACTGGTTCACTCCGTGGCCGTCAGCGACTACATCATTAAGTATGTGTCAAGACTGGTACGCTCGACTCGTCCGAAGGATGAGTTGGCTCCCGAATTTGTGAAAGAGTTAGTGGATTGGGGAGCTGGACCGCGTGCCGGGCAGTTTTTGATTTCGGGCGGTAAAGCGATGGCGGCGATGGAAGGGCGTTTTTCAGTTGGGATTGAAGATATTAAAAAAGTTGCCATGCCGGTTTTACGGCATCGGGTTAGTACAAATTTTCAAGCTCAAGCTGAGGGGATGACGACCGAGGATGTAATTCAAAAGCTATTGGATGAAATTCCCGAACCAGACGTGCCTAAGTTTGAAAAATAAGAATGCCAACGTTTTTGCCATCTTCGATTGAAACGAAGTCGTTGTTGGCAGGAATGGTCGCCTGCAGTTTTTGTTGTGCAATTCATCCAATTTGCGATTTTTAATGTCAGTAGAAAAGTACCTTAAACCTTCTGTGATCAACCAGATCAAGCGTCTTGATTTGCGCGCGCAATTCGTGGTCAAAGGTTTTTTACATGGATTGCATGCGAGTCCCTTTCATGGGTTTAGTGTCGAATTTAGCGAACATCGCAAGTACACCGCAGGCGATGACCTGAAAGATATCGATTGGCAGGTTTACGCGAAAACGGATAAGTACTACATCAAGAAGTTCGAGTCGGAGACAAATATTACGGGTTATCTCTTGATGGATTTGAGCCAATCGATGGGTTACACCTACGATCAGGAATTAAATAAATTCGATTACGCGATTTGCTTGGCGGCGGCTTTGGCGTATTTGATGATTTCGCAACAGGATCCCGTCGGCTTGGTGACCTTTAACGACAAAGTGCGTCAAAGTCTTCCTCCAAAATCGAGACGAACGCAACTTGGGAATGTGCTTTCGCTGTTGTCAAATCTCGAACCAAGTGGAACGACTGATTTGCTCAATAGTCTTACACAGGTTTCCGCACTTCTTAGGAATCGCAGTCTGTTGATGGTTTTTTCGGACTTCCTTGTCGACGAAGAAGAAACCTTGAATGCGCTCTATCGTCTGAAGCATGGTGGGCACGATGTGATTCTGTTTCATATTCTTGATGAAGCTGAAGTGAACTTCCCTTTTCAAGGGATTTGCAAAATGCTTGATCCAGAATCGCAGGAAGAAATACAAGTAGATGCCGCGGCAACGAAAAAAGATTATCTAGCAAAGATGCAGGCGTTTCGTGATGGGCTGGAATTGAATTGCCGAAATAGCGGGATCGACTATGTTCCGCTTGATACGAGCATGCAATTTGACAAAGCTCTCCTCGAGTACCTCCTAAGTCGTCGAGCAAGGGGGTAATCATGACGTGGGTCAATTTCGCGATGCTCGGAGTGGGCGGTTTATTAATTACAGTTCCAATCGTGTTGCATTTCTTAATGCAGCCCAAACCGGTCGAAATGGTCTTCCCGGCTATGCGTTTCTTAATTGCGGGTCGACAAACCAACCGGTCCAAGATGCGTGTTCGACACTTTTTGCTTTTGGTTTTGAGGTGTCTGTTAATTGCGTTGGTCGCCGTCGCTTTGGCGGGGCCATCGGTTGCATCTAACGAATTTGGAAATTGGTTGACGCTGGGGGGCATTGCGTTCAGCGGTTTAATTGTAGCTGGGGTTCTGGCATTCGCTGTTTTTGGCAAGTCATCCAAGCGTCTACTGGTGGTGATTTTGATTCTCTTATTGTTGGGGCATATAGCTTATGGTGGTTGGGCTGGATTGAGGTTGTTAACTTCAGAGTCCGCTCAATTACTAGGCGATGCGCAGGCCCCGGTAGCAGCATTAGTTGTTATCGATACCTCTCCTCGAATGGAGTATGTGAGTGAAAATAGCTCGGGGCTGGAGAAAGCTCAGGAAGCTGCGATATCCCTGATTCGGCAGTTTCCGCCCGATAGTCAGGTAAGTGTGTTAGCTACTGATAATGATCGCCCTTTTTTTTCCATAGACCTAGCCGCGGCAGAGCGAAGGATAGAGTCGCTTGCAACAGATTATTCGGGAGGATCGGTTCCAGGTGCGATGATTGCCGGACTGCGAATCCTAAAGAAAGCACCTCAGGATCGCAAAGAAGTTTACGTGATTACGGACTTGACTCAGCAAAGTTGGGTTGGGGAGAACCCGAAGCTTTTAGTCAAACAGTTGGGGAAAGACAGTGGCATCAGTACCTATGTTTTTGATGTTGGGGTGCTGGATGCGACAAATTTTTCTCTTGGTTCTTTGAATCTGGCAAACGCCGAGATCGCGAGCCGGGGGAAACTTTCAATTTCGACGGAGCTGACAAGATTTGGTCCAGCTGACCAACGGTCAGTGGAAATGGTTATCGAAAAACGCGAGCCACCGCTACCTATCGTAAGAGACGGCGTTAGCCGTTTTCCAACCGAGTCAATTGAGGCTCAGCGGGTCACTGCTGATGTTCGAGAAGATGCTTCCGTCCCCTTAAAGTTCAGCTTTAGTCAGCAGCTAGAGTTGGGTGTTTACCACGGTCGGATTGAGTTGGAGGGGCAGGATGGTTTGACGGTTGATAATCAACGATTTTTTACTTTTCGAGTCGGTGAGACAAAGAATGCCTTGATCGTACACCCTGATGACGTCAATCCCCGGGTAATGGAAAGCTTGCTGACTCCGCGTGATAAAGTCGAGGCTGGAACTGCCCGATATGAATCGGTCACGATGGATCAAATGACGTTTAGCCAGTTGGAGAACTGGAGTGATTATGACGCGATTTATTTGCTGGATCCAGCTCCATGGGAGGATGAGATATGGGAGCGGTTAGAAAGTTATGTTTTTAATGGTGGCGGGCTCGCTATTTTTCTAGGGCACAATGCAGCTGACGGCGGTGTTGCCGATTCTAGTTTTACGACAACAGCAGCGGCTCGGGTTTTGTCAGGTCCGCTTGAACAGCAATGGTATAACGAGGAACCGGATCTCTTTTTGAGCCCTAAAGATTTGGTGCATCCAGTTTTTGATTCAATTCGTGATAATGAGTCAACGGTGCTTTGGAATCGTTTTCCAGTGTTTATTCACTGGGGAATAGAGCCAGGAGTGGAGGATGGTTTTCCAACCCAAACCTTATTGCGGTACGGCAATCGGGAACCGGCATTGATCGAGCGATCGATTGGATCCGGGCGGGTGATTGTGATGACGACGCCGATTACGGAATACGGTTTTGTAACTCAACGGGAAAGCTGGAATTCGCTTCTCTCTGGGAACCCGGTACCAGCTTTTTTGCTGTTGGATGGAATTGCATCATATCTTGTAGAGGGAGATGCGGAGTCACTAAATGTTTTGGTGGCACAAAATGCGGTGTTGAATAACGATTTGCGGAAATTTCCGGAGACTTATCAGGCTTTTGCACCTGATCCCGAGAAAGCGCCGACCGTTTTAAATTCTGTAGACAACAAGATTAAGTATCGATTTATTGATGCACCCGGGCAGTATCGCTTAAAGGGGCAATTTGATCAGGGCATTGTTTTGCGAGGCTTTAGCGCGAATATCGACAATGTAGTGACCGATTTGACCCGTATTGAAATGGATGAACTCGATGCGTTTCTGGGAGCGGACCAATACCAATTGGCAACGAAGCAGGAAGAAATTCAAAGGCAGCAAGGGACCATGCGTCGGGGTAAAGAGTTTTATCCGTTAATTGTGGTCATGATGTTAGTCGTATTGGCTGTCGAGTATTTAATGTCAAACCGTTTTTATTCGAAATGAATTATTCGAAGTAGCTTTTATTCAGAGAGTTTTTGTGAATTCATTTAAACCTGTTTTTAAACGAACCTAAATTGGAATTAATAACTTTTCAACCAGTATTTCCATGGGTCGTACTAGCGATTGTGTTCGCCGCTGCGCTCTTGATGCTGCTGATAGGGCCTTCTTTTATCGAGTTGAATCGCTCTCGGAGAATTACTCTGACTGGTTTACGACTGGGCGTGATTTTGCTCGTCTTTTTGGCGATGCTGCGTCCGGGATGTGTTGAGAAAATCGAAAAGAATCAGGCTGCCATTTTGTTGTTTCTGCTAGATTCGTCGCGGAGTATGGAATTGCCTCACGTTGCCGATGACTCCAGTCGCTGGAAAGCGATGGTTGAGATGGTTCGTGAAAATGAAGGCCGCATTGCCAAGCTCGCTGAGAATAAAATTGAAACGAAGTTTTATACATTCGATAACCGCCAGCAGCTGCTGGATGTTGAAGGGGGAGTCGTCAATCTACCGGAGAAACCGGAGGGGGCTGAGACGGATATTGGTTCCGCGCTTTATCGAACGAGTATCGATGCCCGTGATCAGCGGTTGTTGGCAGTGGTGATGGCCACTGATGGAAATCAAAATACGTTGGAACCTGAAGTTGAAATATCACAGGCTGCCGAAGCGTTAGAAGATATGGAAGTTCCATTGCTCGCTGTGCAACTTGGGTTGGCGGGTGATTCAGGCCAGTTGGCTGACGTGGCGATTACCAATTTTCCCGAACAATTGGTCGTGAATAAAAAGAATGACTTGATCGCCAAAGCTACCATGGTTACCCGCGGGTACGTGAACCAGAATGTGAAAGTCCAGCTTGTGGTTTCTGATGAAAATGGAGTTGAGCAGACGGTTGCGACAGAAGTCTTCCGTCCTTCTAAGCCATTTGAGGAGACAAATATTGAACTGAAGTATCGTCCAACGGAACCGGGGGAGTTTCGAATTAAGGTGCGAGCAGTACCGATGCCGGATGAAAAGGCGGTGAGAAATAATGAATTGGATGGATTTCTTACCGTGCGCGACCAGGGGATGCGAGTCTTGTTTGTCAACGGAGCGTTAGGCAATGAGCAACGATTTTTAAGGTATTCGCTACCCGCACTCGATTTTGTCGACATGGACTTTGTCCCTATCTATCCGAGTGAAAACGCGAGGCGTCAATGGCCATTGAAAACGCTGGAGGCTGAATTTCGAGATCCAAAAAAATATGATGTATTTATCCTTTGCAATGTTGATTCGACGGCGTTGAGTTCGGCGAGTTGGGACGCATTGGCAGAGGCTGTTGGTGCCGGTAAAGGACTGTTGATGTTGGGAGGAACCCACAGTTTTGGGGCTGGGCAATATTTTCAAACTGCCCTTGCTGACTTGTTACCAATAAAAATGGATCCGCGCGAGCGACAGGAATTTGATCAAGATATTCGGCGCGAGCTACACATTAATTCGCCATTCAAGTTAAAGCCGGTGCGAAACGATTTCTTGACCCGTATTTCTGATGTGGAAAGTTATAAAAAAGCCTGGGAGGAGCTTCCGCCGCTGGTTGGTGCGAATCGAATTTCAGTGAAAGAAACGGCCACGGTTTATCTGGTCAGTGATGATGATGCGAACCGGCCGATCATGGCAAGTGCAACGGTAGGCGGGCGGGTCTTGGTGTTTGCCGGAGATTCTACCTGGCGTTGGAGGCGACTTGGTTTCGAGGCAGAGTACAACCGTTTTTGGAGACAGGTAGTGTTATGGCTGGCGTTTTGGGACGCCCGCAGCGATGAAGCAGTTTCAATTGAGCTTCCTAAGCGACGTTTTAATGCGAAATCGCTTGTGAAATTCGGAGTCGTTGTAAAGTCGATCGCCGGGGAAGTTGTGGAAGACGTTGACTTTGATGCTAAACTAGTCCTACCATCCGGCGAGGAAAAATTGATTTCGATTACCAAGTCGGGAGATAGTTTTCAGTCGGTTCTGGAACCGGAGATGCTGGCCGAAGCGGGACTTTATCAGGTGAGAGTTGCGGCAAACAGGAACGGCAATCCGGTTGGGGAGTCTACCCGTGAATTTGTGGTGATGGATCGCGATAAGGAGAAGGCCAATCCAGTTGCCAATCCCGAGCAAATGAAACGCTTGGCAGATCAAACCCGAGATTTTGGTGGTCGAGCGATTCCGCCCGAGCAGCTGAGTAAGATTCTCGATGAATATATCGACAATCCGCCGATGACAAAAATTGAAATACCGAATCGGCGAAGGTTGGGTGAATCAATGCCTGATGCAACAATTTTTATTTTTGTCTTCGTTGGGTTGCTCGGAACAGAATGGTGGTTAAGGAAAAAGTGGGGCTTGGTTTAAATCACTGTTTTCAAATAATTTAGCCAAGAATTAAGGTTGCTTGGCGAATGGGTAACGACGATGTTTTTTGAGACAATTAGAAAGTGAATTATGAGTGAGAATCCGTTTGAGGCACAGGCCACAATGCAGGGTGGTGAGATTCCCTCGGTCGGCGTTAAATCTGCTCCGAGTGGTGTGCAGTTGAATCTGACCGTTTGCTTGATCCTGTCGATTTTGGGACTACTTGGAGCGTGTTTTGGTGCTTTAGGGATAGCCATGGCCGAGGCTCAGTACCAAGCAATGCAGAATCTTGATTCGCCAGAAGCTGTCGATGTACCTTTGGTAACAAGTGATGACAGTGGCTTTTCGATCGAAGTGGGGGAATCTGACGAACAAGGCGATACAGCTGACGGCGGGCAGGTTTCTTTAGATACACAGCTTCAAGAGGTTGGACGTAATCCTGTTTCACGAATTAGCAATGCGATCTCCTTGCTACTAGGTCTTATAACTTCAATAGTGTTGATGCTGGCTAGTATCAGCGGAATGCGTCGGCAGTCGAGTGCTCCTAAAGCGATGAGTCGTGCACTTGCACTCGCAATATTTTACAAGGTTCTGACGGTCGTTTTGACGATTTTGACTTGCTTCATCACTTTCAGAGAAATGAATAATTTGATGCCGCCGGATGCTACTGACCCAGCAGCCGTTGCTCAGAAAGTTACAACTTGGCTAATCATCGGGGTGGCGGCATTCGGTATCTGCCTGTCAGCAGTAATGGCTGGATATTACTTTTACGTTCGAAGTGTATTCAAGCGAAGTGATGTACTTGCTTACTTCGATTCAAAATAGTTGAAGCTTCTAAACTCTTTCTTCGACGAATAGGTGATTCATCCGTGAGTTGCTGTTAGCTCAGATTTTGAAATTCCATTGTTCTTGCTGATATTTTGTTTGCATTAAATGGGTCGTCAGTTCTCGTGGCCACGATTCAGCGCGTGGCCCTGAGGACCATTGAGAGGCGATTGCCTCACTTAGTTTTTCGGTCGTTGTTGGAAGTTGGGTCAGAAACTCGAGGTGGCTGCGCCCCTTGCGATAGTCCGGTTCTCGAATCGGCTTTCCGAGGCATTGGTCGATCAGGTTTAGATCGAAATCGCATAACAAAGTCCCGTGGTAGATAAGCCAGTTCTTT
>WTFU01000037.1 GCA_011523945.1 Mariniblastus sp. | reverse complement strand
GCCACCCACCCCCCCCAAACCCCTCGTTCAACGAAAACAGCCAAGCCCTCCCGTTCACCAGCAAACCTGGTCGCCCGGTCCCGGAACCACTCAAAGGCAACCCTCGTCCGAGATACAGACCAATTCACACCTGAATTCGAGCCGATCCGACCAATAATCTGGGCGAAATCCAACTTTTTTCAAATTCCTCGATTATCCCCTGCATTTCAGACCGTTTCGAGTACGATGACAGATTGCAATTCCTCGATTTTTTGAGATTGAGCCTGCGTCTGTTGGCGAGCTTTTGTTGGGGTTGAGCGAGGATATAATTCTTCGAGGTATTTTGTTTATTTGCGGTTGACGATAGCACCGCGAGAGCATAAATTCTTCCGTTTTCCCGCAAGTTCTGTAGGAAAACCAATCTTCACACCGAAATCGCGTCCGGCAAGAAAACCGGAGTCGCTTTCGGTACGCATTCATTACCGCGTTGGTTTGATGTTGTGAAGAAATAACAATTGTTGGGAGACGAACTGAGTGGCTGGTATTCATGAAGTAATTCGAATTCGTATGGAAGCATACGATCACTCGATTCTAGATCAGAGCGCTGCGGAGATCGTCGAAACTGCCAAGCGAACTCATTCAGAGGTTCACGGGCCGATTCCACTCCCAACGAGAGTTGAGCGATACACGGTACTGTCGGGGCCTTTTGTTAACAAAAAGTCTCGCCAGCAATATGAAATCCGAACGCACAAGCGTTTGATTGATATTGTCCAGGCGACAGCCAAGACAATCGAAGCGTTGAATAAACTGAGTTTACCCGCGGGCGTCGAGATCAAGATCAAAGCGTCGACGAAGTAGATCGCGGGATCTATTTTATAAGTAAGTAAAGAACATATGGTACGGAAGCCGCGGAGATAAGCTAACCGCGTTTGCTGGTTAGGCTTCTTGGCGGCAAGTCCAATTGAATCAATAAGGCGAATAGTCATGACGAAAGGCATACTCGGCCGTAAGGTCGGGATGACGCAGGTGTTCGATCCCGAAACGGGGGTTGCGACGCCGGTCACAGTTGTCGAAGCGGGGCCCTGCAAGGTGCTGCAGCTGCGTACAGATGAAAAAGATGGTTATTCAGCCGTTCAGTTGGGCTTTGAAGACAAGAAGCGTCCGTCGAAGGATCGTCGCTCTCGTCGAAGTCAGGCCGCTCGCTCAGAGCGTGGCCATGTGGCAGATATCAAATCAAAGCGTAGCAGCGCTCTTGCTGCAAAGGGCGTTGAATCGCCTGCAAAGGCTGGCTGTGAGCCGAAGAAGTTTATCCGCGAACTCCGTGGTGAGACCGAAGGCGTTGAGGTTGGCCAGGATATTGGCGTTGATGTCCTCGAGGAAGTTGCTCGCGTGGACGTGATCGGCGTCAGCAAAGGCCGCGGATTTGCCGGGGTCATGAAGCGGCACAATTTCAGCGGCCAACGAGCGACGCACGGTGTGAAGAAGTGTCATCGCCACGCTGGTGGTACCGGCATGAGCGCCTGGCCAAGTCGCACCTTCAAGGGGAAGCGGATGGCCGGTCACTACGGTGCTTCCCGGGTTACCGTTCGTAATCTCGGACTTCACAAAATCGATGCCGAAAACAATCTGCTACTTATCAAAGGCGCAGTCCCCGGGCCAAACGGTGGCTATCTGGTAATTCAAGAGACAAACAAGAAGTAGGTTGACATCAATCATGGCTAGTTTGCCTGTATACGACAGTAGCGGAAAAGAAATCGGTAAGTACGAGATCGATCCGACAGAAATTGCACCTTCGATCAACAAGCAATTGTTGCACGACGTTGTCGTGATGTACCAAGCAAGTGCTCGGCAGGGTTCTCACAAAACCAAAAGCCGCGCAGAAGTCGCTGGTAACAAGAAGAAAATGTATCGCCAGAAGGGGACGGGCAATGCTCGTGCGGGAAGTCGTCGCTCGAATATTCGTCGCGGCGGTGGACATGCATTTGCAATTCGAAACCGAGACTACTCTTACCGACTTCCGCGAAAAGCCGTTCGGCTTGCCACTCGCATGGCGATGGCTGGGAAAATTCAAGATGAGCAAGTTGTTGTGCTCGACAGTCTGACAATGGACGCACCCAAAACAAGTGCTATTGCCGGGATGTTGAAAACAATGGGGCTTGAAGGCAAGAGTGCGTTGATTACCACGGCAGAGCACGCTCCGGTTGTTTACAAGAGTGCTCGCAACGTTCAACGCGTAGAGGTTTTGCCTGTGAGCGACCTCAATGCATTGGCAATCCTAAAGCCACACCGGGTTTTGGTGACGAAGGAAGCCATGGATCAATTAAAAGAAAAAACAAGTTCAGCAGCGGCTGAGGCGAAGGGTTAATCAACGATGGGCAAAGTAATTACCAAGCGAGATCGAAAGCCGGCGCTTCCCAAGAAGCTGGTTTTGGAACCACATCAGGTCATCCTCAAGCCAACTGTCACTGAAAAGGCGATGTATCAGTCGACGGAACTGAATCAGTACACCTTTAAGGTCAATCCGTTGGCTACGAAAACTGACATCAAAAACGCTATCCAAAAGTTATTTGAGGTTAGAGTAACTGGAGTTTCGACGCAGATCCGCAAGGGTAAGCCGCGTCGATACAAGTTCCGGTTTGGACGTACAAAAGACTGGAAGAAGGCGATTGTCACTCTGCACCCAGAGGATAAGATCGACTTCTTTTAAACCAATCTGGAATTGGTTGAGGAACCCTCGGTTCCTGGATATCGAATGGCGATTCGGATAAGTAACGCAGACATAAACTAAACGGAATATTGCAATGGCAATCAGAAAATACAAACCTACCTCGGCTGGACGGCGCGACGCGAGCGTTAGTGACTTTAAGGAGCTAACCAAAGGTGCCAAGCCAGAGAAAAGCCTCCTTCGCCCGATGGTAAAGACCGCCGGTCGTAATAATCAGGGGATTATTACAGCGCGGCATCGCGGCGGTGGCCATAAGCGACGCTACCGAATCATCGATTTCAAGCGTGACAAAGACGGTGTGAAGGGTGTCGTTAATTCAATTCAGTACGATCCCAATCGCAGTGCTTATATCGCATTGATCTATTACGTTGACGGCGAGAAGCGATACATCATCGCTCCCGAAGGTCTTGAGGTTGGAAATGTCATTCTCAGTGGCCCGGAAGCACCTCCGACAGTCGGTAACTGCCTGCCGCTGAAGAACATTCCTTTGGCGACTGCGATTCATAATATCGAAATGCGACCAGGGCAGGGCGGTATTTTGTGCCGAAGTGCCGGAGTCGGTGCGACATTAATGGCTCGTGAAGCAAAGTGGGCACAAATCTCATTGCCGAGTGGTGAAATTCGCCGCGTGCCGGCCACCTGTCGAGCAACGATCGGGAAAGTTGGCCACTCGGAGCACGGTGCAGTCGTTCTCGGAAAAGCGGGTCGCTCGCGCTGGCTTGGGCGTCGTCCGCATGTTCGCGGCACCGCGATGAACCCGGTTGACCACCCGCACGGTGGTGGTGAAGGACGCACCAAGGGTGGTCGTCATCCAGTGAGTCCATCGGGGGTTCCAGCCAAAGGTGGACGAACACGTCAGAAGGCAAAAGCATCCAATGCTTCTATCGTCCGGCGGCGTAAGTCAAAGCGTTACGGTCAGTTGAAAGTTAAATAAAAATCGCGTTTAGGCACATCGGCCCTGCGAATTAAATGAGTTCGGCCGCTAACCACAAGAACACAAAACATTATGAGTAGATCACAGAAAAAAGGCCCTTTCGTCGACGAAAAGGTTTACCGAAAAGTCCAAAAGGCGGAAGCTGCTGGCTCGAAAGAACCCATCAAAACATGGGCTCGGGCTTGCACTGTAATTCCGGAATTTATTGGATACACTTTCCTGATCCACGACGGTCGAAAACATGTCAAGGTTTTGATGACCGAAGACATGGTTGGGCACAAATTCGGAGAGTTCGCTCCTTCGCGAACCTTTAAAGGGCACGGCGGCGGCAAGAAGCGATAGTCGCACGGTGCGATCCGCTGGCAACAACCGGCTTTAAATTAAAACAAGCACGATTTAGACGCAGACATTAACATGGCATTTCAATCACAACATCGTTACGCACGAATTAGCGCACGAAAAGTTCGACCTTTGGCCGATTTGGTTCGTGGGAAATTCGTAGACGAAGCTTTGGATATCCTTAAGTACCAGCCCCAGCGGGGAGCGAGGATGCTTGAGAAGGTTATCAAAAGTGCTTTGGCGAACGCTCAGGATCCGGGCCAGAACCCCGGGAAAATCGTCGAAGAGCACAACCTCTTCATTTCCGAAGTATGCATCGACGGAGGCCCGATGTTTAAGCGAGTACGACCGCGTGCTCGAGGCATGTCGTTCATGATCAAGAAACGCATGTCGCACATTCGTGTCGGCATCGACGAAGTATAAAAACAAAACAATAACAACTGTCGTTTAGTGAGTCACAGATGGGTCAAAAAGTAAATCCAATCGCGTTTCGAACCGGGGTCATGGAAGGCTGGAAAAGCCGGTGGTATGCCCCCAAAGCTGAATTTGCGACGCTCTTGGTAGAAGACAAAAAGATTCGCGATTTTGTGCAAAAGCACCCAACGCAGAATTACAAGGCAGCCGGAATTGACCGGGTTGAGATCGAGCGGACACGCGATGAAGTGAAGGTCACTTTGTTTGTCGCTCGCCCTGGCCTGATCATCGGCAAAAAAGGACAAGAAGTCGAACGGCTTCAGAACGAGATGCAAAACCTTATCGGGCGGCGTATCAACCTGAAAGTCGAAGAAATTGGTCGCCCTGATTTACAAGCTCAGCTTGTGGCCGAAAAGATTGCAGAACAATTACAGCGTCGAGCCAGCTTCCGCCGAACCATGAAGCGGGCGGCAGAAGAGTCAATGGACGCAGGTGCGAAAGGCATCAAAGTTCAGTTGGCCGGACGTTTAGGTGGCGCAGAAATGGCGCGCCGAGAGAAACACATTAGCGGTTCGATTCCTTTGAGCACAATTCGCGCGAAAATCAATTATGGTTTCAGCGAAGCTTTAACTGCTCAAGGGCATATCGGAGTTCAAGTTTGGATTAACCAAGGTAATTACGGAGACGAAGTCGATGGCTCAGATGCCAAAACGGGTCAAGCATCGAAAGGTCCAAAGAGGTCATATAAAAGGTAACGCTACTCGAGGTAATACCGTTATCTTTGGTGACTACGGTCTCCAGTCGCTTGATCCAGGCTGGCTGAAGGCTCAGACCATCGAAGCAGGTCGTATTGCGGCCCAACAATATATTCGTGGAATTGGAAAACTATACATTCGGGTGTTTCCGCACCGGTCGATCACATCGACTCCGTTGGAAACCAGGATGGGTAAGGGTAAGGGTGAACCTGAGTATTGGGTCGCCACGATTAAGCCCGGAACCGTCTTGTACGAATTGAGTGGTGTGACCGAACAGCAGGCAAAAATTTGCTTTGCTCGTTTGGCTCACAAGATGCCTTTCCGCGTACGAATGGTAAAACGCCGGCCGATCTAACCATCGGTCGACGCGGAAGGCGTCCCCACGCCATTTCCGAAACTACAAAAAATAGAACAGCACAACAATTACGTAAAGCGAACTGAAAAGCGAACTGATCATGGCGACCCTATCAGAACTACGGGAAATGAGTAACGAGCAAATGGCAGCCGTCCTCCGTGAGGCGTGCAAAGATTTGTTTCAGTTGCGAATTAAGGCACAAACCGATCGCTTAGACGTTCCATCGGAACTGAAACGAAACCGCAAGTTGGTAGCTCGGATCAAAACGATTCAGAGACAACGTGAAATCGAGGCCGCCAAAGCCGCCGGTAACGAATCGTAAACCGGTTACAAAACAAGTGCGAAAACGAAAACAATAAGAGTAAGAAGAAACTGGAATAACAAATGCCGAAACGAATTTTAACCGGTCGTGTCAAAAGCGACAAAATGGACAAGACGCGAGTCGTTCAGATTGCACGCCTGGTTCGGCACCCAAAATACGGCAAAATCTATCGCGATCGCACCACTTGCTACGTTCACGATGAGAACAATGAGTCAAAGGAAGGTGACACGGTTCAGATTATCGAATCAGCTCCACTCTCCAAGAAGAAACGCTGGGCTTTGGTTAGTGTAGTTGAGAAGAGCAACGAAGTTGACGTCGCAGCCATGAAAGCAGCACGTAAGCTCAAAGAGTCAGCTGAAGACAGTTCAGCGGATGCGACCGAAGCCAATGCGGAAGCAGTGACAGAGGAAACAGCGTCTGAATAAGATCGAGTCCGGCGCTTAAAACGACAGATACAAAACACCTTTATACATTGACAAATCATGATTCAAGCAGAAACCAGACTTGCGGTCGCTGATAACACAGGTGCACGAGAGATCATGTGCATCAAAGTACTGGGAGGTTCGCGTCGTCGAACCGCCGGACTTGGTGACGTAATTGTTTGCAGTGTCAAAAGCGTTATCCCAGGTAGCGACATTAAGAAAAAATCAATTGTCCGTGCGGTCATCGTTCGGTGCAAAAAGGGAACTCGCCGCGAGGATGGCAGCTACATCAAGTTTGACAGCAACGCCGCAGTAATTATCGACAAAGACAAGAACCCTCGCGGTACGCGTATTTTCGGTGCGGTTGCCCGTGAATTGCGTGACAAGAATTACATGAAAATCGTCAGCCTGGCCAACGAAGTCATCTAATTAGGCCAACGAGAATACAGAGACAAATAAACGAATAGCAGTTGGAATCATCAACAGCTCACCAGAAAAAGCAGAAACCATGGCTCGACTAAGAGAACAATACAAAGAAACGATTCTTCCCGAATTGAAAACTAAATTCGGAAGAGAGAACATACTTTCGTTGCCACGAATGGAAAAGGTCGTGATCAACATGGGAGTCGGTTCAGCGACACAAGACAAAAAAGAACTTGCCGATGCAAACGCGGCCATGACGTTAATTGCTGGTCAAAAACCGGTAATTACCAAAGCCCGAAAATCGATTGCTAACTTTCGCCTTCGTGAAGGTCAGGCAATCGGTTGTAAGGTGACGTTGCGTGGAGACCGAATGTACGAATTCATGGATCGCCTCTTTTCATTGGCTTTGCCACGCGTTCGTGACTTTCGCGGAATTAGTGAAAAGGCGTTCGATGGCCGGGGCAATTACAGCTTAGGTCTGACCGAATACGGAGTTTTCCCAGAATTGAACCCGGATAAATTTACCCGGAAACAAGGGATGAACATCGTATTTGTAACGTCGACCGATTGCGACGAAGAGGGACGTGAGTTGCTTCGGATGTTTGGGATGCCTTTTAAGGATTCCAACAAAAAAGACTAGATACGACGATAGATTTAGAACCCCCGTTGGGTTCGATAAGAATAGGTGATCGAGCCACAGGGCTCAATCGAACGTACTTAAACAGAATTTTTTACAGGCTTTTGTTGTGGCAAGAAAATCGAAGATCGCTAAAGCGTCTCGACCGAAGTACCCGGTTCGCCGTGAGCGACGGTGTAAATTGTGTGGCCGCCCCCGTGCGGTTTATCGCAAATTTGGCGTGTGTCGAATCTGCTTTCGCAACCTTGCTGACCAGGGAGTAATCCCGGGTCTTCGCAAGGCAAGTTGGTAAAGGCAAGTTAAGGGAAACAAGCGACTATGATGACTGACCCAATTGCCGACATGCTTACTCGCATCCGCAACGCGGTGAGCGTGGAACGGCCCAACGTGGAAATGCCAATTTCCAAGGTCAAAAGTGGTGTGGCAGAAGTACTCAAACGTGAGGGCTTCATATGGGACTGGAAAGCCGAAGAAGGCGAACCGGTTGGCCAACTACAGATTGATTTAAAATACGGACCAAGCGGCGAAAAAGTAATTCGCCACGTAAAACGTGTCAGTAAACCCGGTTGCCGGGTCTACTCCAGTGCACGTGATTTGCGACCGGTCTTAAATGGCTTAGGCATTTCGATCCTCAGCACCAGCAAAGGTGTGATGAGCGACCGGGAAGCCCGCCAGCAAAAAGTCGGTGGCGAAGTGTTGTGTGAAGTCTGGTAAGAGGTTCGCCTGACCAGAAATGAGTCAGCCGAATTCAAACGGGGCAACCCGTCCGAATCTGGCCCAGAATTGCCGAGCACTCGGTGGTTCTGATACAAAAAACAAATTGTTGGAAAAGATCCATGTCAAGAATTGGCAATAAACCTGTCTCAATCGTTGATGGTGTAACCGTCAGCGTGGCCGATGGAAACATTGATATCGAGGGCCCCAAAGGCAAATTGAGCTACCGGCATCGCCCGGAAGTTTCGGTGGTCGTGGAAGATGGACTCGTGAAGGTTTCGCGTGGGCGAAATGATAAATACTCACGAGCTTTTCACGGACTGACGCGTGCTTTGGTCCAAAACATGATAGTCGGTGTCAAAGACGGCTATGAGAAAAAGCTTGAACTCCAGGGCGTCGGTTACGTCTGTCAGGTTGCGGGCAAACAACTGAAACTGCGTGTTGGTCTGGCCAATGAACTGGTAAAGGACATTCCTGAGGGACTCGAAGTCACCTGTCCTGACCAGACTCACGTCGATGTAAAGGGTTGTGATAAACAAAAAGTCGGCCAATTTGCCGCAGAGGTTCGCTCACTGCGGAAACCGGAACCTTACAAAGGAAAAGGGATTCGGTACGTTGGCGAGCATGTGAAACTTAAAGCGGGTAAATCAGCTCAGTAATTGTAGGTTCCAGTAAATGGATTACTGGAAGGGTTTGGGCGGTTGTTCGGTTGGAAATAAAATAAAAGCGAGATAGTTCGGTGAGAAAACAAAAACTAGTTAACAAGCAGCGTTGGCGTCGCACAAACCGTGTGCGGAAGAAACTGCGTGGTGATGCCACTTGCCCACGGTTGAGTGTCCGCCGCAGTAACAAGCACCTGTATTGTCAACTGATAGACGACGATGCCGGCAAGACACTCGCTTCAGCAAGTACGCGTGATAAATCGCTCGCCGACCAGATTGGTTATGGCGGAAATTGCGAAGCCGCAAAAATCATCGGGGCAGCGATCGCCGAAAGAGCAATTGCCGCCGGAGTTACTGAAGCCTGTTTCGACCGCGGACCTTACAAATTCCACGGACGGGTCGCAGAACTTGCGAACGCAGCACGCGAAGGCGGATTGAAGTTTTAGTGAATAAATAAAAGGAGCAATCACCGGACATCCGGTCTGCTTCCGCTGGTTTTAAACAGCAAATTGTGAGTAGAATTTAAACAAGAAATCAAACACGAACTGTTAGAATGAATCATGCCCAGGCAGATTCATTATGAAAACATCGAGGTAGAAAGTGGCTAAAGGCAACCGAAAAGACAACCGGAAAGATCAGGACAAGCCCAGTTCCGGTTTGATCGAGAGAACGGTAAAAATCAAACGATGTGCTGCCGTGGTAAAAGGTGGTCGCCGATTCAGTTTTGCAGCCATGGTTGTCTGTGGTGATGGCAAAGGAAAAGTCGGCTGGGGCTACGGCAAAGCCAACGAAGTTCAGCCAAGCGTTGAAAAAGCAAACAAACAGGCTTCAAGATCACTTGTCAACGTTAACATGGTGGATGGATCAATTCCACACCGGATCGACGGACGATTCGGTGCGGCTAGGGTTGTGCTTTTACCTGCCGGTCCTGGTACCGGTATCATTGCCGGCTCTGCGGTTCGCGCGGTTTGCGAAGCTGCCGGCGTTAAAAACATTTTGACCAAGAGCTTCGGGAGCAACAATCCTGTAACGCTTGTGAAAGCCACGATTGAAGCCCTTCAACATGCACGAACAAAGGACGACGTAGAGCGTCTGCGAGGAGTCCAGCTGTGAATTTAAACGACGTACACGAAGGCATTCAAAAGTTCAAAAAGCGTAAGCGGCTTGGTCGCGGAACCGGTTCAGGCCTCGGCAAGACTTCCGGACGTGGTCACAAAGGACAACGCTCTCGCGCTGGACATTCGCAACATCCAACCTTTCAGGGTGGTGCGATGCCTATGATTCGCCGAATTCCAAAGCGTGGTTTCAACAATAAATGGGCCGTCGAGATTGGCGAAGTCAATATTGGGGAATTGGAAGCCAATTTCTCTGCTGGCGAAGAAGTCACGCCAGAGAGCCTACGCGGAAAAGACCTTGCGAATTACCGTTATGATGAGCTAAAAGTCCTAGGGAAGGGCGAGATTACCAAGAAATTGACCGTCCACGCCCATCGATTTAGTGCTTCGGCTAAAGAAAAAATCGAAAAAGCGGGTGGAACCGTAGTTGAGCTTCCAAAAAAGAAGGCTGTCGTTAAGAATAAAATGAGATCTGCCACGAACAAGTGATTCGGAGCAATCCGATCGTTGGTTGCTTTGGCAAATTCGCCGTCGGGCAAACTGTAGAAGGATCGTCAGGAACACGAAACTATGTTAGAGAAGCTCCGTCTCATTTTTACGATTCCGGAACTCCGGAACAAGGTACTTTTCACCTTGGCCTTGCTCGCGGTTTATCGAATCGGATGGCAAATTCCATTGCCAATGATCGATCAGGAAGCCGTATCGGAATTTGCGAAGAATATGAGCGGAGACCTGACTAAGTTTCTCGCGAAAGTTTCGGTCTTTAGCGGCAGTCAATTGAACCAGGCCACCATCTTTGGTCTCGGAATCATGCCTTACATTTCTGCTTCGATTATTTTGCAGTTGATGGGCACCGTCTATAAGCCTCTTGAGGAACTCAAAAAAGAGGGCGAGGCCGGACGTAAGAAAATCAACGAATACACGCGCTACCTAACCGTTGTCCTTTGCTTGATTCAGAGTGCAGGTTACCTCTGGTTTGTAATCATGGCCGATCCTACTGGAACCGGCGCGCAGAACATGACCAACGAGGCGTTTGAAGTGGCGAGCACAGGCAAGTTGACACTTGGCTGGCAGTTTACCGCGATTTTGATTATGACGAGTGGCAGTGTATTCCTGATGTGGCTCGGAGAGCAAATCGACGAATACGGCATCGGAAACGGCATTAGTTTGTTGATCATGGCCGGTATTGTCGCAATGATGCCGAGTGCTTTGATGAGTCTTTTGAACAACGCGACTTTTGAGCTGAATGGTTTTAACTCAGGCATCGGTCTCGAAAAGATTATCATGCTGGTAATGATGTTCGTTGGCGTGGTTGTCGGCGTCGTCTTCGTCACCCTCGGACAGCGTCGCATTCCGACGCAGAGTGCGAAACACGTTCGAGGAAGACGCGTCTACGGCGGTACAAGACAATACATGCCTCTCCGTGTTAACCAAGCCGGTGTCATGCCGATCATCTTTGCTCAAAGTCTTTTGATGATTCCACCGTTCATTTTCAGCTATCTGGGCGGAGGAACGGGTTTCTTTAGCGGCATCATGGGCGGTCTCGGCAACTTGCTCGGAGACCCAACTTCGATGGTCTACAACCTTATTTACATCGCAATGATTTACTTCTTCTGTTATTTCTGGACAGCGATCACGTTCAATCCGAAAGAGATTTCGGACAACATGAAAGACAATGGCACGTTTATCCCTGGGTATCGCCCGGGACGGCGAACGGAAGATTATCTTGAGAAAGTGATCGAGCGAATCACTTACGTTGGTGCAGGATTTTTGGCTTTGATCGCCGTCGTACCAACCATTATCTCAGAGCTGCTTGGTGTCGATTACATGGTTGCCAGTTTCTATGGTGGAACAGGCCTTCTGATCGCGGTCAGCGTTGCGTTTGATCTCGTTCAAAAAATTGACAGCCATCTGGTCATGAGAAACCACGCGGGCTTGCTTGAATAACCACATACACGTTTTTGATTTACGCGGTAGTAGACAGTGAAAATTCCAAAAATCGACAGCGATCTTATTCCCTATCTAATTATTCTGGGGGTAATCATGGCAGCGACTGGCGCTGGTCAGATGTGGGTCTTAACAGCACTTATTCTCCCAAGCTAATCAGACCGGTCTCGTGGAATTTTTGTGACTGTTGATCAACCGGTCATCCAGGCACGTTCCTCAGGGAATCACAGGGATTTCCCCATGGCTTCCGCGACAATCCCCGTTCGCAACACTTAGAAAACACCCCGTCCGTTCAGTCGATAGTGTATATTGGTCAATAGACCGCTCTCGTGAATTTGGCAGATGCCAAGCGATCTGCGCGGCTTTTTCAAATTTAACACTTCTCGATTTGCGTTTAGGAGCTTGATTTGCGAAAGAGCATCCTTCATCTCTGCGGGTTGTTGTTGCTAACGCACGTTTGGGTTGCGTCCAATTCAGCGCACGAACAAGCTCCCAGGGCGAATGCTCCCAACATCATCTTGATTAATCTCGATGACGCTGATTACAAGATGTTCACTCCAGAGATGCTGGAGCTATACCCACACATCCAAGGCCTCGTCAAACAGAGTCTTTCGTTCACCAATCTCCACGTAACAACACCGTTCTGCGCACCTTCGAGAGCATCGCTGTTCCGGGGTCAGTACGCCCATCGCACTGGCGTGCGAGTCAACATTCCAGATTACCCGCTGTCGCTTTCCTTTCGCGGTGGTTACAGCGAATTCCTTCTGCAAAAACATGAGAAGGAGGAACTCGGTGTCTGGATGCGGCGAGCCGGCTATCACACGATGATGATTGGCAAATACCACCACAATGGTTTCGATTTCAAAATACCGCCGGGATGGGACGACTTTTATATGTCAAACGGCGGGCGATACATGGGGACCTACCGGTTTACCAATCGCGACAATCAAAACGGTGGCCACTCAAAAAATCCAGACGACGTTTATCGAACAGACCAGGAAAAGATCGACGCAATACGACTAATTAAGTCGCACACCGAACAACAAACCCTGCCGCCATCCGCAGACAAGTTTTCAAGTCGCCGAAAGCAGAACTTCAAGGGGGCTTCACCCACTCCCCCCAATGGCTCTCAACCATTCTTCCTTTACTTAGCACCACTAGCTCCCCACCGCCCTGTCGGAAATGACTTCACCGACATGGTTCACAAGGCGCGCTATGACAACTGGCAGCCGAAATTAAAAGTCCCGAAAACACCGGATTTCGACACGGCGCCGCTTTCAGACAAGCCACCGCATCGCCAGACACCGCCCTATACAGAGGCAGAACTTGCCTTACTCCACCTTGAATACCTTAGCCGTGCCCGAGCTGTGAAATCCGTCGATGATCTTTTGGGCGAAATCCTTAAAACTCTCGACGACTGCGACATTCGAAAATCAACCTATATATTCTTTACATCCGATAACGGCTACCAACTTGGGCAACACAGGCTTCACGGAAAACTGTATCCGTATCGAATGTGCACCAACGTTCCACTTTTCGTTTCAGGCCCCGGGATTACCGGCGGAAAAACCGCTGATCATTTGCTTGGGCACATTGACCTGTGCCCTACAATTCTTGAGCTCGCAGGGGCAAAGATCCCCGAGTTTGTAGACGGCAAGTCATTCGTCCCCTTACTGAAGAACCCCAAGGACATTAACGAGACGACTTGGCGAGAACCGGTAGTCATTGAAAACTGGCAAGCCAAAAGAAACCGAGGGAAAAACTTTCTAGGCGCTTACAGTGGCTTGCGGTACCACAATAAAATTTATGTTGAATGGGTTAACGGCGATAAAGAGTTTTATGATTTCGCGGAGGATCCACACGAGCTAAACAACGCCTTCGAGAACCTAAGCCCAGCTGAACAACGACTTCTTAAGCGAGACCTTTTGAATAGTCGGCACGTCACGATGAATCCAATCTTAACTATCATTCCCGCACCAGTGGAATTGGATGACCGTTCTGACTGGGTGCAGGGGAGGGCGGAGGATGATCATTCCATTGCAGAGATATTAATTCATCTTCAAAATCCAGAGACCAAGGAATTTTGGACGGGGCGTCAGTGGACTGAGTCTCCGACAAAACTCAGAGCCAATGTCTCAGCCAACGACCAGCAACTGGTCACTTGGCACTACCCAATCAGCCAACTTAAGGCTTCCCGACTCAACGCCACAGCGTGGGCAGTGGATAACGATGGAAATGAATCCGCCAAGGTAGAGCAGGAATTCGAATTCAATCTTTCACCAGATGTAAAATAACCAAACTTGGCTTCAGGCGAAACTTGAACCTCCGAAACGACTCGCTTCCGCTCCGGTTGCTAATCATTCAAGTTAAACACACGTTTCGCATTGGCCGTAGTGATTGCTGAAATAAGCTCAAGATCAACGCCTCGGACATCGGCCAAACAGGAGGCGGTGTGACAAACCATCGCAGGCTGATTCGGCCGCTGACTGCGATGCGGATGCGGCGTGAGATACGGCGAATCAGTTTCCACTAAAATTCGATCCTCTGGAATTCGAGTAGCCAACTCTCTTAGTTCGTTTGACTTTTTAAACGTCAACATGCCCGCAAAACTAATGTACATCCCTAAATCAAGACATTGCCGGGCAGTTTCCCACGAGCCAGCAAATGAATGCATAATTCCGATCACTTTGCCATTACGCTGGTGCTCCTTGAGCATCGCCAGAATATCTGATTCACACTCGCGCATGTGGATCACCAGCGGTTTTTCAGTCTCAAAGGACAACTCAATATGTTTTGCAAACCAAATTCTTTGCTGTTCAATCGAACAGTAATCCCAGTATCGATCGAGACCGGTTTCTCCAATCGCCACTACTTCTGATTGCTTGGAAAGGTTTAGAATCTCCTGCCAGTCAAGCTCGGTCGCATCTTGGCAGTGATTAGGGTGAATCCCGACCGCCGAATGAATTTGAGGATATTCCCTCGCAAGCTGCGCGCACTTTCTGCTCGTCGCAGCTGTCGTACCGATAGCCGTAATCCCAACCAAACCAGCAGACGAAGCATTTTCGAGCACTCGTCCTAACATGGGAAACAACTGCTCATCTTCGAGATGGGCGTGAGTATCAAACAACATGATTGAACCTAAAAGCGTTGCGAACGCTGCCGCCTAACGTGGACAGAGACTACGAATTGGAAAAACTTCGATCGCCGGATTGGCGGATCAATGGTAAGTCTACGGGACAGCGCATTTGGCAATCCTCATCCGCGGGATGCCAGTACATCACTTCTTTATCACCTAAATGCCAACATAGGCTGACTGCCTCACCTTCACGTACGGCAGGAAAGTCAACAAAACCATCGTTGACTTGGGCGGCGTCAAGTTCGAGTTGGGTGAGTTCATTGATAAACTTATCAAGCCTGGCTGACTTCAATTCATTTGCCTGTTCAATCGACTCCAACTCTTTTGCATAGTCGTCATTCTGAGAGCCTCTGCCGCGTCCAACCACAAGATAATCCAGCCGTTCACGCGTCTCGCTAACCTCTTTTGAGAGCAGAACAATATCTTGAACAATCATCTTGACCAAAGGCAGCGTCAGATTGGCGGTTCGAATGGTGTAGTTTTTATTGTTTGAGGATGCAGTCTTCATCCGGTTTCAGCCTAAATTGCTGTTACAAGCGGTGAGGAAAAATTGCCCGACGGGCCAGTCCCAATTCATTATAGCTCAGCTAATAATTCTGAATATTGGACATGATCAATTTGGTCATTGGGTGGATAAATTCGTCCGTCACCCACATTCCAATACTTCGCTGGCTCGCGGGTATTGGAACTAAGCGATGGCAATTTGTGTTTGATAACACACAATTAAACGAACCATTAGCTGTGGCAACTAATTCAAATTACAGCTAATAACGGTGGATTAGGTGTCGAACGTTCGCAGTCAATAATCTTAATTGCATGTAAATTCCTAAAAATCGACAGTAAGCGACGGTAACTAATCAATCAGAGCTGGTTTTGGGCTAAAACCCCCAAAAAGGGGTTTAGTATTTGTTGACTATCCTAAGGCAACGCGTAGAGTAAAAAGTGAGGTTAGTCCCTATTTTCATGTTCAATCTCACCGCCGGAGTCAAAAAAACGTGCAGTTTGGTCCCCTGATTTGGATGGGATCAATCTCAAAAACAAAGGAATGCGGGAATGTTAGTTCTCTCGAGGAAGAAAAACGAAAGCATCGTCATCAATGACGACATCACCATCGTCATTGTGGAAATTCGCGGCGATAAAGTTCGCCTTGGCGTTGAAGCCCCCAAAGAGATCCCGGTCCATCGGAGAGAAGTCTACGACGCGATTAAACGGGCTGAAAAAGAGAACATTGAGTGCGGCGAACCTGCCACCGAGATCGAGTAACACGCTCTCCTCATCCTTTTCGAGCGTCTTCACAATTCGGTCAGGATCGCAATTCTATTTTCAACGGAATCTCCCAGAAAATTGAGCCATTTTTTGAGCTAATTTGAAGGAATTCTGGCCGGATTCTTAGGCAAAAACCCGAGAAAAACAGGCACTCAGTATAAAGATAAGGAAATGCCGAGCAACTTGGCTGCTTGCCCTTGACGAAAACTAAACCAACAGATTACTTTAGTTCCTTCGCGGTTCTGCCGATAAAGGTGGCATCACGATAACGGCCCCTTCGTCTAGTGGTCTAGGACTCCGGCCTTTCACGCCGGCAACACGGGTTCGAGTCCCGTAGGGGT
>WTFU01000115.1 GCA_011523945.1 Mariniblastus sp. | reverse complement strand
GGCAGGACTCGAACCCGCGACAAAGGGATTATGAGTCCCCTGCTCTAACCAACTGAGCTACAGCCCCTTAGAAGGTCTTAAGCCTAATAGATGATTGGGATCGGTTCAATCGGCTGGAAAATTTAATTGTTATACCGATTTCCCATTAACTAATTCCACTCGCAACCTCGGGTTGAGCCCACCTGAACGCTGACCAACTTTTACTCGACCGTCACGCTCTTCGCTAGGTTACGAGGTTTATCCACATCACAGCCCCTTAACAAAGCAATGTGATAGGAAAGTAATTGAAGTGGTATGGCGGAGACAATTGGCTGAAGGTATTCCACCGTTTGCGGAATGTAAATTACGTCATCCGCGACCTCCGCGATCCTCTCATCTCCCTCGGCGGCGATAGCAATCACCGGCCCCCCACGAGCTTTTATCTCCTCAAGATTCGACATCACCTTCTCGTAGATAAAACCTTGCGGCATCACGAAGACACTCGGGGTTTGTTCGTCTACCAAGGCAATTGGTCCATGTTTCATCTCAGCCGCAGGATAGCCCTCGGCGTGAATATAACTGATCTCCTTTAACTTCAACGCTCCCTCAAGCGCGGTGGGGAAATTGTAGTGTCGGCCTAGATAGAGGAAGTTGTTGCAATCCTGATATTTCTTTGCAATAGATGCAATATGGTCGTTCTGTTTCAATGCCAATTCGACTTGATCAGGAATTTGCTGAATCCTGCTGATCATTTTCCGCCCACGGTTATAACTCAAGTGACGCAAACGACCGAGATAAAGCGACAACATCACGAGTGCCATGCACTGCGATGTGTAAGCCTTGGTTGAAGCAACCCCAATCTCTGGCCCCGCGTGCAAATAAACCCCTCCATCAGCCTCCTGAGCGATGCTGCTTCCGACAACATTACAAATTGCCATCGTCATATGCCCCTTCCGTTTCATTTCACGCAAGGCACCAAGTGTGTCCGCTGTTTCTCCACTTTGAGTGATTGCAAAAAGCAGTGTCCCCTCATCCATAGGAGGGTTCCGGTATCGCAGTTCGCTCGCATATTCGACTTCAACTGGAATCTGCGCAATATCTTCTAGCAGGTATTCCCCCACCAGGGATGAATGCCAACTGGTTCCACAAGCAGTAAAAACAACTCGCTTAACTTTTAATAAGTCCTGGGGCGTCAAATTGAGTCCGCCAAAGACCGCCGTTGCGTCGTCCTCGTTCAAACGACCGCGCATCGTATTTCGCAACGATTCCGGTTGTTCAAAAATTTCCTTAAGCATGTAGTGATCGTAATCTCCCATTTCTACCTGATTGGATTCAACATCCAACACTCGCACATGATGAGAAACGAGACCAGCATCGCGATGAGACACCTCCAAAGAATCAGCCGTCAAAATCGCAACTTGGTTGTCGGCCAGATAGACAATTCGTTCCGTAAACCCAATTAAAGGCTGTGCGTCACTAGCAAGAAAGTGCTCGCCATCACCCACACCAATAACCAGCGGGCTTCCAAGACGCGCCGCAAAAATTGAATCCGGCCACTGCTTAAAGATAATCGCCAAACCAAACGTTCCACGCAGTTGGCCAATTGCCTTCTTAATCGCGTCGACAGCAATTTCCGGTGTCGGGGACTCATCTGTACTATCAGCGATCTGACTAAGACAGTCCGCAATGAGGTGGGCGACAACCTCCGTATCCGTTTCGGAATTAAATTCATATCCCTTGGCCTTAAGACTCGTGCGGAGCTCCGCAAAATTTTCGATCACTCCGTTATGAGCGATCGCCAAAGTTTCCGCGCCACCCAAATGGGGATGCGCGTTATCAACCGTTGCGGCTCCGTGCGTTGCCCAGCGCGTATGGCCAATCCCAATTCCTGAATCGCAAGGCGAGGCAGCGACTTCCTGAGCTAATCTGGCAATCCTGCCAACTGATTTAGTGACGTTCAGCTGCCGCTCAGAATTAATCGTCGCCGTACCTGCACTGTCATAACCGCGGTACTCTAATCGCCGAAGCCCCTCCAGCAGAAAATCTTGGGCCACGCGTGGCCCAACATATCCAACGATTCCACACATAGTAATTACCCTAACTTATTCGAACTTGGCCGAACCATAACAAGTAAATGGGCGAATCCACGGACGCCACTATAATCACTTTTCAGCTTACCAACGGCCCAGAGTTTAATGAATAGAAAAATGAAACCGACCATCTCAGTTTCAACGTAAATTAATCGAAACAAAGTAGGGTTAAACCGCCCAATCCAATTTTGCGAGCCACTCGAATTTTCATTTCCTTGCAGGAGCCTTCAAAACAGGTAAGATCTGACAATCGAGGCACCTACTCATAATCCTGGTTCACAACCATTACTTTCCCCATTTCGCTCAACACCAATTTTTCAATGACCAAAACAAAAAACCCCGCGACTAAAACAATTGCACTGATCGCCAGCGGCGACCTTCGAACTTCTGCCAATGAAGTCTGCTGGGCCGCCCAATTAGAAATGGAAAAGGAGTTAGCGAGGGCGGTCAAAAGCTGCGGGTTTCGGTTAAAACGGGCTCACCAACCGAAGCGAGGATCCAAGCATGGATTTATTGATTCCCAGAAAAAAGGCATGGAAGTCTTCGCGAATATTGATCCTGAATCACCGATCATTGTGGCGGAGGCAGTCTGGCAATACTCCCACCATGTTCTTCCAGGTCTACTCACCCACCGAGCGCCAATTCTCACCGTCGCCAACTGGTCAGGCCAATGGCCCGGATTGGTAGGCATGCTGAATCTCAACGGCTCCCTGACAAAAGCCGGTGTCAATTACAGTACGCTTTGGGCGGAAGATTTTTCAGACAAAGCATTCATTAAGAAGTTGAACACCTGGCTGGAAACTGGCAACGTAAAGCATGCCACTAGGCACGTCACACCGATTCGAAAAGTCAACATTCCTGCGTCCTGCGAAACAACAGGCAAAAAATTAGCGACAGAATTGCAAACCGAAAAATCGATCATGGGAGTATTTGATGAAGGCTGCATGGGCATGTTTAACGCAATCATCCCGGATCATTTATTGAATCCAACCGGCGTCTTCAAAGAACGACTTAGCCAATCCGCACTGTACTATGAATCAACTCAGGTCTCAAACAAAGAGGCAGATGAAGTCAGGGACTGGATGACTAACAAAGGAATGAAGTTTGAAACAGGGAAGCAACACAACAAACATCTCACTGATAAGCAAATCCGTCTTCAGTGCAAAATGTACATAGCCGCAGTGCGAATTGCAGATGACTTTGGTTGCGATACGATTGGCATTCAATACCAGCAAGGATTAAAGGATTTAATGCCCGCGAGCGATCTTGTCGAAGGCACGCTCAACAATCAACAAAGGCCACCGGTTAAAAGTCGTGATGGAAAACGCACGCTGTATCGTGGCCAACCACTCCCGCATTTCAATGAAGTCGACCAATGTGCTGGGCTCGATGGCTTGATGACTTATCGCATCCACAAAACACTTAAACAGCCAGTCGAAAATACGCTTCATGATCTTCGCTGGGGCGACTGGGATCAATCGGGAACGACCGACCAATATGTCTGGGTATTTCTAATTAGTGGTAGTGTCCCTCCTGCGCATTTGATTGGTGGCTGGAGTGGCGCAACAAGTTACCGTCAGCCCGCGATGTATTTTCCTAACGGTGGGGGTACGATACAGGGAGTTTCCAAACCTGGAGAAATTGTTTGGTCAAGAATTTTTATCGCGAACAACCGACTCCACATGGACATTGGTCGCGCGGGCGTTGTTAAACTTCCTGAGTCTGAAACACAGCGGAGGCTCGACGCGACAACTCCCCAATGGCCAATCATGCATGCGGTCACCTACGGAGTTAGCCGAGACCAAATGATGGCAAGACACCAAAGCAACCACATTCAAGTTGCCTACGCTCATTCCGCTCTGGAGGCGGACAAGGCCGCTCTTACCAAGGCTGCCATGGCGAAACATCTCGGAATGGTGGTTAACTTATGTGGGCAAAAAGCGGATGGCAGCGAGTGGACAAGCTAGTATTCATCGCCAATTCCTAACCATTTCTTTAGAAAGCGAATGGTCTCTGGAAACCCAATCCAATGGAAGCTTGCGTTCTTTCACCTTCAATTAGCCTTAAAAAATAGACATGCCCCCTCTCCGCGCTGAAGTAATCTCAATCGGCGACGAAATGACCAGCGGTATTCGTCTCGATACCAACTCACAGTGGCTGAGTAGCCAATTGGGAGAAATGGGTATCGAAGTTGCCTTCCACTCCACCGTTGGCGACAACCTAGAAGACAATGTCGATGTTTTCCAACACGCGACCAACCGGGTCGACATCATCATTGCCACCGGTGGCCTTGGTCCGACCGCCGATGATTTAACGCGCTTAGCGATTGCCAAAATGGCTCGTGTTCCTTTGGTTACTCATCCGGAGATACTGAACCACATTCGTTCGATGTTTGAATCTCGGGGGCGCGAGATGCCCGAAAACAACTCAATTCAGGCAGAATTTCCCCAAGGCGCAGATCCTATCGCCAATCCAGAAGGGACTGCTCCTGGAATTGATTTTCGAACGCAGCGAAAAGATGGGCACTCTTGCCGAATCATCGCCCTTCCGGGCGTCCCCGTCGAGATGAAACAAATGTGGGCTCAATCCGTTGAACCGAGCCTAAGAGAACAAGCAGGAAATTCCTCCCTCATTCATCACCACACTCTTCATTGTTTTGGTTCGGGTGAAAGTCATATTGAATCCCTACTCCCCAATCTCATTCAACGCGGACGAGATCCCCAGGTAGGAATTACAGCCAGTTCGGCGACCATTTCTCTGCGCGTTTCGACCAGCGGATCCACCGAGGCTGATTGCATGAAAAAAATGCAACCAACCATCGAGACGATTCGACAAACCCTTGGCCCGCTTATCTTTGGTGAAAACGGGATCGAACTCCAACAGGTCGTCCACAATCTTTTGACGACTGAGCAACAAAAACTTGCGATAATCGACGCTGGACTCAATGGGGTCGTTGGTGAGCGCCTAAGCCAAATACCCCACTCAGAAACATTGATCTGTGCCAACGAAACCCGCGAACAAATGCCTGAGCCTGATGAGATTGGATTCGTCATTGAATCGAGCGGCGCAACACTCGGGATTGCCATTGGCCCAATCGACCGCACGCCTGAGTTAGTCCGAAATGGACAATCGTTTTATCAAGTCATGATCTTTGACACGCAAACATTCCAACGGACTCAATTTCGATACAGTGGCCACTCGGGATGGCGAGAAGAACGCGCCGTCAAAGAAGTCCTTAATCATTTGCGGCTTTACCTTGATTCAATTCGAAACCAGTAGATATGCCTTTCATCTTTTCCGGATCGGAAAAGTGCCCGTTACTTACCAAGACTACTCTCGGGTGCCTGACTAGATTCAAGCCCTATTCCGAGAATAGCCGCAATGGAGATTGCGGCAGTTTCTACTCTCAAGATAGATGGACCAAGTCGTACTGGTTGAAAACCCAACTCCTGTGCCAGCTTATTTTCTCCGTCACCGAAGCCCCCTTCAGGGCCAATAGCCACAACTATTTCAACCGGCATTTCATCCAAACACTGGCCCGATATTTCCAGAATCGTCTGGCCTTGATAAGGATCGGCAATGAGTTTAAGAGCAGAGTCTTCGACGAGTTTCGTTAAATTATCGAGCGTCGACTCGTTCTCGATTTTCATCAACCGATTTCTACCGCATTGCTTCGAGGCTTCCACCACTTGTTTTTGTAACCGCTGCACTACCTTTTCATTTGCCACCGCAACTGAACGACTGGATTTCAGCGGAATGAGGCGCTCGACCCCCAGCTCAACGAGCTTTTCAACCAGCACTTTCTGACGATCCCCCTTCGGCAGTGCCACCGCAAGTGTGATGTTTGCCGTGATTCCTCGCGGAGCAACCCGTTGATTTTTAATACTGAGCCATAATCGTTTCTTCTCAACCTGATCTATTAGCGCTTCGTACTCAGTCCCCGTCCCATCAAAGAGCACGATTTGATCACCCGCGTTAAAACGCATGACCTGAATTGCATGCCGCGCCTGTTCCCCTTCCAGCATAATCTTGCCGTTAATTGGGGTGGATTGCGTAAAAAAACGGTAAGACATCTACCAAGCCCGCTAGTTTGATCTGGTGCAGTGTTCTCTATCAGTTAGACTATTCGAGAACTTAATTGTAGCGACAGACGCAAGCTCCGATTTCATAAACCAATCGGTTCTCTATTTTTTATTCCGAATTCACAAGCGAACGTTATGCCTGAAATAGTTTATCCTCAGGAATCTGGCGAGCCAGTCGTCGTCGACCTTAAAGATCCGTATTGGGCGGCTTTTTTAGCTTGGATCTGGCCCGGAGCAGGCCACTTCTACCAAAAGAGGTATGCAAAGGGCTTCCTGTTTATGATCTGCATCCTGAGCACCTACTTTTTTGGTCTTGGAATCGGTCAGGGACGCGTCGTTTATGCCTCTTTTAAACCAGGTAATTTGCGTTGGCAATTTGTCTGTCAATTAGGCGTTGGCGCCCCTGCCCTGCCAGCAATCATTCAGTCAATGAAAACAAAAAAGGGGGGGGATCCCTATTGGATTCTTTGTGAGCGATTTCCTGCTGACTACCCCAATTCGAGCTTGGCTTTTCATAGAATCACGCCCGAAAACAACAATGGCTATACAGGTGAAACCATCAAAGATGGGTTTATGGCTCCGCCTGGAGGAATGAACAGCCCCCGTGCCCGCTCTCGTGTTCAAACAGACACGCTGGGGCGCTGGCATTTCGAGGGGAAACACTACTTCGAAATGGGTACCTTGTTCACTGTCATCGCCGGCCTCCTGAACTTGCTTGCTGTTTACGACGCATTTTGCGGGCCTGCGATCATCACACCTGCACAGCGAGAGATGCTCGAAGCAAAGAAAAAGAAGAACAAGAAAAAATCAAATGAGTAACGACCTTATCTGAATTTTAATCTGATCTTAACGAGTCAGCCCCTTCGCTAAACAATTTGTCGGTAAACCCATGAACGTTTTTTCAATCGCAAATCTTGACCATTTATTATTGGCCGCAATTCCGCAAATCTGGTACGCCCTTCCGTTGATCGTAGTGGTTAGCCTCGTTTATGGTGCGACCCGCCACGAGAATCTGCGGGAAATACTTGCCCATTCCTTGCGAAACGCAATTTGGTGCGTTGGGTTTATGGCAATCATTTTCTTTTTAATCTGGATCGTTGGCTTCTGGAATTAGTACCGATGTTTCGATTCCCTCACCGCCCCGCTCAGATCATTATTTTTGAAAATCTTATCAAAGGTAGTTGATTTCCAGTGTCCCCATGGCAATCATTGCCACGGGCATTGATTGGGAGAGTATTATGCGTTCGGAAACAACTGCGCGTCGCTTGAACTCGTCGCCGCTCAACAGAATCCACAAACTCCTTAACCAATCCGGTTTGAGATACCTTCTGTTTTTTACCTTCTGCTTCTTGGCCGGAACGGCAAACGCACAAACAGCAACGCCTGCTGATATCAATGACCACCTACAGGCAGGTGAGTTCTCGGTTGCCCTCAAGCTCGCAGATTCTCTGCCGAATCAATCTCGCGACCAGTGGCTTTCAAAAATTTCGGAACAACAATTTAACTCGGGTGCGTACCAAACGGCCTATGATACAGCCGGCATGATTGATGGCGAACTTACTCGCTCCCAATCACTCTCCGGTCTTTACTCAAATCGCAATAACCCGGCGTCCGCTCGCGGAGGAATTTCGGAATCTGATTTTCAGCCGTTAATCGATCTAATTCAGGGAACGATTCAACCTGATTCCTGGCAGGATACTGGACAGGGCCTTGGCACAATTCAGGCCTTTCCCGCAGGCGTTTTCGTTAACTCGGAAGGCGTTCTGTCCAAAATCAGAGAGCGAAAAGTCAGGGGTGCCGCCGAGGCATGGCGACAAGCTTCATCCGCAGCTAAGTCGGAAGCAATAACCTGGTCGAGTCCACTTCGAAAAGTTTCACTCCCTCGACTGGAAAGGGCGGCCCAATTACTTACCGCACGAGGTCAGTCACTCGATGAGTCCATGCGGAACCTCGCAGGCCTTTATGCAATTACCCATTTAATTTTTTATCCGAAAACAGGAGATATCGTCATTGCCGGACCTGCGGGTCCTTGGGAATTCGATGAACACCAACGAGCCATCAACTCTCGCTCGGGCAAGCCGGTATTGCAACTTGATGATCTGGTCAATTGCCTGCGGAATGCCAATACACATCAGGGAAAATTTGGTTGCTCTATCACACCACGTCAGGAAAACTTAATTGCGACCAAAAACTTTCTTAGCTCGACGTCACTTACGGGCCGTCAATGGTCTAACAAAGCAAAGTCAACACTTGGTGATCAGGACATCGAAGTCTTTGGAATTCCACGGGGCACCCATACGGCGCGGGTTCTCGTAGAAGCGGATTATCGAATGAAGCTTTTGGGCATGGGCCTCGAAAAAAGCATTCCAGAAATACCTAGTTACCTAGATAGACTTAAACTAAAACCTGACGGAACCCTGCCATCATTTTCCGTCGTTCGCTGGTGGTTCACCCTGAACGATCAACCCGTTTCGGCGAATCCCGATGAAACCGTTTTTACTTTTACCGGATCAAGCGTCAAAGTGCTTAGTGAAAATGAATTCGTCAGTGACAAAGGGGAGCGAATTCACACTGGAAAATCCGATATACCAACACGGGGCTTTGCGCGTGACTTTACGCGTCATTTTACTGAAATATCAAAAAAGTACCCGGTTTACGGGCAGCTGAAAAACGTTTTTGACTTCGCTCTCGTTGCGGCGATTGTTCGTCAAAAAAATAACACTGCCGAGACCCGGTGGGAGCAGACGTTCTTCGGTAGTCCACAGGAACCAGTGACCGCGAACCGACTCCAGTCGCAAGTGATTTACCCAATAAAAAGTGATCGCGTTGCCACCGAAGTCCAATCCGTAGTCAGTGAGAAACACCTGCGATTACGCAAACAGAAGGCCAACCGTGATTTTCACATCCTTGGGGTTAGCGGCGGTGTTTCCGTTTCCTCGGCCGATCGATTAACAAAAGCGATTATTCAAAAATCAAACTCTAAACTGGATGCCCGTTTAAAGAACCAACCACCCGATTCGCAAGTGCAACGCTGGTGGTGGGATTAGGTGGCAGCCTTCCTAAGCCCCATCAACTGTGCATGTTATAATCCACCGCTATCGAAATAGATTATCATCGGCAAAAGGATGGATTGGCGAATCAAGTTTTGGCTTCGGTTGCGAATCTAAACAGGCTCTTGCAAACGCAAGGTCCTGCTTCGATGTGATTTTGATGTTAAAAACAGAACCTTTGACAATCGCGATGGGATGACCTAATTCCTCGGCAAGTTGAGACTCATCCGTTGGTTTTAAATCGCCTCGATCTGCAAAAATCGAAATAAGTAATTCTCGTTCGAAAACCTGCGGAGTCTGAGCCTCGTAAAGATGAGTCCGATCGACTGTCCTATCTACGGCACTGCCGTCCTTAGATAATTTTAAAGTGCTCGTTACTGGAATGGCAGGGATTACTGCAGGATTCGCTTTTGAGGCATTGAAAACTACCTCAATTAAATCCGCATTGAGACAAGGTCGGGCGGCGTCGTGAATCACCACATGAGTTGAATCAGAGTTCACCTTGCCCAACGCATTTTCGATTGAGTCTGAACGCTCTGCACCACCGAGTGCAACCTCGACACCAAGCACAGCCAGATTTGGACCATACTTCGCGAGAAACTCTTCTTTATCCTCAGGTGAAATAACGATAATGACTTGCTTTACGTCATTACGTTTCAAAAACAACTCAGCTGAGTAAAGCCAAACAGCTTTACGGTTTAGCAGTGCAAATGGCTTCTTATAATTCGGGTCACGAAACCGACTACTTTTACCCGCCGCAGCGAGGATCACTGAAAACTTTGGCATACTACCTTCGCTATACTGCTAGGTGTTAAAACAAATGTACATGTGAGACTAAAGCAGTGAACCGCCTCCATCGAGTACCACGCTTTTCAAGTCTCTTGGTTTAGTTTACCCCGAAACGTTTAGTCCGAAACACTTTAAAATTAGATTACCCGCCAAACTATCGATACCGCCAATCGTGAGACTCGAACACTCAAAAACCCCATTGCCTACGATACTCGATATCGGCACGACCCCGTCAATTTGCAAATCGTGATGCGAAAACGCAAGGTTTCGACAACTTGTAGACTTTCCCCAAAAGGATCAATTTCTCTGGATCCGATAAATTAAGCACGCCGCGGTAATTGCATTTGCCTCTTACCTTACGTATTCCCATTAAAATAACCGAAGCGACTGTGCACCCCTAAGCTTCGTATCTATTATTAGCCTGGAGTTCAGCAAAACGATGGCACAGATCTCTCCTAAAGCATACCTGTTGTTGCTTTTGTTAATTTTTCAATATGTTGGTGCGCCCCAATCAGCCTGTGCCGACCAGTCGAATGCGGCAGTCTCCGCTGCGATACTGTTAGGTAAAGGCGATCCCAACTCAACTCGACCGGCGCAGCTTGCGGATCAAGCTCTTAATTCAAACCGAATCCTTAGCGGAAATAACCGTGGTAGCAAGGACCTTCATGGACCAACCAATCCCCTGAGAGCGATCAGTCCCCCGCAATCGCTTCCCAACAACGAACGCCCGTTAATCCAAAAAGACGATTCTGAACAGCTACTTACCCAGCTGCTTGGGAAAGTTCTCCGGCAGTCCGAGCAACGACTTCAACACTCAAATCAACGAATTCAAATGGCTCTTGAGCCGATTCAGAGCTGGATTCAAGAAAAGTTTGAGGAAACGGCTTCCGATTTTTGTAGACAGCAGATCATTCCACAATTAAGTTCGTTCAAAACTCAGTTAAGATCTACATTTTCCAACCGATTCAAACAGGCAACTCCGTCAGCTACCGAAACGCATCCACCGGTTCGCCTCTCGACATCCTCAACCAATCCGGCACTCTCAGCAAAACTAAACAACGTGCAATTAGTAATTCTCCCGGCTGAGGACGGCGACAACTACTGGCAATACTATCAAGATTGTGACCGCTGGGGTGTTACATTCTCCGAACTGGAAGTAGCCACCCGAAAGGCTAACGAAATGAAAATCGCGAGTCAGTCGATTGCAACTAAAGCGCATGCAATTAGTTATCGTAAGCTCAAAAAATCGGAATCGCAGGAGCAGCCTTCAGTTCAAGAAAACAACTTGTTGATAGAGCACTTATTTAAAAGATCCAACGAATTCATAGTAGCCTCTGAAGAATTTGCCGAATTGACAACCGTATTAATCTCAAGGCTTCGCAATCAAACCGATCACTTAATGGCTGTCTTAGAATTTCAAGCGGTAGAAAGCCATTTGACTGATTACCGACTAATCAGACCTAAAAACAGATCCAAAATTAGAGTTGCAAACCAATTCGATATCCTCGCGATAGGTGTCGGTTGCATATCCCGGGCAATTAAACAGACTGAGGAAACGCATGAGGTGGAACCGCAGGCTTCAAATTCTCTTCAGAATTCCCCGGAGGAAGAAATCTCAGAGTAAACGAAGACGTCTCGGGGGTAGCGGGTTCGCCTGACTCAAACCGTTTGATCCCGATCAACCGAAATCAGGCCATGGCTACAAGATCGCCACGGCTCGCGCCGAGCCAAAAACCAAGTTTCCGCGCGGCGTTGGGCAAACTTGACAATTTTTTCCGCCAAACTCACTGCGAGTCTTTCCTTGGGTTGTCTCAAATCCGGTAATCAGGTCGCGGCTTCCTCGGTTGATTTCCCAATCGCAGAACTGGCCATTGAACAGCCCAAGATACTCGGAAACAGTGTTTTAGTAAGCATTCCACTTCCAGAAATCCGTTAACGGGGTAATTGCAACCTCTAACTCTTCCGAAGAACGTAATCGTTAAACCTACCCCAATCGTCATTTAGCGTCTTTTGCTTGCGAAAGCTGTTCGATGGAATCAGATTTTCTACCTTCAAGGGCTTTAGAATCCGATACCAACCAACGGAGCACGTTTGATCGGATCAAACGGCAGGAATACTATCATGGAAGATAGATTTTCCAGTATTTCCTCGCTCGTTGTCGGTTTTTACAATACTAGTGACAATTAGAGGCCACTGTTTACGAGACAACTGGCCTACCAGGACGCGGATTTTACAGCTCAGCTAGGTTTGGCTCGGCGTGTTTAGGCACTCGGGTCACATCGGTGCATCAGGTAGTAATGATATTTAGGACTACGTTGACGCCGTAAATAGGGCAAATTCGAGGGTTTTTGGTAGCGTATCGCCAGTTCTCAAAATACAATAGTGTTGGAGGTCTTCGATGACCAAGTTAACCATTACAGGGCAAGGCAGGGCTGTGCGATTCCGGAACGCACATTCCTTCGAAATCTTTTCGGTGTTGGAGTTCGTTATGTCCAAGTGCTCGACCAAAGTCGCGCTTAGAGGAATGTTTGTTGCTTTGTTGGCTCTCGGCCTGCAAACAACTGGTGCCAATACATCGTTCGCAGACGATTCGGAAGAATCCAAATCATCGACGAACATTGCCAGAATGGCGACATTTGATAACGCGGGTGAAACACACTTCGCGTTAAGTCTGAAACCTCAACTCTCCAATGAGACTGAGCGTTCCAGCAACGTTGTCGTTTACATAGACACCTCTGCCAGCCAGTCTGGTGAGTTTAAGCGGGATTCAATTGCTACGCTTAAGCACATCATCAAAAATCTGAACGCTGATGATCTAATTCAGATCGTCGCCGTTGATCTGGATCCTGTTCCAATGACAAAAGGTTTTGTCAGCCCAGACTCCGAAGACCTTAATGAGGCCCTTGGAAATCTAGACGAGCGAGTTCCACTCGGTTCGACTGACATGGAAGCCATGCTGATTTCAGCATCAAAGGCATTCCCCAAGGAGACCCAAAGAAATAACAACGTCATTTACATTGGCGATGGAGTCAGCCGCGGAAGCCTGCTTCATTCCGAGATTTTTGGTGAACTCATTTCCGGATTGACCAAGAATAAGATTTCGGTTTCGAGCTTTGCGATTGGTCCAGCACGAAATAACGAGATCATGGCAGCGTTAGCCAATAATACTGGCGGTAACCTATTCATCGACACTGACGAGCGAGATGTTCGCGATTCAGCAATTGGTTTGGTTCAAACAATCCACGGGACCGTCCTTTGGCCTGTCTCTGGACAATGGGATGATTCGGTTTTGGAAAGTTATCCAAGCCAGTTTCCTCCACTCCGAACCGACAGAGACAACATCATCTTGGGAAGCATCGCTGATCGAGACAACGTCGCTCTTCAACTGTCTGGCATTGCCAATGGCAATCCGCAGAATTTCACTTGGCAAATCAACCCGGAAAATGCCAACGCTGAATTCTCTTTCCTGCCAGGCATGATCGAAGATGCTCGCAAAGATTTTGGACTGACTTTACCAACGATCGGCTCTGAAGGACTCCGCGAGTACGCACGAGTGCGAACCGTTGAAGCAAACCGCCTTAGTGACCTTGGCGAAACCGCTTTGGCCGCAGGCGATCGAGAAACAGCTCGTAAACTAGCGTCTGCTGCGATTAATTTAAGTGCAGATCCTGCGAATACGCAGGCGGATCTCCTAGCGATGGCTGCAACTTACAAAGTTCAGGACGAAGATGATCCCTTTGGTGGCTCAACCAAAACCCAAGCTGTTCCCGAGACAGCGAAGCCTGCAGTTGAAACTCCTAAAGCGACATCTGAAACCGAGACAGCAACCACGGCTCCTGCTGTTGAAACCCCAGCCGCCGCACCATCTGGTGGAGCGATCACTCTACCAATGGCAGTCGAAACCGCTGACGGCGGATTACGAATGATCCAAGAGGGTGGGGATGAAATTGGCCAGCTGCTTCAAGACGCAAAAGGCGATTCGACTGATCTGCTTTTGACCGAAGAGCAGCGAGTCGCGATTATCAATCAAAAAATCACTCAGCAAGTTCAATATGAATCCAAGCAAGCACGCCAAGAGTTGCGGACCAACCCGGATATCGCAATCGAGCGGCTTAAAAACATGTTGGAAATCATTGATCAAACAACAGATCTTTACCCTGACACTCGTTCTACATTGCGACATTCAATCGAATCGAGCTTATTATCCTCTCGACAAGAGAAGATTGCTTTTGATGAGCGACAGGCACTGGCAGACATCAACATTGCGACTGCTGGTCAATTAAAAATGGAAGCTGACCGTATCGCCCGCAGCCAGGAAGAGGTATCAGAATTAATTAATCGATACAACTCACTGCTAAGGGAAGGCGAGTACGCTGAATCACTGGCCGTAACGGAGAAGGCATTCCAAGTTGCTCCCTACGATCCGGCTGTGATTGTATCCAACGCAAATGCTCACTTCGCCAAGAACTACGCTGAAGTGATGGAACTGCGTCGCCAGAAGGAATACGCGTTCCAATCATCGATGTTCTCGATCGAACAAGCAACTATTCCATTCCCGGGCGATCCAAAGAATATGATGCTTTGGCCGGACGCAGACGAATGGCGAAAAAAGGTCATCCGACGTAAGAAGTATCAAAACATTCGTTTGACCGGAAGTGAGACCGAAGAAGCAATTCTTGACGCACTCAATGAAACGGCTGATCTTAACTACGACGAACAGCCTTGGAGCGAAGTCGAAGAAGAACTCGAAACAAAGTACGGAATCAACATTGTTCTCACAAGCTCGGCATCTGATGATTCTCTCACTGAAGATGAATTGATTACCGAAAACCTAAGCGGCATTCGTTTCAAAAATGCTCTTCGGATTATGCTCGAAAAGTACAATGCAACGTTCGTTGTTAAAGATGAGGTTCTTAAAATCATCTCATTGGATGATGCGGAAGACGTCAAATGGTTTGTCACCAATGTCTACAACGTCGGAGATCTCGTTGCCCCGAAAACTTCGTTTGGAGGCGGTATGGGTATGGGCGGCGGATTTGGCGGCGGCATGAACGGCGGCATGGGTGGCGGTGGATTCGGCGGCGGCGGAATGGGCGGCGGTGGATTCGGCGGCGGCGGAATGGGCGGCGGAATGTTCTGTGTCCAAGACACCGAAAAAGTCAGCCTCGTTACTGAAAAGGCTGCTGAAGTAGATCGCAAGCCACAGGCAATTGTGTTAAATGATATTAACAATCCGCAAATCGCCTGGAGCAATTACTTCAGCGAGACATTCGCAAACCAGGCGGATGTACGAGCGACTGCTAAAAAGCTCATGAAAGAGCGAAATCCTGACCAGGCAGTTGCAATGATTCTTGCTGCAATTCAGCACGATCAGTTTCAACCCTGGATGCACGAAGCGCTTGTCTTGGCGATGCAAATCTCAGGTCGTCCTCAAGCAGACGTCGAGCGGGCTCTCATGTCGGCAGTTGACATGTCTGAAGACGATAATGATATCTTGATCGCCGCTCAGTACATGGCTCGCAACAATATGGAAAAACGAGCAATTCGCCTACTGAAGGGCTATGCTCTCAACAACCCAACACGAACCGAACCGTTCGTGATTGGTCTTCGTGCTGCCCAGAAAATTGGCGACGTCGAGGCAATAAAATGGGCGACGACTGGTGTTCTAAGTCAGGAATGGCCCGATCACCCAGAGATTGTTAAACAAGCTAAATTCGCCGCGACAGCGGTTCTGAATGCCTACCGTGAGAACGGACAAAACGATGAATTGACTGCGTTCGAAGAGGAACTTCAACAAGCCAAAGAACGTGATTGCCACATCGAAGTTAGCTGGACAGGCGATGCTGACCTTGATCTTTATGTTGTCGAGCCCGGTGGAACCACCTGCTCACGCCTTGACAAGCGAACTCGCGGTGGCGGAATCCTAATGAGAGACAGCTTCTCTCCAAAGGCCGGTGCATCAGGTGTGGTTTCAGAGAAGTACATTCTTCCTAAAGGTTTCGCAGGTGATTATCAATTAGTCATCAAGCGTGTTTGGGGAACTGTGACTTCCGGCAAAGCCACGGTTGCGATTCACAACCACTACAACTCGCCTCGTGCGGCTTCCATGACGAAACAGGTAGAAATCGATGACAATGGAGCGATGGTCCTATTTTCGCTCGACAAGGGTCGTCGAACTGAATCGCTCGAAGATCACGAAATCGAAACAGTCGTTCGTAATCAGATGATCGCAAATCGAAACGTTCTCGCTCAAGAGCTTTCGGAGGGCTATTCATCGGGTGCAGCAAGTGATTATTTCGGAAGTCTACTTTCCGGAGTTGATAATCGAAATCTTGCTGGGCCACTCAACGGTCAACTCGACAACCGAGGAGTCGTAGGCTATCAGCCAATTATCACGCAAGTTCCTGAAGGAACATTTTTCACCGTGAACCATGCTACGACCGCAGATCGTCTTCACGTGTTGATCAGTGTTTCACCGAACTTCAACGCAATCCAGTCAGTCACGACCTTCAACATCCTTGGCGATGCTGATACAGCCTCAGGCCTATCTAACAG
>WTFU01000109.1:7423-16711 GCA_011523945.1 Mariniblastus sp. | reverse complement strand
CTCGCGGCTTTCGATTTGGTGGCCCGCAACGAAGGTATTCTATCCGCACTGGAAACTTCTCATGCGATTGCGAAAGGAATGGAAGTCGCGAAAGAGCGCGGAAAAGACGAGGTGGTTGTCATCTGTCTTTCAGGCCGGGGGGATAAAGACGCTGGTGAGATCCAGCGGCTGAAAAATGAAGCGGCGGCTCGTCGATCTTAAAATGCCCGTCAGGGCTTGAGTTTTTTACAACTTCAATGGATCAGTAATTTTTAGGAATCATCTATGTCGGCAATCGACGAACTTTTTCAACGGTTGAAATCGGAAGGTAAAAAAGCGTTCATGCCTTTCGTGACCGCCGGTGATCCTAGCTTAGATTTTACCGCGGCAATTCTAAAGCGACTGGATGCCGAGGGGTGTCACCTGGCTGAGTTAGGTATTCCGTACAGTGATCCAATTGCTGATGGTCCGGTAATTCAAGCTTCGTATACTCGTTCCCTCCAGAGGGGAACCAAGCTCAGCAGTATCTTTTCCATGGCCTCCGACGTGACGGCTGAGATTTCGATGCCAGTCGTTACGATGGTGAGTTACGCTATTATTTACCGAATGGGAATCGACGAGTATCTGCAACAGGCAATTGCTGCAGGGATTTCGGGAGCGATTGTACCTGACATGCCGGTCGACGAATCGGATGAACTGGCGGCGAAGTGTAAGGCGCTCGACTTTAGTCTCATTCAATTAATTACGCCAACTACACCGCGCGATCGTGCGGTGCAAATTGCGAATCAGACAACAGGTTTTATTTATTACGTATCGATTACGGGAATCACCGGCGAACGTACCGAATTGCCTGCTGATTTGGCGGATAACCTAAGGTGGTTGAGGTCGGTGACTGATTTGCCGATTTGTGTTGGTTTCGGGATCAGTAAACTTGAGCACGTCGAGGTGCTCAAGCCGGTCGCGGATGGTTTAATTGTTGGTTCAGCGATCGTCCGCCGAATTGCTGAGGCGACCAATGATCAAGCCAAAGATCAGTTGGTGATGGACGACGTCGGTGGATTTGCTCAGGGAATGCTGGCGGCGATTAACGGTTGATTCCATTCTGAATTTAAATTTGATTGAGCTGCGGTGCTTTCCCTACTGAGAAAAAGTGTCCGGTAGGGAAACTCGAGTTCGACCGCAATCGGGAGTGGTTAATCGTCGATTAATCCTCACGTTCGCTACGGCCAACGTCGCTAATGGTTGTTATTTTTTCCTTTGAGTGCATGCATAAAAAGCCTTGACCCTCCCTCCGCTTCAGTACTAAAGTTACCAAGGCGGCTAATTCGATTTATCGATGTGAACGGAGGTTCAAGATGCCAGAGCAGTCAGAGAATTCACCTGAGCCAAGATCGGCGATTCAGCGATATTTTGCCGGCTTAGCTGAGCACACCTTTCATTCGCAATTAGGTGTTGTTGATCCGTTGTTGATTGACTATCTCACTGATCTTTTGATTCGATCAACCCGTAGCGATATGATCCATCGAATTCGGAGTGTCACTGGAAGACCAATCATGAGCGTTCATGAAATGGTAGCCGAGGCGTCAAAGCGTTTAGGTAACGCGAGGCGGGAGGTGCATTTACACATCGGTGATTTTACTTTGTTTTGGGCTGGTCTTTACCCCGAAGCATTACGGGATGGCGATTCAGATCTCTCGGGTCGATTTGAAACTTATTGTGCTTTTGGCAAACGATCCTATCGACTTGCAAGTGAGATCGAAGCACCGGTCGCCGAGTCGCCTTCATCGACGTTACTTGAGCGTCTTAGCGACCGTTTTGATTTGTGTTGTTATGGTCTCCGAGAAATACGCCGCCAATGGGAGTCTGGTGGGGGCATGAATTCAGGACCAAATTCAATCTTGCTGGATTAATCAATTTTCAAGTTAAGAAACCAATCCTTTTGTGACCATCATAAAGACGTCTTCGAGGTTAGGATCCTTTTGGCCAAAGTTAATTACTTCCACATCGTGCTTAATAAGCGCCTTAAGTAGTTCCGCAGGATTGTGGTCAACGCTGGAGAACTCAATGATCAATTTAGAACCGTCGACTTGAATATCTCGTACTTCCGGATTGCTGCGGACAATTGACAATCCAGTTTCGAGGTTGTTTCCAAACCTGGCCTCGATAACCTGATTTCCTCGAATTCTTTTATAGACCTCATCGATTGGGCCGTGCATTAGCAACTTTCCTCTTTCGATAATTCCGATTGAAGTGCAACAGTCGGCTAACTCCGTAAGGATGTGACTCGAGATGAGGATAGTTTTTCCCATGCGTCGCAATTCTTTTAAGAGCGCCTTCACTTCAATCCGGGCGCGCGGGTCGAGTCCACTGGCCGGTTCATCGAGGATCAAAACCGGAGGGTCATGGACGAGAGTCTTTGCGAGGCACAATCGCTGTTTCATACCTCGCGAGAGTCCGTTGACGAAGTCATCACGTTTATAGGTTAGATCGAGCAGGTCGAGTACGTCTTTGATCACCCGTTTTCTCTGGGTTCGGCCAATTTTGTAGGCAACGGCGAAGAAATCAAGAAATTCCCAGACCTTCATTCCATCATAGACACCGAATGCATCGGGCATGTATCCAACGCTTCGCCGCACATTCATCGGGTCCTCGGACACGCTGTATCCGTTGATCGTGCCATCGCCTCGGGAGGCGCGAAGCAAGGTTGCTAAAAAACGGATACTTGTGCTTTTGCCGGCACCATTAGGCCCAATAAAGCCAAACATTTCACCTTCGGCGATGGTCAAATCCAGTGAGTCGACCGCAGTGAATTCACCGTAGTCTTTTCCAAATCCACGTAATTCAATCATGGTGTGTTTTTTCTGTTTGCAATTTTTAAAGAGAACTTGCGGTGGGCGAGAGCTTGGTCTACTCAATTCGATCCAAGTTAGAGATGTTTTTTAAATCGTTAATTGAGTTAACGTCTCGTTTGGCAACTGGTAACTCTCCTCGTTGGAGATGGGCTACTACCAGAGAGCGTTTAATGGTCTGTGTTGCCGCTGGACTAAAAACAGTATTTCCAGGGTGGTTTTGGCTGATTCCGATCAAGCGATACTCACCATTATCTAGTGCCAGATTTCGGAGGATCGATTGCCTGACTAAATCGAGAGATACTTTGGTAGATCCAGTTGAATTAATCTTTGCGTATTCAGCGATGAATTCAATCTTTGTGCAACTGGATTCGTCGCGGCCCTCTTTCTTGGCTAACAGCAACCGCCTCATTGTTCCTTTGATATTCTTAATTTGGGGGAATTCGCAAACATCATTGATGTCGGCCCGCTCCTTTTCGTTTAGGTTGGATTTCCAGATGGACTCTGCGGTCGCCCGTAAAGTAGAAATTTCGGAAGTTGGCTGCCAGATAGAATCGAGAGTTATACAGGGTCGAAATTTCAAAGTAACCTCCTCACCGGTTCCAATTGTTTCGAAACGAGAGAATTGGAGCTGTCCATTTCTATCACGGCCGATGACCGCAGCATCTTCAATCGTCATCAACGTCGAGTTAGAAAGGATGGTTTGACCTGTTTCGAGATCGTTTGAAAAAGAGATAACCCCACCTAAATTGATCATGGCCTCGGTATGCAACAACCCGGTAGAATTGGATTGAATTTGAAATCCTTGAAGTTCGTCTTCAACGGTGCGGCGCAAGGTGACTTGACTTAGAGTTTCAGCAGATTGGGATTTTTGATCTTCCCGGTCCGAGATTGAGAACGGCAGGGACTGGGCAGAGCGATTGTCCAGCTCGGCGGTGTAACGTGTTGAGAGTGAGGTATAAAGTGCGGAGTATTCTGCCATGTGAGCCCGGGGATAGTCGGCATGAACTTCAAGCAGGCTGATTTGGGTGTTACTTCTCGCGAAGCCAATATCCAGCGACGCAAGTTTGACGACAGTGAATGCAGCAACCAACGCGATAACTGGGACAGCGGCCCAGGCATATTCCACTTTTCCGATGATCCGAAATAATAACCAGTTCACGGGGACTAAAATAAAGAGATAGACTGCCAGCATTTTTAAGACAAAGCCGGAAGACGGCGGTGAAATACCCGCCGTTTGTTTGAGTGTTTCGCGCGCAGCACTGGAGATAGCACTGTAGTCATTCCACCCTGCAACACCGGCATACTCAGCGTCCTGATAGCCTCCAAAATGCCAGTTTTCATCGAGCTTTCGTACCGCCAGTTGGTCCGTTGTGTCCTCGGGGCGAATCGCGAAGTTTGGTCCTGGAATGGGAGAATTAATTATTCTCAACTCATCCAAGGTAGAAAACGGCAGGCTTTGTGTTCCGGTCGCCGAGAGATCTCGAGAGAGATAGCGGAGGGTGCTGCGAATCATAGGATCGTAGGCTGTCGTTCCGTAATCGACCCAGTTAAAGACAGTCGTGGATTCGCTGTTTTCCGCAAAGCGGCGAGACGGCAATCGCATTAGGGCTCCGTTAAAGAAACTGGAGAAACTACCCCAGCTGCGAATCAGTTGGTCGTTAAGAGAGAAGGAGGTGATTGCAATTCGGCCGCGGCCAACCTGCCTTTCGATTGCGATTTTTCCTGTACCCGTAATGAAATTGGCGTTTGGGTTAGGGGTCAGCGTAACTCCGAGCAGTGGAGATTTATTGGAGATGACAAGGTTTCGTGGACTCCCTTTATTCGCTTTCGGGGGAAGTGACCAGTTTTGATTGAGTTCGGCAATGTCGTCGTTGGTTATGTTTTTGGTGCCTTCAAAAGTTGCTGGAAGATAATCGGCGAGAAAACTGGTTTGCAGTTCGGCCAGACAATCGGGGCCGCTAAGAATGAGCTGTCCGCCAAAATGGAGCCAATCTAAAAGGGCTTCCTGGTGTTCTTGAGCCATTTCATTAGGGTCTAGGTCGTCCCAGATGAGATAGGCAATTGTGGTCCAGTTGAGTGAGTGTTTGGGAAGCGGTGAGGGATAACCGTTGACAGTGGGTACGAGGAAATAAAAGGGTTCTAAATTGGAGCCGTCTTGTTTTTGCCCATTTAATCGAATGTTGTCGGATCGGTTAAGGAAGGAGAAGCTGTCAGGGCGCTTGCTAAGCAGGACGATGTGATACTGAAAACCGCCCATTAATTTTATTCCCTGGTTTTGTGTCACCGGAGTAATACCGCTGGACGATCGGCTCAGTGAGAATTTTACAGTTGCATTCTTAGCGCGATCCCGGACGGGAATGTAAACACCCGTTTCGAGGTTTTTTAACTCACCTTTTGGCAAAGACGCTGGACGACTTGTCTTCAAAAAATAATTGGTACCAGGAATGCCGACGGGGTTTTCCAAAGACTCGACATTGGATGCTTCCAGGTTACCTCCAAAATTGCTGTTATTGGCCACCGCCTGAAAATTTGCGGTGTACCAGTGTCCCGACTTAATTCGATTAAAACGCGTTCCACTCCCGTTCATATTGCCAAGCAATTGTGCGAGCGGGTCATCGGTTTGCTGTTTTTCTTGTTTCCGTTGTTCCTTTAATTTGTCGAGAGGAATCGGGAATTGCGCGGGTAATAGAACGGGTATGTTCGTTTCGAATGGCTCCTTGGGCTTTTTTTCGGCCTTTTTCTTTTCTTCGGCCTTTTTTTGAGCGATCGTTTTTTCGGAATCCAGACAGCCGCTACAGCCAGAAATCAACAAAAACGAAAAAGCAAGCAATGAGATTGCGAGAGGGCGAAGCCAGGGATTGGAGATGATGGTGTTCATTAGTAATTTTCCAGCCAACGTCGGCCTTAGATGGAACCAGCTTATTTGCTGTGATGTTCACCGAGACAAGAGTATTTCATATAGTTGGTTGTTAAAGTGAAATCAAGTTTACCCATTGGCTGTTTCATCGGGAGTTAGGTTGCTCAAGCGATCGGCTTACTTTGTATCATTGCAGCCATCAATGTGTTTTCAAGGAGCATGGTGACGGTGAGCGGCCCCACTCCACCGGGAACCGGCGTAATAAAACCGGCGACCTCTTTTCCTGAATCGAAGTCTACATCGCCAACTAAACCTTGATCGGTTCGGTTGATACCGACATCGACGACAACAGCGCCCGGCTTAATCATGTCGGGGGTCACAAAGTTTGGCCGTCCGATTGCTGCGATGAGAATGTCGGCCTGTTGTGCTATCGAGGCGAGGTTTTGAGTGCGACTGTGACAAAGTGTGACGGTCGCGTTGGCCATTTCGGGACCGAGATTTGAATTTTTTTGCCCTAGCATCATCGCCATTGGTTTTCCAACAATGTCACTTCGGCCGATGACACAGACAGACTTGCCAGTCGTTTCCAGTCCGCAACGTTTAAGCATTTGCACGATACCGTGAGGTGTGCAAGGGAGAAACTGGGGACGACCTTGCGAGATCAGACCAACGTTGTGGGGGTGGAATGCATCGACGTCCTTCTGGGGGTCGATGGCATCGAGAATTACTCGACTGTCCGCCTGTTCGGGCAAGGGAAGCTGGACAAGGATTCCATTGACCTGAGGGGTCTCATTCAGCTCAATCACTTTCGCGAGAATATCCTCGGTGGTGCTGGTGGCTGGGAGGCGGTGCAGTTGGCTTTCGATACCGGCCCGAGCACAAGCGCGTTCTTTGTTACGAACATAAACTTGACTGGCGGGGTCATCGCCGACAAGGACCGCCGCAAGAACCGGCGGCTGGCCATGATCCGCAATGAACTGTTCTACCTTCACTTTGGTTTCTTTTTGAATTTCTTTTGAAATTCCTTTTCCATCCAGCAATTTAGCTGACATTGCCTGCTCCAAATATTTCTTGTGTTAGTCAGTGGAGCTATTCGGCGCCGATCCATTGACTTGCATTGTTTTTACTATCCCGCTGGGCTTAATAACATAACGCGCCAGTAGAAATTCTAGAAGGTGCAGAGTGAGTCTCTAGCCGAATCCTTTAGGCTCGGTTGAGTACCTCACGGGGGCGCAAACTTTTACTTTTAATCGAAGCGGAAACTTTAAAACCGTTCATGAGCAGATGAAGTTTTTCAGAATCGCTCGTTTAGTCGGCCACGAGAAATACTCCTAGTATTTCTCGTAAATCCGACTTTTTCGTAGTCATTTGACGACTGAACCGCGTTTTTCAAAAAGTTGGAACGTGTAGATTTTTTCGCAAACGGCGTTTCGGCGTGCAAATGCATTTTTTTTCGTCATAATTGAGGCAACTGATTCGTTTGCCTCACTCCTCTTTTTGAAGAAGGTATTTCGTTTCGGGAGTTCTAGCTGCCTTGATCACAAAAATGCAAGGAGTCGACGAAATGGTTTCAGAGGTTCTCCAGCGGCCGACTTTGGTTCTCAATCGGAGTTGGCAACCGGTCAATGTTGCGACAGTGGCGCGTGCTCTTGTAATGATTTGGAGCGGTGCGGCGCGAGTCGTCGATCCAGTCGACTATCAACTTTACGATTGGGAAGATTGGGCGCGGGAGGATGCTGAAGACGGGCAAGCATTTGTGCGGACGGTTTCCCAGAGGATTCGCGTGCCGGAGGTCATTACACTAGCTGATTTCAATCGGCTTCCATCGACGACGGTCGCCTTCAGCCGCAGAAATCTCTTCAAGCGAGATAAGATGACCTGTCAGTACTGTGGTCGTCGGCCAAAAGGTGGTGAATTGACGATCGATCACGTTATTCCAAGATCTCAAGGAGGGGGATCGAATTGGAAAAACTGCGTGCTGGCTTGCGTTCCCTGCAATCAAAATAAAGCAGATCGGTCTCTTGAGCAAGCAGGTTTAAAACTGTTAAATACGCCCAAGCAGCCCAACTGGAATCCAATTTACTCACAGCACACTACCGGCTATCAGAGCTGGTCGAAATTCATCAGCGATGCGTATTGGAGCGCTGAACTGCTGGAGTAGAATTGCTGCTAGTTACGTTGAGGCATTCGTCTCGGTATTAGGTCGAGCCGATCGCTAAATTCGTTTTTTATGTGGTGTAAGTTTTGGTTAGGATAGAACGCCGTGGCCTCTATTGTTTTATTTAGTGTATTCCCAATTTGAGCTTTTCATGTTTTCGAAATTTACTATTTGTCTTTTCTACTTCGGCTTGCTTCTGTTTAACACTCATGAAGTCGGTGCTCAGGATGACTGGTCGCGGTGGAGAGGTCCAAGTGGTAACGGAATTGCGGAATCGAAGACAGCCCCGTTGGAGTGGGGGGATGATGACAATGTTATTTGGAAAACGAAAGTTCCCGGGCGAGGACATGCCTCACCATTGATCATCGACGGAAAAATTTTTCTCACGACTGCGGAGCAACAAGACGAAAAGCAATCCGTGATTTGTTTCGACCAAAAAGATGGCAAAATGCTCTGGTCAACAGAAGTCAATCGAGGCGGTTGGCCAAAACGAATGCATCCTAAGAACACGCATGCTACGTCGACAATAGCAACGGATGGCAAAAGTCTATTTGCGGTATTTTGCCACCACAATAACGTTCATTTGGTTGCTCTCGATCTTGATGGAGAGGTGCTATGGAAAAAAGACGTGGGGGTGTATTCCCCGGCCTATCCATTTGGTTATGGTTCCACACCAATTGTTGATGGTTCTCGCGTGATCGTCACCAATGAGAATCAAGTCAAATCCGCGATCATTGCTTATGACACCAAAACAGGAGATGAAGTTTGGCGAATTGATCGAACCGGTGTCAGCAGTTACTCGACGCCGGTGGTTGCGAGGGTTGCCGGACGTCGGCAGTTACTTATTAGCGGCGGTGGGAAAGTGGCAAGTTACGATCCAGAAACAGGAGACTCAATCTGGACTACCAAGGCTAATTGGGCAGTAACTTGTGGCACGATGGTCTGGGATGAGGATCGGGTATTTGCCAGCGGCGGGTTTCCTGGTGGGCAAACCATCGGAATTGATGCGCATAACGGTGAGAAATTATGGGATAATCCGGCGAAAGTATACGAGCAATCAATGCTTGCGTTTGAGGGATACGTGTTCGCCCATGCTGACAATGGCGTTTTGTACTGTTGGAGGGCAGCCGATGGAAGTGAAATGTGGAAACAGAAATTCAGTAAACGTCGCGTACCCGTAAGCGCTTCACCGGTCCTTGTTGGTCAAAATATATATTTTACAGCAGAGAACGGTGAGACGGTCGTCATTGAGGCGAAGTCTGAGGGCTATCAGGAAGTCGCTCGAAACCAGTTAGGCGATGAAGCCTTTGCTTCTCAAGTGGTTTGCGGGGGCAGATTGTATGCGAGGGTTGCCGAAGATCGCGGAGGCGCTCGCCAGGAATGGTTGTACTGTCTAGGTGAGCGTTAAGGTAGGTGAGCTTTAACGTAGGTGAGCTTTAACG
>WTFU01000109.1:0-7323 GCA_011523945.1 Mariniblastus sp. | reverse complement strand
GTAGGTGAGCTTTAACGTAGGTGAGCTTTAACGGGTTTGCAGTTCGTTGATCGGCAATTCGTCAAGCAGAAAGTAAGGTTAAGGCTGCAGAGGATCGTTTGTTGTTGCTAGATGCAGTCACCTCGTGCTTAAAAGTTCATAGGGTTTACGCTCAATCCCTCAATATTACGTATTTTTCCTGAGAACCAAGTGTCGGTTGACGGCATTGTGTGTATTGAAGTGGACGGTTTGCGGTTACCGCCACACAAGGCTGGGAAAAGATTTGATTCCCAATGCAAGATGGGCTATTTTTTCAACAGTCACACACGGTCAAATAAGCGTTCAGATAGGGCGATACCCATGCCGCTTCCGAGAATTGTTTTTAGCAAAAAACCACTACTGATTTTCGGCATTTTCTGGATGTCAGCGGCGGCTTGCTTTGCCGTCGAAGATTTAAATGTGACGGATCTTCAAGCTCAAATCATGGCGGCCGTGAAAAAGGTTGTGCCTGCTTCGGTCGCCGTCAATGATGGCGGCATGGTGTTTAGTGGCGTGATCGTCAGCGCTGACGGAATGGTTTTATCTGCTGGTCACGCGGTCAAATCCAACCGCCGTTACAAAGTGTTGTTAGCCGATGGGCGTGAGTTTCGAGCCAAAGGTCTCGGATCAAACGAGCGAGTTGACATGGCGATGTTGAAGATTGAGAATCCGTCGCGTTTGCCAGTCGCTGAGCTGGGAGATTCGGCTTCGCTGCTCACCAATCAGCCCTGCATTAGCATCAGCTACCCGGGAACTTATGACAAAAATCGAGGATCGGTAATTCGATTTGGTTATGTCACTCGACCAGTGACGTCGAACAAGGGGATGATTGAAACGACGGCTGTGATGGAACCAGGTGATTCGGGCGGTCCGTTAGTTGATATCAACGGACGAGTTATCGGGATTCACAGTAATATTCGCAAAGATACCAAGCAGAATTACGACGTCCCGATTGATTCTTTTAAGCAATATTGGGAGCAACTGAAAACTCCGAAGGAATTTGAGGTGGTCGGATGGCCGAGCCTGCCTAAACTCGGTTTTCGAGGAGAAAGTGAATCGAACGGTGTTAAGGTCGTAAAAATAGTTGAGGGTGGTTTGGCACAAACTTCCGGATTGAAGGTCAATGATTTGGTTCAGGCGATTTCTGGTAAAAAAGTTAATTCAGCAAGATCGATTTACGATAAGTTGGTTTCATTGCGAACCACTGGCGAAAGCCAAGTAGAGCTTTCCGTTCTTCGAGAACAAAAGCGAAAACTGATTCAGTTGAATCTTACCAAGGCAAAGGTTCTCGAAAAACCAAAAACTTATCCTGAACTGCGAGCCTTTTCAAAAGTCTTTAAGTCGCTTGAAGCGAAGTTGGATAATGCACAGGTTGTGATTAAGAGTCAATTTAATCAGAAATCACAGACCGTTTGGGGAACGCGAATTTTTCGAGAAGGTCGCGGAAACGTGATCAGCAAGAGCACGCTTGTTGGAACTCGACCGAGGGTGCAACGAAGCAACGGCAGCAGTCTTGCCGCCGAAGTGGTTGCTCGAGACCCTAAGAATGATTTGGTTTTATTGCAGGTCGATTTCCCCGAGGTGGGCGGGATTGATTTGAGTCGAATTAAGGGTGATTTGGCAGAGGAACCTGGCCGTTTGTTACTGACTCCTGACGCTGCGGGCGATGGCAGCATTAGCACATGGGGGTCGAATTTCTTTGCAGTGCCCCGGACACGTGTCAGTGGTGGTTACTTAGGTGTTGTTATCGGCAGCCGGGACAATCAGGTTGTTTTTGAGAGAGTTGAAAACGGAGCTGCGAAGAAGGCGGGATTCCAACCGGGAGATGTCGTCCTTAAGCTCGGTGACAAATCGGTTCGCCAGCGAAACGATGTTTTTCGCTTTCTTTCGAATCAGGATGTTAACAGCCGTATTGAAGTGACCGTTCGCCGAGATGGACAGGAAATAACCAAAGAGGTGACACTGGGAAAGCGTCCTGCGGAGGCGTCGCGACACATTGCTGATGATTTGATTGGCGGAAAAAGCGTTCGTCGTGACGGGTTTAGTCGAGTCGTATCACACGATGCGAACCTGCGACCGGAACAATGTGGAGGCCCAGTGTTTGATATTGATGGTAGCTTCCTCGGCGTGAATATTTCTCGATTCAGTCGCACGCGATCCTACATCATCCCGCGAACTTTGATCAAGGAATTTATTGATCAGAATGCGAGTTCGGCCGATCCATCTTAAAAAAGGCGGCACTCAGGGCACGATTCATTTGTCGAACATGTTCCAGTGGGGTTTCCCTGTCCTCTGGGCCGGTTAATTGAACTTCAAAGACTGCGGGGCGAGTCTCCGTCTGAGAGAAATTAAATTCCTCCGATGAAAGGACGGCGTCGATTTCTTCTTCCGTTGGTTCATCAAGATCGTCTGTGTCGAGTAATAGAAACTTGAAAACTTGCATCAATTCAGTTTCAGTTTCGTGGTCCGTACCACTGAGAATTAGAGATGCAAAGATGACTTCGTCGTGGAAGTAATAGAGCACGTAGGCTCCATTGAGATCCGAACCGATTCGGTACTCCAGTGCCTCGTTGTCACCCGGCAGGCGGTCCTCGAGGGGAAGTTCCAAATCCCCAGACAGGTGACGGAATTTGTTGACAAAATAATCTAAGTGTGGCCCAGCCAAGTTGGTCAAATCGACCGATTTTATACCAAGCGTTTCTCCGGCTTCTGAAAACTCAGTAACGTCAAAGCTGTTGTTGTTCATATTGAGACCCGATGCGCCACGCTACTTTGAAGACTAGGGATTAGAGAAAGCAAGAGACGGACTGGTGGTGCTCAACCCATTGAACTCATCAATGACATTACAATTGGGAATAGGAAGTTGGTTTGAGCATCCATTTTTTGATCGATGAGACGGTACCTTTGTACTCCTCGATTTCTTTAATCCGAACCCATTCTGGATGAGCCAGGAAATCTTTCCAGTGTTGGCCATGCGACTCTTCGTCGGTTGCTGAAAGCATGTAAACCAAATTGGGGACATCAGGGCCGATGAGGGTTTCGCCAAAGAAAATCGGTCCGAGTTTGACATCCCGCATAATATCGATTTCCCCCTCATTAAACATTTTGACCTTTCGGCGGGCATGGTCTTCTGTGTGGCTTTCATAGAGGCGGAGTTCAAACAGGCGGTCTTTTTTATCGGCAGAGTAGGCGGGGATTTCCATAGTTGGAATTCCTTGGAAGGCCTTCATGAATCGACTTTCGATTCGTTGATAAACAGCGGATTTTTTGTTTCGCGTGAAATAGGCGGCCGCTTTAGATTGGTAATCGGCATCCGCAGCGAGTGTTGAGTTCATGTTGGTGAACTGGTCGATGGAAGAAAATGGGATGAACATGAAAAGCGAATGATCGTTTTCGTCACTCAGATTGCTAAACACTCCTACGCGATCAATACCCATTCGATTAAGTGCGGGGATGAACGCATTTTTGAGATAGTCTTCAGCAATTTGCTGTTTTTCGTAATCAAAAATTTTATAAATCCGAATTTCGTAATACTCTTGATCTGCAGACTTCCCGTTGTCTTTTACAAGGGTTATTGCTTGTGATTCGCTGGGACTGCCCAAATAAAACGCGGTCGTCAGGGCAAAGATCAATACGTAATTAAGAAACTTCATAGTTGGGTTTACCATCGTTTGTTTAAATCGGGTTAATTGGTTGCGATTACATCTTAGTCGATGTCGATTGAGTCGAGTCGTTGATGATTGTTTTAAGGGATGAAGGCGTACTGTTTTCCGCAGTTGCTGTTACTCGCCTTCGGCATTGAGTAGTTTTTGGATGGTCGGCTCCATCGCTTCCGCCCAGATCTCATAACCTTGACTGTTGGGGTGAAGCAAATCCGGCATGATTGATTTCGGGAGTGTGCCGTCTTCTTGGAGAAACTTATCGCCTATGCTGAGGAAGAAGATTTCGGATTCATCATCGGCATAATTTTTAATGATTTCATTGACCTCCGAATTGATTTTTCGGAATTCATTCTCTTTGTCACCTCCTCTGGGAAAGATATCCAGAAGTAGAATTTTGGTTGAGGGCAGGCGCATTTTGATTTCGTCAATGATCCTCTTGATTCCCAACGCTGTGTGTCGCGGGTTTTCTTTACGGTGTCCTGTATTGTTGGTTCCGATCATGATTACTGCGAGTTTCGGGGAGATGTCATCGATGGCACCATTTTGAAACCTCCAAATGACATGTTCCGTACGATCTCCACTGAAACCAAGGTTCAGAGCATTGCGATTGGCATAATATTTATTCCACGTTTCGAGTCCTTTGTCTTCCCAGGCGTGCGTGATCGAGTCGCCAATCATCAGCAAGTCAACTTTTTCCATGGCCTTTCGTTGAGCTAACTTGGCTTCGTGTCTTGGCATCCACCATTTAACCGCCCATTCCGCCGTTTGTTCGCCTGGCATAATTGACAATTTAGGAGTAACGCCGGGGTAATCACGCCACAGCCAGCGAAGTGCGTCTGGGAAAATTGAACCGGCGTGTTTACCATTGTGTCCCCCCTCGCCATAGTCAAATTTAACGTCGTAGTTCTTGAATTTTAGTGCGGCAAACATCTGTTGATTCGCTAACGGCCAGTTGCCGTACTTGTTGTCCAGATCATTGCTGCCGTCTTGCAGATAAATGCGTAGCGGATACGAAGCAGGATCTTCGCCGGTAGCGGGTTCTTCCGTAGGTTCATCTTCTTTCGCTGAATCGGTGGTTGCCGGAGCTTGCATGACCATTTTGGTATCGGTGCCCCGGATGAGGCCAGGGTAGCGATCACCGCCGCGAATATTTGTGAAGCTTCCAATATGGCTTAGAACTTTACTAAATTGGTCAGGCCGTTCCCACGCAACCGTAAACGAACAAATGCCTCCACTGCTTGCTCCTGAAATACCACGGCCTAGAGGGTCTTTTGTGATGTTGTAATTCTTTTCAACCTCGGGAAGTATTTCTTCGAGGAGGAACTTTGAGTAGGTATCGCTGAGCGAATCGTATTCGACGCTTCGGTTTTCAGGCGTCGGTTTCCAGCCTCGTTTTTCCGGTAATTCGTCCTTTAAATGACCGGGGTCAATAAATACGCCAATCATGACCGGTAGCTCTTGGCGATGAATCAGATTGTCAAAAACGATGGGTGCCCGGTATTCACCATTTTCATTCATGTAGGCATGGCCGTCTTGAAACACCATCAATGCAGCAGGTTTACTCGCATCGTATTGTGCGGGGACATATACATAATATCGCCGCTTGGTTCCCGGATAGATCTTGCTATCGAGCCACTGGTATTCGGTAACGGTTCCCTGAGGCGTTCCCGCGACACGCTGAGAATCTTTCCCTAGGAAGTACCGACGTTCTTTGGTTTGGGATTCGGCCCGCGTGGTCAAAGCCAGAGAGAGGGATACGGCCAGCAAGCCTACCAAGGCAGTTTTGCGGTTCAATCCAATTAAAGCAGGGTATTTCATAAGGTTTTTGAGATTCAAGCAGGTCGATTGAAATTAGAAAACGGATGTTTGGTGCATCATTTATTGCCTCTTTTATGTTCAGAGGCGGTTGAGGGGTTAGCAGGTGCGTCGCATTAACGTTCAGTCTATAAAAGCCATCAGATAGACTAACCTTCTTCATGGCGATTTTCCAGTCAATTTTGGATGGAGCTGGAGCAAGCAGAGGGCTGGAGACTCAACGGCGAACATGCTCAGACAACGTTGTGCGAAAGCGATCAAACGGGTTAGACTGGAGTGAATCTAATCAACAGAAGCGATTTAAATTCCGATGGGATTAACATGATCTCGCTCGAATAACGCTGGCGGCGCGGAATATAAATGGCAGGACGGTAATGATTGAAACAATTCTTGGCTACTTCATGGGGATGCTGGTTGGCATCGTCATGGGAATGTTTGGCGGTGGCGGGTCGCTACTGCTGCCAGCGATGCTTTATCTGCTGCATTTCGATCTCAAGTTCGCCACGGCGTACACAACGATTCTCGTTGGGATCACTGCTCTGGTGGGAGTCGTGCCGCGGGTTCGACAAAAAGTCATCGACTTTCCGACTCTTGTTGCGTTGGGAATCCCGGTGGCGGCCGGAAATTTACTTGTTCGATTGTGGTTGTTCGATGCCGTTCCAGACGAGTTGTTTTCCATTGGTGCGCTGGTGGTAACGAAAAAGATTTTCGTTTTGTTTATTTTTGCCACCCTTATCTTTCTCTCTTCCGCAACTTTGCTTGGGTTCATTGGCAAACCAGCTAAACCAACAACGGACTTGAAAGCCAAAAAGTCGTTTGCCTACTACGCCTCTTTGGCGGTAGGAGGTTTGCTGATCGGGGTTGTTCCCGGATTCACTGGAGCCGGTGGTGGCGTATTGATCGTCCCGCTTTTGGTGATTTTTTTCGGTCTGCCGATGCGGACAGTTATTGGTACAAGTTTATCTATCGTGGCTTTTAAGTCGTTTGTCGGATTTTTCGGTGGTGATTTAATTCGTATTGGCAGTGAGATGGATTATCTATTTTTAGTTCAATTTTCAATTTTAATGATAACGGGTGTCATGATTGGTTCCTGGTGGTCTCAAAAGTTTGACGGCGAGAGGCTGAAGCGTATTTTTGCGTGGTTTCTGCTTGCTCTCGCAGCGTTCATTATTATCTACGAGTGCTTTTTTAAAATTTAGATAAAGCGCATTGGTTGCGCGCGAACCGGGTAAAAAAGCGGGCTTTTTACGCCTAGTGTTTGTTAGCGCTTCTGTCCTTTGTGACTTAGTTTTCCTGAGATACAATCAAGCCTTTCTTTTTCTCAATCTACTTTTGGCGCCTTTCGATGGACACACAAATTTTCAGCGGTTGTATTCCTGCATTGATGACACCTTGCGGAGCCGATCGTCAACCTGACTTTGACGCTTTGGTGCGCAAGGGCCAGCAAATGATGACTGCCGGCATGCAAGGTGTTGTTTACTGCGGTTCTATGGGCGATTGGCCTCTGCTGACTGATGACCAACGAAAAACCGGCGTGGCGAGACTTTGCGAAGCAGGGGTTCCGGTCGTGGTTGGTACGGGAGCCATGAACACTCGTTCTGCCGTCGACCACAGTTCTCATGCCGCATCGGTGGGGGCGAGTGGACTGATGGTCATCCCAAGAGTACTCTCGCGTGGTACTTCGCCGACAGCCCAGCGAAATCATTTTGCGGCAATTCTTGCCGCAGCGCCCGAGGTTCCTGCTGTTATTTACAATAGCCCTTACTATGGTTTTGAGACAAAGGCGGATTTGTTTTTCGATTTACGTCGAGAGTACAGCAATCTAGTT
>WTFU01000148.1:15067-16951 GCA_011523945.1 Mariniblastus sp. | reverse complement strand
CCGTGCTGGCCACAAAGGTGTCATCGCCGTCGCCGATGATCTCTACACCGCCAGCAAACTCCAGTTCACCGTTAACCGTATCCACGATAAAGGTGTCGTCACCACCCATTCCATTGAGGGTGATCGAATGCAACATGGTTTCGGTGTAGGTGTTAACGACCGTTCCATCAACTTCTACCTCAATCATCGCGTTGTCTAGGGCTGACCGCCGAACCACCATTGTATTGGGATTCGCATCGCCAACGATTTCGGGACTATGCCCAATCAATGAAATCTCAACTGCCTGGATCTGTCCGTTACGTCGAATCGAATCGTCAGCCCAGTAACCGAAAACCCAAGCTTTTGTAGGATCAGTCGGGTCAGCAACAGTGCTTGAGTAGTCCCCCCAAAGATTGCCTTGGCCGTCGAAATACCCCCCCTCTCCGTCTTTGAGGATTCGAGACTCCTCCATGATGATATTGCCACCATTGTTGTATCCAACCGAGACGGCTAACGAGGGAAAGATACCTTCACCCGCATTTTCACCAACTCCGGCAGCCGTATACGAAATAGCGACGTGACCAGCTTCGGTCACTGCAATCGAAGGATAGATATAGTTATAGAACGGATGCTCAATAGTTCCGGACTGCTTCACGGTCTTCGTATCGAGGTCAATCTCATACCATCGAATCGCACTCGTTTCGGTTACACCACCATCCGGGTTAGAACCGCTACCACTACCCAAAATCGCATGGGTCGCCCAAAGACTGTTACCAAGGCGCTGAATCGACGCACTTAACTCAGTGCCACCATTTACAATGTCGGGATCAAACTCCTGTCTAATAAATTCTGGAGGAGCCTCATACGGGTCTACTGCTATGTCTACATTTGCTTGAAGCGCTGCTCCGCCAGGGATGTCAGTGTCGACTAGCTCGGTCAGCGTCAGAGTATCTCCTTCATTTGGTGCCAACAGCCCAAAGGTCCCCTCAACTGTTCCACCTACATCATTTCCCCACTGGTGAACATTACCCGCAGCTTGTACTACAGAAGCATCCGGGCCAAAACTGTCGCTTCCGATATTTGGGACTCGAGGTCTAACCAATTGCTCGTATTTATTAAAGGCCCATACTTCCGGTGGTGCAAAAGGCGATGGCGAATCAACCGTTACGATGACGCTATCATCATCGACCGCCAAATTAGTACTTGCACCAAGACCACCAACGGCAGGAAATCCACCAGCATAAAACTCGTCGCCAGTGGTCGGATCGGCATCGACATCATAGCCATAACTTACCGTGTACCAGTCAAGCATAGGGTTTGAAGTTCGCGAAATCCCCAACAGAATTGGATGTTGATTGCCGTCTATACCCGAGTAAACATCGCGGTTACTAACCGAGGTAATAAACCATCGCCGCGTGTCTGCATCGTAGACGACACGAGAATTTGTCGCAGAATCTCCGTCTTGAAGAACATCATCATCGACCGCGACACCGGGCATGACGTCATCCCCTCGGTCACGCCAAAAATCGGTGACCGGTTTGCTAACGAGCGTATCTCCGGTCACCTTGTCGATCACTTTGAAGCTTGAGTTAGTAACGGTTACCACATGGTTTGGTCCTACTGCACCTGCCAAGTTCGGTCGACTCCCGAATTGCTCGGTGTTCAGATTCAACCCAACATCGACCGCCAATAACCGTCTTTCTTCCAGCGATTCGTAGTTAACGGTTGACTCACTTGACTTGCGCCGGCGTTTCTTGGACTGATTGAATTTACGTCTTGATGACGAATGGCGGTTTAAACTCATTCTTGAAAACCCTGTTAATAGTATTCAAACGCTCAAAAAGCCCTGAATACGTGCACAACGAATGAAAATCTCAGGCTGGCACGGGGGAGCAAATCCCGCCT
>WTFU01000148.1:0-14967 GCA_011523945.1 Mariniblastus sp. | reverse complement strand
GCCTGCCCATCTTTCATTCCTGCCGCAGCCAAAAGAACTTCAATTCCAACGTTTTCATTTACGAAACGAGCCGATCCATCCATCATAGCCACCTGACACCCCCCGGAATGATTACTACTTGCAGGCACTTGATTCCACTTTGGATTCAGCAAATTGGCATTTATCCGCGTCTCAAAAGGACCTTTTGCAGCAGAAGCGCTGCCTCCACCATTGTAGCTACCGTTGGTAAACGTATTGGCAGAGTAGACGCGTGTCAAACCGCCTGGGCTGTTGAGAAGTCCCCAGGCCCAACCTCTACTTTTCGGTTGCCAAGAACCTTCTACTGCTGATCTAGACTGCTCGAAAAAAGCGATGGTATTCGACGAACCGTCACGACAATCATTAAAATTCTTACCATACTTAGCATCGAAACGTACAGCCGTTGCGTTGGATCGATCATTTGACCTTGGAGAAAACAAACCATTTAGTCCAATATAGCCATTACCACCATATGTCTTTTGGTCTTTCGACGAATAATCAAATGGCGGGGGACCAGCGACGAGACCTATCGAACCCATACTTGCCGTATAATGATTCACATACTCGGCCGGCCGATCAGGATCGACCTCATCATCCTGCGTAGATGAGGGACAGAGGAGTAACGGTATTCTGCAATCGCAAAGCAATGTAATATTGTCAGTCGGTAGATCATCCGCCAAAGCCTGTTGGTCTACGAATGAAAGAATAGACGCGACCCAACTTCTCGTCCCACCATCCACGATCTTCACGGCCATCGGAAACTTTAAATTCGCACTTTGATAATTGTGACAGGCTAAAATTACTTGTCTCATATTATTTAAGCAAGATGCACGTCGGGCAGCTTCTCGAACCTGTTGTACGGCGGGCAAAAGCATTCCGACCAAAATGCCAATGATGGCGATTACCACGAGCAACTCGACCAATGTAAATGCTTTTCTAGATGACTGCTTGTGAATGCGGGACATTCAATTTCCTCCGGGATGAGATTTTTGACTCGACTGGAATCAACTGGGGTTAATTGCTGACTTTTGACTATATAGGGATACGCATGCAAACAAATCGGCAGGCGAGATAACTAACTTTATGCGTTTATCCTAGTTAAAGCGGTCAACTGTTGATGCGCTGAATTAGCAAATTCAGTGAGTTTTTTAGTAATTCCAATCCCCAACTGAACATTGTAAACCTGTTTGGCACGAAAAAACCCGCCCAAACTGCCGCACCCCTTACCTAAACTCAAATTTGCCAAACGTCCGAGCATCACTCTGTTCAAGCTGGACAGCTAGTCAGTCATTCAAAATTAAGGCTCAGTAAAGTAACGATTATCGGCCGAAACTAATGGATCATCGTTCCAAATCCACGTCAGCTGAAATTAACTAAAACCCATATTGAGTGAATCGGATTAAATCCAATCAATTGCAGACCGCAATACTCTAAAGGCAAGTAGATGCATCAACTGTTTCGAACAGAAACCTATTCCCGACAATATTCGTGTTTACAAGTTCTGCGTCGAAGAAATTTGTGACACAAAAAGAAACAGTATTAAAACAATAGAAATTGAAATGTTCAAAATAGGCTTGGCTCCACGCCCCCGGATAAAAAGAGATGAGACCAATAAAAAAGCAGTAGGCTTAACACCTACTGCTTTTCGTTATTACCAATTTAAAGTGAGTTTCTACTCCAGATCAGCCGACTGGCCATCTTTCATGTTGGCAGCAGCCATGTATGCATCAGGATCTACCGATTCGTTTAGGAACCTTGCTGAACCATCCATCATCGCAACCAAGCATCCACCGGAGTGATTACTGCTTGCTGGAACCTGATTCCAAACCGGTGCCGTAAGGTTGGCATTGATCAAGTTGTTTTCGAAACCTGAAAAGTTATAAACAATCGCGTTACCGGCAAAAATTTCCTGAAGACCACTTTGCATGCGGTAACCGAACGCCCAGCCCTTACGTAATGGATTCCACTGACCGTCTTTTGAGGTGCGCGAAGATTCAAAGACGGCGATTGTGTTTGAAGATCCATCGCGGCAGTCATCAAAGTTCTTTCCGTACTTTGCCTGAAAATCTAAATTGTTTGGCCGCACCGTTGGGCTTGTCGATCTAGGCGAGAAGACACCGTTGGTACCAATCGGACCACCAGAACCGGCAATCGTTTGTTTATTGTGTACGAATCCGCCCGGAGTAGTTCCAATTGCTCCCAAACAGGCCATGTAATGGTTGGTGTATTGCGATAAATCATCAGTCGCCGACTCATCTTCCTGAGTCGCAGAAGGACAGAGCAAAATTGGAATTTTGAAGTCGCGGGAATTGTTGCCGGCCCAGTTTCCAGGTCCATTTCCCAAGCGAACCGTATCGGCCACGTTCTGCTGTTCGATGAACGGTAAAACCGCAGCGACCCAACTTCGATTACCTTTTCCAACAATAAACGGGGCAACCGTTGGGAACTTCAAGTTGGCACTTTGGTAGTTGTGATTTGCAAGAACAAGTTGCCGTGCGTTATTCAGACAGGATGCCCGCCTTGCTGCCTCTCGAACCTGCTGCACCGCCGGTAATAACATCCCGACAAGAATGCCGATAATGGCGATTACAACCAATAGTTCTACTAGCGTGAACGCCTGCCGTTCGTTTCCTGAATGACGATTTGACATTCAAACACCTCCAAAGATAGACCTAAATCAGGCAGACCCAAAAAACGTTGATTGCGGCAAATGTGCTGTAAATCAGGAGTTCCTGAGTCTTTTCATGCCTGAAAACACCAAACAACTTGTTCGGTTTCTAGGGAAGCATAGGTCACTAAAGAATACGTGGAGGGCTCAATTCACGTGATTATCCAACTATTTTTGGAATTCACGCTTGGAGTGGCCACTAACAAGCGAACCAATGTCGGCCAAAAGAAAAAACCAGCAAGCCCAATGCATGCTGGTTTAAATGCTTTTTGACTTTCACCAAACGCCTTACCTCGACAGGACAAAGCGTCAATGATCTACTCCAGATCATCTTCCTGTCCGTCTTTCATTCCGGTAGCCGCTACGAAAGCGGCGTAGTCAACATTCTCATTGATGAACTTGGCAGAGCCATCCATCATGGCAATCTGACAACCACCGGAATGATTGCTAGACGCGGGTCTTGAATTCCAGAGCGTCGAAATGGCATTGTCGTCGGAGTTGATCGTTGAAGCGTTCGCTCCTACCGTCGTTGACGGAACGGAAAAGGCTGGGCCAACCTCACTGTAGGTAATCATACCAACCGCCCATCCAGATCGAAGCGGTGTGTAGTTATCCGTTTCTGTCCGTGAGTTTTCCATGAACGCAATCGTGTTGGAAGATCCATCACGACAGTCATCAAAGTTCTTGCCATACTTGCTGTTGAACAGGAAGGCATTGAAAATGTTCTTGTCACCAGAAACCTGATTTTGTCCCCTAGGCGAAAATACTCCCGACAAACCGATAGACCCCGGCGTGCGGCCCAAGGCTGTCTTGTAATCATACGGCGAATTGGCATCAACCTGCGCCGGTCCCATACTTGCATAATAGTGCGTCGTGTAATCACCGCCGCCAAAAGTTGGTAACTCGTCTTCTTGCGTTGCTGAGGGGCATATTAACAGTGGCAATTTTTCGTTACTTGCGACAACGGCAGAAGCACCAGCTTTTACGTTGTCGGCTACGTTTTGTTGATCCGCGAATGCAGCAATCGCCACTACCCAGGAATAAGAATTGAGCGAGTTGTCAGAAACGGCAGTAGGGAACTTTAGATTCGCACTTTGATAGTTTTGACAAGCCAGCATGACCTGTCGAACGTTGTTTAAACATGACGCTCGCCTCGCCGCTTCACGAACCTGCTGAACTGCCGGAAGCAGCATCCCAACCAAAATCCCAATAATTGCAATTACCACAAGTAATTCGACAAGTGTGAATGCACGCCGTTTGCCGCTCACGTGGCTGTATAACATAAATAACTCCGTATAAAAAAGGTGGGAAGCACTGAAAGCGCCGGTTGAAAAGAAACCTAAATCATCGAAAGCATTCTATAGAACATTCACCAATAAGACACAGCCCGAAATAAATTTCTAATGCGGAAACGATTCTTTTTTCCGGTAAAACTTCCATGTACGGGGGTGGCGCCTGACAAAAAAAAGAAAAATTAACGTTATCTTGACTCAAACCAAACGCTCTGAGCTGAGCATGTAAGCCTCGGAAACGTCAATGGTTACCATTCATCCGTTAATGGCATTCTCGTTTTGGCAATGTTTTTACCTAGCGACTGGCCACTTTGGCGAGCAGGTTGAGATTGACCCAAAACTTGCGTTTCCGATAGGCTCAACCAAATGCTATCTGGAAAGCGACTGCAGCTTCGGGCCAAAAGGGCGATTAAGAGTCAATCATCCGGTGGAACACGACCGGGCAAAATAAATATCACGGATGGATACGGATCAATTTATGTCGACTTTTTCAAGCCTGTCATTAATCCTCGCCGAAGATCGCAACAACACCGAGCAACGGATTGAAGATTGCCTTCAGGCAATCGGAAAATCCCAATGGCGAGCTGAAGTCATTGTCATTGCCCGTTCGGACTCGCCCCTAACGCGTCCCCATCTTCAGGCGCCAAAACGAAAAGTTGTCCAGTCCCTAAGAACCGCGATCGAAGTCGCTCGCCACCCAGTCATCGCGATATTAGAACCGGAAACCACAGTCGACCCGAATCAATTCGGATTGATGCTTAAACAGATCGACCAGCTTCCTATCCAGTCGTCCTTCACCAATAACAGCAACCGACAAACTCAATCGAAATCGATTTCGCGCCTCGTATTCAAACTCTATTCATTTTTAATTCGGCTTCTTTTAAAAGTAAAAAAAACTGAGTTTGATTACGGCTTGACGATCTTTCAAAAAGACCAACTTTGCGGAATCCCTGATTTATACAAATCACTTCCGATGGTAATGCCCACCGACCAGAGCGGGCAAGGGCACAACACGCTCAATCAATTTGTCACCGAAACTCTCTCGCGCGCACGCCTCCACCGCCTATCGGTCACCGAAGCTCGAATTGAACAACTGAAAATTACCGACACCGCGATCACCCCGTCGCTTCGCCAAACCCTGAAAGCAGTTCAAAGAGGCTGCCGTTTTTGGTGGAACAGCATTATGTTCCCGGTAAGACTGCGGGAATCATCCGTCCGCCGCTATAAAACCCGTGAACGATTCCTCGGAACGTCGGGGCTTTTGTTAGTTGCAGCCCTCGTCTTCTTCAGCAGCCTCAACTATCCGTTGTTCGAGCCCGACGAAGCAAGAAATGCACAACTGGCACTGAACGTGACCGAAAGTGGCCAATGGATGTCTCTGACACTAGCCGAAGAAAATTACTGGGACAAACCGCCGCTTCAGATGTGGGCGATTGCTGCAAGTTATAAGGTCTTCGGCGTCAGCCCACTGGCAACTCGCCTTCCGGTAGCCATGGCTTCGATGTTCACCATTCTCGCCACATTATTCCTTGGTAAAAAATTACTGGGCTACCGCGGCTCCTGGTTCGGCGGACTCCTCTTATTACTGACAACAGGATTTGTCTGCGTGAGTCGCTATGTCACGATGGATGCGTCTTTGACCGCCATGTCAACGATTATGCTGTTAAGCACCTACCTCGCGATATCCAACGGGTTTAAACGCCGATACGCCGTTCTCGCAAGTATTGCATGCGGACTGGGTATCTTAATCAAGGGACCTGTGATCGGCGTGCTTTGCCTTCCACCTCTCATTCTGTTTTTCTGGTTAAGCCCGATTCAAAAAAGTCTTCCCAAAAAATGGTGGATGTGGTTTTCAGTTCCGGCGTTCCTGGTTTCATCTCCCTGGTTTATTGCAACCGCATGGATTCACCCCGACTTCCTCACCTATTTCTTCTGGAAGCACCACGTCGTGCGTTTTTCAGATGCGTTCAATCACCGTGAACCATTCTGGTATTACATGGTCGGCATATTTATTTTCATGTTCCCCGCTTCCTACCTAATCCCATCCTTGATTAAGTTTTTGACCTCGAGGCGGCCTGAAAATCGATTAGCGAGAACGCGAGAACAAGGATTCTTATTGCTGGCGTCGGTTTGGATCGTTGGTTTCTTTTCGATATCTGAATCCAAACTGCCAACCTATATCGTCCCATCATTTCCCTTAATTTGCCTTCTCATGGGGGGCTTATTGGATCGAAAACTATTCAGCCACCAAACGACCGAAGCCATCGCTCAACAGAATCGGCAAGACGGACTTACTCCGGCAAAACTAACTTGGCTTGTACGAACCGGGCGACGGGCACCATTTGAAATTTTATTTTGGTTTACCATCATTGGAATCGTCGCGATTTCTCTTTTGAATTCCGACAGCACTCCAATTTTAGCCACCAACGAGTTCATTTTCGGCCTGATCGTCATGTCTAGCCTCGTGATCGCTTCCTTTGTTTACCGACAAAAAGTTAAAATCAGTTGGGCCTGCTTCGCGGCTACCGGGTTGTTGGTGGTTATTCTCTCAACCCATCGATTAATTCCTACCATCTCAGTTGATCGCTCAATCCACTATGCTGCCAGTCAAGTTAAAAGCACTGATGAATTCGATTCGGCGCCAATTGTGTTCTTCGGTCGAGAAACGTATGGTTCCGCAATCACTCTTAATCCAGATGACATTGTCACCTTTTATTCCAGCGAAGCGAACTCACTCGCTCGGTTCATTGAAAAGAACCCGCACACCATCGTTGTTGCGGGCGAAAACGAAATGAATATCCTCCGCCATGAACTCCCCTGGACAATCGAAATCGAGGAACGTGAGGATGCTCGCCACCTTTACGTAACACGTCCGCAACATACCCACCCTGCTTCCGTTGCGAAACAATCGGGTGGAAAAGTCGTTCGGTAACTATCTGGGAAATAGTAAAACCAGCCAGTCATTAATGACGGAATCAACGATCCTTCAGATTCCCTTCTGAACACTCATTAGAATTCCAACACTAAGCTTGTGGGCACATCGTTCCGCAGAGCTTGATTTCCTCTGCTCGCATTTAGACGATGGTGCATTTTCCGTCTTATTTAGCTCCGCCTCGATCAAGCGACGGACACCAACGCCTTGACAAAAGCCAAACGCCAATCGGTGACCTCGTCTAATGCGCTCTCAAGGGAAAATGGGGAATGATTATCCTTATAATCGGTGCGACCCAAACAGGTGGCTCAACTACGTAACCATTCAACTTTATCTAGGCCTACGTTTCGTTTTTATCACGCAGGTTTTACCAAATGGTGTATTTTTCCAACATCACCAACGGATGATGGTGAAGTATGGCGAATCCCCACAATTCTGAGAAACGCAGGCTCTCAAATGACAAAAACTAAGCAAGATCTTAAACGACTGGACGAAACTGGCGAACGTAAAGGCGACCGACGCAAAAAGAAGACAAAGGCCGAGGCTGCCGCGAGTGCCCCCGTTGTCGAGCGACGAAAAGTAAAACGACGTCGCCAGATCGATCCAACCACTTGCGAACGAGAATACTCTGACGCAGAAATCGAGTTCATGCATGCGATGGATGAATACAAACGATCAAGCGGACGAATGTTCCCAACTTGCAGTGAAATCCTTGAAGTCTTGTTGAAAATGGGCTATCGCAAAACTGCCGATGCTCAGGAAATTTACAACCCAGAGCAATCTTCAGAAACTCAGGACGACGAAGACATCAGCTCGATAGAAGAGCAGATCGCGTAACCCCACGCGAGTTCTTAGCTTGAAAACACATCTAACACGCGTGGCGACAGCCGTGCGTGTTTTTTATTTGAATCATTCGATTCGCCAAAGTGATAGCACCTGGCACACCTCTTCCGAGTCAGGCTTCTATAAACACGAAAACAATGCCTCCAGCCGCCACGGAAAGACATACGGTTCCCATTGGAATTGACGTCATTTAGCCAATTGAATACCGTTCGCTTATCTCGCGAATGTCGTTTCAATCAAAAAACCAAGCGATTGAGACAAAGTGTTTACTTTCCCCGATTTTGACGGTCTATGATCCCCAAGTTGTTAACACGATACGTCATGTGGGAGTTCACCAAGATTTTTATAATCTCGGCTTGTTCGTTCGTTCCGTTGATCCTTTTGCTCGTGGTCACAAGGGAAGCTCAATCCGAGAAAATCAGCCCATTCCTCGCGATTCAAGCGCTTCCATTTCTAGTTCCCAAAGCACTTTCTTATTCGCTACCTCCGATCTGTTTATTTACAGTTTGTGTCGTCTTTGGACGCATGTCAGCTGAACATGAGGTCACGGCAATCCAAGCCATGGGAATCCACAAATCAGTTCTTTTTTTCCCTGTCATTGTCCTCGCCTTTCTAGTCAGTCTGTTGTCAATTTGGCTTAACGACGTTGATGCTTCGTGGGGTTTTCATGAAACGACAAAATTTGTGAATTCATCCTTTGAAGAAGTTATTCTCGAAGGACTTCGGACAAATGGAGAGTTTGAACGTGGAAACGTCAGAATCGAGGTGGATGATCTCGAGATGGATAGCGGCGGTGCGCGTTTAATCACACCCACCATTGTAAAACAACACGACGAAGACGCTAAAAAAAGACTTCACATCGAAGCCGAGGACGCTCGACTCAAAGTCATTCCGACTGAGGGGAAAATCAGGATAGTGTTTACCGATCCCGTTATTGTTCACGATGGCTTTCGCCTAAGTACACCTGGTGAAGACGTCGTAGAATTCCAGATTCCCAACAATGACCAGGACAGCCAGTTCGAAAACCCGGATCATCTTTACATGAGCCAAATTAGAGACAACAAAATAAAACAAGTTGCGCTCATAAAAGAACTCGAAAAATCAAACGCAAACATTGCGGCTCAACAACTCCTCACCGGGGATTTGCTTGGGCTTACGAATGTAGCGTGGGAAGTCAGAGCTCAGGAATTAGAAAAAGCCAACCATCGGCTATCTCGCCTGAATCTCGTCACGCCTCGCCGATGGGCTAGTGGATTTGCCTGCCTCGCTTTTGCAGTCATCGGTATTCCTATCGCTTTAAAAATGAAGACCGTTAACTACACCTCCGCATTTGGCATGTGCTTTCTCCCAATTCTGATCGTCTATTACCCGATTTTCGAAACCACTCTCAATGCCTGCAAAGAGGGTACTTTGCACCCCTACGGAGTATGGACGAGCAATCTGTTAGCGATTGGACTGGGAGCAATATTGCTCTACCGAGAATCAAAAATCTCTTAATTTCAACGCCTCAGCATTTGTTGAGCATCTAAAAATTAAGAATCGGAAACCTTTGGTTCAATCTTGTCCTGATAATAAGCACGCCATTCATAACACTGCTTACTTCCGGTTTCAAAATCTCGACAAACTCTCGGTCGATATTCATGATGCATACACTGACGCGATTCATGGCTGTACCAAATACAAGCTCCATCAAATGTCGACGGATCATCTCCATACTCAGGCAATTGATAACTCTGCTTATACTCTAACCACTGCTCACGCAAATCATCCGGAAGCGCATGCCAATAACTTTCGCCCGGATGCCCTTCCAATAGCTCCTTCAGCCTTCGCGGATCCCTTTTCACCTGCGCTGCCAGTGTTGCATCTGATCGGATCTCGGTTTCGGTCAGTGGTGCTCGAGGAGTTTGAAATGCGGGGTATCCCATATGAAGGCAACAAACGCCACAGCCTTCGCAATCCGCAATCACCCTTAACGCAGTGGACTCACTTCTGCTTCCCTGTCCCGCCATTACCGCCAACTCCCCGAATGATAAATCACAGCCTAAACAAAGATCACGCGCATGCATGACTTGCCAACCCCATCACCAATGCTTGACGACCAAATTTTATCTTACGGTTATTGCTGCGTACATAGTGTGAGTTCTGCCTCCTTCTTTAGAGCTAAACGCTAAAAACAAACTAAATGCTGCTCCGCCAGTGACCGCTTTACTGACATCCGAGTCCACAACCCGTTGAAATACCTAGCCAATGGAGCAACCTAGCTCTCAAAGCCAGCGAGTATCCTTAAGAATTCAATCCGAATCTTGTTTCAGCGGTCACCGGTTGAACCGATGTGTTTTGCTATTTTGAATATTTCTGGAATTCTAAAAGGCCGTGGAGCTGATCGCACCCGTTTCTCCTCAGCCGACTATCCGGCAAAGACGAGGGGTAGGTGAGAAGTCTGAAGACCAGCCACTACGGTTTGAGATTTAAAATCTACATCCGTGCAGCCCGCTAGATTCACTTTGACACAATCGCCTGACCAATCATGCCGATCAACAGCCGGACATCCACTGGTTTTCGCATGACCTTCCACGTTCCAGCTTCCATCGCCCGCCGGTCACCGTCCTTGCCTGCATAAGCGGTCACCATGATCGCAGGCACATCTGGTCGAAGCTCATGGATCTTTTCAAGCAGTTCCACGCCGTCCATCCCGGGCATCTTAAAATCGAGCAAACAAAGATCCAGTCGCTCGGCTCCGTCAGATTCATCCTCGGAGAGCTTTTCCAACGCTTCTTGTCCACTCGCGGCAGTAATTATTTCGTAGCCCAGTTCGGACAAAATATCCGAGAGATTAGCGAGAATATCGAGATCATCGTCGACGATTAAAATACGGTAAGAGTCTGTCATGGATTTCCGGTAACGTTGCGGTATTGACCCAAGAGTATTGCACTAGGCCTTGATTAATTCAAATCGTTGTTGGATAGAAAGTCATAACATCGGGAAATTTTTATTTACCTAGCTTCGCACCGATCACCTTCAACCGTTATCGAGATCACCCCGATTGAGAGAAATCCGGAATTCACTACCAACTCCAATTTCGCTCTCAACAGAGAGACTTCCTTGATTTTTTTCAACGATCGCTCGGGTAATCGACAGCCCGAGGCCCATTCCCCGAGCCTTCGTCGTAAATAGCGGCTCGATAATATCTTTGAGGTTTTCGCTCGCAATCCCGACCCCCGAGTCTTTAATCGAAAAAACAACTTGCAGAGCGGACACTTTCGAGCCGATCGTCAACACGCCGCCATCGGGCATCGCATCGCGGGCGTTACGAATTAGATTTCGGAACGCAATGGCAATCTGCCGTTCATCAACCATTACGTCGGGCATTCCCTCCTCAAACGAGAAAACGACATCGTGAATCTCTGGCAAACGAAGCGAAGTCACGACCCTCCGCAGCAACGGTTCAATCGCAACCGGACGTAAATTAGCTTCCGGCATGATTGCAACATCAGCGAGCGCGGTAATTACATTATCAACCGTCGATACCTGCCGATCTATCCGTTCAAGATGCTCTCGCACTTTTTCAGTGGAAGGATTTTTGGCATTGAGCAAGAAATAGGCGGATGTTTTTACCGCGTTGAGCGGATTGCGAATTTCATGTGCAATTCCTCCAGCGACTTTTCCCAACGTTGAAAACTTCTCGTTCCGCATTAACTGATTCTGAGCCCGACGCAATTCCTCGGTTTTCAACGCAACCTGCCGCTTTAACTCATCCTGCATCTCCGCCTGTCGCTGATTCGCACGACGCTCAGCAAGCTTATGCTCGGTTACATCCAAAACGGTTGCCACAAAAACCGATCTTGAAAGAAAAGAGGACCGCTGCAGATTGACCATCACCTCGTAGGGCGAACCATCTTTTCTAAGATGCTCGGTCTCAAATTGAAGACTCTCAGTTCTCCCTTGCAGAAGTGGCTCTACCAATTCCTGAAAGGCGTCCATTGAAAATGAGGGATTGATATCAACAGGTGTCATTTCGGCGAACTCGCTTGAGCTGTAGCCTAAATTGTTTCGCGCCGCTAAATTTACAAATACGAATTTAAGATCCGAAGCATCGAGAATGTAGGTTTCGTTAAATGAATCCTCGATGATTCGACCTAGCGATTCTGTTTGTTTTCCAACACGCTGGATACCCGCGCGGTCTCGAACGAATATCGCAAAAGACTGCTTGCCGTCCGTTCGCATCTCTCTGACAGTAACGTCGACGAAGAACGGACTTTCCCCTTTGTTCAACGCCATCAGTTCCCGCCTGGCCCCCGCGGCCAATGCCCGGAGTTCGTCTACCCGAGCCAATCCGCGTTCCGACTGTTCGCAAGATAGCGACGGAATCAATACGAAAATATCCTGCCCAACCAACTCAGTTTTTCCATAACCAAATAAACATTCAGCCGCTGGATTAACCGTATTTACGATCCCCAGTTCGTTTACCGAGAAGATGGCGTCGGCCGCGCTTTCATGAATCGCATCGAGAGTTTTATAACGCAAATCAATTTCGTCGATTGGTTCCACGATTTCTTCTTTTTGATAAACAACTGCAAATAGCTGGTCTTATCATAACAAGATTATTTCTCCACGCCGCTCACAGGCCCAAATTTCAAACCGGCAATTTACATAGTACTCACGGGCAACAACAAATTTGTACCTAAGCAATCGCTCAATGTTTTATTTTTGAGAAAAGAGCGTCGATAGTTGGTCGATCGTGCGGTGCTTTACTTACGTGATGGATTCTCACTATCCCTTCAGGATCCACCAAAACATCACCACCTAACTGCCGCCAATCCTTTCCCGGTTTTCCTGGACGATGCCCACGTAACATCAGCCCTAGGTAACGCACCACAGAAGCTAAGCCGTAGATCGCAGACCAACTTCCTCGCTCAAATCCATAGCGGCGGTAAAGCGAACGATCGCTGTCCAGCAATAACGGCCAGGAGGAACACAGGCCTTCGGCGTAAGGATTAGCAAGTTCTAGATCATCAAAGGTAATGACTTTGATTTCGATCCCTAATTCAACCAATCGGTTCTGCTCTTGCCGCAACTGCGACAAATGGAAACGACAGGGAGGTCATCCTAAATGTCGATGAAACACCAGTAATTGCCAGCGTCCGAAAGAGTCGGTTGAGATGTGCTCTCGCCCGAACGTATCTTTTAATTTGAATTCTGCTGCCTTCCGGCCTACCCAAGATTCCATTTCAATCCTCAAAATCAACTCACGGCAATCAGTCACCGCTGACATCAAGCCGACTAGCCAATTCCCCAAATGTCTTTAACCTGTTCAAGCATCAATCAAGCGTTTTTTGCTTTTGCTGGACAAAAGCAAGCTAGACAAAACTATTTTGATGTAGATTCAATCGTAAGAGAATTCCTAAACTACCACTGCTTGGGCGAAGAAACGGATAGTTATCGCCAATTGATATCTGCTAACATAGCCTTCGTAAAATAGAGCCTTCATTATTATGAGTTTCCCCAAAAAAGTAAGGAATATTTTCTGTGAACGAAGTCATTTCACCGCTTAAGATCGCTGAAACTTTGACCGCCCTCTGGTCTCCTAAAATTGTCGGCGAAGTCGATGACGCCTACGTCAAAGTCGCAAAACTGCAGGGCACTTTTACCTGGCATGCTCACGATGATGAAGACGAGATGTTTTTTGTACTCAAGGGACAATTAATCATCGAAATGGAAGAAGAATCGGTGACGCTTAATCAAGGCGAGTTTTTTATCGTCCCCCGAGGTGTTCGCCATAACCCCATCGCTGATGAAGAATGCCTCGTATTATTATTCGAAAAGAAAACAACACTCCACACGGGCGGGGTCTTGCACGATAAAACGAAATCAATCGAGGACCAATTGAACCAAAATTAGAGGCCTGCGCAGAGATCACGGCAATTCTATCAGTTGCCATCACCGAGGTTCATTAGAATTCGTATGGCAAATATTCAAGTAGACAGCTAAAACCTGTGGGTAGCTTTAAACGAGACTGCCATGCTAAAAAAAATCTTTATTAACTGCTTCCTGATAGGTTGGCTTTTAGTCCTGGCCATCGATTCCGCTCCCATTTTAGGAAAATGGCATCAGGATTTAAAAGATGAATTAGATCCCTATCTCGATGTTACCGGATTATGGATTGGTGGCTGGCAACTTTTTGCACCAGAACCCGACAAGGTAAACTCTTACCTCAGTGCGGAAGTCCGATTTGCAGACGGAAAAGCAGCTTTCATTCGCTCGCCCCAGTGGCGCTCCATGTCTGCTTCCGAACGTTTCCTTAACTTTAGGAAAGCTGAGTACTTTGATAAAATCCGCCTGGATAACAATGCGTCTGCCTGGCCAGCATTGTGCGAATACTGGGGCAAAACAACCGACCACCCCGATGGCTTGGATATTAGAGCAAAAGAAATTATCCTCAAACGGCATTGGGTCGTAATCCCTAAACCCACTCCGGAGAACTTGCGACAATTCCCGGTACCGCCGAAGTGCAACCGTGACTACATCATTTACGCGAAAGAACTCAACGTTGTCCCCTCTGAATAAAGCGATCAAACAAACAAAAGGTGCCTGGGATTTTTTTTTCACAAAAAATCGCATCTGGGGATCTTTGCGCTAATCCGAATCGGATATGCCTTAATCCTGCTGGTCAATATCCTGACTTGGTGGCCTTTTCTTGAAATCTGGTTCGGCGAATACGGATTAGTACCATTTGAGGTTTCTAAACAGATTGTCGACGAAAACACGATCACTCTCTTCCAAATCTTGCCTCAGACCCCCTTCACACTCTGGGCGTGCTATTTCATACTTATCCTGAATACTGTAGCCCTCGCTTGCGGATTGCTGACGCGGCTTCAACTGCTCTCAATTTTCATCCTGTACAACTCGTTTGTCCATCGAAATGTATTGATCGTCGACGGTGAAGATATCGTTTTTCGCCTAATGGCTTTTTATCTTTTTTTCTCACCCGCGGGATACTATTATTCTTGCGACAACTGGATTCGAAACAAAATCAAGCAATTCAGAACTTCAGGAACTCCCTCACCGATACCGCCACCACCTCAAGAATTTGCAATCTGGCCCTTACGTGTAATACAGATCCAGACGGTCACCATTGTGCTTGTCTCTGCCTGCGAGAAACTGAATGGCTCAGATTGGTTCGAGGGAACGACGCTTTACTATGTTTCTCGTCGCGA